>NZ_CP180210.1:1894815-2526420 GCF_047556435.1 Alteromonas sp. H39
AAACTGGGCGTCTTCTTCAGACCACGAGAAACGTTGGCGGTGTCCGTCAATATGCGCATGCAGAGTGTTACCCTCAAGGTGCCCCGTCACTGTCCAACTGAGATCGCCACTGCTGACCTTCCAGTGCGGCGAGCCACTGTGTGCGGCGGCAAGGGTCTCAATCACAACATTGAAGTCTTTGTCGCCATACCGTAACGCCAGTGATTGGGTGTGCGCCTCGTTGGCGCGCCATGCAGTTGGCTGGGCCCATGGTGACGTTGTATCACCGGATGAAACGGCTATGCTCTGCTGTTTGGAAAGCAAAACCAGTAACGACATCACAGGCAGTCGGTCAATATTTAGTTCGCCCTTCGCGCTGAATAAGGTTTCCTGGTGCTTTTCAATAAACGTGGTTGTCAGTTCAGCATCGCGAAATGCCTTATTGGCTGCGACGTTGTACAGAAATTCAATGTTCGTGGTCACACCATTAACGTGATATTCACGTAGCGCCTTTAGTAATCTTTCCAGCGCTGTATCACGGTTCTCACTCCACACCACCAGTTTTGCTATCATCGGGTCGTAGTAGACTGACACCTCATCGCCCTCAACCACGCCGGTATCGACGCGAATATGCTTGTCTTCCTGTGGCGGTTGCAGCAGGGTCAGTGTGCCAGTGGCAGGAAGAAAGTCATTGTCAGGGTCTTCCGCATAAATGCGGGCCTCGAAGGCGTGTCCATTGATGGTTAAATCCTGCTGCGCTTTGGGAAGGGCATTACCTTCAGCAATACGAATTTGCCACTCCACTAAATCTTCGCCAGTGATCATTTCTGTCACCGGGTGTTCAACCTGCAGACGGGTGTTCATTTCCATAAAATAGAACGAACCATCGGCATCCAGCAGGAACTCCACCGTACCCGCGCCAACATAATCAATGGCCTGAGCGGCTTTGATCGCAGCTTCACCCATGGTGGCGCGAAGTGCGTCGGTCATGCCCGGGGCAGGGGCTTCTTCAATGACCTTCTGATGGCGACGCTGCACTGAACAATCTCGCTCGAACAGATAGACGCCGTTGCCTTTGGAATCACAGAATACCTGAATTTCCACGTGACGAGGCTGGGTCAGGTACTTCTCAACCAGCATGATGTCATCGCCAAAGCTGGCCATGGCCTCACGCTTCGCAGCGTCCAGTGCATCATTGAATTCACTGTCGTTCCATACCTGACGCATGCCTTTACCACCGCCACCAGCGGCAGCCTTCAGTAATACCGGGTAGCCCATATCATCAGCGGCCTGCTTTAATGTTTCGCGCGCCTGATCGTTACCGTGATAGCCGGGCACCAGCGGCACACCGGCATCTTCCATGATATTCTTTGCGGCCGACTTCGAGCCCATCGCTTCAATGGCAGAGGCCGGTGGACCGATAAAAATAATGTCGTTGTCGGCGCAGGCATTGGCAAACGCTGCGTTTTCAGACAGAAAACCGTATCCGGGATGGATAGCATCTACGCCAAGTTTTTTAGCCGCGTCAATAATGCGCGAGGCTACCAGGTAGCTGTCTTTTGATGGGGCAGCGCCAACATGAATAGACTCATCAGCCATTTTCACGTGCAGCGCATTGGCATCGGCATCAGAGTAAACTGCCACTGTTGCGATGCCCAGGCGTCGCGCTGTTTTAATCACACGACAGGCAATTTCACCCCGATTCGCAATTAGGATTTTACGTATCATTATTTTACTCCTGCCACTTCGCCGGACGTTTTTCTAAAAACGCATGTAAGCCTTCCTGACCTTCCTCTGAAACCCGGATATTGGCAATCATTTTGCTGGTTTCCTGCATAAGCTTGTCATCTACCGGACGGTAGGCAACATTCCGGATCAGGGCTTTCGCCTGTCCTACCGCTAGCGGGCCATTGGTCAAAAGCTGAGTGATCAAATCGTTCACTGTTGAATCCAACTCTTCCTCGGTAACCGTTTCACTTAATAGCCCGAGTCGACGCGCACGACGTGCCGAAAAGACTTCTGCTGTCTGAAAGTAACGGCGGCAAACACGCGGGCCCATAGCCTCAATTACATATGGACTGATAGTGGCAGGAATAAGGCCAATTTTTACTTCGCTTAAGCAAAACTTGCTGAGTTTGCTGCCAATAGCCATATCGCAACAGGCAATTAAGCCTACTGCACCGCCAAATGCGGCGCCCTGTACCCGAGCGATAGTCGGTTTAGGTAACGTGTTCAGGGTGTGAAGCATAGTGGCAAGGCTCATGGCGTCAGCATGATTTTCCTCGTAAGAATACTCAGCCATGCGCTGCATCCAGCGCAGATCGCCACCGGCACTAAAGCTTTTTCCTTCAGCCTGCAGAACCAGTACACGCACATTACTGTCGTCACCGGCCTGCCTGAAGTAGCGGGTAAGGCCTGCGATCATGTCATCGTCGAAGGCATTGTGTTTTTCGGGACGGGTCAGCGTGACAAAAGCAACGCCTCGTTCATCAACCTGATAATGAATCGCCTGATTGTCAGTAGTCATAATATTCTGTCCTGTCCTTACATGCGGAAGATACCGAAACGGGTATCCTCGATCGGTTTATTCAGTGCTGCTGAAAGTGAGAGTCCCAGAACCATGCGGGTATCGGCAGGATCGATAACGCCATCGTCCCATAAGCGGGCTGAAGCGTAGTAGGGGTGACCCTGCGTTTCGTAGGTATCAACAATCGGTTGCTTAAACGCCGCTTCTTCCTCTTTACTCCAGCTTTCGCCTGCGCGGTCTTTCTGGTCCCGCTTTACCTGAGCCAGAACGCCGGCTGCCTGTTCACCACCCATCACGGAAATACGTGCGTTAGGCCACATAAACAAAAAGCGGGGATCGTAGGCGCGTCCGCACATGCCATAGTTTCCGGCACCGAAGCTACCACCAATGAGAACGGTTAATTTCGGAACTTTTGCACAGGCGACGGCGGTTACCATTTTGGCGCCGTGCTTGGCAATGCCGCCAGCCTCGTACTGTTTACCCACCATAAAGCCAGTAATATTCTGTAAGAACACCAAGGGGATTTTTCGCATGGCGCACAGCTCAATAAAATGTGCTCCTTTGAGTGCGCTTTCGCCGAAAAGAATGCCATTATTGGCAACGATGCCTACAGGATAGCCGAAGATACGTGCAAATCCGCATACCAGTGTTGTGCCGTAAAGCGGTTTAAATTCGTCGAATTCAGAGCCATCGACAACCCGTGCGATAATCTCTCGTACATCGAAGGTCTTACGTGTGTCTTTAGGCACGATGCCGTAAATGTCTTTGGCATCATAAAGGGGCTCAACCACCGGGCGAACATCCAAATCGACATGCTTGGTGCGATTGAGGCGTGATACCGAGTCACGCGCCAGCTTCAATGCATGATGATCGTTATTGGCGAGTTGGTCTGCAACACCCGATGTGCGGGTATGGACATCACCACCGCCAAGCTCTTCCGCTGAAACTACCTCGCCGGTCGCCGCTTTTACCAGCGGTGGGCCGCCCAGGAAGATAGTGCCTTGCTCTTTAACGATGATGCTTTCATCGGCCATCGCGGGCACGTAAGCACCGCCAGCGGTACATGAACCCATGACGACGGCAATTTGAGGGATGTTTTTAGCAGACATATTGGCTTGGTTAAAGAAGATACGGCCAAAATGGTCCTTATCAGGAAAAACATCATCCTGACGGGGCAGGTTTGCACCGCCAGAGTCTACCAGATAAATACACGGTAAATTGTTTTCGTCAGCAATCGTTTGTGCTCGCAGGTGCTTTTTCACCGTCAATGGGTAGTAAGTGCCGCCTTTTACCGTCGCATCGTTAGCCACAATCATACACTCAACGCCGCATACCCGACCGATACCGGCAATCACGCCCGCTGCGGGTACGTAATCGTCATACACTTCCCAGCCTGCGAGCTGTCCAATTTCCAGAAACGGTGAACCATCATCCAGTAACGCGTTTACCCTGTCTCTGGGCAGCAACTTACCGCGTGACTCGTGGCGTGCAGCCGCTTTCTCACCACCACCCAATTTAATCTGCGCAATTTTTTCGAACAGGTCATCTACCTGCGCCTGCATATGCTTGGCGTTTTCGGCAAACGCCTCGGATTTATTGTTTATTTGCGTACGTAAGACGGGCATACACCCTCCTGTGTATCCTGAAAACATGCCGCGGAGGTAAGTACCCGGCGCGGCAGCCAGTGTGTTAACTCGTAATGGTTATTCTGATTCTTTGAATAGCTCGCGGCCGATCAACATTCGGCGAATCTCCGACGTGCCTGCACCAATTTCATACAGTTTGGCGTCTCGTAAAAGACGGCCAGTGGGGTACTCGTTGATATAGCCGTTTCCACCTAACAACTGAATAGCATCAAGTGCCATTTTTGTTGCCAGTTCTGCTGAGTATAAAATCGCACCAGCGGCATCTTTACGGGTAGTTTCACCGCGGTCGCACGACTTCGCTACGGCATATACATAAGCGCGTGCGGCGTTCATTTGGGTGTACATGTCTGCCACTTTGCCCTGTACCAGCTGGAACTGACCAATCGACTGGCCAAACTGCTCGCGGTCGTGAATATAGGGCACCACCACATCCATACAGGCCTGCATAATGCCCAGCGGACCACCTGACAGCACCAGACGCTCATAATCGAGGCCGCTCATCAGGACTTTCACACCTGCACCGACGCCACCAAGTATATTTTTCTCAGGCACTTCACAGTCTTCAAACACCAGTTCACAGGTATTAGAGGAGCGCATACCCAGCTTGTCGAGTTTTTGCGCGCGGCTGAAACCCGGATAGTCACGTTCTACGATGAATGCCGTAATGCCTTTAGGGCCGGCAGCTACATCGGTCTTCGCATAAATAACGAACGTATGCGCATCCGGACCGTTGGTGATCCACATTTTGTTGCCATTGAGGATGTACTTGTCACCACGCTTTTCGGCTTTCAGCTTCATGCTGACAACATCAGATCCTGCGTTTGGCTCACTCATAGCCAGCGCACCAATGTGTTCGCCACTGACCAGTTTAGGCAAATATTTTTCGCGCTGGGCGTCAGTACCATTGCGGTAAATCTGATTTACGCACAAGTTTGAGTGTGCACCATAGCTCAGGCCAATACCGGCAGAGGCGCGGCTGACTTCTTCCATTGCCACGGTATGCGCCAGGTAGCCCATATCTGAACCACCGTATTGTTCTGATACGGTCACGCCAAGCAAACCCATTTCGCCAAGTTTAGGCCACAGTTCATTAGGGAAGCTGTTCGCTTCATCCGCTTTTTCTGCCAGTGGAGCTATTTCATTTTGCGCGAACTGATAAACGTGATCGCGCAGCATATCGATGTCTTCGCCAAGGCCGAAGTTCAGTGTAGGGTAGGGAGTGTTCATGCAAGTTTTCCTTTTTTGATCTCTGCCAGTTCTTCGCGGCATCGGGCTTCAACTTCATCTAACTCGTTCATCAGCATTTGGATATCTTCAAGTTGTTGATGAAGTACTGCCCGCTTTTGTTCGGTTAGTTCCAGCATGGTTTCCAGCTGGGCGGCGGAATTGTTGTGGGTGTCATACAGCTCAAACAGGGTTTTGACCTCTGCCAGAGAGAAGCCCAACCTCTTACCACGTAAAATAAGCTTTAACCTTACCCTGTCTTTGTTACAGTAAATTCGGTTCTGGCCGGTACGTTTGGGACTCATTAGCCCCTGCTCCTCGTAAAAACGGATGGAGCGCGGCGTGATATCAAACTCACGGGCCAGTTCGCCGATGGTATAGGTTGATTCATTGTTATGGTCGGTCATTTCACATACCTTGTGATGTACACCCAGTCGTTACCCGGTTTACGTGCGCTTACTGGCAAAAAGCCAGAGAAGCGTTGACACGCAATGTCTTCAGGTTTACGTTAACGTTAATTACAATTTACGTAAAGGTAAAGTAACATTTTGCTAACGTCAATCCATGACGGCGGAATGGTGTATTTACCACCAAAGTATTGTGTTTAATTTTGTATACGCGCAGTACGCTAAGAACAGCGGTATCCCGAGAATACAGTGAACAGAGGCTTACACATTATGAGTAACGAATCGGTAGTAATAGTCGCTGCAAAGCGCACGCCCATGGGCGGATTTAACGGCAGTTTGTCTGCTGTTCCCGCAACGGAGTTAGGTGCGGTTGCCATTAAGGCAGCATGCGAAGAGTTTGACGTGTCGAATGTTGATGAAGTCATCATGGGGTGCGTATTACCGGCCGGATTGGGTCAGTCGCCAGCACGTCAGGCATCCTTAAAGGCCGAATTGCCGTTAAGTGCAGGCGTCACGACGATTAATAAAGTGTGCGGTTCAGGCCTCAAAGCCGTCATGTTAGCGCACGACTTAATTAAGGCGGGCAGTGCCGAGGTAGTGGTTGCAGGCGGTATGGAGAGCATGAGTAATGCGCCTTACATGTTACCCAAAGCACGTACAGGCTACCGTATGGGCCACGGTCAGGTTCTGGATCATATGATGCTGGACGGGCTGGAGAATGCTTACGACGGCAAAGCCATGGGCTGCTTCGCCCAGGACACGGCCGATGATGAAGGTATCACCCGTGGGCAGATGGATGAATTTGCGCTTAGCTCTCTTTCCAAAGCGAATGAAGCGATTAACAGTGGTGCATTTAATAATGAGATCGTGTCGGTTACTGTGTCCTCAAGAAAAGGGGATGTGGTGGTGGATACTGACGAAGGGCCAGGATCTGCACGCCCGGATAAAATTCCCAGTCTGCGTCCTGCCTTTAAAAAGGACGGTACCGTCACGGCCGCCAACTCCAGTTCCATTTCGGATGGTGCAGCAGCCTTATTGGTAATGAGTGAATCTAAAGCGGCGGCTATGGGGATGACCCCCCTGGCAAAAGTCGTTGCTCATGCAACCAATTCAATCAAACCGGAAGATTTTACCGTCGCGCCAGTTGGCGCTGTAGAAAAAGTCCTGGAAAAAGCAGGTTGGTCAAAAGATGAGGTCGATTTGTTCGAGATCAACGAAGCTTTTGCTATGGTCACCATGCTGGCAATTCGCAAACTGGGTCTTGATGAAAGCAAGGTAAACATCCACGGCGGAGCATGCGCGCTTGGCCATCCCATAGGCGCATCGGGCGCTCGTATTCTGGTCACTTTACTGCATGCATTAAAAAATGAAGGTAAAAAGAAAGGAATAGCCACGCTGTGTATCGGCGGCGGTGAAGGAGTCGCGCTGGCAGTAGAAATGCTGTAACAACGCTAGGCACAACGCTTTTTTTTACGCACAATGGCACCTTAATCAGGTGCCATTTTTTTTGGAGTGTATCGTAAATGCGGGTAATTAACGGGGGACTACCTCTGATAATTCTGGGCTTTCTGCTCATGGTTGTGTCAATGCCGGGGCGTAGCGAGGAAACCATTGCACATAATGTGCCTTACCGGGCATTACTGGAGTTGCCCGTCAGTAAGGCGGAGGCGTCTTTTCACTATGGTGACGATCCATTGCAGGTCATTTATCAGTATGGCGCCCTTAGCGATACGCAAACTGTTGTGGTGTTTATACACGGAGGCTGTTGGCTAAATGCCTATGACATTGCCCACAGTAAAGGCTGGATGACGTATCTGGCAACCGCCGGATTGACAGTGTTTGGAGTAGAGTACCGTCGCACCGGAGATGAGGGCGGTGGCTGGCCCGGGTCAAAAAATGATATTATCGCGGCGCTGAACACGCTTCACGACCGGTTCACCGCAACAGGTTATCCGCAGAACGTGGTGGTGGCAGGGCACTCTGCAGGTGGTCATTTGGCATTGTTAGCCGGTGAAGCTGCCACATTGCGAATAGATAAAATTATTGGCCTTGCGGCAATCACCGACATCACCCGCTACGCGCAGGGCACCAACAGTTGTCAGCAGGCTACCTCTGCGTTCATGGGGGGAGAGCCGGCGCAGATTCCTGCTGCGTATGCGGAAGCACAACCGGTTATCAGAAAGTGGGAAGGCAAAGTGGTGTTAATGCAGGGAACGGCCGACGCCATTGTACCTGTCTCTCACGCTTCACTGTCACGAAGCAAGCAAGTGCTGGTTGACGATGCAGGTCATTTTGATTGGCTCTATCCAGGTTCCGTCGCGTTCGATGAATTTTATAAACAGGTTAAGCTGTAGTTATGCAAATAAAGCAACACGCTCTCATGCTCGATAAGCAAGATCCGCTTGCCGATAAAAAAGCCCTGTTCGCATTGCCGGACAATGTTATTTACCTTGATGGCAATTCGCTTGGCGCGATGCCGCTGGCCGCGAAGCAGCGCGCAGAAACTGTAGTTTGTGAGCAATGGGGGAACGGTCTGATAACGTCGTGGAACCAACATAACTGGATTGGGCTACCACAACGGGTAGGCAATAAAATCGGCAATTTGGTCGGTGCAGCTGAAGGGCAGGTGGTTTGCTGTGATTCCATATCTGTGAATTTGTTTAAAGTGCTGAGTGCTGCGTTAAAAATGCGTCCTGACAGACAATACATTGCCACGACAAAAGACAACTTTCCCACCGATATCTACATGGCAGAAGGATTGATTGCCCAGCTTGGCGACACTCATAAGCTCACGTTTATTGATGAACAAAATATTGTTGATGCCTTACATGAAGATATTGCGGTACTGATGCTCACTCAGGTGAATTTTCGCTCCGGGTATCGTCAGGATATGAAAGCTATTACCAAAGCGGCACATGATAAGGGGATCCTGGTTGTCTGGGATCTGGCCCACAGTGCCGGCGCGTTTGAAGTGGAGCTTGATGCCTGCGAGGCAGATTTTGCAGTGGGCTGCACTTACAAGTACTTAAACGGCGGCCCTGGCGCACCGGCATTTATCTATGTTGCGAGTCGGCATCAGCAGCAGTATATCCAGCCACTCAGTGGCTGGATGGGACATGCCAGTCCGTTTAATTTTGACCCGCATTATCAGCCCGCCGACGGCATAAAACAGAACTTGTCAGGCACACCGGGTGTCGTGGGGATGAGTATTCTGGAAGCCTCACTCGAGGTTTTTGACGGGATCGACCTTTGTGAAATAAGGAACAAGTCCGTCGCGTTGATGGAATGGTTCAGTCAGTGCCTGAAATCGTGCGGACTCGACACCCAGTTGGAAAGTTTTTCGCCTCCGGTAGACGTGCGGGGCAGTCAATTGGCCTTTCGTCATCCGGAGGCATATGCCATTTGCCAGGCCTGGATAGCAGAAGGCGTGATCGCGGACTTCCGCGCGCCGGATATCCTGCGGATTGGTTTTGCTCCGCTTTACTTGTCTTTCAGTGATATTGCCGACGCGGTAACCCGTCTTCGTGACGTTGTTCAACAGAAGACTTACTTGCAGTCAGCTTTTCAACAGAAACAGGCAGTAACCTGATAATAGTCGCTATATTATTGGCCGGCGAGTGTACCGGCCGGGTCTGCTCTCTTTTTGCAAAACGACGATGCGTTTAGTTGCAAACTATTCTCATTGGCGAGATACTGTAAACGATTTTTCCTATTAATCACAAGGCGTTATCTGATTTTGTTACGTTTTTTTCGTTTCTTGTTTTTGCCTGTCATGCTTGTTATCAGTGTATTTGCCACGGCACAGGGAGAAACCATCAATTACTGTATCGATCCCAACTGGGCGCCTTATGAAGCGCTCAGGAACGGTGAGCATATCGGCATTTCCCGGGATTATCTCGACAGGATTGAAAAGCGCACGGATTTCGACTTCAGCCTGGTGCCAACCGATTCTCTCGAACAGTCGCTTACATTTGTCCGGGAAGGCCAGTGCCAGATGCTCACGATGCTTAACACCAGCCCCTCACGTGCCACATATCTGGATTTTTCAATGCCGTATTTTGAAGCGCCGAATGTACTGGTTGCCAAGAAAGGCAGTGCGATGATACAGGGACTTCAGGCAGTTCAGGATGAGTTAGTGGGTATTGTCGAAGGATACCGGCACGCAGAATATCTGGCTCGAAATTATCCCGAAGTCAGGGTGAAAACTGTGGAGAGTGAGGCGCGCGGTCTGGTTCGTCTGTCTCGCGGCGAGTTCGATTTGATGATCGGGTCGCTGTTGAGTGTGTATTCGAATATTAACAGCATGAAACTTGATGATCTGGTCATTGTTGGGTATGCCGAGCCATATGACTCGCTGAGCTTTGCTGTGACAAAAGATATGAGCAGCAGGTTGCTGCCATTGATGAATGAGCAAATAAGAAAATTTTCTGAGCATCAGAAAGTGGAAATCTATAAACGCTGGAGTAACGTCAAAAGCGTAGACGATACAGACGTGCTTACTCCTTTCCTTATTGTGTTAGTTATCGCCCTGGTTGGGTTTGGAACTGTATTGAGAAAGCGGGTGGTCGGTAGCTATACCCAGCAATTGAAACAAAAGAATAAGGAAATTGAGTCACTGCAAGGGGCATTGTTAGAGAAAAACCGGACACTGGAGTTTTTATCCAATCACGATGCTCTGACCGGGCTTTATAATCGCAATCATGTAATGCACCGTGCGGAAGAAGAGGTCTCCCGTTTTCAGCGATTTCATACACCACCCAGCCTGATCATCGCTGAAATCGATAATCTATCTGAGTTACATGCTACATACGGTACGCAAAATACCGAGGATATTTTGAAGGCTGTGGCAAACGTATGTTTAAGCACCGTCAGAGAAGTCGATGTTGTTGCACGCTGGAGTGGAGAGCAATTTTTGGTGTTGTGTCCGCAAACCGATATTGCGTCTGCTGAAGTTCTTGCACAACGGCTTTTAAAAGCCATGACAGAAAATGACGTGCTGGGTCCAAGGCGGCCTAATACTGCTGTGGGTATCGGTGTGTTAAGAGACAACGAATCTTTTACTGACTGGTTTGACAGAACGGCGAAAGCGTTGTACCAGTCAAAACGATTAGGCTACGGCGTAGCCTGCACTGCGGAATAAGCGGTATGTGTTTCAACGCAAGGTTTTCTTAAAGCCTGGCAGTTGCTCCAGGCTAAGAGGGCTTTAGCGGGCTTTATGAGACAACCATGGGCATACCGTGATAGGAGGTTGACAGAATCCCAGCGTGATTGACGTCAGGATGTTAGTGGCTCGTGATGCCACTGGTGTGCCTCATATTTTACCAGAGAGCGATCATACTCACGCTCTGAGCGCCAGTTTCGGTTGTTCAGCTTCACTGCTACGCCTGCGTAGAGTCTTTTGTTAGCTACCAGCTTGATATCATTCTGATAATTGTCTTTGGCCGCTTTCATCTCCAACGCTTTATCTTCAATCCAGCTGAGCAAAGCGGCTTCATTTTTCAGTAGCTCTAACGCCTCATTGACTTTATCCCGCATCTCTTTGGGAATTATTTTGGTTTTAATGTAATCAATTTTTTCTTTGTGACGCAGATTATTTTCCCGCAGCTGTTTAAGCAGTTCATCAAGATTGTCTTTGCGCTCAATAATAAGATTAAACCCAGGTGAAAAATCAACTTTAAGCGTACTGCCAGAGACAGCACCAAGGGTGCCCGCAACAATCGCTGACTGGCTGACGATATCACAGGCAAACAAATTCCCTTGTGGATTATCAATTTGACCGACGATGACCGCACCACCACAGCGTAGACGACTGTAAGCCAGCTGCCTGCCCACAGTAATATTGCCTGTGCATTGAATATCCAGGCCCTGGCCGTGCTGCACATGCACGTTGCCTGAGGCTATTAACTGACAGCTGTAATCGCTCTGGTTGTCATTGACTTTGCCCATGGCGCCTTCAGTGATGATGATATCACCGCCGGATTCAATCCTGGCAGACTCGACAAAGCCGTTTACCGTGACATCGCCAGCCGCCTTAATGATCATTTTTTCTGTGACATCGCCATTAACCAAAACGGCACCGTCATAGTTTACGTGACCTGAACCCACATTGACGCCACTACAGATGAAGGTGTCGTCAATATTCATAGTGACATCCTGGTATTTGGGCATGCCAGCAATAGCAGATATGAGCAGGTTTTCGTCATGGTCGCTGACACGCGTGCCTGATCCCATTTTAAACTGCAGCCATTCTCCGGCTTTTGCAGGTAACACATTACCGCGAACATCAAAACCACTGCGCCCTTTAGTGGGAGGGGTTCTGCGCAATACCTCTGTGTTTGCCTTTACACAGATAACTTCACCCAGATTACGCATATCTACCCGGCTACCATCGCTGCTCTGTGGCCGTAACACTCGTTCTAGCGCATTGGGAACAAGCGGTGCAAAACGTGATGACTTTCCGTCTCGGGGAGGGAGTCCCTGGGCGATAACGCCTTCTATTACTGATCCTGGCGGTGATTTCTTCGCTTCTATAAGCATATTCTGAATACGCTTAATGCCAATGCCGCGAAGGATCTTATTTTTCAGTGCGAGATTTTTTATTGCAGTTGGAGATGGCATTTTTCCACCGTAAGGGGCGGTAAGAACCAAGCTCGCTGACATTCCATCTTCAGGAATACGAAACTCTACCTCAGCATTCCTGCGTTCACCAACTCGTTCGGTGACTTCGGTAGGATCCTGGGTCTTGTAATAATGATTGGCCTTGTCACAGGCTTGCTTAATTGTGGATTCGGAAATGTAAAGCGACTGAAATTCGCCTTCAGCGACACGGTCAAAAAGTGCTTTGGAGTTCAGCTCTTTATCGAACTCTGCCGGTTTAAGGGTCAGGTCTACATAGTTTTTTGAATTATCGAAGGAGACTGTTACGCCTTTCATTACATCATCCATTGCCGGTCTATATAAGAGATATCGGCACGCTTATCACTGCCTTAACTTTTATTTTATAAGGCAGTGACACCGTGACGTCAAAGGTTTTCAGCGTATTGATAAAGTGCTCGCAGGATTGCCTGTTTGTTCGGATCGTCAACATTTTCCTGAGCCAGCGTTTCCAACGAGAACAGGAATGCCTCTATCGTCAGTGAAGCGGGCGAGTCCGGATCGGTAAGGCGATACTGCCTGTGATGCTGCCAGCGCTGCATTTCATCATGCGATAGCGTCTGCGGAAAGTTACGGGCGCGATAGCGAAACAACAGTGTTCGCAGTCTGGGGTTATGGGTTTTGTCTGCCATCACCGCAAGTTGGTAAGGTTCTGCCTCACGTACCGTCTCACACCATCTCCGGTCTTCGTCGTTAAGAAAACCGCCACTGTAGAGAGCATGATCGGCGTCATCCTGGCTGTCAGCATGCGGCTCGTCGAATACAGCGACTACCTTGTCCAGTATCTCCTGTCGCTGGCTTAGCAACCTGAAATTTTCCAGACATTGTTCACGATCAAGGCCCAGCCTTGCGGCGTTTTCCTCTGTCATCGCCTTGGCAGTTGTCACGAATGGCGAACGGTTTATGTGGATGAGCTTTAATCCCGGCCTTACGGACGGGTCGTCGAGCTCATCCTGCCGGGCGTAGAGCGCCTGGCGGATCTCTTCCGTGTTGCCAGATTCGAGCAGCGTTGTCGCGCGTGACAGATCGATAACAATAACCGCGTTGGGGTTGTTCGGATGCATCGCAACTGGCATTACCCAGGTACAGCAGCCCTGGTGCGCGGGCAGGCGCGAAGATATGTGCAACAATACAGAGGGCCGTGAAAAATCAAACTGCTTTAACACGTTTTGTTTGCTGCGAAGTGAAAACGCATAGTCATATAATTTGGGTTGGTGCGTTTTGATCAGTTTTGCCAGGCCGATGGTGGCATGCACATCCGACAGCGCATCATGCGCATCGCCGTGTGCAATGCCATTTGCCTGTGTTAAATGCTCCAGCTTGAAGCTAGGCGCACCGTCTTCCCGCGTAGGCCAGTTTATGCCATCGGGTCGCAGGGCGTAACAAGCCCGCGCCAGGTCGATAATATCCCAGCGGCTGTTGCCATTTCGCCATTCGCGGGCATAGGGGTCGTAAAAATTTCGGTAAAACAGGTATCGGGAGACTTCATCATCAAAACGAATACTGTTATAGCCAGCTACGCATGTGTTGGGCTCAC
Organism: Alteromonas sp. H39; assembly: GCF_047556435.1. Classification (GTDB taxonomy): domain Bacteria; phylum Pseudomonadota; class Gammaproteobacteria; order Enterobacterales; family Alteromonadaceae; genus Alteromonas. Next base: position 1,908,790 of record NZ_CP180210.1, read on the forward strand.
TCATAGCGGCAAACACCTGACGTGAAAACTCAGCCTCAATCATACCGTCGCGAAGCGTTTGTTGCGGGGTGATTCCGGTTACCAGACATGCCCCCGGCTGCGGCAGATAGTCGTTAGCAATCTGGCTCATGATGTTTATTGGTTTGCCAATGATATTAAGATCGCTGTCGGTGCGAATGGCGGCAAACTGGCATGGCAGATCCTTTTGCGGGCTGGTCCCGAATGTCTCGTAATCGTGCCAGAGAATACTGGGTTCGGTCATGATAAGCGCTTTACGTATCTTATTTGGTTTTACGTTAGTCGGCGAAGTGTACACTGCCTGCTGACCAATACCAATGGGATGAGGCTGCCAAATGTTACGTTGAGGGGACGCGGATTTTTTCACATAAGATGTGTACAGTAGTGTCACGTGTTTGATTAACGAGAAAAATAATATGAAAAACTGGATTAAAGTTGGTGCCTTTGCTTGTGCGGTGGCGGTAAGCACATTGACTCAGGCAGAAACAGAGGCGCCGGTTGCCATCGTGATTCATGGTGGCGCGGGCACAATATTAAAAGCAAACATGACGCCGGAAATGGAAGCTGCGTACCTGGCAAAACTGGAAGAGGCCGTCCGGCACGGTCACACCTTACTCAAAGCGGGTGAGCCAGGAGAAAAGGCAGTGATTGAAACCATTCAAATCCTGGAGACGTCGCCATTATTCAATGCTGGTATTGGCGCGGTATACACCTACGATGGTGAGCACGAACTGGATGCGTCTATCATGCATGGCGGGACGCTTAACGCTGGTGCGGTGGCCGGTGTGAAAACCATACGCAGCCCCATTGCTGCAGCCAGCGCAGTGATGAACCATTCGCCTCACGTTATGCTGTCGGGAAAAGGCGCAGAGACCTTTGCTGAGTTGCAAGGCATGACGCCAGTAGATAATTCACTGTTTGATACCACACGCAGAAAAGAGGCGCTGGATCGCGCCAAAGCCCGAATGGAGAAGGCAGGAGTCACCCATGGTGGACAGCAGGGCAACGAGCGGTTTGGCACAGTGGGCGCAGTGGTACTGGACGCAGAAGGCAACCTGGTGGCAGGCACTTCTACCGGCGGCATGACGGCAAAGCGCTTTGGCAGGATCGGAGACTCACCAGTGATTGGTGCTGGTACCTGGGCAGACAATGCCAGTTGCGCTGTGTCAGCCACCGGGCACGGTGAGTATTTTATTCGCTATCATGTCGCTGCAGACATCTGCTCCAGAGTGAAATATCAGGGACTGTCACTGGATGAAGCCGCCAACACCGTTATCAACGATGTACTCGCTGAAGTGGGTGGTGACGGCGGTATTATTGCGGTGGATAGCAAAGGTAACATCGCCACGCCGTTCAATTCTGAGGGGATGTACCGCGCTAAAATTGATACCGAAGGAAATGTTGCCATTGGCATTTATGGCGAGTGGGGTGAACGTCTTAATCCGTGATATAAAATATTCACCCAAAAAATAGCCGGATGGGGTAACTCCGTCTAGTCTTAAACGTAGCGGTAGCAAACACCAGTGAGTGTGAACCGTGAATAATAATGAGGCGTTTAATGGCTATCAGCGTGCGCTACGCGGGGAGGCAAGATGAAATCGTTGCAGGTATGTGACTATATGAATACCCATCCGGTAAAACTGAAGGTAGACATGCCGGTGGCCGAAGCAGTGGAGACACTGCTCTCAAGCGGTCAAACCGGAGGGCCGGTAGTCAATGAGAAAGGAAAAGTCGTTGGCTTTTTGTCCGAACAGGACTGTATTAAAAATATGGTGGAGTCGAGTTACTACCGTGAACAAGTGTGTAGGGTGTCAGACATTATGCGAACCCCCGCGTTAACCATCAAGCCGTATTTGTCGGTAGTCGAACTGGCGCAGACGCTGATTAAAGAAAAGCCGAGGGTATACCCCATTGTGGATGATGATGGCGTTCTTCTGGGAACCATCAATCGCACTGCCGTACTCAGAGCTATCGATGTACAATTACGTTCAGGCTATCAGGCGGCCAGTTAACCAGTCGCCTGATACGATACGCCGGTCTTATTGCAGTAACGCCCGGATGTGCTTCGATAACTGACGAGCGTCGACAATCTTAAAGTTCTGGTTTTCGGTGGGCATCACATTGTGCCCATCCTGAACCACCACAAGCCCTTCAGGAAAGCGCTCGCCAAAGTTCAGGTTGCTTGCATCCAGTCCGTCAGTTTCTGACACGCCATCGATGCCTTTTTCCCAGTTGATACCAATGCTAAACGTGCCTACAAGAGCATGGCTGCTATCCGTTTTGTAAAGTGCATAACGGTGGTTCCCCTGACTGGATACCAGTAAATAACGGACTTCATCTACATCAAAAAAGGCCATCCCTTCAATATCAGCTTTTACCGGATCGCTGACGTCTATCACGCGAACCGGTTCAGCATTAGGCTGAGAAAGATCTTTTTGCCAGATGCCGGCACTTTCCTCGCCCATGTAAAGCCTTTGCCTGGCGTCGTCGGCGACACAACCCTCAGGTTGGCTGGGAAGTCTGAATGTCTCAATCAATGAAGCGCTGATGCTGTCACCATCTGTCATCAGACGGTGTCGCTGGTACCGGCCATCAGTATCGTTAATAAATACATCGATAGTATTTTGCGATTTATACAGACACAAGCCATAGACATCACTCAGGGTGGTCGGGATACGGGCAACTTCCTGCACCTCGCCGTTTTTATGGGCAATGGAGAAAACACTGATACTGTTATCTGAGCGGTTGCTGGCAACAGCAATATCGGCGTCATCAAAGTAACGGCCGGAATCGTAGCGTACATCCACATTGTTAACGCGGCCAACGGGAAGCGACTGTAATAGTGAGCCGTCCAGTGAATACACATTAAGTCCGGCCTTTTTGTCGGTACCCAGAATCAGACTTTGCGCGGGGGCTTTGGCGTTGTACCAGATAGCAGGATCATCGGCAGCATCGCCAAAGCGTGCTACCGGTGTGGTTTCTGCATCTGCGCTGACGGTAATGTCTGCCTTGGTGTTATCAGAGTCATGCATGGGAGGAGCAGCGGCTGGTATGGAATACACAGAGACCTCCTCGGTGGCATCGTCATAAACGCTCAGGATTGTTTCAGACGCAAGGTAACGGCTATGAATGGCTTCCGGTTCTGAGTCCTCAGCAAGCGGATAGCGCGTGATTGCCCCCGCTGAATGGGAATAAACGGCAGCGTCATCCGGCGAGACCCAAAATATCCTTCCATCGGGCAGGGCGCTGACGCCTTCAACAGCATATTGAGGATGATGATACACAAGCGATCGGCGCTCATCAGACTCGATATTGGTTGGGTAGGCCCAAATACCGGCATATTCGTCGGCCAGATATAGCACGCCAGCACGCGCCGCTACGCTGCAGCTTTTGATGCCTGGTGCGCCTGAAATAGTCCGCAGCAGCACGGGCTCTGACTCAGAGGAAGATAGCTGCGGCAACGCATATTGACGAATGCTACCCCGCGCATTCACTACAAAGACTTCCGGGTAGTCCTGCTCAACGGACAAACACACTGCTTCTGTATCGGCATTATCCGGCGGAATAATGGAGAGCGTTTCCGGTGGCTCGTGTAATGAAAAACGTACAATATGGACATCAGATGTATTGGTGTTGAGGGTACTTACCAGTAACTGGTCACGGATAGTGACAGTGTCCGACAATGAGTATCTGCCGGAATAGTGTTGCACCACCTGATTGTCCTGAGACCGCAGCGTCAGCCCCGAAGTTTCGCTGGTCGTCAGGTAAAAATGCTTATCGCCAATGGTGATTGCGTGTGTGTTTACCGCGCGAAAAGAGGCAGACTTCTCTGGCTTTGGTCCCGATATGGCTTCTAGGCCGTGGGCGTATAAAGAGGTTGAGCCAAGGGTAAACAGCAGCGCTGACAGTAGCTTCATGGCTGGTTTCCTTTTGCAATAGTATAGTGATAAATTTTCTTGCCGTTGTGATCGACAAACTGCACGTCTAGTGTGGCTTTTCTGACTGAGACGGTTGCAAACCCGCCAGTTGATCGCGCAAACTGTGTGAAGTCGTAGGATGAAACCGGACGCACTTCAGATCCGCCACCTGAGATAAAATGCTCTACGTGCTTACCGGCCACTCTGTTGTGCTGCATGTCATGCTCATGACCCGCGAAATAAGCATCCACGCGGTATTTTTCAAATATTGGTTCCAACACGTCCCGGATCTCACTTGTCTTGCCATAGCGCTTACCACTGGAATACAGCGGATGATGGCCAATGACCACTTTCCAATCGGCATCAGTGTTTGCCAGAGAGGTTTCCAGCCAGCGTAACTGTTGTTGCTGTCCCTGAGCGCGTGCAGCCGCATATTTTGCCTCGTTATCGTAGGCTGGGTTTAGTGGAGAGGTATCAATAAACAAAAGCAAGAGACGGGTGCCATCATCCAGCGTCACGGATTTTTTGTAGTACGGTGCTGGCATTTCCCAGCGTCGGCTTCGCTGGCTGTAGTCAATTTGTGCCTGCCAGTTGCCACGGTAATCGTGATTACCCAGCGTGGGGAACCAATCGATGAACAGGTGAGGGTAATGATAAACTTCCTCAAAGGCGCTTTGCCAGTAAGGGTCCGACACGGACGCCACACCGTTGTCGTAAAAATTATCGCCGGTGGTAGCAATAAATTCTGCATCCAGTTGCCAGGACGCCATATCCATCCACTTAGCCACATCACGCTGATAAAAATGACCATTTCTGCCCCAGTCGCCCAGAACCAGAAAGTGATAGGCATCTTCATCAACCGCAAGCATATCTATCTGATTGTGTTGATACCAGTTGTCGTTAGTGACGGTGTTTGCCAGTGTCGTCACTGACAGCAGCAAACTGAAAAATAAAAAGCTTGTTTTTAACATCGTTATTCTCAGAAATGGGTGGCGGGATGGCTCCCGCCACTTTGGTGTTACTGAATTTGCCAGGTAAAACCCAGCTCAAAAGTGCGCCCGTATTCTTCGTACTGCGCGTTGCGGTTGCGCGAGTCAAAGTAGTGATAATAAGGCTCGTCATTGATATTGATGGCATTGAAGTAGACGTTCATGGTGTCGTTTATGTAGTACTTCGCCATGAAATCTAACTGCGTATGATCGTCCTCGATACGAAGCATGTCGCCATCGATTTCTTCAAAGTTGTCGCTTTTGTAGGCCGCAGTCAGTCGCAGGCTGACGTCATTGCCTTCGTAGCCCAGCGTGATATTGCCGATGCGGTCAGACTGATTCGGTAAACGGGTTTCATAGCGTTCACCATCGAGGAACGTGGTGGCATCAGAACTGGAGAAGGTGGCGTTGGTCGAGATCAGAAAGCCATTGTTAAAAGCTTTAACCCAGGACAATTCTATGCCGTGAATCGAAGCCGATTCACCGTTAATTGCCTGAACCACTTCATCGTAGCCGTCCCAGCCTTCTGTCCCTGCCACGTCGGCGTAAACCACAAAGTTGTCAATGTCTTTGTAAAATAAGCCGGCGGAGAGTACGCCGATATCGCCGGGGTAGTATTCAACGGACAAGTCGAGATTGTCCGCTTCATAAGGCTTAAGTTGCGGATTGCCCACCTCAGCTTCACGTTCAGTCACAAAGACGCCGTCATCTTCCTCGGTTTTGGTTTCAATAATCTGAAACGCTGCTACATCTTCGAATTTGGGACGGGAAATTGTCTGGGTATAAGCACCGCGCACCAAAAGCTTTTCAGTGAGCGCCCAGCGAACATTAATACTGGGAAGCAGGTAGTCGTAGTCGCGTTCGTTGCTCCATGGAGTATTTTCTACGGTTTCCACGTCGCTCTGTTCGTCCTCGATAAGCTCCACGCGCATGCCGTTTGTGCTGAAGTCGGTTTTTTCATAGCGCACCCCGGCTACAATTCGCCAGTCGTCAATATCGACCGAGGACATCAGGTATGCCGCGAAGATGTCTTCTTTATTGACGTAAGATGCGCCGTTGGATTCCAGCTCAGAGTCCAGTTCTGCCAGTTCCAGTGCGCTGCGGTTGGCGTTGAAGTTACTGCGCATGGCAGCTCTGTCCAGCCCGGGGCCGAAGTCGCCCAATCCCCAGTCAGGGCTGCTCGTCGCGTACATGGCCGGATCGACGCCATCAAAGTCGCCGTCATAAATGAAAATGTTACTGTCGCGGTCTTTTTCGCGAGACCGGTACTTGGTACCCAGCTTAATTTCGCCTTTATGGCGGCCAAAAGTGACGGGCCGGGTGATATCCACTTTGATGCTGGTTTCGGTATCTTCGGTATAGTTGTCCTCAAACGCAATCTCGTCGAGTTCATAAGTGGATAAGGACATGGCGTCGGCGTTTTGGCTGACCAACGGGATCCGGGTTTCCAGATCGGCATCAATGCTGTCGTTTTCGGTGATAAAGTCGTAATAAAGCGCGTCCGGTTCGTCTTCATCCGACTTGGCGTAGCCGAGTTGCCAGTCAAGTTGCCAGGTATCCAGCTGATGCTCACCACCTGCCGTTAACGTCAGAATCGACTGCGTTTCGAGTCTGTCCTTACTGCCACGTTCAATCTCGCTGTCTTCACCATCAAACACAAAGGTGTTCGCCAGACGAAATTCCTCATCTGTGAATTCGCTGTACAGCGTGCGCAAGAAATACTGATTGTTGAAATCGGGTCGATAGTCAAAGTTCAGCGCCGCGCCCAGGCGCTCGCGGTTAATCGCGTAGTAACGCTGCTCAACTTCATCATCGCCGTTGGATTCAATGTTGTCTGAGCCAAAATCCCGGTCAAACCATGAAAGTGCCGCCGCAACACCAAAATCTTCAGAGACTTTGCGTGTCATGCTGCCGGAAACTTTGGGGCTGGTTTGGTCCCGTAATGCATTCTGGCTGCCCTGAACGGTCAGGCTGGCGGTGTTAGTTTCGCGATCAAACGCGCTTAAACTTTTGACTTCTACCGCGCCACCGATGGCGTCAGCATCCATGTCAGATGTGACAGACTTAGATACCTTCAGGGTCTGGATCAGCTCTGATGGAATGACATCCAGCGCAACCGAACGCACGCCCGATTCCGGAGAAGGGATATTTAGCCCGTTAATGGTGACATTGTTTAAGTTCGGGTCGATTCCCCGGATCCCGACAAACCTGCCTTCACCCTGGTCACGTTCAATGGACAAGCCGGGCAGACGTTGTAATGATTCTGCGGCGTTCTGATCCGGAAACTGGCCAATGGCATCAGCCGATACGATAGATGAAATGGTATCGGCAACACGCTGCTGGTTTATTGCGCTGGCCTGACCGCTGCGCTGCCCGCGAACGATCATTTCCGTCATGGCGCTGTCATCATCCAGCGTAATAACTGGCGTGATGGTGCTGTCTTGTGAGACCGTCTCCTGCTGCGTAATCGTGTCTGCACCCAGGTAACTGATTTCCAGCGTATAGGTGCCCGCTGGTAATGCGGTGAAACGAAACGAGCCGTCACGTTCAGACTGCGTGGTGCGTCCCAGCTCGACAACGGTTATCTGCGCACCGGCATACACCCGGTTTTCCGCGGTATTGGTAAGCTGGCCTACAATCGTTGCATTGTCAGCGGCAAGAGCGGGTGATATCGCACTCAGTGATGCCAGTCCCAAAGCTGCGATACACGCCCGGGAGAGTAGAGAAAGTTTTCGTGACATGGTGTTCCCTTTTTTCTGCTAAGCAAGTGAGTTGTGCGTCGCTTACCCTAGGCAGAGCAGATGACAATTATGTGACTGCAATATGACGTAATCGCGACAGGGGGCTTTATCAGACAGAATTAACTGTTTTCAGGAACTGAGTGAGCCGATATGACCCTCTGCTAACTTACTGAATCTGTTATTTATTTCAGGATTTCTTACCGCACTTTCAGGCACGCGCGTCACGTGTCTGTCACATTCGTGAGCCAGAATGACCCTGTTCACATGCCAGCGTTCCACGTTAATTAGGGGCCTGACGTGATTAATTCAGAACCAGTGAGTCAACATGTATAACGCGACACTATTCTCCCAGTTGGGCCGCCATAGTCATTTGATTGGTGCTGTACTGGCCACCGTTTGCTCGGCGTTTACGCTGGCAATAACGCAGGGCACCGCAAAGCCGGCTGCAATCATATCCTGGCTGGATATTACCGGTGAAGGCAGCGTTGTCCTGCTTACCTTTGGCTGGATTGTTGCCGTACTTGCCAGCCGACCTGCGGGAAAGGTCACGACACTGCTTACCCTGGGGTTAACCTTCTTTATGTTTTCCGCGCTGCTGGATGTGCTGGATGAGTTTTTGACCTATCCCGTGTCGGCTGACTGGCTGAGTATGGTCGAGTCCATCCCTGCTGCTATTGGCATGGTGATTATGTCAGTAGCGTTATATTTGTGGCATCAGGAACAACTGGTGCTCAATACCCAGCTGCGTCGTAAGGAGTGGGACAGCCGGAGTCACGAGCAAGTTGATTCGATCACGCAACTTTATCGTGGCGATTACTGGCAGGCGTGTGCCCGCAATTTGTTGTTGCAGGAGAAAACAGGCTGCGTGGTGGTGCTGGATATCAATGATTTCAGTCAGTTCAATCTTCGCTATGGTCAGCAGGAAGGCGATCGGTTTTTAAAAGAAGTGGCGCAGCTTCTGGTCATGCACCTTCGCGACTGTGACCTGGCGTGTCGTTACGCCGGCGACCGCTTTGCTCTGTTGCTGCCGGATATGAACCGGGACGAGGTCAGTCACCTTATCAGTCAGCTATGTACCTCTATCCGCCATCTGGCGTTTCGTTGCAACAGTCAGACAACGGCGGTGTTTAACAGCGCACGGGCAGTGCAAGCGCAGCTAGTGCCGGGGATGGAAGTGCCAGCGCTATTACGCCGTCTGAACGAGCAGCTCGATACCTGTGCATCGCAGGTCGCCTGATGCAGGTTGTCGCACCCGTAGTAAAACACGATAAGGTGATCCCGGCTTCAGCTATCGTCAAGGCGGTGTTGTCGGTTACCGGCCCCCGGGGAGCGGCGGAACATAAAATACTACGCGGTACCGGCATTTTTATCTCAGATTTAAAACCGGAATTGTTGGTGAGCCCGGCGCAACTGTTAACGCTATTCACCAATGCTCAGAATTATGCCAACGGGCCAGACATTGCCTTTCAAATTGGAAAATCGATGGCGACAGCGCATCTTACCGGCACCTGGCATGGCGTAGGTAGTTGTCATAATGTGCTGGATGCACTGCAAATGATTACGCGTTTTCGCTGGCACTTCTGTCCACTGATGTCGGTGTCGATCTATGCGGGAAAAGGGCGGCGCGTTCTGGCGTTTCAGGATCCGTTTGGATGCGGCAAGCTCTGGCCTTTCGTTACGCAGCTCTATGGGGCGTTCTTTGTCTCCCTGTTTCGGTATTGGCTGGGGCAGCGACTGGCATGCAACTTCAGATTTAACTTTAGCCGTCCCCGCCATGTTCATGAGTATGAGGCGCATCTGGGCTTCCGACTCGCGTTCGATCAGCCCATGCTTAGCATTCAGCTGGAAATGAGGGAGCTGAAACGGGCTTTTCCCAAACGGGATGCCTTTTATCGTCACGCGCTGCTTACGCATTTACAGGAGAATGCGGCCGTCTGCGTCAGCCTGCTCGATGTTGTGCGGGAGCAAATTGCATCTCGACCAGGGTGTACGCTGTCATCACTGGCATCGCAGCTCAATTACAGCCCGGCGACACTTAAACGAAAACTCAAGGACCATCAGACCACGTTCAGCGAACTGAACGATCAGGTTCGCCGCCAGCAGGCTATTTATTTATTGTCGGTGCAAAAACTTAATAATGAGCAAAGTGCGCTGCAAATGGCGTTTACTGACTTGCCAAACTTCAGGCGCGCAGTGAAACGCTGGACAGGTCATACGCCCAGTGAACTACGCGAGGTATAAGCTTCTTCTCTCGTTATCTTCTGTTTTCACGCCGTCTGCCGTGCGCTATCACAGATAGCCTGTCAATTCGCCATGACTTATAACAACCTGCGCTTGCATTACCGTCAAAACGCCTTATTCTGATGCGATTTTCCTGTTTATCTCACCCGGAGAGCCTGTGCAGTCTGATGTATCCGCCAATCCCTTTGGATTATTGCCCATTTTCTTTTTTGTCGTGCTGGTAATTGTCACAGGTGTTTTCACCGGCTCGATAACAGCAATGCCCATACTGGTTGCGTTTTTTCTGTCTGCCGGTCTGGCTTTGGGACTGAATGACCGCAAAAAGTCGCTCAACGTGGCTGATAAAATTCAGTTATTTTGTCGCGGGGGCGGGGATAAAAATATCATTCTTCTGGTGTTTATCTTTCTGTTGGCCGGGGCATTTTATGCGCTGACTATCGATATCGGCGCGCGTGATGCCACGGTAAACCTGGCGCTACAGTTTATTCCCCGTGGCGTGATCCTTCCTGGCCTGTTTCTTATCTGCTGTTTTATTTCGTTTGCTATGGGAACGTCAATGGGAACGATAACCGCGCTGTCACCGATTGGCGCAGGTCTGGCCGAAAGCCTGGGAATTCCGGTACCCATGGCGCTTGGTATTGTGGTGGGTGGTGCGATGTTTGGCGATAACCTGTCATTCGTATCTGATACCACCATCGCCGCCACCCGGAGTCAGGGGGTGAAGCTTACTGATAAATTCAAAGCGAACCTGGTAATTGCGGTGCCAGCCGCTCTGGTCACTGTCATTCTGCTGTGCCTGATACCGGTAGATAGTGCGATACTGCCTCAGGGCGGGCCGACACAGTGGATACTGGTGCTACCCTATATTCTTATTATTATTGCGGCGCTTGCCGGGCTCAACGTCATTGCAGTGCTGGCGACTGGTATCGGAAGTGCCGGCATTGTCGGATTGTTTAATGGCAGTTTTACGGTTATTGAAATGCTGCAGAGCATGCAAAAAGGTCTCGGATGGATGCAGGACCTGGCCATGATTGCCATAACCATTGGTGGTATTGTGGCTCTTATGCATGCCTATGGGGGGATTGCTTTTCTGATTCAGGTGCTTACACGCCGGATAAAAAGCCGACGCGGTGCCGAGTTCAGTATAGCCAGCCTGGTAAGCTTTCTGGATGTGTCGACGGCAAATAACACCATTGCGATTGTTGCTGCCGGCCCCATTGCGAAAGACTTAAACACAAAGTACGGCGTTGATCCGCGACGTACCGCCAGTCTGCTGGATGTATTTTCATGCGGGTTTCAGGGATTGGTGCCTTATGGCGCTCAGTTGTTAAGTGCTGCGGCGGTGGTGGGCATTTCTCCGCTCTCGGTGACAGTTTACAGCTGGTATCCGATGTTGCTGCTGGTGTTTGGCATTACTGCCATTACCTTTAATCTGCCGCGTTACATCACCCATACCGGTGATGAGCTTTAGTCAGCCAGACTTAACGCATAGGCACACTCCGGTTTATACCAATCCGTAATGATGAGTGCTCTGAGCTGATCACACATTATTACAGACTGGTATTAATTCTCGCTAACGGCAACGAACAAGATAATTGCAACCGGTATCTGGTTCGCAAGCGACCGATGAGCGCGCCGGTCTGTGTCGTGCCGGCTTTTAGTTGCACAACCTGAATCAGTTAATTAGGATCTGCGCCTGATTTTAAAAAGGAACATAATTTTGCCCGACTCCGCTGCCAATACCCCGTCAGTAAAACAGTTGTTCAGCCTGCTTGATGAGACGCTGCTGGCGGACCGTTTTCGTTTGAAACGCCGTTTACAACAGGCTATGGCGGCAGAGAAAAATGGTGATGGTGACAACAGCGATAAACTGGCCCGGGTTGCACAAGCCATAACGTCCTCTGTAGCAAAGAAACAGCACCGGGCGGAAAATCTGCCTGAGGTGGAATATCCGCCGCTACCGGTAAGCGATAAGAAAGACGACATTAAAGCCGCTATTGCGAGCCATCAGGTGGTTATAGTGGCAGGTGAGACGGGCTCGGGGAAAACCACACAGCTGCCTAAAATCTGTCTGGAAATGGGGCGGGGTGTCGATGGTATGATTGCACACACCCAGCCACGACGCCTTGCGGCCCGCAGCGTTGCCAACCGCATAGCGGAAGAGCTCAACACACCACTGGGCGAAAAAGTGGGCTTTAAGATCCGCTTTTCTGATCAGGTCTCCGAACAGTCGTACATCAAGCTGATGACCGACGGTATGCTGCTGGCAGAAATGCAGCAGGATCGCTTTTTAAACCAGTACGATACGATCATTATCGACGAAGCGCACGAACGCAGCCTGAATATCGACTTTCTGCTGGGCTACCTCAAACAGCTTCTTAACAAGCGTCCGGAACTGAAGCTGATTATCACTTCAGCGACTATCGATCCTGAGCGCTTTTCAAAGCACTTCAATGATGCGCCCATTATCGAAGTGAGCGGGCGCACGTATCCGGTGGAAGTGCGTTATCGCGACCCTGCTGAAATGGGAGATGATGTTGACCAGACTGACGCCATTGTCAGTGCGGTTGATGAGCTGTTCAGAGAAGCGCCCGGCGATATCCTGGTATTTCTCAGCGGTGAGCGGGAAATTCGCGATACCCAGGATGCGCTGAATCGTCAACAATATCGGCATACCGAGGTGGTGCCGCTGTATGCCCGCTTGTCTGCGTCTGAACAGAACCGGATTTTCCAGTCCCATTCCGGACGCCGTATTGTGCTTGCAACCAACGTGGCTGAAACTTCATTAACCGTCCCCGGCATCAAATATGTGATTGACCCGGGCTTTGCCCGTATTTCCCGCTATAGTGTGCGCAGCAAAGTGCAACGCCTTCCCATTGAACCTATCTCGCAGGCATCCGCTAATCAGCGGGCTGGGCGATGCGGGCGGGTGTCAGACGGAATTTGTATTCGCCTCTACAGTGAGGACGATTATCTTGGCCGCCCCGCGTTTACCGATCCGGAAATATTAAGAACAAATCTGGCCTCGGTGATCCTGCAAATGCTGGCGCTGGGACTCGGTGATATCGGCGGTTTTCCTTTTGTGCAGCCACCGGATAACCGTAATATCAATGACGGCTTCCGCCTGTTGGAAGAGATCCAGGCAATTACCCGCAAAAAAGGTATGCCGCACCTTACCCAGACCGGCCGTCAGGTGGCCCGCTTGCCTATCGACCCGCGCTATGCCCGGATGGTGATTGAAGCGGCCAGAACGCAGGCATTGAGCGAGGTAATGGTGATTGCGGCTGGCTTGTCAATTCAGGATCCCAGAGAGCGTCCGCAAGAAAAGCGTCAGGCAGCAGATGAGAAACACAGCGAATTCGCAGACAAGGATTCTGATTTTATCAGCCTGTACAACCTGTGGGTGGCGTTTCGCGAGCAACAATCGTCGCTAAGTCATAATCAACTGCGTAAATGGTGTAAGACACACTTTATTCATTACCTTCGCATGCGCGAGTGGCAGGATATTGTCAGTCAGCTGAAAAAGTCAGTGGCTGAGCTTGGGATGGGGACTGTTAAGCAAACTGCCGATTATGACGCCATTCACCAGGCGTTGTGTACCGGGCTGTTATCCCATCTGGGCTTTAAAGATAAAGACCGCGAATATCTGGGCTCGCGCAATACCCGGTTTATGATTTTTCCCGGCTCCGGTTTGTCAAAGTCGCAACCAAAGTGGGTCATGGCCGCAGAGCTGGTAGAAACCTCCCGTTTATTTGCGCGCGATGTTGCGCGAATCGACCCGCGTTGGGTAGAGCCGCTGGCAAAACATGTTACTCAGTCCAGTTATTCTGAGCCTCATTGGTCGAAAAAGCGCGGTGCGGTGATGGCCTGGGAGAAAGTAACCTTATTCGGTTTACCAATAGTGATGCGCCGGGCCGTGGTGTACAGCCAGATCGATCCGGCCGTTTGTCATGAGCTGTTTATCCGCGAAGCGCTGGTGGAAGGCAATACCCGTTTACGTTACGACTTTCTGGATGATAATCATGCTTTACTGGCGCAGGCTGATGAATTAGAGCAGAAAACCCGTCGTCGCGACCTGATGGTGGACGAGCAGCAACTGGTCGATTTTTATGCCTCCCGCATACCGGTTGAAGTTAACAACGAGGCGGCTTTCAAAAAATGGTGGAAGCAGCAGAGCAGCGACGCGCTGCGTTTCACTGAGGAAGATGTATATCGACAGCAGCCGGGTCTTTGTGTGGAAAATGCATTTCCGGATGTGTGGCGTCAGGCTAACCTGACGCTGCCGCTGCGTTATCATTTTGAGCCCAATGCCGCGGACGACGGGGTTACGGTACTGATACCGCTACCTTTGTTAAATCAGGTAGAAGATATCGGTTTTGACTGGCAGGTGCCCGGGTTGCGGGAAGAGCGCATCACTGCGATGATCCGTGGGCTGCCCAAACGTCTTCGCAAAAACTTTGTGCCAGCGCCTAACTTTGCGCAGGCGTGTATGTCAGATATCAGCCAGACCAATAAAAAAGGTCAGCCGGTTACCCTCGTGGATGCGGTTACCGATAAACTGCGGCGTATGACGGGGATCACGGTCAGCGAAGATGAATGGAAAGAGGTGCAACTGGAGCGTCATCTTGTAATGCACTTTGCGGCCGTTAACGAGCAAGGCGACACGATTGCCCGCCATGACGATCTCTACACACTGAAACAGCAGTGTCAGGGGCAGGTTAAAGAAACCTTCGAGCAGGCCGCGACACCAGAACTGGAACGCACCGGAATTGAAACATGGGATTTTGACGCCCTGCCAGAAACTTTCGTACAAAAGATGGCCGGGTTTGAGGTGCAGGCGTTCCCGGCGCTTGTACCTAAAGGTAATAAGGTAGACATCGAGCTTATCGATGAAGCAGGCAAGGCGTCAGCGCTGCACCGTCAGGGCGTTAATGTGCTGATTAAAAACGCCATGCCGTCACCGCTTAATTACCTGCAAAACAAATTACCGAATAAAGCCAAACTGGGGCTGTACTTTAACCCGTTCGGGCAAATCAAAGCCCTGATAGATGACTGTATTATGGCAGGCATCGATGACCTCGTTGCAAGGTTTTGCAAGCAGCACAATACAGAAATTCGCGACCAGGATAGCTTTGACCGTTGTGTTGATGCAGTGCGTGCGGATATCAACGACGAGGTGCTGAAAATTGCTCAGCAGGTAGAGGAGGGACTCACACTGGCTAATCAGTGTCAGAAGCAAATGAAAGGCAATGTGCCGCTGACCATGGTCAGCGCGTTGGGAGACTGCAAATCGCACTTGTCTCAACTGGTGTATCCTGGATTTGTCAGCGATATTGGCGCGGCGCGTTTACCTGACTGGAATCGCTACATCAAAGGCCTGGTGCGTCGTCTGGAAAAGTTACCAATCGATCCGAATAAAGATCGTATGCAGCAGGTGACGATAGAAAAAGTGATCGCGGCCTGGGAAAAAGCGAAGAGCAAGTACCCTGCTGACAAAGTGCCCGATACGTTGCATGAGGTACGCTGGATGATCGAAGAATTACGCGTAAGCTTGTTTGCGCAACAGCTCGGCACGGCGTATCCGATATCCGCCAAGCGGATTACCGCCAGGTTAGAGGAGTTAGTGTAACGCCGATACCTTCACGGAATGTCCGGGAGCGGTGAAGGCAGAGTGCTCGCACTCAAACGGATACGGTGCAGGCCTGCATGACCGAACCTGGATGGTAGCGAACCTAACAATTTAATGTCAGACCGTAAGCAGGTAACTGCCGGATAGGTAAACAAATTTACTTATCCGGTGACAGTTTTGTAGCAACCGTGTTGCGCTCATTTACGTTTACGCATTGACAAGCTCAACCATGCGCCCTATAACGAGAGTTACAGGTGAAGGTACAGCGGTTCAGGTTGATCTGAGGTAGGAGAAGTAAAATGTTGGGATACGACGATAAACGCAACTTTTTCAGGATGATGGTGAATTCCCCATGTCAGTTGGAAATTAATGACGAGGAGTCAAGCCGCACATTGCAGGCGGTGTGTAAGGACATCAGTGCGACGGGTATGTCACTGGAAGTTGCAGAACCTTCTGTCGAGCTTGGCACAAAGGTCAATGTGTCAATAGATTCAACCAGCTCTCAGATACCCTCACTTTCTGCCATCGCTACCGTGGTGCGCTGCGTGCCCGAATCGGAGAGCAGTTGCCTTATCGGTGTAGAAATTTCCGAAATGAAATAACAGAAGCAAAAGCGTGCTGAGACACGCTTTTTTTCTACTTCCTTTGCACCGCAGAGTATTGCGGGTATAAACCAGTCCAGGCAAGGTGTCGGGTATTGGGTAAGGTTGCCATCTACTGCTACACGATTCGACATCGCTTTTAAGTATGCCTAATCAGTAACCTCGCAAATCAGCCCTTTGAGATAATGCCCTTCCGGATAGCTGCCAATAACCGGATGGTCGCTGGCCTG
Source organism: Alteromonas sp. H39 (assembly GCF_047556435.1). Classification (GTDB taxonomy): domain Bacteria; phylum Pseudomonadota; class Gammaproteobacteria; order Enterobacterales; family Alteromonadaceae; genus Alteromonas. The sequence goes on from NZ_CP180210.1 coordinate 1,925,157, forward strand.
TGAAAGTCGCTCAATAATTTTAATGGTTCTGCCGGCATCCAGTGCAGCATCAGCCACGATCTTCTGGAATAAATCAGCAGGCATCAGGCCTGAACAGCTGAATGTAAATAGCAGGCCACCAGGTTTCACCGCGTGAATACCATACATATTAATATCTTTGTAACCACGAGATGCACGGGGAAGAGACGCTTTCGAGTCGACAAATTTAGGCGGATCCAAAATCACCATATCAAATTGGTTTTTTTGTTCGTAATACTGCCGTAATACCTGAAACACGTCCTGATTCACCATGTCACATCTCGCTGTGTCCAGGCCGTTCATTTCAAGGTGTTTTCTGGCTAAGGCCAGCGCAGGCTCAGACACATCCACGTTGGTAACATGCGTGGCGCCGCCTTGTAACGCATAGCAGGAAAAGGTGCCGGTATAGCTGAAACAGTTGAGAACCGTCGCGCCTTTTGCATATCGTCCTGCGGCAGCCCGGCTATCGCGCTGATCCAGATAAAAGCCGGTTTTGTGCCCCTGTTCGATATCAACCAGTATATTGAGCCCGTTTTCAGTAATCGTGACCTGTTTCTCCGGCTCTCCGGACAGTACCTGCACCACCGGTTCTAACCCTTCTTTTTTACGCACGTCAACATCACTGCGCTCAAATACGGCGAGTTCCGGCAGCAGTTTATTCAGGGCCCAGACAATTTTATTACGGTGTTTTTCTCCGCCAGCACTGAGCAACTGCACAACAGCCACTGTATTGTAAACATCAATAGTTATGCCGGGCAGCCCGTCAGACTCAGACGCAATCAGCCGGAAACTGTTAGTATCGCGGTCGGCAAAAAGTCGCTGGCGTAAGCGCAGTGCCTGATCGATGCGGCGCAAAAAGAAACCGTTATCAATGCTTTCTGATTGATTGAACGTCCACATCCGTACCCGGATTTGAGACTCTGGTGAGTAAGCGCCCCGTCCCAGCCATTCGCCGGTTGCGCTGACAACGTCAACGGTGTCACCACTGCGGCATTTTCCTTTCAGCGACGCAACGGCACTTGCAAATACCCAGGGATGGCGGCGTTTTAATGATTTTTCACGGTCCGGGTTTAATACGACGGTTGCTGACATAGGGTCCTCGCTTACTGAAAAGCCGGTTGCAGGAAAACAGGGCGCGAAGTATAGCGGGATTCATCCACTCCCGCGACTTTTGCGTAGCTATCCTCTACATTGAGTCAACTTAAGTTGCGCGGTAGAAAAGCTAATGCGTCCTCAGCAACGCTTATCAACTACACTCAGGCGGTGAGTGAATGCGGTTTATAATGTGACGCTGCAGAATGCGCTGCCGGTATGCGGCATTAGTATACGCGTATATCGCGCCGGGGATTTAAACAGACACAGGGAGTTATCTATGCAATATGTGGATTTTGAGCAGGGGCAGGGCCCAGAGGGTCTTACTATTGGACAAACGGAAAGGCCTGCGATTAAGGCGGGATACGTCAGAGTCAGGGTCGCAGCCTTTGGTGTTAACAGGGCCGATACGCTGCAGCGCCAGGGGCATTATCCGCCACCACCCGGAGAAAGTGATATTCTGGGACTGGAAGTTGCTGGGGAAGTTATTGAAGTTGGCGAGAAGGTTACTGCCTGGCAGCCGGGAGATCGGGTTTTCGGCTTGGTTGCCGGTGGCGGCTATGCCGAAGAGGTGGTGGTGCTCGCAACGCATATTATGCGGTGTCCGGCATCGCTCTCGTTCGAGCAGTGTGCAGGTCTGGCCGAGGTTTATCTTACCGCATTCCAGTGCCTGGATTTAATTGGTGGCGTGGAGCACGGTCAGCGCGCCCTTATTCATGCAGGTGCCAGTGGCGTAGGGCTGGCTGCATTGCAGCTTTGTCGCTATTTCGGTGTTGAGGCCGCCACGACAGCCTCAACGGCAGAGAAGCTGAAATACTGCGAGAAAATGGGCGCGTCTGTGTGTATCAATTATAAAGAGAAAGATTTTAAGGACGTGTTGCAAACCGTCTGGCCTGATGGAGTGGAGTTTGTGCTGGATATGGTAGGGGGAGATTATCTGAATAAGAACCTTTCTGTACTCAGGCGTGATGGTATTATAGTGTACCTGGCGATGCTGGCGGGCCGGTATGCTGACAAACTGGACATGGCAAAAATGTTGGCCAAGCGCGCCAGAATTCAGGCTACCACACTACGAAACCGCAGCGACGACTATAAAGCTGCGTTAATACAGCGATTCAGTGAGCGCTGTCTGTCAGCGTTTGATACCGGCGAACTGGTAGTAAACATGGATACTGTGTTCGCTGTGCAGGATATCTCTGAGGCTCACCGCCGCCTCGAGAACAACGATTCAGTCGGCAAGTTTGTCGGGAAATGGTAGGGCAAGGTAAGCTGCGATATGTCGTTGCGGTATACTGGTTCTGCCAGAAGATAAGAGCAAGATCGGACAAACACGCCTGAGTCGAACAGGTATACTCTTGTGCAAGGAGAAATCAACGACGCGAGAGTTATGAAAAACGCATTGGGTCAGGTTATTGACTATATTTACGATAATCTGGACAACCCGCCAACCCTTGAGCAGTTGGCACAATTTACCGGTCTTTCTGAAAGCTACTTCCAGCGGCGTTTTGTGGCACAGTACGGCATATCTGCCGACGCGTTGCAGCGCCTGCTCAGGTTGAGGCGGGCGGCATGGCAGTTGGCGTTCCGTCCTCATCAAACCGTTACTGATATTGCTTATGACGCTGGTTTTGAGAGTGTGGCGGCGTTCAGTAAATCCTTTCGCCGTCATGGTGGCGTAACGCCTTCGGAGTTCAGAGCTAACCCGGACTGGGATTATTGGCGATCGCTGGAAACACCACTGGCAGGACTGCGCACAAATCATAATGATGATAGTGAATTTACGCCGGAATCATCAACGCTAATTGCATTTCCCTCACTCACATTAAGCGGTATTCACCATCAGGCTGACCCCGTGACTCTGGGTAAGACACTGCGTCAGCTTATTAACTGGCGTCAGGCTCACGGTGTATCACCACCACGGTCCAGAACCTTTAATATTTTTGTGGCGCCACCGACGCCAGGGCACCTCGATATTTTTATTGGCGCGACTAACGGTGCAGGCAAACCGCTGGAGGCAGGTATGCGTCACTATGTGTTACCCGCAATGGAGTGTCTGACCCTGTTCTTTAGCGGTAGCGAAACGGCGATGGGTAGGGCAATGGCCAGGTTAACAGAAGAGGCAGGCGGTTGCCTTTGTCATCCACCGTTTATTGAACGGGTTCGTTGGTTTCCCGATGTTCCCGAGGAGGAGGCCGAGTACCGACTTTATGCGCCAGTGACATTAAGCTAAAGATAGGCGCCCCGGTTTGCTTTGTGAGCGGGGCGTGTGGCGGTGCAGTTTTATAACGCGGGGACGACTGTTCGCCTATCCGCTGAAACCTTCATCTGGTTGCGTCGGGTTCGCTGACGCTGCCTCGCGGGCAAGATCATCACAGCGTTCATTTTCAGGATGACCAGAATGACCTTTCACCCAGTGCCAGTCGATATCGTGGCGTTTCACAGCTTCATCAAGCTGTTTCCAGAGATCGGCATTTTTCACCGGTTTTTTATCTGACGTTCGCCAGCCGTTTTTACGCCAGTTATGGATCCACTGATTAATCCCGTTTTTGACATACTGGCTGTCCGTTGTCAGATCCACTTTGCAGGGCTCAGTCAGACTATTAAGTGCTACGATAGGGGCCAGCAGCTCCATGCGATTGTTGGTCGTATGAGCAAAACCATCGCTTAATTCTTTACGGTGAGATTTGTACACCAGAACCGCGCCGTAGCCTCCCGGCCCGGGATTACCCAGACACGAACCGTCTGTGAAAATATGAATTGTTTTTCGGGTCACCCGATTACCTCTTTTTGCTGTTTGTCATAGCGTGTCGCGATGGGATTGATATACTAGCAAAAAAGAGAAGCAAAGCAGAGATAACATGCGTCAGATTGTACTGGATACAGAAACCACAGGTATTGATCCGAAAGAAGGCCACAGGATAATTGAAATTGGTTGTGTGGAAGTGGTAAACCGAAAACTGACCGGTAATCATTTTCACGTGTATATTAATCCGGGCCGCCAGATTGAACAGGAGGCTATCGAGGTTCACGGCATTACCAATGAATTTCTGGCTGATAAGCCGGTGTTTAAAGATATCGCCCAGGACTTTGTCAACTTCATTCGCGGCGCGCAACTGGTGATCCATAACGCGCCGTTTGATGTGGGGTTTATGGATCATGAGTTTTCCATGGAGCCATCTACCCGCACGGTAAAAACGGCGGATATCTGTACGGTACTCGATACCCTGGTCGTAGCCCGGCAGATGCATCCGGGTCAGAAAAATAACCTCGACGCGTTGTGTAAACGCTACGGCATTGACAATTCCCATCGTGAACTTCACGGCGCGTTACTGGATGCGGAAATTCTCGCCGATGTTTATCTGTTGATGACGGGTGGGCAAACCAAGCTCAGACTTGCCGGTGAAAACAGCGACTCGGACACTCACGCCCAAGCCATACGCCGCGTTCAGCGAAACGGAAATAAATTAAAGGTTATCAATGCATCCGCCGATGAATTAGCACAGCATGAAGCCAGATTAGACATCGTGGAACAAAGTGGTGGCAAGTGTCTCTGGCGGGCAACGGGCAGCGAAGAATAACAGCGGGAGCCAGCGCAAGTGATGGGTAGGATATGGGGCATCGTGTTACTGATGATAAGTGGTCTTTGTGCTGCTCAGGAACCTGTATCTGCCGATGCACAGAACCAGCCTGACTCTGAGAGCGCGGCTGGTTCGTCCTCACCACTGACTGAACTGGGAACGGAATACCAGAACTCCATTGAGCTGCTGCGCAACCGGTTTCGCATCGACTACAAGGTTGATGAAATTACCATGGTGTTTTTCCGCGAGTACGGCTCTGCACCTGTCGTTCTGGTGCGACCGGACGGATCTAAAATCTTCCAGAGTCAGGTCGAAGGTGACGATATCTTTTGGTATGACGCCGACACGTACGACATGATCAGCATCAAAAATCCCGTCCCCGGTCCATGGCAAGCCGTCGGGAGGATCCTGCCTGGCAGCCGTGTAATGGTGTTGTCTGATATTCAGTTACATGCTGATAAGCTGCCTTCAATCATTTTTTCCGGTGAAATCCTTAAAAGTACAGCGTACCTCTCAAATGACGGTCAACCCATTGACTACAATGAATTCCGCGACGTCGTCGAGCTAACGATTGAGCTTATTAGTACGAATAATCCCAATTACGACAATTTTGGTGCCAATGACCAGCTCATTGCCACATTTGAGGATAATGGACGAGGTATGGACGAAGCCCCGCTGGACGGCACATTTACCGGACAGTTTAACCTGTCAGTACCGTCTGGCGAGTGGAAACCTGTTTTCACAGTGACCACGCCGATGTTCACCCGTAAACAGGAAAATGCGCCGATCCTGCTTTACCCTAATCCCATTAAACTGGACATTGAACTTGATGGTGGCGGTGATGGATATCATAAGCTTCTGATTGATGCAGACAGAGAGTTGGTAGACATCGAGTCATTGCTTATAGACGGAAAGATCCGTTTCCCAAATGGTGACATGCAGAACTTTTCTCTGACTGAGCCCAACAGTAATATCCGTGAGCATCTTATCGTGGCTTACGAAGAGGGAGTCTTCCGGGTAAAGCTGACTGCGTACGGCACGACCTCTGAGGGCCGTGACTTTATTCTGGATGTGCCAGAATATACTTTTTTAGCGGAAGCACCTGAGCCTGAAGTGGTTGACCCGATGCTTGAGGAGACGCCGACTTCAGACGAGGAGCAACCAGCAGTGATGGATACGTCAATGGATCTTGAGTCTGAAATTGGCATCCCAGACAATGCTGCTGAGTCTGAAGCTACCGAGGAGATGGACGACAATACGATAATGATGCTAATTGTCGGCGTGAATGGCACGATCGTGGTCATCGGTTTGCTGGTTGTCACAGGTGTGATGGTAAAACGGAAAATGGCGAGAAAAAGAGCCCTTAAGCCGTCTGAACCCACTGTTTCAGGTGACGCGGCTACTAACGAGCACAAAAGCGGTTCTTGGTTTTCAAAACTGACCGGCATGTTTAAAAAATCAGGCTAAGATTATTTGTTATTTTTTCAGGTGGTGATGCTGAGTTTTAAGTCAATCTGGACGACTCTATGTGCATTAACGTTTGAACACCGCTAATGCGAACGAGAAGCATGATTTTTTCTCTCCTGACTGCTACGTCTGTAGCTTAACAACACGTTTGCTGAATACTCGCAGCTATTGTCCGTCCTTCTGACGCTGCGCCGCCGAATTCGATAAACGTGAAACACCAGTGTGCTGTTAGCAATGCCTTGACCTGAGACTGGAACCGGTCGCTGAATACCTTTCAGACAGCAATTGTTGGTAAATAAAACATTCTGTTGAATTAACGTGCAAACGGGCCGCAGATGACGATTTTATTAAAAAAAACCATTGACTCTATTTAGGTGAAACCGTATTATCTGCGCCGCAGTGAGGGCAGGGCGATTCAACAATCGCAATTAACTCACTGAAAATATTGAAAAAGTGGAGCGGTAGTTCAGTTGGTTAGAATACCGGCCTGTCACGCCGGGGGTCGCGGGTTCGAGTCCCGTCCGCTCCGCCACTAACTTGCATGTCCTGTGTGAGTTATCTACCTGAAAAAAACATCAACTATTACTTCACAGTATTCGCTTTACTGCGCTTTCGTGTTGGTATTCGCGTGTCTATCAGGATACCATTCTGTCAACGTTACCAAGAGGATCAAAGCAGACATGGAAGCAGTGATTGCATGTCAGGGGATTGCAAAGTCCTACCGTGAAGAAAGTACTACTACCAGTGTGTTAACGGACATTTCCTTTACCGTAAACTCCGGCGAACAAGTCGCCATTCTTGGCAGTTCCGGTTCAGGTAAGAGTACGCTATTACACATCCTGGGTGGGCTGGATACGCCTGATGAAGGAACAGTACTGATAAAAGGTCAGGCACTTCACACCTTAACTTCAAAGCAGTTGGCTGCACTGAGAAACCGGGATATCGGTTTTATCTACCAGTTTCATCATTTATTGCCAGAGTTTACTGCAGCCGAAAATGCGGCTATGCCGTTGCTGATTAACGGTACTTCTCATAAACAGGCGTTGGCTGAAGCGACACACCGGCTTAAACAAGTCGGCCTCGGACATCGCCTGGATCATAAGCCTGCGGCACTATCCGGTGGTGAGCGCCAGCGCGTGGCCATCGCGCGCGCACTGATAAATAACCCCGCAATTGTGCTGGCCGATGAACCGACGGGTAACCTTGATCACCGCACCGGGGAACAGGTTTATGCGCTTTTGCGTGAACTCAGTGAAGAGCAGGGAACCAGCTTTATCGTCGTAACACACGATCGCTCTCTGGCTGCGCAAATGGATCGTACCCTAACCATTATGGACGGCAAACTTCAGTCACCAGAAACTCAGGCTGCGACCGTATGAAGCTGGCGTGGGAATTGGCAAACCGGTTCCGCCGTGCCAAACAGAAAAATCGTTTTATCTCGTTCATTTCTTTCTCATCTACGCTGGGGATTGGATTGGGGTGCTTTGTATTGATTACGTTGCTTAGCGTAATGAACGGTTTCGAGCGCGAGCTTACACATCGTATATTGTCTGTTATCCCGCATGGGGAACTATACGCTACCGAATCTACAGGAATTCGCCATTGGGAAGCGCAAGTACACAGGTTGGAGCAGGATCCGCGCGTCAGTCAGGTTGAACCTTACACTAAAATAACCGGGATGTTGCAGTATAAAGGCGAGCTAAAAGCGGTGGAGTTAACCGGCCTGGACACCGGCACTGAGAATGATATTGCGTGGCGCTCCAGGGTACCAGAGTCCGACTGGGAACGCTTTCAGTCCGAACCTGACGGGGTGTTGTTAGGTAAAGGCGTTGCTGAAAAGCTGGGCATTGAAAAAGGGGAGTCGGTTCAGGTGCTGATCCCTACTATGACAGCTGACTTATCGTTCAAGGCACCGCGTAGTGAAACACTTACCGTTTCCGGGATCCTGAATATTGGTGGAGAACTGGATAATTATCTTGGCATGATGCACCTGAAAAAGGCGTCTCAGGCACTGGAAATCGATTCCGGCGCACTGGGACTTCGATTTACGTTGCATGATCCGTTTTCGGCTTACGGAACCATGCGCGAGATTGGTTACAGTTTCCCCCAGTCTGCTTATATGTCTGACTGGACAAGAACACAGGGGCATTTGTACAAAGACATACAATTGGTCAGGACGGTTGTCTATATTGCGCTGACACTGGTCATTGCTGTTGCCTGTTTTAATATTGTTTCTACGCTGGTTATGGCGGTGCGGGAAAAGCGCGCAGCTATCGCGATATTAAAAACCATGGGGGCACCAGATGCGCTTATTCGTCAGGCGTTTGTATTGCAGGGAATGATTAATGGCGTTATCGGTATTGTATCGGGAACGTTGGCAGCAATTATTATTGCGCCAAATTTGTCGGCCATTGTCAGGGTAGTCGAGGATTCACTGGGAATAAGCGTATTGTCCGGTGATATTTACTTTATTGACTTTTTACCTTCTGAACTGCACGTCCAGGACGTCTTGGTGACTGTCGTTGTTGCATTTATCCTGTGCGTGCTGGCAACGCTTTACCCAGCGCATAAAGCGGTAAAAGTCGAGCCTGCAACCGCATTAAATGGTTAGTTGCTATCCGAGATTGCGTACATAATCAAAAAAAATAGCCCGTCGACGCGGGCTATTTTTTGTTACGCTGTTGTTCTGCTAACTGTTTTTGTCAAAATGCTGGAGGTCGATATTTTCTTCCTTCTCGCCAGCATCTTCGTCGTAATAGACAGCCTCATCCAGATCATTTTCACTTTTTGCTACGACGCAGGAGACCATACAGTCGCCCGTGATGTTCACGGCGGTACGTGTCATATCCAGCAGACGATCCACACCGATAATCAGGGCAATACCTTCTACCGGCAGATTTACCTGCTGCAGCACCATGGCCAGCATAATCAACCCAACGCCAGGTACACCAGCCGTGCCAACTGAGGCCAGGGTAGCGGTTAAGACCACCATCATGTAATCCCCCAATGTCAGGTCAACGGCGTAAACCTGCGCGATAAACACGGTTGCAACGCCTTGCATAATCGCCGTGCCATCCATGTTGATGGTAGCGCCAAGTGGCAGCGTGAATGATGATACTGAATTACCAACACCCAGTTTGTTGCGCGCGGTTTCCATGGTTACCGGCAGCGTCGCACTGCTGGATGAGGTACTGAATGCGAAAAGTGCGGCGTCGCGCATCTTCTTAAACAGCACCAGCGGATTCAGGCCGGTCAGCACTTTCAGCAGAACTGAGTATGTGACCAGACCGTGTATCGCCAGTACCGCAAGCACCAGCACAAAATATTTTGCCAGGCTGAATATGGTGTCCACGCCAATGGTGGCGAAAAGCTTCGCCATCAGCACAAACACACCGTACGGGGCAAGGTTCATGATGATGGTAACCAGACGCATAATTACGGTATTAACGTCCTCAAAGAACGCGCCTATACGTTTACCTGCTTCGCCAGTCATTGCCATAGCGATACCAAACAGTACCGCGAAGACGATAATTTGAAGCATGTTGCCTTCTGCCATCGAGTTGATGGGGTTGGTAGGAAACATATTCACGAATACTTCAGACAGACTGGGCGGGGTTGTCGCTACGTATTCATTTTCAGTACTTAAGTTAAGGTTTTCACCGGGTGAAAATAACAATCCTAAGCTGATGGCCAGTGTTACGGCAATACCGGTTGTGACAATATACAGGCCAACTGACTTTGCGCCCAAACGCCCGAGTTTACTGGGTTCAGTAAGGCTGCTGGTGCCACAGATAAGTGAGACGAAAACGAGTGGTACCACCAACATTTTCAGGCTGGCGATAAATATTTGCCCTAATGTAGAAAATATACCTTCTACCAGAATGCCATACGTGGAAAACTCGAAACCAAATATCGAAAAGCGCAAATCTCCGCTATCATCAAATGAGAATTGAAGCAGGGCGCCGATAATGATTCCGGCAACCATGCCGATAAAAATTCTGGTGGTTAAACTATATTTATGTGCAGTTTGAGACATGTATGTTCCCTGAGCATATTTTATTATTCTGAATTGCTCCGATAGTGTGCCAGATTCTTGTTATTTTTAAACGTGAAAACGGCCCAATTGTCATTAAAAGAGGTCCAGGAAGACAACTATGCGTGCATTATTGAAGTCGCTGACGTTACTCAGCACAATGATTTTACTTGTTGCCTGTGGTGGAGGCGGCTCTGTTTCCAGAGACGACAACGGCGGCAACCCAGGCAATGGCGGTGGTACACCGGATCCAACAATCAGTATCAGCATGGATGTGCAGGACAGCGAAGGAAACACTGACCGAGACCTGACCATTGATAATCCGCTGACTGTCGTTGCGACGGTTTCGGACTCTAATGGTGATGCTGTTACCGATACGCTGGTAACGTTTAGCCTGAGTAACAGCGAGCTGGCTGTTTTCTCTAATGACACAGGCACTGCACGAACCGACGATAATGGTGTCGCAAGCATTAACATGACTGTGGGCGCGCTGGCAGGAGATGGACAGATCACAGCGACAATTGCATCTGGTGAAGAAGGAACCACTACGTTTTCTTCCTCCGGTAGTGGCGGTGGCAGTATCCAGCCAGCCACGTTACAGCTTTTTGCCAGCACCGTGCAGTTGCCCTCCAGCGGCTCTGACGATGTCGAGTTAATTGCGCTTGTGAAAAATGAGCAAAGCGTGCTGATGGAAGGCGTCGATGTCAGTTTCTCGGTAAGTAATTCGGCTGACGTTGAGCTTCAGCTTACCCAGCCTACTACTGCCGCCGACGGCACGGCGCGCGCCCTGTTATCTACACAAAATAACGCTACTAACCGCACTGTAACGGTTACTGCACAAACCGGTACGTTGGTGCAAACGGTCGATGTAGAGATTTTTGGTACAGAGGTGACGATTAACGGCACCAGTTCAATCATTCTCAATGATTCCGTAGACCTTACACTTCGTGTTCAGGACTCAGACGGTGTAGCGATTCCAAATCAAGCTGTGGCTATCTCTGCTGAAAGCGGAACGCTGAGTTCAGATTCAGTCGTTACCGGCACGGATGGTCAGGCTACAGTGTCATATACGGGTACAGCATCAGGTGAAGATGTAGTGACCGCGTCTGCACTAAACGCCACAACAACGTTTACTATTAATGTTCAGGAAGATGAGTTCTTTTTTACATCTCTTCCTGATTCAGAGGTGCCACTTAACACTGAGCAATCCATTACTGTGAGCTGGAGTAAAGACGGGGGGCCGTTTGCTGGCGGAGACGTCTCATTCACTGCATCAAGAGGCATGATTGTGAGTGGACAAACTGCAGTGACAGATGAGGATGGTCAGGCTAGTTTCGTTATAAGTTCAAGTAATGCAGGTAAGTCTTCAATCACAGCCACGGGCATAGATTCTGATGGTAATGAAGTCAGTGCGCGGGCAGAAATTGAATTTATTGCAACGGTACCCGCGACAATTCAGGCGGATGCGACACCAGACCTGATTGGTCCTGACGGCCAGACCAGCACCATTACAGCCATTGTGCGCGATGCTGAAGGGAACTTGGTTAAAGGCGCGGTAGTGTCGTTCAATGTCGATGATACCAGCACCGGTTCTATTGCACCCTCGCAGTCAACAACAGACAGCAATGGTGTTGCCTCGACAGTGTTTACTTCTGGCTCAGTGACCAGTGCCGATGCAGTAGTCATCACCGCTGAAATCAACGGTAACTCTACTGTGAGCGATACAGTCACACTGACCGTTGGTAACCGAGCATTCGACGTGTCAATTGGTACGGGCAACGTGGTACAAAAACCAGACAACGCGACTTATCTGAAAGAGTTTGCAGTATTTGTTACTGATGCCGTTGGTCAGCCTGTAGAGGGCGTAACGTTAACAGCGTCTACAACTCCGACCAAATACGCAAACAATGGCGTTTACAGAAAAGGATACTGGATATGGAACGGCAGTGCATGGATAGTGACTTCAGATACAATTACCGCAATCTGTGCTAACGAAGATATCGATGCCGATGGTATCTTAGATCTTGGCGCAGACCAGACAAATCGCGATGGGCGCCTGGATATGGATGATGATTCCAACGGCAACGGTGTCCTTGAGCCAGGTGAAGATCTCAATGATGATGGGTTCCTTACGCCAGGTATTGTCGGCTCTATTTCATTCGCAAACGGCAACGCGACGGATGAGAATGGGCAGGCGATTCTGGAGCTTCGCTACCCCCGGGCCTATGCGCCTTGGTACGATACGGAGATTACGGTATTTGCTCAGTCAACTGGCAGTGAAGCCAGTGCAAGTATGGTGTTTACACTTACTGCCGCAGCGGAAGATCTGGACTCTGAACCTGACGAGCCACCACCAAGCCCTTTTGGCACAGGTACTTCCTGTTTAGATATCCATTAATACACAAGCCCGGTCCGCCGGGCTTTTTTACGGTCGGCAGTAAATGCTGCTGGCAAACACGAGAATAGCTGTTTGCAGAAACGCCTGATGCTATTCGTCCAGTGTCCTTTTATAGTGATGTCAGTCAGAAGATATCAGGTTGGCTCAAAGTGTGTCTGAAAGAAAGAGCATGACAGACGCTAAGCTATTTTATTCGTAAGTAAGGGTAGTGCTCGTTGTAATCGCAGAATGCCCTGGGAGAGCCTGACAGACACCACAGTGGCGAATTTCATAGCATTGTTCTGTAACTGACTTTTAAACACAAAAAAGCCCGGTTGCTTCCGGGCTTTCTAAGATGATTGAAATAACTCAATCTTGCTGGAACGGATAGACCGAACCCAGTTTCAGAATTTGCGTCAGCTCATCAAGTGCTGTGCGCGATTCGGTCACAAGCTGCGGGTCGCGCAGGTCGTTCTCTGTCAGTTCATCACGATAATGCTTATCTACCCAGGTATTCAGGCGCGCGAATTGTTGATCGTTGATCAGCGTATTTGGATTCACGGCGTCAAGTTCCTGCTCAGTCAGCGCAACGCGTAACCGCAGGCACGCTGGTCCACCGCCATTTCGCATGCTCTGTTTTACATCAAAGTAATTGACGGATTTGATTGGCGTTCCCATAGTCACAAGGTTGTCCAGGTAGCGACTAACTGCGTCATTCTCCTGACACTCGGTTGGTGCAATGATTGTCTTATCGCCAGAGGGAAGCGTGATAATCTGTGTATTGAACAGATAGGTTTTCACAGCATCCAGAACAGAAACATCGTCAGTTTTCACTTCGATAAAATGTAGTGGATGGTCACCGAACTTGCGACGAATTTCGTCAAGCTTTGTCTGGGTATCGTAAAATGCCTGTTCATGGTAAAACAGCACATTCTGGTTACCTACCGCAATCACATCGTTGTGAAATACACCCTGGTCAATCACATCCGGATTTTGCTGAATGTAAACCACTTGCTCATCACTTAATCCATGCAAGCGTGCAATAGCCTGACTGGCCTCCAGCGTCTGACGGGCAGGGAACTTCTTAGGGGCCGGCTTACTGGCGTCAAATGCATGTCTACCATAAACAAATAATTCCAGACCGGCATGACCATAGTCGGTACACAAACGGGTATGGTTTGCTGCACCTTCGTCACCGAAATGTTCATTGTCCGGCAGGTGAGTGTGGTGGGCAAAGTACTTGTCATTAGCAAAAGTGGCTTTCAGGATGCGGCCCGTCACCTCAGGTTCCAGAGAGCGATGAAACTTATTAGTCAGATTTGCAGGCGTGAAGTGAACGCGGCCATCTGCAGTGTCTGCGCCTGGCGAGACTGTCGCCGCATTGGCCGTCCACATGCTTGATGCTGAACAACATGCCAGGAATACTTCGCGGGCTTGTTTGGCAGCATTTTCCAGTACAGTAGCATCCGAACCGGTGAAACCGAGACGGCGAAGTGTGGCAATGTCCGGGCGCTCCTGTGGTGCAAGAATACCCTGCATCATACCCATGTCCGCCAAGGCTTTCATTTTACCCAGGCCCTGCTTTGCAGCCTGTTTTGGGCTACTTACCGCGTTGGCGTTACTCAACGAGGCGACATTACCAAATGACAAACCCGCGTAATTATGGGTAGGTCCTACCAGGCCATCAAAGTTCACTTCGAATTGCTTCATACTTTCCCTCTGTAGGTTGTTGGTGACAAAAGATGCCACCTTATTACGGGTCGGTGAGAATCAAACGAGAGGCGACGACTGGCCCTTGCTTCATTTGCCGACCTGATTGAGAATAGCGTCGAATGAGCGGCATTATACGGGTTTTCATCGGGTTGCCAATCGAGGTGGTTAAAAAGTGAGCGAAATATCCCGCTGTGGCCGGTAAGTGAAAGAATAACTATTAAGAAGATCTTGTTTTCCATTCACTTTGTAGATATATGTTAAAAAAGCACGGGCGTTGTCAGGGCACATTCCAGCTCCCGTTTCATACAGTTAGTAATGATAAAAGTTACTATAAATCAATGGGTTTAGTTCAATTATATGGCAAAATCACTGGTCATAGTCGAGTCGCCAGCCAAAGCGAAAACGATAAATAAATATCTCGGTAAAAATTTTATCGTAAAAAGTTCAGTAGGCCACGTTCGTGATCTCCCGACAAAAGCACTCGGGAAAGTAGAGCCTAAAAAAAGTGCAAAAGAATTAAAAACGCTCAGTGAGGAAGAAAAGTCTGAGTATCTCCGCCGTCATGAATACAAGAAGCTGGTAGATCGCATGGGGGTAGACCCCGAGCAGGACTGGAAAGCACACTATCAGGTATTGCAAGGCAAAGAGAAAGTCGTTAACGAGCTGAAAAAGCTGGCAAAAGATGCAGATACTATCTACCTCGCGACCGATTTGGACCGCGAGGGAGAAGCGATTGCGTGGCATCTTAAAGAACTGCTTGGCGACAAAAATAAAACCTATCAGCGCGTGGTGTTCAACGAGATCACCAAAAACGCCATTCAGGAAGCGTTTTCGCATCCTGGAGAAGTAAACACCGACAGAGTCAACGCACAGCAGGCCCGTCGTTTTCTTGATCGGGTTGTTGGCTTTATGGTGTCTCCGCTGCTATGGAAAAAGATTGCCCGCGGGCTGTCTGCCGGTCGCGTACAGTCTGTGGCCGTGCGTTTGGTTGTTGAGCGTGAGCGGGAAATTAAGGCGTTTGTTCCTGAAGAGTTTTGGGACGTGCATGCTGACCTGACCACAGAGCAAAAAAATGCATTGCGAATGATGGTGAACAAATACCAGGGCAATGCATTTAAGCCAAAAAACAAAACCGAAACCGACGAGGCTGTTAAGCGCCTGGAGGCATCATCCTATGTGGTTGAGAGCCGAGAATCAAAACCGACACAGAGTCGGCCATCGGCGCCATTTATTACCTCTACTTTGCAACAGGCAGCCAGTACCCGATTAGGTTTCGGCGTAAAGAAAACCATGATGATGGCACAGCGTTTGTACGAAGCTGGCCATATTACCTACATGCGTACCGATTCGACCAATTTGAGTCAGGAAGCGCTGGATAATTGTCGTGACTATATAAACGACAATTTTGGTGATAAGTATTTGCCTCCATCAGCGAACCGCTATGGCAGCAAAGAAGGCGCTCAGGAAGCGCACGAAGCCATTCGTCCTTCAAACGTGGCTATCAAGGCTGAGTCGCTGAAAGAGATGGAGCGAGACGCACAGCGTCTGTATGAGCTTATCTGGCGTCAGTTCGTGGCTTGCCAGATGACGCCGGCAAAATATGACGCCACCACCATAAAAGTGGCAGCCGGAGATTATGAACTGACAGCGAAAGGTCGGGTACTTAAATTTGACGGCTGGACCCGGGTACAACCGCAAATCCGCAAGAAAGGCGATGAAGAGCTGATGCTGCCTGACGTGCAGAAAGGGGACGAGCTGAATCTTAAGGCGCTTGATCCGAAGCAGCACTTTACCAAGCCTGTTGCACGCTTTAATGAAGCATCGTTGGTAAAAGAGCTTGAAAAGCGCGGTATAGGCAGGCCTTCCACATATGCCAGCATTATCTCGACTATTCAGGATCGTGGCTATGTACGACTTGAGAATAAGCGTTTTTATGCGGAAAAAATGGGTGAAATCGTTAATGACAGGTTGATGGAAAATTTCGATGACCTGATGAATTACGATTTCACTGCCAATATGGAACAGCATCTGGATGATATTGCCGAAGGGAATAAAAACTGGAAGCAGGTTCTAAATGATTTCTACAGTGATTTCTATAACAAGTTGCTGACCGCTGAGAAAGACCCCGATGAAGGCGGGATGCGCGCAAATCAAGCCGTACCCGCAGGGATAACCTGCGATAAGTGTGGTCGCGAAATGAATGTGCGCACGGCATCAACCGGTGTGTTTTTAGGCTGCTCGGGTTATAACCTGCCGCCTAAGGAGCGTTGTACCAACACGATGAATCTGACACCTGGCGACGAAGTCGTTAAGGTTGACGATGAAGAGGAAATGGAAACCGAAGCGCTTCGCGCTAAAAAGCGCTGTCAGATTTGCGGCACGGCGATGGACAGTTACCTGGTAGATGAAACGCGAAAACTGCATGTGTGTGGTAATACGCCCACGTGTCCGGGGACGCTGGTTGAAACAGGTACGTTTAAAATTAAAGGTTATGATGGCCCGGTTATCGAATGCGATAAATGTGGCAGCGACATGGAACTGAAAAACGGCCGGTTCGGAAAATACTTTGGCTGTTCCAACGATGAATGCAAAAACACGCGCAAGTTACTTCGTAATGGCGAGGCTGCGCCACCGAAAGAAGATCCGGTCGACTTACCTGAGCTGCCATGCGAGAAGTCCGATGCACACTTTATGTTGCGTGACGGGGCTTCAGGTATTTTCCTGGCGGCGCATAACTTCCCGAAATCCAGGGAAACTCGTGCACCGAAAGTTGAGGAACTTGCCCGCTTCAGAGACAGAATTTCACCGAAATTCTATTATCTTGCGGATGCACCGCAGCAGGATCCGGATGGAAATCCAACGATTGTCCGTTTCAGCAGAAAGACCAAACAGCAGTATGTAATGTCTGAAAACGAAAACGGTAAATCTACGGGATGGTCCGCCTGGTATCAGAACGGTAAATGGGTGGCACAAAGTGCGAAAAAGCCCGCAGCGAAGAAAGCAACGAAGAAAGGGTAACTGGTATGGCGTCATTACAGGACCAATTACTGAAAGCAGGTTTGGCTGACAAAACGTCAGCCAAACAGGCGCGTGCTGAAAAGCGAAAAAAGCAGAAGCTGAAAAACAAGAATAAAACCGAAGTTGTGGATGAAGCCACACTGGCTGCGCAGGAAGCCGCCGAGGCCAAAAAAGCCAAAGACCGGGCGCTTAACGAGGCACGGCAAAAGGAGGTGGAGAAAAAGTCCATCGCCGCGCAAGTTAAGCAACTGATAAGTGTAAACCGGCAGTCCAAAGGAAAGGGCGATACAGTGCTTAACTTTACTCATGACAATGTTGTGAAGCGTATGTATGTCACCGATGAAGTGCACAAACTGGTGACGCAGGGGCGCTTAACGGTGGTCAGTTTTGAAGATGGTTACGAGCTTGTACCTACGCCGGTGGCAGATAAAATTGCCCAGCGAGATCAAAACTCAATTATTTATCGCGCTGATACCGCTGCAGAGGATAAGGCGGCATCAGAAGAAGATGACTGGTATGCGGATTATCAGATCCCAGACGATCTCACCTGGTAATCCGGGTACCCACGGTGGTTTCAAGCCATGCCCTGTGAGTGTGAACTGACAGGGCATTTTTGTTTACAGGAAGAACTCTCCATGTCTGACTTGCAGGATCCCAGAGTACTATTTGCCGCAGAGCGCACGTTACTGGCGTGGAATCGAACCAGTCTCGGTTTAATTGCCTTTGGCTTTGTTATCGAGCGCTCTGGGTTTTTGCTCAAGGTGTTGGGAGAAGAGTCAGGAACGTTCAGTGCGTACGGGCCCACCTTCGTGCTCGGTCTGCTCTTTATCTTTCTTGGTGCAGTTTGTGCCGGCGTTTCTGCCTATCAGTTTTCCAAAGTACTCACGACGCTAAACGAAAAAGAGATACCGGAGAGATACAGACCGCGCTGGGGAATGACTATTAACCTGCTGGTGTCGTTACTAAGCCTGCTCCTAATTGGTGTGTTGTTTTATCTGCATCAATAAGCCCTGAAGTACGACTTTCGGCCTCAGGCTTTCTAAAAAACAACTATCATTTGCTGCGAGCGCTTTGCAGATACTTGTTTCAGAGCGTGGCAGTGATTATTGATATATGTGTTTTCTTACTTGCGTTGTACAAACCAATGCAAGGCAGCCTGATGTTTTCAGCGTGTTTTAATCTGTCGTTAATCTAATTTTAATCCTGACGACAGGGCTCTTTTAGTCATTTTTTTTATTCTTGTTGTTAACAAACAATGAGGGGAAAAAAATGAACAACGTCATAAAAAAGATTGTAGGAGTGTCGTCAGCGTTAGGGATTTGTTTATCAGCCTCCGGGGCCTTAGCACAGACGGTCAGTGACAATGTGATTGCTGAGCAGCGACAGAATCTGGCAAAAGAAACCCAGGGGGCAGGCTATGGGCCACAGTCTCCCCGGGACATTGAGCAGTATTACGGACTTAATCAACGCGTGTTTGCAAAGGCACCGGTGAGAAGTCAGATGAATCTCTGCAACATCCATTTCCACAAAGGGGCCGAGCACAAAGGCGGGCAATTTACCACTTACGCCGGTAACGGCAATGGTGCCGGCCTGGGAACTGGCTACCTTTATAACGGCGACTTGTCTGCACAACTACAAGCACCACTGCCAGCAAAAGTCTGTGCAGCAAAGGGGGAGGGACTGCAGTCCGGCGATACCATTGAAGTTCACTATGTATTCTCTACTGCCGCGGTTGAGCCTGGCGCTACGTTGGGTGCCTGTCTGGCTGACGAGACCATGAATCCACAACTGCGGGTAGAAGCACAGGTGATGGTGCTGGCGAACGATGAAAATGCCCCGGATTTTGAGCGGTTAGCACAGGTGAGTGAGGTGAATGGATACTATCAGGCGCCGAATATTCCTTCTGACACCGGGGTGCCTGTTGAATATTCAGGCTCTACAACCGGGCCGTCCTACAATGAAAAAGGATCGCCGTTACAAGTGTCCTGGAGCGTAAGGCCCGGCGTCACGCTCGTCAATGCGGCATCGGTAGGTGAGTGGTGTGAAGATAACGAGTTTGAGGAAGATCATGCCCATGGAGTACGTAACCTGGTGGTAAATCCGGAATTACTGTCTACTATTTACTAGTTACCAACCCTGGCAACAATCGCTGTTGGCGTCCCCAATCCGCTGGCAGTGATTGTTTGCCACACCCATGCACGCATGTAGTGCTGCTCCCGCCCATTACAGTATTGGTAATGGTCAGGCACGATAATTAAGCCGATAACCATTCCCACGCAGGGTTTCAATATCAATCAGAGTATCTTTCGGTACCTTTTGCCGTAGACGACTGATGTAAACATCTACCACATTTGTCATCGGATCGGACTGACTTTGCCACACCCGGCTGATTATCCGCTCACGAGATAGCACCTTATTCGCACTTTCCACCAGATACTGAAGCAACTGATATTCGATACGGGTCAGAGAGAGTTCCTCGCCGCAGGCGTAAACGATCCGCGATTCCAAATCAAAACTCAGGCCTCCCAGAGTCAGCGCGTTTGCAGGCGAAGTGGAAACGGAAACACGCCTTCCCAGCGCCATGATCCTGGCCAGCAACTCGTCAAAATCAAACGGTTTGCAGAGGTAGTCGTCAGCGCCTGCTTTTAGTCCCTGAACCCGTTCTCTCACATCATCAACAGCAGTTAGCAACAGCACCATCGGCGAGTCAGGCAATGCCTTGAGATTGTCCAGCACAGTGATACTGTCCTGCTGACCAAACATTCTGTCGAGTATGACAATGTCGGGTTTGTCCTGCTTGACTCTGGCTGTCAGGTTAAATAACTGATGCTCTGTAGAACACTCGTAGCCCTCGGCAGATAAGCCTCGGGCGAGAAAATCAGTTAACGGCTTTTCATCATCGGCTATCAGAAGTTTCATTTCACTAATACCTGCGGAATACGTATCGTAAATGTTGCGCCTTTACCAGGTGAAGACAATACCGTTATGTCGCCGCCGTGGGCTTCAATTATGGCTTTTGCAATGGGCAGGCCTAATCCAACACCACTGCCGTTGCGGTTCAGTCTGACAAAACGCTCGAAAATATGTTCCTGTTCCGCCAGAGATATGCCGCAGCCGTTGTCTTTTACTGAAATACTATAGCGTGAGTCGGTGCGGGATAATACCAGCTCAACTGGTGTACCACTTTCGGAATACTTAAGTGCATTATCCAGAATAATGGTGATAGCCTGTTCGAACCGTTGCACGTCGAGCAACGCAGAACTGTTGCTTTCATTGCTGACAAAGGTAATGTTTCTGTCAGCGTGTGTACGCTGCCACGCCTGAACCAGTTGCAGAATTACCTGTGCGATATCGCAACTCTCCCGTTCCAGTTTCAGTTGGCTCATTTCTGCGCGTACCAGCAATAGTAAGTCGTCTACCAATCTGCTGAGGTTAACCGATTGTTCAAGGATCGCAGACAGTGTCTCACGGTACAGGTCTTCATCCACTGAAGATTGTCTCAGTGTCACCTGCGCTTCACCCCGGATAATGGTCAGAGGCGTTCGCAGCTCATGAGACACATCGGCTATAAACTGGCGTCGTTTATTATCGATATTGGTTAGTTGCTTGTTAGCTTCGGTCAGCTCGCGAGTGCGGCTTTCAACTTCAAACTCCAGTTCTTTTCTGTAAGCGGCTGCTTGCGCTTCGTGTTCGGAAAGCTGGATCACCATATCATTCAGCGCTTTAACCAGTTCGCTGAATTCCTTATCAAGGTTTTCCGGAAACCGGTAAGCATAATTTCCTGAAGCGATAGAGCGAGTACCAGACTGAATAACGGTAAGCGGCTGGTAGAGCGCGCTGAACAACCAATAACATCCCAGGATAATAAACGGGCCGGCGATAACGCCAAGCCCGATGGTGAACCACACAATGGCCGTGTTGAGCGTTTCAATACTCGCATTGGTAGCTGAAACGACACGGCTTTGGCGGATCACTGCAGAGTTGATGGCTTCCCTGAAGCGATTATCAATGGTGACTTCCAGTAACTCCTGTAAGCGCGCCTGCTGATTCAGAGGTGTATCGTTATTGGCTTCTACAATAGTGCGAAACTCTGTGATGATATCGAGTATCAACGCCTCAAGTTCGTCGGTGTCTTCCACGCTTCCCTGAGTGATCTTTTCCCCCAGCGCCAGTCTCTGCTCGATTTCAAGCGCACGGATCCGCTCGACGGATTGTTGAATCAGTTCCTGCTTGTTTCTGACCATCGCCTGATTGGCGTTTTTGCCAAAAATTAACTCATCGGTAAGTTGTTTGAAAAGTCGGTAAGAGATGCTGGAAAGCTGTTGATGCTCAGTGAGAAGAGACTGTGCAATCTGACTTTGAGCCAGATTTTCCCTTGTCAGGTGAGCAGTGATTGCCGACGAGGCGAGGGCGATAAGTAGCATAAAGGTGGCGACAAGCCCGAACAGGTAAAGTTTCTTCTTATACATAGTGGTTTTATTGTTATTGGCGCAATAATTAAACTTCCGGTCAGCGAAAAGGTTTCACTGGCATAGTATTTACTTTATACAGCACTTGAACAAAAAAGTGACACAAATAGCAGACGGTTTACGGTTTCCCGACCTGAAAGCGCCCCTGATACTCTGCTGCTTGTTTTTTAACAGCTGACAGGAAGTCGCCGTCTGGCGAAAATACCAGTAATTCGGTCTGGATTTGACAACGTGTAAGAGTGAAGAGTAAACGAATAAGCGCGATACTCCTTCGTTGAGCCGTGATAAGCCGTTTATTCGTTCGGCAACAGCAATAAGCCCTGCCGGGTGCGCTCATGCAAGTCTTGGTTAAGCTTTACATGTTGCGGACTCCAGCCACTTAAAAACCGGCAGAAATCGGCACAGGCAATAGGATAAGTGTATTTCCACTCATTGATAATGGCATCGGCTTTAGCGTGGTGCTCCGTTGCCGAAAGTGCCTGCCGCAGGCAGGTGAAATAGTATTCGAGACAAGACTCAGTATGCGTGATAAGCGCTGATTCACTCAACGCACTACCAAGAAAATACGCGACATCAATAACGCCAATACCTGAGCCGGTATACTGAAAATCGACAGCGGCGCATCGGCGCATGTCGTCCTCAAAACAAAAATTGGCAACCTTGGCGTCTCCGTGCAGTAAGGTTTTGAACTGACACCCGGCAAGGTAGTTGTCGATGGCTTTTGCTTTGCGCTTCAGCTCCCCATTTTCCATCGCCTCCCATTCCTGTTGCCGGGTAGCAAGGTGCCAGTAGCCCCCGGCTTGCCAGAGCGTGTTGTCGTCGGTTTGCAAAAAGCGTGCATGGAAATAAGCCAGCCATTTCAGTACAGCCTGACTTTGTTCGGGCGATAACCTGGACGCTGTTTTCGTAAAGCCAGCTGCTGACAAATCTTCAAGGACAAGTAGCTGGTCCTCACCGGCCGATTCATGTGCAACCAGAAAGGGCGCATAGCATTGCGTATCGAGGCGCTGCTGATAGTGGCGGTAAAAGTGTGCTTCTACATTATAAGATTGAAGCTTTCGCTGGTGACTGTGTGATGTTTGCCATCCTCTGGGATGTTTTGCGTCGGGGCGAGGCAGAATGACTTTCGCCACAAGGTGCTGATGTCTCAGTGGTGAGTAAAAACGGCAGCACGTACCATACCCATTCCATAGTGACTGAATTTGATAAAAATCCGTGAGGCCAGGATCACCAAGTGTCGTTGATAGCCAGTGTTGCCAGTGTGCCTGCATCGTTTCTTTCCCAGACAAAAAAGCCGTATCAACGGATACGGCTTTTCATAATTGCAAGTGAACGGTTAGCCCGCTTTGGTAGCCGGTGCTGACGCTGTAGACTTACTGTTAGCCAGCGTGGCGAGTCGACCAGACACCACCAGTGCCGGGCGTTTCTCGTCGGCGCAGCTCACTAATTCGACGTCAACAAACGTATCGTTGATTGTTTTCGGTAGTGCCGTCGGGTGTGATGCGCGTTTTCTGCCAGAACTTCTTGCTGGTGTAACGGCAGACCCTTCAGTATCGGCCGGTTGCGCTTTTGCTGGCTTAACGCTGGGTTTTGCAGCAGGCTCAACCTTCTCCTGAACCGGCTCAGGTGCAGACGCCGGAGCCTCAGCGGTTTCCTGGGCATTGTCAGAAACCTCATCGCTTGCTGGTGAAGGTGCTTCATCCTTCACGGCTTCTGACGAATCTTCTGCCGGTACGGTCGGCTTATCTTCAGCGACAGATTCAGACGCGTTGTGCGCGGTTTCTGATTCGTCTGATGGTGACGCCTTTTCCTCAGTTGCTGCTACCGGTACATCGGCCGCCAGGTTTATTTCTACCTGTTTAGGTGATTCAGTTTGTGCGCTGACAGGGGCGTCTTGTGTCGCGCTGTCGTTATCGTCAGCAGATGACGCGTCCTCTGGCATATCAAACTGCAGCTCATCCTGTCTGATTTGTTGCGTTTTCTGTTCACCCACCTCATCGTCGCCTTTGTCCTGTTCCTTCTTGCGACGCTGGCCCGCAGCGCGAACATGACGCGGAGAACGACGTGAGCGGCCACGATTTTCGCGTTTTTGCTCTTCATTGGTCGCGTCGTCCTTATCTGCATCATCGGAAGGCGCGCGTGTCGGCGCATCTTGCTGAACCGGCTTGTCGCTGCTTGTGGCGTCCCCGGACGCTGCAGGCATTTTCTCTGCCACCGGTGCTACAGCTTCCTGCGACGGTTTCTCTTTCTGAGAAAGGTCTTTGTCAGACGCGGCTTTCTCTGCAGCCGGCTTTACCTTTTCTACCGGTTTTGCAGACTGTGGTGTCGTCGCTTTGGGTTCTGCAGACTCAGCTTCGGTTTGTGTGCTGTTTTGAGTAACTGGCGCTGCGTTATCGTCCTTACGAACCCTTACGCTGCGACGCTTATCTCGACGCTTACGACGTTCAGCCACTTCACGTTTTTTCGCCGGAGTATTTTCCGCACTTTCCGGTTTCTCGGTGTTGTCAGCCCTGTCTGCGACTTTTTGGTCTTGCTGACGGTTAGGCTTCTGATCATCACGGTTGGGCTTGTTACGGCTCTTACGGTTGCGATTAGGGCGCTTGTCATCCTGATCCTGACGAGGCTTTGACTTGTCTTTATCAGTATTATCTTCTTTAGTGCTTGGCTGACCATCCTGTCTGCGAGGCTTGCGGCCCTTACGACGGCGATCATCATTATTATTATTGCGGTTGCGTGGAGGACGGTTTCGGTTCTGTCCGCCTTTATTCTGAGATTGCTTCTCTTCTTCTTTTTCTTTCTCTTCCTCACCCAGCAAATTGCTAAACCATTTACCGACTTTGGCAAACAGCGACGGCGTTTCAGCAATCTTCTCTTCTGCCTTCGGTGCGGCCTGTACGATGGGGGCCTGTGTCGGCGAAACCAGTCCTTTCAGTGCTGGCTCTTCACGCTTGGTCACAGTTGCGGCTGGCTTGTCCGCGTCGGTTTCTTCAGGCTTAACCAACTCAACATCGTAGCTGGCGGCAGATAAGATTTCATCCGGACGACGACGATTAACCTGATAGTGAGGTGTTTCAAGATTAGCGTTGGGGATCAGCAGTAGCTGAACACCATGACGCTTTTCAATTGTCTGAACAGACTTTCGCTTCTCATTAAGCAAATATGTCGCAACAGGAACCGGAAGCTGTGCCTCAATTTGCCCGGTGTTGTCTTTAATACTTTCTTCTTCAAGAATACGCAGTATTGAAAGTGCCAGTGACTCGGTACCACGAATAGTGCCATGACCGGAGCAGCGAGGGCAGACATGGTGCGCTGACTCACCCAGTGACGGGCGCAGGCGCTGACGAGACATCTCTAACAAACCAAAGCGTGAGATACGGCCGAGCTGCACACGGGCACGGTCAGTGCGAACCGCATCTTTCATGCGGTTTTCCACTTCGCGCTGATGGCGTACGGGTGTCATGTCGATAAAGTCGATAACCACCAGGCCACCAAGGTCTCGCAGGCGCAACTGGCGTGCAATTTCATCCGCCGCTTCAAGGTTAGTGTTAAGCGCGGTCTCTTCAATATCACCGCCTTTGGTAGCGCGCGCCGAGTTGATATCGATTGAGGTCAGCGCTTCTGTCGGGTCGATAACAATAGAGCCGCCAGAAGGCAGTCGGACTTCCCGCTGGAACGCAGATTCGATCTGGCTTTCAATTTGATAGTGGCTAAACAGCGGCACATCGCCCTGATATAGCTTGACGCGGTTGGCAAAGTCAGGTCTTACTAACTGGATATGTTGTAGCGCCTGTTCGTAAATACTGTTTTTATCAATCAGTATTTCGCCAATATCGCGGCGCAGATAATCGCGGATTGCGCGCACGATCACGTTGCTTTCTTGATGGATAAGGAACGGGGCAGAGCGCTCTTCTGCTACTTTTGATACCGCTTCCCAGTGGGTCAGCAATACGCGTAAATCCCACTCGAGCTCTTCATACGATTTGCCAACACCTGCAGTACGAACAATGAGTCCCATACCATCGGGCAAATCCAGTTTACTAAGCGATTCTTTTAGCTCTGTACGCTCATCGCCTTCGATGCGGCGAGAAATGCCACCAGCTCTCGGGTTGTTGGGCATCAGAACCAGATAGCTGCCTGCCAGAGACAGGAAAGTTGTTAGTGCCGCACCTTTCTGGCCTCGCTCTTCTTTATCTATCTGAACGATGACTTCCTGACCTTCATTAATGACATCTTTAATATTAGGCCGGCCGTCGAATTTGTAGCCTTTGGGGAAGTAAGTGCGGGCAATTTCTTTAAGTGGGAGGAATCCATGGCGCTCAGCGCCGTAATCAACAAAAGCAGCTTCAAGACTAGGCTCTACGCGGGTGATTTTACCTTTGTAGATATTGGCTTTCTTTTGCTCGTGTCCAGGACTTTCTATATCCAGATCGTACAAACGTTGCCCATCTACCAGGGCAACACGCAACTCTTCTTGCTGAGTCGCATTAATTAGCATTCTTTTCATTGTATCTAACTCTGTTTCCTACAGCCGTTCAGACACAAAATTAAAGTGACATGTGCAAACCCTCACCGCGCAACCTCACGGCTGGACGGGGACTTTGTTGTAACGCCGTAATACCCTTTTACTACCTGTATGTTCGTTAGGTATTTCTGTCATGATGGGTGTCGGGAACGGCTAACCCTGTATTTCTTTACTTTTTTCGCACCCTCGAGATCTATTAACCCAAGGATAACTGTCAATTCAATTCTGTTTTGGTAAACGGCGAACGTTTTTGTTTGCTTCCTGCGATGCTTTATATCGATATCAGGCGTTTTGTGTTCTGCCTGTGTTCATTTTCAAAGGGTCTGTGTCATTACTGAGCAACCCGCATCACATATGATGTCTGACATTATTGTTCAAACCGGTTTTATCGTTTATTTGAAACGACTAAAACGCAACGATTATTGCATTAATATTGCGGTCTACGCAAGTTATTGCGTCAGTTATCGCCGGTTATTTGGTCGCGACGGATAGAATTATTCTGAATTACACCGGATTAGCGTTGTTAACCGGTTATTTTTATAAAATTAATGGCTTTTCGGTAGGAGTCAGGCTCTGGCTTCATGTATACTGCGCGCCATGAAAGAAGAAGCACAACAACAAGTCCGCTTTGTCACCATTGACCCCGACCTTGAAGGGCAGCGAGTGGACAATTTTTTGCGTACCCAATTAAAAGGGGTACCAAAAAGCATGATTTATCGTATTTTGCGAAAAGGCGAAGTACGTGTGAATAAAGGCAGAGTAAAGCCAGACTACAAACTTCAGGCTAACGATACAGTACGTATTCCCCCGGTACGCGTGTCTGAGGGTGCGCCTGCGCCATCCCCAAAACTGGATAAAATCGCCGCGCTGGAAAGTCAGATTTTGTTCGAAGATGATCGTATTATCGTCATCAATAAGCCCTCCGGTCTTGCGGTTCACGGCGGCAGCGGGCTTAACTTTGGCCTGATTGAAGGCTTGCGTGCGTTGCGCCCCGATGCAAAATTTATGGAACTGGTTCATCGGCTGGATCGCGACACCTCAGGCTGCATTCTCATTGCTAAAAAGCGTTCAGCACTGCGCCATATGCACGAGCAATTGCGTAACGGACAAATGGATAAGCGCTATCAGGCGCTGGTTGCAGGTCAGTGGCCTGAAACTCGTTTCAAAGTAAAAGCACCACTACAAAAGAATGTACTGCAATCCGGCGAGCGACTGGTTAACGTGTCAGAAGCAGGCAAGCCGTCTGAGACTCGTTACCGCATTTTGCGTCAGTTTTCTGATGCCACGCTGGTTGAAGCCTCTCCTATTACCGGACGCACTCACCAGATTCGGGTGCATTGTCTGCATGCCGGACACCCCATTGCCTGCGATTCGAAATATGGCGACCATGATTTTGATCTCAGAATGCAGAAAGCAGGACTGAACCGGTTGTTCCTGCATGCGGCAAGTATCAGGCTGCTGCACCCGAAAACCGAAGAGCCCGTTACGTTCAGCGCCCCTCTGGATGAAAATCTGACGATGGTATTGGAGTCGCTATCTTGAAAGCGTATGAGTTAGTTATTTTTGACTGGGATGGCACGTTAATGGACTCAGCAGCGAAAATCATCCGCTGCATGCAAAACGCAGCCCGTCATTGTGACGTGGGCGTGCCAAGCGCTGATGCTGTTGCCCATATTATCGGAATCAGTCTCAAGCCCGCTATTATGCAGCTGTTTTCTACCAAGGACGAGCAATTAGCCGATCGTCTGGTACAAGCATATAAAGAGGCGTATTTGCGTGAAGATACGATCCCTTGTCCGCTGTTCGGTGGTGCAGAAGAGTTATTATCGTCATTGAAAGCAAACGGTAAGATACTGGCGGTGGCAACCGGTAAAGCGAGAAGAGGTCTGGATCGGGCCTGGAACAATACCAATACCGGCCATTTTTTCACGACATCCCGTTGTGCCGACGAAGCGCACTCCAAGCCTTCTCCGGACATGTTGCTGCAAATTCTTGACGAACTGAATATCAGCGCCCATGACGCATTGATGGTTGGTGACACTACCTACGACATGCAGATGGCACAAGCTATCGGTATGGACAGGGTAGGGGTATCTTATGGTGTTCACGCGCAGGTGAATCTGGAAAAGCACCATCCTGAAACAATTGTGCATTCCATTCCAGAACTGCAACAGTGGTTGATACATACCTAAGGGTATCAAGGTTTACCTGACATCCAATGCCGGTTTTCGCTTCCAGGTAAGGCAAGTTCAGACGCGCTGGCTGTCCCTGCAGGCGATTTCTAGCAGGTTGACACCAAACTCTCTGAGCAAATCCCTTAACAGCATTAACGGCAAGCCGATTAGCGCATTGGGATCGCGACTTCGGATATTATCAAAGAGCAACACCCCTCGGCCTTCGGACTTAAAACTCCCGGCGCAGTCATAAGGCGTTTCAGCCAGTAAGTATTGTTGGATTTCTTTTTCACTGAGAGTAAGAAAGCTCACTGTGGTGATTTCGACCCGAGTGACTTGCTTGTTGCTATCTTTATGACACAAAGATACGGCAGAATAAAAATCGACGGTCTTCCCGGAGCAGAGCTGAAGCTGTTTTAGTGCATTGTCATGTGTACCGGGCTTACCCAAAACATGTGTGATACCGCCGTCATTAACAACGGCGACCTGATCTGAACCAATTACCATGGCTGACGGATGAGCTTCAGAAATTTTACTGGCCTTTTCGGTAGCAAGTCGAGCGGCCAGCGCGTCAGGTTTTTCCCCGGGAATGGCCCTTTCGTCAATGTGGGGAGCAATGGCCTCAGTATGGATACCCAGGCTGGCAAGTTGTTGTTGACGATATTTTGATGAGGATGCCAGCACTAATTGCACCATGATGCTCCCTTATTTGCTGATTTATTAAGTCTTTGCGACATGATAGGTGAGGCGATGGTGCTTTTCGAGAGTTCTTTTTCCGAAACCTTTTCACTTGCGTGAATGGCCACTTTTCCGCTGCTGCCGTTGTTGGGTAAAATTTGCATCAATTGCAGATTAAACCTTTGACAGGCAAGGGATGAGCCTATATGATGCGCGCCCTATGCAGAAAGTGAAACTACCTCATTCGGTCGACCCGTCCAAAAGTGCGATGAAGCGCTCCGATTATTCGGGCGTGATTGCCTCGAAGGATATGGAACGATTGAGCGAAGCAGTTGTCAGTTGTGATGAATGGGTGAACGCCGAAGTACAGTTTGAAAAAGACGCGCAGGGTCTTACTGTCTTTCACGGTCATCTGGACACACAGGTATCACTTATCTGTCAGCGGTGTAATGGGGAGTTTGACTACCCGCTGCATGTTGATTTTTGCTACAGTCCGGTGCAGGGACAAGGCGATATCGACAGCGAAACATTACCCGAAGCTTATGAACCGGTAGAGGTCAACGACCACGGAGAAGTCAATCTTCTTCAATTATTTGAAGACGAGTTGATATTGTCCTTACCTATTGTCGCCCTTCATGCAGAGGAGGATTGCGCAATGAGTGAAGACGATATGCAGTTTGGCGAGATTGAACCGGAACAGGAGCGACCAAACCCTTTCGCGGTTTTGAAAGAACTTAAGCGAGACCAGGAGTAAGTTATGGCAGTACAACAAAATCGTAAAACGCGTTCTAAGCGCGGTATGCGTCGCTCACACGATGCATTGACAGGCGCGACTTTGTCTGTCGATTCAACGTCGGGTGAAACACACCGTCGTCACCACGTGACCGCTGACGGTTACTACAAGGGCAAAAAAGTTATCGGTGGCTAAAGGCTGCGGTGACATTCTTTGTCCATGCTAACCATCGCGTTAGATATCATGGGGGGCGATCATGGTCCCCCTGTTATCCTCTCTGCTACCCTCAAAGCAATTCGTAAACACGCCGATTGTCACTTTATTTTATGCGGCAAGAATGATGTTATCGAACCTGCACTCAATGATCTGACAGCTCAGGAACGTGCACGCGTAACCGTTTCGCACTGCGAAGAAGTGGTAGAAATGGGCGAGGCGCCAACCTCCGCGTTACGTAACAAAAAACAGTCCTCAATGCGACGTATGCTGGAGTTAGTCGACTCTGGTGAAGCAGATGCGTGCGTGAGTGCCGGTAATACTGGTGCATTGCTTACCCTTGCATTTTATATCCTAAAAACGTTACCCGGCGTGGATCGTCCCGCTCTGGTGTCTGCAATGCCGACCACAAGCCACCATAAGGTGTTTTTGCTGGATTTAGGCGCAAACGTGAACTGTACATCCGAAATACTGTTTCAGTATGGTGTTATGGGGTCTGTTTTGGCAAGGCAGGTTGCCGGTATAGACAATCCGAGAGTGGCCTTATTGAATGTCGGAGAAGAAGACATTAAAGGGAATGCGCAGGTAAAATATGCCGATCAGCTTTTCAAGAATGCTAAAAGCATAAACTACATTGGTTACGTAGAGGGCGACGATATATTCACGGATTACGCTGATGTCGTCGTTACTGACGGGTTTACCGGCAATGTGGCACTGAAGTCCAGTGAGGGCCTGGCGAAATTAGTTATCAATGAAGTAAAGCGACAGTCGCAGCGTAATTTGATGACGCGGTTAATGGCCCGCGTCGCCTTACCATTGTTAAAAACTATCTACAATAGCGTGAACCCCGACCAGTATAATGGCGCCAGTCTGTTAGGATTGCGCGGCATTGTAGTTAAGAGTCACGGGAACGCATCTGCAGATGCCTTCTATTACGCCATTCATCAGGCGATGCAGGAGGCTCAAATGCGGGTTCCGGATAAAATAAAAAATAAGATAGAAACGGTATTGTTGGAGCAGCTTTGAGCAAATATTCACGATTTATCGGAACCGGCAGTTATTACCCCAGCGACATTCGCACGAACGCAGACTTAGAAGTGATGGTCGATACCAGTGACGAATGGATAACCGATCGCACCGGTATAAAAGAACGTCGCATTATCGGTGATGACGAGACCGCCGCTACTATGGGGGCTGAAGCCAGTAAAAAGGCCATCGAGATGGCAGGCATTGACCCTAAATCCATAGACATGATTGTCTGTGCTACTACCAGTGGACGTTATTCACTTCCCAGCACAGCATGTGAAATTCAGCGAATTCTTGATTTAGACGGTATTCCCGCCTTTGATGTAGCCGCAGCGTGTGCGGGCTACTGTTATGCGCTTAGCGTTGCAGATCAGTACATCAAATCAGGTATGGCCAAACGCATTCTGGTGATTGGAACCGACTGCTTAAGTCGTCTGGTTGATCCGGCTGACCGTACCATGGTTATTTTGTTTGGCGATGCTGCCGGTGCCACTATCATAGAAGCCAGCGACGAGCCTGGTATTCTTTCTACCCACATTCATGCTGCCGGATCGTACGGTGATCTATTGTATGTTGGAAACCCCACTCGGGGTGATGAGGCATCAGTGCATGAAAACTGGGGCGTGATGAAGGGGAACGAAGTCTTTAAAGTGGCCGTGACAAAGTTGTCTGAAGTGGTTGAGCAAACACTGGCGGCCAACAATATGCAAAAGTCAGATTTAGACTGGCTGGTACCTCATCAGGCCAACTTCCGGATCATCAAAGCGACGGCGAAAAAGCTTAATATGTCTCTGGATCAGGTAGTTATGACGCTTGAAAATTATGGCAACACCTCGGCGGCTACTGTCCCGACAGCCTTAGATACGGCTATCCGTGATGGTCGCATTCAGCGAGGTCAAAATTTATTATTAGAGGCGTTCGGAGGTGGTTTCGCCTGGGCATCAGCATTGGTGCGCTATTAATCTTTCAGGCAACCTCCGTGATACAGATAAGAAGAAGGAAAATACTATGACTCGTACAGCCTGTGTGTTCCCTGGACAAGGCTCACAGACCGTCGGCATGCTAAATGAGCTTGCCGAAGAATTCTCCGTAGTGACAGATACATTTAAAGAAGCCTCTGACGCTCTGGGATACGATTTGTGGGACGTCGTTCAGCACGACAAAGAAGGGCGCCTGAACGAAACGCATATCACGCAGCCTGCGTTACTTACGGCAAGCGTTGCCATCTGGCGTATACTGCAGGAAAAAGGCTTACAGGCAGATTACCTTGCTGGTCACAGCCTTGGTGAGTACTCCGCATTGGTTTGCGGGGGCGCAATGGCATTTACCGACGCCGTAAAGTTGGTTGAGTCTCGCGGTAAATTTATGCAAGAGGCTGTGCCTGCCGGAGCCGGAGCTATGTTTGCCATTATTGGTCTGGACGATGCGGCTATTGCGGAGATTTGTCAGCAAACGGCCATTGCGACAGGCGATGTGGTGGCTCCGGTTAACTTTAACTCTCCTGGACAGGTGGTTATCGCCGGAGAGAAAAATGCCGCGCAGCAAGCCGCTGATGCTTGTAAAGACGCGGGCGCAAAACGTGCGCTGCCGCTGGCGGTAAGTGTTCCATCCCACTGTGAGCTTATGCGTCCAGCCGCAGACCAATTGGATGATGCATTAGCATCTATCACAATCAACACACCGAATATTAATATTGTGAACAATGTTGATGTCAACATTGAAACAGATCCTCAGGCCATCAGAAGCGCGTTGGTACGTCAGCTATACTGCCCGGTTCAATGGACGCGAACAGTCGAATATCTTGCGTCAGCCGGCATAGAGCGCGTCATTGAGGTAGGACCGGGTAAAGTGCTCACTGGTCTGGGTAAGCGCATTGATAAGTCACTGGAGTCAGTGGCAGTGAATACGCCTGATTCTGTCGCTGCGATTGAAAAGTAAGGATTGAGAATGGAACAACTGCAAGGTAAAGTCGCGCTTGTTACTGGTGCCAGCCGGGGAATCGGCAAGGCAATTGCCACACAACTGGCAGCGCAGGGGGCGACCGTTATCGGCACGGCCACGAGCGATAATGGGGCACAGGCAATTACTGACTATCTCAGCGAGAGCGGCGGTAAAGGCTTCGCTCTTAACGTGACTGACAAAGCCAGTGTGGAAAATGTTTTAAAAGCAATCACTGATGAATTTGGTAGTATCGATATTTTGGTTAACAATGCCGGTATTACCCGTGACAATCTGCTGATGCGGATGAAAGATGACGAATGGCAGGACATCATTGATACCAATCTGACGTCAATATTTACCCTGTCAAAAGCGGTACTTCGCGGTATGATGAAAAAGCGCTTCGGCCGTATTGTAAATGTTGGGTCTGTTGTTGGAAGTGCAGGCAATGCCGGTCAGGCAAACTACGCTGCAGCAAAAGCAGGTGTGATTGGCTTTTCGAAGTCTATGGCGAGGGAGGTCGCTTCAAGAGGCATTACAATTAATGTAGTTGCGCCTGGATTTATTGATACAGATATGACAAAAGCCCTGACAGATGACCAACGGGAAGCTATCTTCAAAGATATTCCTGCAAATCGTCTGGGTGAACCTAAAGAAATTGCGTCCACGGTGGCTTTTTTGGTTAGTGATGGCGCAGCGTACATTACCGGCGAAACTATCCACGTGAATGGCGGAATGTATATGAACTAAATTCGCAAATTATGCGAATTTAACGTACTTTGGGGTGGTATTTCTCCGAAGTTGAATGTAAAAATAGTAAATTACTGAATTTTGGTCGCTGCTGGTTTGACCAGAAAATTTGTTTAATCTGGTGCTTGCAAGGTACTACCTTGCCAAATAAACTAGCGGCACTTTTTATATCTAGTGACGTTAAGGGAAACCTAGAATTATGAGTAACATTGAAGAGCGCGTTAAAAAAATCATCGTTGAACAGCTTGGCGTGAAAGAAGAAGAAGTAAAACCAGAAGCTTCATTCGTTGACGATTTAGGCGCTGACTCTCTGGACACAGTAGAGTTGGTTATGGCGTTGGAAGAAGAGTTCGATACTGAGATTCCTGACGAAGAAGCAGAAAAAATTACTACTGTTCAGTCAGCTATCGACTACATCAACGCTAACAAAGACGCATAAGTCTGGCTTAGCAAAAACGGCTCCGAAGGGGCCGTTTTCTGTATATAACCTTCCTTAGTTCCAATACGAGGGCTTTTTGTGACAAAACGTCGCGTAGTGGTTACTGGTCTTGGCATGTTGTCACCTTTAGGTCAGTCTGTTGACGAGACCTGGCGCCGTCTGCTTGCAGGCGAGAGCGGTATTGGTGATATTACCCATTTCGATTGCAGTAACTATTCCACTCGTTTTGCCGGTCAGGTTAATGATTTTGACCCGCAAGATTACATCGAAAAGAAAGAAGCAAAGAAGATGGACCGGTTTATCCAGCTGGGTATTGCAGCGGGTAAGCAAGCGTTAGCAGATTCTAAGCTGGAAATTAGTGCTGAAAATGCACACCGTGTGGGTGTGGCAATTGGTTCGGGTATCGGCGGACTTGAGCAAATCGAGATCAACCACCAGAAGTTATTGAACAGCGGGCCAAAGCGGGTTTCCCCTTTCTTTGTTCCTTCTACCATTACCAACATGATCTCCGGCTTTCTTTCGATTATGGAGGGCTTGAAAGGCCCTAACCTGAATATCGTAACAGCCTGTACTACTGGTGTGCACAATATCGGTGTTGCTGCGCGGACCATCGCGTATGGCGATGCGGATGCGATGCTTGCCGGTGGGGCGGAAGCGTCGATAACACCTCTTGGTATAGCCGGTTTTGCTTCTGCGCGAGCCCTGTCTTCGCGTAATGACGATCCACAAGCGGCCAGTCGTCCATGGGATAAAGACCGTGACGGATTTGTCATGGGTGAAGGTGCAGGCGTTGTCATGCTGGAAGAGTACGAGTCAGCAGTAGCGCGTGGTGCAACCATTTATGGCGAACTGATTGGCTTTGGTATGAGCGGTGACGCGTACCATATGACATCACCGCCGGAAGACGGTGAAGGTGCAGCCGCATCAATGCTTAATGCCATCAATGACGCTGGCATAGACGTCAGTGAAATTGGTTATGTCAATGCACATGGAACATCAACGCCAGCAGGTGATGTGGCGGAAGTTGCTGCAATAAAACGCGTCTTCAATGACCATGCCTATCAGTTAATGGTGAGCTCTACGAAGTCGATGACAGGTCATTTGTTAGGTGCCGCAGGCTCGGTGGAAGCAATATTCACGTTGCTGGCGTTGCGTGACAAAATGGCGCCACCTACGATAAACCTTGATAATCCGGGTGAAGGTTGCGACCTGGACTTTGTGCCGAATAAAGCCAAGGTGCTTGCTGCACCGGTAGCGCTATGTAACTCGTTTGGGTTTGGCGGGACAAACGGCTCGCTGATTTTCAAGCGTAGTTAACGTAAATAACAAGTAATAAAAAGGCCGCCGGAGTTTTCCCGCGGCCTTTTTATTTACAGTCGATAGTAATGCCTGTAGCGGTATTGCGATTCGCTTCAGCCTAGGCGAGACTGTGGCAGACTGATATACTTCGTTTCTAATGCGTAAATGATGCATCAAGAAGGACGTTAGCATTACACACTCTTTTTCAGCGTCAGACCGTGCTGCCAATTATGGTGACGGTGTGTTTACAACAATGGCAGTAAAAGACGGAAAAGTGGCGTTGTATCAGCGTCATTGTCAGCGATTGATTCGGGATGCCGAGCGGTTAGGTTTGCCACTTGATGAACAAGTCATTGCGCGGCGTATCGGCGAAGAAGCGCGTCTTCTTGGCAAAGGGGTCTTAAAGCTATTGATATCAGCAGGTGAGGGTGGCCGAGGCTATTCCCGTCCTGAACAGGTAGCGCCCTCATTGCATTTCACACACGCCGGCATGCCAGCGCACTATGCTGTACAGCAACAAGAGGGGATTACCGTCGGTTGCGCAACATTAAAACTCGCCCTCCAGCCTGCACTGGCTGGTATAAAGCACCTTAATCGTCTGGAACAGGTATTGATAAAAAGCGAGCTGTTGCAACAAGATGTCCAGGATATGCTTGTGCTGGATGCAAGCGGTCACGTTGCAGAGGCCACATCAGCTAACGTTTTTTGGTTTTGTGATGGGAAATGGTTTACGCCCGTGCTTGAAGGGTGCGGCGTACATGGCGTGATGAGACAGTTTTTAATTGACTGGCTGACAGGCAATGGACAGGAGGTTTTGCAAGGTAATTTCAGCCTGAACGAGCTGGCTGAGGCTGAATCGGTGTTGCTCTGTAATGCATTGATGCCACTGATCCCTGTGCGCGCGCTGCATACCAGAGAGCAGCGCACTAATTTCTCGCTGACACCGGTTCATGACCTCTTTAATGCAATTCAGTCGACTTACAGGGAAGAGTATGCGCCTGCTAATTAGTTTTGTTTTTCTAGTGTTACTTGCCATCGGGGTGGTATTGGGTGGCGTATTTTTCGTAAACAATGAGGCCAAACGGCCGTTGGAAATCTCGTCCCCGACATTGGTCTCGGTGACACCTGGGCAGGCTGGCTCTCAGGTAGTTAGTGAGCTGAAAGCAAATGGCTATACGCAAATTCATCCTGTAGTCATCAAAATCTGGCTTAAATTTTTTGCTCCTGCGAGTGGACCTAAAGCCGGTACTTACCAGTTGACGCCAGGAATGAGCTTGCAGCAAGCCTATCAGCATTTTGTTCAGGGAGAAGAATACCAGTTCGATGTTAGTCTGATAGAAGGACTGACGTTTCGCCAGTGGCTTGAAATACTTCGCTCACATGATTTTATTGATTTCGATGTGGATGACACGCAGATAGCACAAATGCTATCTGAATGGCCAACAGCTGAGTTCGGCGAAGCGAGGTCTCCTGAGGGGATATTTCTCGCTGATACTTACCATTTTACCGCCAATACCAGCGCCAGTGTGATCCTGCATCGCGCAATGCTGGCTATGACTGACTATTTACGCAGTGCCTGGGCAGCACGCGCAGTCGATTTGCCGATTTCATCGCCTTATGAAGCGCTTATTCTGGCCTCTATTATTGAGAAAGAAACCGGCGTCGCCTCAGAGCGCCCTAAAATTGCCGGAGTTTTTGTCAATCGTCTGAACAGTAAAATGCGGCTGCAAACCGATCCTACTGTCATTTACGGGATTGGCGAAAATTTTGATGGCAACATCACCCGTGCTCACTTGAAACAAAAAACACCGTACAATACCTATGTTATACACGGCCTGCCACCGACGCCGATAGCGATGGCAGGGAAACCTGCTATTGACGCTGCACTGCAACCGTTGCAAACCGATGCATTGTATTTTGTTTCCAGGGGAGATGGCACTCATCAGTTTTCGACCAATTTAGAAGATCATAACAGTGCGGTTTACCAGTATCAGATTAAAAAGCAGGATTGAGTCTTAAGCATGTCCGGAAAGTTTATAGTAGTAGAAGGGCTCGAAGGTGCCGGCAAAAGTTCAGTTATTTCCCTGATCGTAGAGACGCTGCGTACTAAGGGATTGACCGTAGAGCAAACCCGGGAGCCAGGCGGCACCCCCATGGCGGAAGCCATCAGAGAGTGTGTTAAGCATGATTGGGAAGAGCAGGTCGCTGAAGAAACTGAACTGATGTTGATGTATGCGGCACGTGTACAACTGCTGACAAATCTTATAAAACCAGCCTTAGCACAGGGGCACTGGGTAGTCGGCGACCGCCATGATTTGTCTTCCCAGGCTTATCAGGGCGGCGGACGAGGCATAGACGCAAACACTATGCGCGCTTTGAGTGATGTCGCCTTGAAAGGTTTTAAGCCCGATCTTACCCTGTACCTCGATGTAGAACCTGCCATCGGCTTAGCGAGAGCAAGAGGTCGTGGTGAACTTGATAGAATTGAGCAGGCTGGCCTTGCATTTTTTGAGCGGACCCGCGCCCGATATCTGCATCTTGCGGCTAACGACGAGCGCATAATCACGATCGATGCCATGCAGGAGATGTCAGCCGTTCATGCCGATGTCCGGCAAACCATAGAGCACTATATAGCATGAATTTGCCTTGGTTAACTTCTGTTTTCAATCAATTAACGGGTCGCTTTCTGGCCAACCGGTTACATCACGCTTTACTGTTTTGTGGTCCGGCGGGGATTGGCAAGTTAGCGCTGGCTGAAGCATTTTCAAAAACACTTTTGTGCCAGAAGCCATCTTCACTGGGTGCCTGCGAGCACTGTCAAAGTTGCGCGTTGTTAGACGCGAATACACATCCTGACTTCCATATCCTCGAAAGCAAGAAGCAGTTGGGCGTGGACAAGATTCGTGAAGGAATTGGTAAATTAAGCGCAACGTCCCAGCTTGGCAGAAATAAAGTACTGGTGATCCCCAATGCAGATGCAATGACAGATTCTGCTGCAAATGCCTTGTTGAAAACCCTGGAAGAACCCACAAATAATACCTTTATTATGCTGCTAACAGACAAGGTACAACACTTGTTGCCAACTATTTTGAGCCGCTGTGAGAGAACAGTGCTAGCGCTTCCACCTGAACATCAAAGCCTTGCGTGGTTGCAGCAACAGGGCCTTGAAGACGCCAGCCCGGCACTTTTGCAGGCCTATGGCGGAGCACCTCTTAAGCTGATTGATGCGATGAATAAAGACGGCGAGGGGTTGTCTTTTCGTGCGTTTAATGAAGGCGTGGATGCGCTACTGGCCGGAAGTACCACAGCGCTCTCGCTGGCAACGACATGGCAGGACGCTGCACGTCAGGTAGTAAACTGGTGTCAACAGCGTGCCCACAAAGCTTTTATCATCAATCAACGTATGGAAGATTACGCAGCGTATTCAGAGTCAACCCAGGCGGCGAAGCAACTCCAGCATCCAGGTATCAACAAGGTGATCGTGTTGACGCGGGTGCTGGAAAGGCTCACACGTCCAACTGCTTACTGACAGAAACGAAAAGAGGTTATTTTGTTTGTAGATTCTCATTGCCATCTCGACAGGTTACAGCAATCAAAAGATGAACTGGCTGAAACACTCAACTTTGCCCGCTCTCGTGGGGTGAAGCATTTTCTTTGTGTGGCTGTTTCAGTGAATGATTATGACGCGATGGCCGAAACCGTATCTGAGTTTAGTGATGTCTCGGTTTCGTGTGGTGTACACCCGCTGCATCAGGAAGATGCCTGTGAGTACGACACGCTGTTACAGAAAGCCAGTCGCCCCGAAGTAGTGGCTATCGGTGAAACCGGACTGGATTACTTTTACAGTGCCGATACAAAAGCTGTGCAGTTACAATCGTTCATTGATCATATTCGCGTCGCCAATGCGCTAAGCAAGCCGTTGATTATTCATACGCGGGATGCCCGGGAAGATACGCTGTCGCTGCTTCGTCAGCACAAAGCGCCGGAAACCAATGGCGTTTTGCATTGTTTCACTGAGTCACTGGAAATGGCACAGGAAGCCATCGAAATGGGTTTCTATATCTCTATTTCGGGGATTGTTACCTTTAACTCAGCTGACGAATTGCGTGAGGTTGTGAAAGCGGTACCACTCGAGAGGCTATTAATTGAAACCGATTCTCCCTGGCTGGCCCCCGTACCCCACCGGGGTAAACAAAATCAGCCTGGCTATGTGGTGGAAGTTGCAGAGTTTATTGCAGAACTGAAGGGAGTTTCAGTGGCAGAACTGGCCAGGCAAACAACCGACAATTTTTATCGCCTTTTTCCTCTCGCCAAACGCTAATAAAGGGAATAATCATGCCATTGTGGCGACAGCAGTTAACCAAAAGTCTTCACCAGACTCGCAATACACCGGAAAGTCGTTACTTTCAGCTAGCGACTTGTGATGCCAACGGGCTGCCACAATGTCGAACGGTGGTATACCGCGGGATCACCGACGGCCATGCGCTTGAAGTTATTTCAGATACACGTACGAGTAAGTATCAGGAGATATCACAACAACAAGGGGTGCAGGTGTGTTGGTATTTTGCCAAAACCCGTGAACAATACCGTTTTACGGCTAAAGCAGATATTATTACCACCGACGAAGATGCAAGGCGGGTCGCTTCACATTGGCAAAAGTTGTCTGATGCTGGCAAAAAGCAGTTTTTGTGGGGGGAGCCTGACACCCGCCGGGACCCGACACTACCGTTACTAGCAGAAGGTGATTTCAATGAGGTTCCCGCGCACTTTTGTTTGTTAAACCTGACAGTAAAGGCCGTAGATTACCTTAGTTTGCGTGGTAACCCGCAGATACGGGAAAAACACATTAAGGATGCCAGTGGCGAGTGGGTAGTAAATTCAGTAGTACCATAGTAGCACTTGCTTTTGCATCCGAACGGAATGAAAAATCTCCGCTATCGAAAGCAAAGTGCAGAGCTGGTAGTTTAAACCCCCGTTATTAACGTTCTGGAATTCATAGAGTGTAAGGTATCGTCTCAGGTGGCGTCGCATCAAATTACGCGCGCCACCTGGAACCTGGTCATGTTATACCAGTAGGTCTTCTGGGGATTGATTGCCTTCGAACAGTTCGAAAACTCTGTTGGTATCATCCTCTTTGCCTGTGGCCAGAACCACCATATCCGCAACATCCTCTCGCGTAATTTTCATCGCATCTCTTGAGTCGGGGCGCTTTGATGTGACTTTCCCTGTTGCAGGATCATCAGTTAAAGAGCCTGGTCGAAGGATCGTGTGCCTGATACCGGCACTAATCAGGTGCTTATCAGCCATATGTTTGGCAACCAGATAAGGTTTGATTTCACTGTCAATAGCGTCAGGATCGCCCGCGCCAACAGCACTCACCATAATAAAGTGAGCAAGTTTTGCACGCACAGCGTATTCGACAGCATTTCTTGCCGCCCATAGATCAATCAACAGGGTTTTATCCGGCCCTGTGCTACCGCCTGATCCTGCGGTAAATATGACGCTATCCATGCCCTGAAAGGCCTGGAAAAAATCGGACTCCAGATCTTTTTCAAAAATATCAAGGTTAGGATGGTTTAATCCGCCTAACTTATTAGCGTCTCGCACCATAGCTCTTACACGATAATCCTGATCGAGAAGCTTCTGAACAACCATTTTGCCGATTTGCCCACTTGCGCCAATAACCAATACTGATTTCATAATTACTCCTTAATTATACGTTGTCGTAGTTATTGATTCATATTGTGGTAGGCAAAAGATCAGGCGAAGACAGAAAAACCAAAATAAAAAAGCCGGGCAATGCCCGGCTATGTGTTATGGAGAGATTACCATCCGCACTGTCTTCCCTGGTTCTGATCGTCGAGCCATTCTTTTAAGGGAGCGAAATAGGCCTGGATTGTACTGGCATCCATTTCCGGGCTACCCGTAATTTTTTCCAGGGCATTTTGCCATGGTTCGCTCATGCCCATTTCGAGCATTTCGTTAAGCGCTTTACCTGCTTCCTCCCTACCGTAAATTGAACAGCGGTTAAGCGGGCCTTCATCGCCTGCAATGTCACACAATGCTTTGTGAAACTGGAACTGGAGGATGTGCGCTAGGAAATAGCGAGTGTAAGGTACGTTTGCAGGAACGTGATATTTTGCACCTGGATCGAACGCCTCAGCGGCGCGGGAAACGGGGGCCATGACTCCCTGGTACTTTTCACGAAGCTCCCACCACACCTGATTGTAATTTTCGGGTGTTACCTCACCGGAAAGCACTTTCCAGCGCCATTGGTCAACCATCAGGCCAAACGGGATGAAAGCAATTTTATCCAGTGCCACCTGCATCAACATACCAATATCGTTTGACTCGTCCGGGATGGTATCAATTAAGCCAATTTGTTTGAGGTACTTCGGCGTAATCGACAATGCGACAGTATCGCCAATGGCTTCGTGAAAACCATCGTTAGCCGAACCACGGTACAGTAAGGGTTGGTCTTTATAAGCCCGTTGATAATAATTGTGGCCCAGTTCATGATGAATGACGTTGAATTCTTCACCGGTTATCTGAATGCACATTTTGATCCGCAGGTCGTCTTTATCATCAAGGTTCCATGCTGACGCATGACATTGCACGTCACGACCCTCCGGCTTCTGAAACTGTGATCGTTCCCAGAATGTCTCAGGTAATTCTTCAAAACCAAGTGAGGAGAAAAAAGATTCTGCTTGCTTCACCATTTTAATTTCATCATATCCTTGCGATTTCAGCGCACCGGTGACGTCTGGCACTACCATTTCCCTCTCTGGCTTAACCAGATCGTAAACATTGCCCCAGGTTTGCGCCCACATATTGCCCAGCAGGTGCGCAGGAATAGGCTTGTCTTGCGGAACTTTGTCGGTGCCGTAATGTTCTCCCAGCTTAGCACGCACATGACAATGTAAGGCTTCATAGAAGGGTTCTACCTGACCCCACAGGCGGTCCAGTTCCTGTGGAAAGTCATCAGCTGGCATGTCGTACTTACCACGCCACAGCTCACTGACATTAGCGAACCCAAGTTCTTTGGCTCCTTCGTTTGCCAGCGCTACCTGTTCTTCATACAGCGGCTTCATGGGCACCGCTACCTCACGCCAGCCTTCCCAAAACTCAAGCAGAAGATCATAGTCACGGGATGTGGCCATCTGTGAGCTCATCTCTACCAGACTGAAGCAGGTATTCTCGTCGCGGCAATACTCACCGGCACCGTACATACCATCCAAATCTGAGCCGATTTTGGCTAAGCGCTCGGATTTTTCAGGATTTGATGGGGGAGGCATAGTCAGGCCATTACGAAGGAGATCGAGCTTTCGGCGTGTATCAGCATCTACTTCAACGTTATTAAATTGAGCGGCGTCTTTTGCCAGTTGCGCGACCTTGGTGGATAACTGTTCACCCAAGTAGGCACTTACAGCTGCGGTATCAACATTGATGTTGGTTGCATAGCTCCACTGTGCATGTGCTGCAGGCAACTGAATTTTCGCGATATCATTTTGCGCCTTCTTCAGAAAGGCTTTTGCGTCGGCAGCCGTTGGCGATGAAGCTTCCGTTGCCGTTGAAGAGGTCTTTGAATTCGTGTTTTCAGGCTGACTATAACCGGACAAAGAAAGACCGACCATAACAGCGACGAGTGTGATTTTTATTTTTAACATAGGCAGTTCCTTGGAAAGCTATTTTTATAGGGCAGAGGTGACATCATCTTTATCAGCGGCCAGCACACAAAAATGCTTGAACGTAAGGTTAACCTTGTAAGGTGAACAAAACGCAGCCTTAATACACCAAGTTGTCACAGGTTTAGCAGGCTCAGTCAAACCGCTTTCTTATGCATGCTGAATAAATGTGCCAGCGGCGCCGTCTTTATAACTAATATGGTTAACGCGCTGAACGAGTCTCCATGCCACCCTGGTTATTTTCAACAGATAATGAATACCTGCTGGTGTTGTTCTTTAGATAGCATTGCATTTCTATAATACATGGCAGAGACAATTTCGCACCTTATATCCTTTTCTGGAAGAATATCTTGTGCATCTGAGCACAGTACGGTGAAGAGGGATAGCTTCAGTATGAAAACTATAGCGAAAAGCAGGAAGATGAATTTATTTAAGCCGCTTTCTTCAGGCAACATTGCTTGAATTTTTTGCCGCTATGGCAAGGGCAGGTATCGTTACGGCCAATTGTCACTTTGCCGTAATCATTGTGGAGGTTTCCAGTGGTATACACCCATCGGCCGGATTCCTTTATGAAAAATGACGTTTCATGCAATAAATGAGGACGGCCTTTATAAAAATAATAAGCTTTGAACTCGACACAATCTTGCCTATGTTGTGGAATAATTTGCAGCGCAAACCATTTGTTTTCATTCGCGTGCTCGGCAAGAGCGTCAACAGTCAGCGTCGGTCTGGTCTTGTTGTCATAGGTTTCCAGAATATACATGTAATTTTCAATACAATATGCACTGTAACGAGAGCGCATAAGCTTTTCTGGTGTATGCGCTGGTTGCTGGCCTTTGATAATGGGCTCGCAGCAAGCAGAAAACGTATTTTCAGAGCAACAATAGCATCGCATGTCGACGGACTTAGTTAGATAAGTGTTGGCTGGATTTTACCGGCTCAACGGGCTCATTACCACGGCCCAATTACCACATTTTGTTGTTCATGTTGCGATGCTGCAATCGTAAGATTCACTACCGATACGCTATACTTTTCACATAAAGACTGAATACGTGACTTTTCCGCTTCGCTCAAAGACAGGTTTTCTACATAGATCGTGTTGCACTGACCAGATTCAATGATCCGCTGAATCCAGCCTGGTACTTTCTCTTGATTTGGCTTTTGTATTCTTATGCCGTGCATTACGTCCTTTTTAAATGCCACAGACTCCGCAAGCAAATAAGACCAACCTTTATTGTTTTCACCCGTACCAGGATACCCCTCGAAAGGCAGCGGGAGTTGCACTACGTTATCAACCTGAATCATTTGTTGTGAATGTGTCATGTGAAAGCCTTGTTTATTTATACAGTGTTCGTATATACAGTAGTACTGTATAAATAAACATGCAAGTGTTTTTTTTATACAATCAAGCTGTTTGATTATCCGCAAATGTGCTGCCTGGGATTCTATGCAAGACGTCAACGATGATGAGCAAAAATCGTCCTTTCCTGAAAAAAATTCAGGATCTGAACTGTTTCATGACACATTTATTACGCTTTTATTGCAAAAATATGACAAAGAGATAGACTTCGCACAGTTTGCGAGCGTCACTATTGGTACATTATGGGTTCCAGATTTTACTCTTCGTTATT
Organism: Alteromonas sp. H39; assembly: GCF_047556435.1. Lineage (GTDB taxonomy): Bacteria > Pseudomonadota > Gammaproteobacteria > Enterobacterales > Alteromonadaceae > Alteromonas. Next base: position 1,970,010 of record NZ_CP180210.1, read on the forward strand.
AACGTTACTTTGCGGTGGTTTTACCGGCTCCGCCTTTTCTTCAGATACTGTAAATATGACATACGCCAAGCCGGGTATCACGTTCAGCACATCTGATGAACGTTACAAAGTGAATGTCCATGCGCGTTTTCAGTTCCGTTATGCGACCCCCGATGATTCACAGCCGTTAGTTCCCGACGATTACCTCCTTGAAGAGGGAACCGAGTTTGGTACCAATCGGGCCCGACTCAAAATTAAAGGAAATGTAAGCCAGCCGTGGCTGCGGTTTTCTATGGAATACGATCTGAAAAACAACTATTTGCTAGATTACCGATTCAGGGTTGAGAAATATGACTGGTTGAAATTCAAAATAGGTCAGTGGAAGCTTGAGTATTCCAGAGAAAGAAGTATTAGTAGCGGCGGTCAGCAAATGCTGGACCGTTCCATCATAAACCGTCATTTTACGATTGATCGTCACCAGGCAGCCTCCGTTTATGGACATATTGACCAGAGCGGGTGGATAAATTTTAACTACTGGGCAGGAGTAGGAACCGGAACGGGCCGTGGAAACAGCGCCGACGACGATAGTCATCCGCTTTACTTCGGTCGTGTGCAATGGAATTTTCTCGGACAGGAAATGCCGTTCGTTGCCAGCGATATAAATATTACCCAGACACCTATTGCCAGCATCGGCTTTGCATCTGCGGTGAATCGCAGCAAGTATACCCGCTTCTCATCTTCGGGCGGTGGCTCGTTGGTTGGTTTTGATGAGGGGGAAGAAGGGCAGTTTGATATTGAGCAATACAATGTGGATGCCGCATTCCTTTACAAGGGAATCAGCGCTCAGGCCGAGTATCACGAAAAAACGGTCAAAGATTTATTGAACGCCGGGCTGGAGCGTACATTAACCGGTTATTATGTTCAGGGTGGATACTTTTTGCACCAGTTAATACCGTCATGGCCTAAGCCGTTAGAAATTGCAGCACGATATGCCAGTTATGACCCTGCTGAGACAAACGCCATTACGCAAAAAGAAAAAGCACTGGCTTTTAACTGGTTTATTAGCGGGCATAAGAATAAAGTTACAGTCGATGCTACCCGGTTTGAATATTCAGGTGATCAACCAGAAGACTTGGATGAGTGGCGTTATCGGGTACAGTGGGATGTGAGCTTTTAGCGATCATAAAAGAGGCCCGGAAACGGGCCTCTTACTATTTTTGCATCTGTGTACACACGTAGTGTAAAGACAGAATAGGCTCTGTTGCTACTCAAATCACACTGTTGCCAGCGGAGAGTTATACACCAGATTCACGTCAGCGAGATGGGAAGAGACGAATAATAGGAACAGGCATAAATGCCATCCGCATCGCTGTACCACCACTTTGCAGGTGTCTGCGTACGTGACGTTACCGGTCTTACGTTATCAATCAGTTAGACAGTAACTCAGATTTCTTCTTAATCTTACAATCGAAAATACGTTGCGTGTTCTTTCTACCAATATAAAAAGCCACGGTGTACGGATGCTTGCGTTTAAAAAATTTCATTAGCGATTTTAACATTGAAGCCTCCTTATCTATTTTCGCCTATTCAGAATAGAAAAGTCCTGAAGAAATGTCCAGTGTTTTTTCAAAAAAGTGTCATAAAGCTGTAATAAATGCATGTTAGTTCATCAGGAGCCCTTCCGCGCCGGCTTTGTCAGTTTTATCAGCTTGTCTCTTCTGATTACCAACAGAACGATAAGTACCCCCCAGTAGAAAAGAGAGTCGCCAAATAGCGTTTTTTGTGACCAGGTGAAATGAAGCAATGCAAGCATACCGATGAGGTAAATACTATTGTGCAGAGTTTGCCAGCGAGCACCGAGGAGACGACGGATCCGGTTTGGCGATGTTACTGTGAGCAGTAACAACAAAATCAGTGCAGTAAAACCGACGGTGATATAAGGCCTCTTGGCGATTTCACTGATGATTAACGACCAGTCGAACTGAATTTCAAAAGCGCAGTAGGTCAGAAAATGCACCAAGGCATAAACAAAACTGTATATTCCCAACAGGCGCCTGAATCGCATCAAACCTGGAAACGGTAACCATTTAGCCAGCGGTGAGACCAGTAAGGTTACCAGTAACAGATGTACCGACCATGTGCCGGTAGTATGCAATAGCGCTTTCACCGGATCGGCACCCAGGTTATCGGTGACCCCTAAGTAAAATAACGTAGCTATGTGAAGTAATATAGCCAGGTGAATCAACGCCTTTGCGGCGATGATTTTTTTACCCGACAACGTTACCGGCTTTTTAAACAGACGTGTTAATACCACTTACGAAGATCCATTCCTTTGTAGAGCGATGCAACCTCCTCATAACCGTTGAACGGCTGAGTAGGGATCCGGTCCTGAGCCAGAAGTCCGCCCGTAGTAATTCGACGTTCGGATGCCTGGCTCCACCGGGGGTGTGCGACGGCAGGGTTAACGTTGGCGTAAAAGCCGTACTCGTTTGGCGCAAGTTGGTTCCAGGTAGTGGGAGGCTGTTTGTCGGTCAGTGAAATGCGTACAAGCGATTTAATGCTTTTAAACCCGTATTTCCATGGTGCGACCAATCTTATCGGCGCGCCATTTTGGGTAGGTAGCGTCTTCCCATACATACCCACGGTCATCAGTGTCAGCGGATGCATTGCTTCGTCCATTCGCAACCCTTCAACATAGGGGTAATTAATACCTCCACCGACGAACCGGTTTTTCTGGCCCGGCATCTGACTGGGGTCATACAGTGTCTGAAATGCGACATAACGAGCTGATGACAATGGCTTTGCTTTTTTGAGCAACGAGGCTAGCTCAAAGCCAATCCAAGGTATCACCATCGACCAGGCTTCAACGCACCGCAAACGGTAAATTCTTTCTTCTAGCGGAAACATTGACGTGAGCGCGTCGGCATCCAGCGTCAGGGGATTTTCCACCATGCCGTCAACTTTTAGCGTCCAGGGATCGGTAACGAGCTCTCCGGCATGGTCCGCCGGGTCACCTTTGTCCATGCCAAATTCATAAAAATTATTGTAGGTCGACGCTTTTTCAAAAGGCGTCAGCTTTTCATTGGTGCTCAGTCCGGGAGTTTCAGAAAATGACAGAGGCTTCAGTACCTGTGCTTTTTTATCGTCGTCTTCCCAAAACCAGTCTGCTTTGACCGACGAAGATAACAATGCAGAAGCGCCAATAAAGCCCATTGATTTAAGCAAGTGGCGACGCTGTCGGTAAACTGACTCCTCGGTGACATCATTGTCGGTCAACGCGACCGAAGGCTTGAATGGTTTGGCCATATCGCACTCCTGATTTATCTGGCTTGATTGCTTCTACGGGATAAGACCCCGGGGAGTGCAGTAACCTTTCACAGATTTAATAAATGGGTGACGCTGACACTGGCTAAAAGGGCATTCGGGTAGCAACGTGCAAATGACATTGCTGAACTCGCATATTTATAAAGACATAGTGTCTTGCGTGGTGCCACGTTTGGGAACAAATAACGTGCCATAAAGTCGCGCGGCGAATTCGTCGGTCATTCCGGATATATAATCTGCAATCACCCGCATGCCATTATCGTCCTTCTGCGCAGCCCGCCATCTCGCCTGTGTATTTTCCGGTAGCAGGCGCTCGGGATCGGAACTGAATGCTTCAAACAACTCCATCACAACCAGCTGTCCCTTGTATTCAAGCATCTGTACATCCGGGCGACGGATCACTTTATTAAAAACAAACCCTTTAAATAAGTGAAGTGCCTGTGAATGAGCCTCTGACAATCTGGCATTATAGGCAAGCAGTGGATGAGCGAATCCCTCTACCTGCTTAATTTCGATCGCGGTAATAAAGGCATTAACCAGTGCGCCGATGGCGTTTTTGCGTTCGTGGTGTTGTGCGCTGAACAGTTTTTCAGCCAGTGGTAAAGCTTTTTCTGAAATACCAGGAATATCAAGCGAAATAAGAGGCTCTGCAACGTCTGATATAAAGTCGGCGTAATTGACCATGCCCATAACAATACTGTCTTCCAGATCGTGAATGCCATAGGCGATGTCGTCTGCCAGTTCCATGATGGAGCAGTCAAACGACTTAAACCGTGTTTTAGCCGCTTGCCCTGTTTTTTCTTTGAACGACATAAAGCGGTCGCGATCATTTTGCGATAGCGGTGCCAGCAGCCATTCAAAAAGGTTTTCGTCACAGCGGAAGAGGCCTTTCGGTGGGTGCCATTCACTGGCTTTTACCTGTCTTAGCGTCGTGGGACGTGTTGGGTAAGTGATGTTCTGACTCAGCGTATCAATAAAATTGGGATACTTTACCAGCCCCAGCACGCTGCGGCGGCTAAGATTCATGCCGTGGTCGGCAGTGTAAGGCTCAAGTTTTGTAATGATGCGAAATGTCTGTCCGTTGCCCTCAAACCCCCCGTGTTGATGCATCATATAGTGCAGTGCTACTTCACCACCGTGGCCGAAAGGGGGATGACCGATATCGTGTGCGAGGCATAGGGTCTCGATCAGACTGTCATCCATGCATAACAAGGTGGCCAGTTCGGGGTACTTACCGGTAAGCTGGGCATTTATTCCTGTTCCGATTTGCGCCGCTTCCAGTGAATGAGTTAGCCGGGTGCGGTAAAAGTCACTTAAGCCGACACCCAGTACCTGGGTTTTTGCCTGGAGACGGCGAAACGCGGCAGAGTGCAGTACTCTGGCTTTATCGCGCTGATAGGGCGAGCGATGGTCGCCATCACGACTTTGAACGCGCGGCAACCGCCGCTCGAACCACTGCGATTCCCATGACGTTGACTGAACATGTGAGCTGTTCGCTTCGTGCTGCCTCAATCTTAACTCCTTTGACCGGTTAGCCTGGCTCGTCTTGCGTAATTTCATCCAGACTCAGTGAAAAGCTCGGGACGTAGCGGGTGATAAAATAGTCTACTTCATCGGATTGATAAGCTTTTAAAATGGTGTCCAACCGCTTTTTGGCAAGCTTAAATTCCTGATTACCCGCCGCCAGTTCCTCCAGCGTCTTCAGATACGCACACAAAACATCTGCGGCTTTGACAATAAACGCTTCCTCTTCGGAGTGCATGTGGCTGTCGATAAGCGCAGCATAGTCGTCACGAAATGCTTCGGGCGCCATGTCGACAAGCTTTTGTTCTGCGATTTTTTCAATTTTTTTGTATTCGTCTTTTATCGCCGGGTTGAAATATTTCACCGGGGTAGGCAAATCGCCGGTGAGTACTTCAGATACATCATGAAACATCGCGATGGTGGCAATACGCTCAGGGTTCAGCGTACCACCGAAGAAACGATTTTTTATCAGAGCAAGGGCATGTGCGACCATGGCTACCTGCAGACTGTGTTCCTGTACGTTCTCTGTACGGATATTGTGCATAAGCGGCCAACGATTGATTAACTTCATTCGCGACAAATGGGCGAAGAAGTGGCTTTTATCCGACACCGCTATGCTCCTTGCGTATAGTGACTGAAAAATCGTCCGATTCTCGTCAGTGCAGGCGAGAGAACGTCGCAGTGCGGTAAAAACACCAGCCGGAAATATATGCCTTCATTTAAATTAAAGGCCCGTCCGTGTACTAACAGAATCTTCTCTGCGCTCAGCAGGTCGAGGATCATCTGCTCATCGTTATGAATATTGAATTTCTTCTCATCGACCTTCGCAAAACAGTACATAGCGCCATTGGGCTTCACACAACTTATACCATCAATGCTGTTTAGCATATCGCTGGCAAGATCGCGCTGCAGTTTCAGCCGTCCATTGTCGCTGATAAGATCGTTGATGCTCTGATATCCACCCAGCGCGGTCTGGATTGCACTTTGGCAAGGTACGTTTGCACACATGCGCATAGAAGAAAGAATATTTAACCCTTCAATATAGTCTCTGGCTACGCGTTTATTACCAGAGACGACCAGCCAGCCTGCGCGAAAACCGGCAACCCGGTAGTTTTTAGATAAACCGCCCAACGTAACGCAGAAAACCTCATCCGTCAGTGAGGCGATGCAGGTGTGTTGTGCACCGTCGTAAAGTATTTTGTCGTAAATTTCGTCACTGAAAATAACCAGTCCGTGCTCACGGGCAACCTTAACTACCTCTTCAAGCAGAGCTTTGTCGTACACTGCACCTGTAGGGTTATTTGGGTTTATCAGTACGATCGCCCGGGTTTTACTGGTGATTTTGCTTTTGATGTCGTCAATGTCCGGGAACCATCCGGCCTGTTCGTCACACCGGTAATGTACCGGTGAACCGGAAGATAAGCTGACAGCTGCTGTCCACAGCGGGTAGTCAGGGCTTGGCAGCAATACCTCATCGCCATGGTTTAGCAATGCCTGCATGGCCATCATGATCATCTCACTCACGCCATTACCAATGTAAACATCGTCAACGCGAATATGCTTAATGTTCATTTGCTGGTAATACTGCATAACTGCCACGCGAGCGGCATAAATACCCGTGGAGTCTGAATAACCCTGAGAAGTGGGCAGGTTATGGATCACATCTTTGAGTATATCGTCCGGCGCTTCGAAGCCAAACGGAGCAGGATTACCAATATTCAGTTTCAGGATGCGATGGCCTTCGTCTTCCATCTTCTTTGCCTGCGCGGCAATGGGGCCTCTAATGTCATAGCAGACATTATCCAGTTTGTGTGAGCGAGCTACGGTTTTCATGGTCTATCTGGTTGATTTACATACGCATCAGAGTATCGCAAAGCAACGATGCTGGCTAACCCTAATTTTGCTTATTGCAGGTATTTTTTGATGGTATTTTTCAGTTCGGCAGGGGGCGTCAGGATAGATATAAATAGTAGGGAAATAAAGAATGGTAACGACACATTTATATACAGTTTGCCGTTAGCGTATTATCCGCAAATCAGCTTTAATAGTGAATGACACCTGTTATTACGCACAACCTGTTGAATGTGCCGGGAATGATCTATGCCTCTACCTTTATTATGGCTTGGTGCTGGTATTGCTGCAGCATATGCTGGCTCGCAAATTGCCAGAGAAAAACAAAAATCTGATGGCCACATCCGGCATTTTCCTGGCGAACACCAAACCGAAGTGACGCCGGTAGACGGCGCTATAGTGTGCTGCGGAATCTACGAATTGTTTCAGCACACGGGGATCTGGCTGGATGGTAACATTGTTGAGTTGAGAGGGAACGGTCTTATCCGGGGCATTTCTCCTTCACGATTTCTCTCAGACCGTTCAGGTAACCGGGTTTTTGTCGCCTGTAATGAGGCCCTGGAACCGTTGGTGGCACCAGATACTGTCACTAATGCATTAGACAGGCTATACACCTATTCTGAGTACGATCTGGTCTCTAACAACTGCCACCGTTTTGTGTATGAGTGTGTCAGTGGTTCCTCCCGGCGCATTACTCGGTTTGCGGAGCTCAATGCCGCCCTCAAAGTACAGTTTCACACTGCCATCCACTGGCAGCCTGTCCGTATGCCAATAAACTAAATCAATAGTAAGCGGAGCAGGGTACTAGGTTCTCCTCATGGAATACTCCGCTTATTTTCCTTTTTAAACAATATGATAGCCTGTTAGCTTCCCACCTCAATTGCCTCTTTGCTGTCGTGCCTGCGGCTTAAAGCTGGAATTATTACATTAATTTATGTTAAAAGTTTGTGAACCTGGCTTACTGCACCTATCGTAATGAGTAGTACTCCGCTAAAAGTGCACTCATAGCACTGGACGGATACGCTTGATCAATCAGACTTCTGAGGGGAAGCTATGTCACAGCATTTCAAAGAAACACCACAAAACGCGATTACTGAAAGTGGAATTGCAAGGGTGATTCCCTGCAAAGAGCTTGATGTAGGCGATCCAATTAAATGGCTATCGCTGGGCTTACGCGACATGGTAAAAACGCCTGGACTTACCGCATTCTATGGCGTCATGTTCGCCATAATCCCGTGGTTAATAACCTACCTTGTCGCGATGACCGGCTGGCATTTAGTGATTATGCCTGCCATTGTCGTGTTCATGCTAATTGGTCCGTTTCTGGCTGCCGGTCTGTACGACGTCAGTTGGGAATTGGAGAAAGGCCATAAACCTTCATTGAGACACTCGCTACGCGCCATGCGTCGTAACGCTGTTAACGAGTGGGGGTTTGGGATCTTGCTGATGGTTATGATGATTTTCTGGCTTCGGGTCGCGTCGCTAATTCATGCACTTTATCCACCTTACCTTGACGAGACGCTGGAAAGCCTTATGCCATTCCTCATTCTTGGTACCGCTGTAGGTGCATTATTTACGCTGGTCATGTTGTTTATAACCGCTTTTACTCAGCCCATTCTTATGGAAAGGAAAGTCGATCTGGCAACTGCTGTACTAACCAGCGTAAATGCAGTCTGGTTGAATAAACTCCCTATGCTGATTTGGGGCGCCATTATCTTCAGCGCGGTTGCCATTGGGTTTGTCACCGGTTTTATCGGTTTTATCTTTCTGATGCCGCTGATTGGATATGGATCCTGGCATGCTTATATCGATGCTATAGAGACGAAAAAGCCGAGAAATTACGAATAAAGTGTAATTTTATTACAGTTTTGAGGCGGTTTTTTCACTCAATTTCCCGAAAAACGCCTTTTTTCTGTAAAACTTTCAGTAACAATATTACATTTCTGGCGATTTTGAAGCTCCATAGCTAGAATTATTTTGCAGTAAAATTCTTTTTTTAATTCCTTTTTGTTATATCTGATTTTTATAAATCCAGTAAAATCAGTGACTTGTGTTTTTAATGCTTGTTTAACATTCTGTTTTACCGCCTATTTACCCACTTACAACAATATTCCAACAGTAATTTATTTTCAGATGAGGCATAACTTAATAGCGCCAGGGCAGCAAAGCCTGGCGATACAGAGTTTGCCAAAACATGAGGATTAAATGATGAAAACTGTAAAAGCACTTGCAATGGTATTGGGTATGGTTGCGGCTTCAGGAAGCGCACTAGCAGCGGCTCCGCAAAAAGACGTGCGTTTTGTTGGTGATACGCAGTTCTCTGGATTCTGCAAAGCCATTGTAATGGATGACATCAAAGTATTGCGCGCTAACTTGTCTCGCAACGTCGGTCGTATTGGTGCCAGCCAACGTGAAGTACTGCGCATGGTAACGGCGGAAGATGGTTTGACTTGCAATGGCGAAACGCTGATTGACTTTTCAATGAAGCGTGATGCGAATGCAGTTTACGAATACCTGACTTCGCGCAGCTAATCGTGCTCTGGCTAAGCAAACGGGTGCGCCGACTTTGGCGTAACTATCGGGGCACCCGTCATGATGGCTATTGTTGGCGAGTTATGCTCGGATCATATCCTTACCCAGCGGGATACCCGAGCACGACTTTCAGCCATAAGACGTTGGGTATGGAAGCGGAGCTTCAGCAGCAGCACGTAAGCCAGCGGCACCAGGAAAAGACTGGTGAGCGTTGAGAATATCAGTCCTCCGATAATGGCGATGGCCATGGGGGAATAGGGAGGGCCATCGCCACCTATTCTCGTGCTGCCAAATGCCAGAGGTAACAGACCAAGTACGGTAGTTGCTACGGTCATCAAAATCGGTCGGATCCGTGACTGACATCCATCCGCAACCGCATCAAACAGACTCTCCCCCTGTTCAATTAACTGATTGATTCTGTCTACCAGAACAATGCCATTGTTCACCACAATCCCCATCAGTATAAGCATGCCAATCATGCCCATGACTGACATTGACGTGCCGGTCAGCATGAACGCCCAAAACACGCCTGTGAAAGAGAAAAGTAGTGAGGTTATGACTGCCGTCGGTAGCAGCAGCGACTCGAATAATGCTGCCATCACGACGTAAATCATGCAGATAGCCAATAACATATTCATTTGCATCACCGCATTAGCCTCATCCTGGCGACGGAAGCTGCCATCCAGCGTCCAGCTGTAGCCACTGGGCAAGGCGATGTAGCTCATTGCCGATTCGATGCGCTCGCGGGCTTGTTCGACGGTAAGATCATCCGCCAGGTTGGCACCAATGGATAATGCGGTTTGACGATAATGTCGGTCAATCTGTGAAAGCTGCTGGGCAACGGTGATATCTGACACCATATCCAGCGTGATGCTTTGGCCCTGAAGATGAGTGATGTTGATATTTTTAAGGGCATAAAGTGAAGATTGCACATCTTGCCCGTACATCAGTCTGACTCCCACTTCTCCGGCATCACCGTAACGAAAGGTACGTAAGTTATTGCCACGCAGCGCAGTGGCGACCAGCGCCGCTACATCGCTGACATTCAGGCCCAGGCGATGGGCTTTTTCCCGATCGATGCGTATTTGAAGTTCATCGCGTTTTGAGCCGGTATCCGCTTTTACATCCTCGAGCCCTTCGACATTCGACAGCACAGGAACAATCTGCTCAGACAGTTGCAACAGCCGGTCAGAAGACTCACCCAATAGCGTCAGCCGCACGCCGCCTCCATTTCCCGACTCCCATTGGAAAGAGGGGCGGGCTCTGACGAACGTCGGCATGGCCTCGCGGATTTTCTCTTTAATTTCGCTGACACTTACCGGTAAGTCGTCATTAAGGGTAATACCGGAAACGGCGTGGCCTGCCTGAAAATAGGTATACACCTGCTTGATATGAAATGCTTCCTGATTGTCATACAGAAACGCTTCCATTTTGTTTACGGTGCCTTCAACTTCTTCGAGCGAGTAATTTTGCACAATATGATAGTTGAGCCAGATCCGCTCCTGATTATCATTGCCTTCCTCATCACCCGTAACCACCCCCATCGGTATGGCGGTGCTTAGCAGAATCAGAACAGCAATTGCCGCGGTTTTACCCTGGTTACGCATGGTCCAGTGCAAAATGCGACCATAACGTGCAATATACCCAGGCTGTTTTGCCGATTTTTGTTGCGGTACTTTGATACGTGCAGCCAACAAGGGAATGAGCGTTTGTGCAATGAGCAGTGATGCAAACAGCGAGATACAGATAGCAATAGCCACGTGTTCCAGAAAAACGGTTAAATCAATCTTTACGCCAACAATATTGGGAAGAAAGACAATGGCCGTGGTGGCGGTACCGGCGATCACTGCCAGACTGACTTTTCCCACGCCGCGCTGCGTGGCCCGAATCGCGTTGTCATCTGCACTGCGTTCCTGGAAGATGCTTTCGGTGATAACAACCGCGTTATCCACCAGCATCCCAATTGCCAGCATCAGCCCCATGAGCGACAAAATATTCAGCGAATATCCCATCAAATACATCAACCCTAAGGTGATGCAAATAGAAACGGGGACTGACAATACGACAATTAAGGTGGTAGAGAGCTGACGCAAAAACAGGAACAACACAACAACGGATAAGACAGCACCCAGTAAGCCGGCTGAAATCAGGTCACCTAATGACGAGGTCACGCTTTTGGCGATATCGTCCATTACAAAGAGATTGATACCGTTAAACGCCGGGTCGCTTTTTGCCTTCTCTACAACGGCCATTACGCGTTCTGAGACATCAACCAGGTTACTTCCTGATTCACGAAAGATATTAAAGCCAACCGCAAACGTGCGGTCCAAATGTCTGCCTTCATTGCGTTTGGGAATTTCATACGCAACATCTGCAATGTCAGACAGGCGAACGCCGTCTCTTATCCACAGGTTGCGGATATCATCCATATCGGTAAATTCACCCATTGGATTCACCAGAACTTTCTGGTCCATCGCGTAGATATGTCCGGCGGTCATTGAGAAATTGGCTTGCTGAAGCGTTGTGCCAAGACGGTCAGTATCAATACGCAGCGCGGCTATCTTTTCAGGTTTCAGACGAATGCTGATTTGCTTTTTTAATACACCGTAAAGTTCAACTTTCGATACTCCAGGTACACGCTCAAGAGGACGCTTCAGGTTTCTGTCTAACAAATCATAGGCACTGGATAAGTCGCGGTCACTGGATACCCGTAGCTGGAAAATGGGCATATCATTCGTATTGAACTTGTATACCATCACGCGTTCCACATCATCAGGCAGCAAGTGTCGGATGGCGTCAATTTTTTCACGCGCTTCGATACTTTTCGCCTTCACGTTTTCATCCCAGGCAAATTCAACGAAGATTTCTGCTTTATCCTCGAAAGAGCTGGCACGTAAACGCTTAATGCCAGACATTGTCGCGATAGCTTCTTCGACGGGGCGGGTAATCATTCTCTCCACTTCCGAGGGCGTGGCGTCACGGTAGGGAATTTCAACCACCATTTGCGGAATATCGATACCAGGAAATTTTTCCAGCGGGAGCAGGCGCCCCGCAACAATGCCAAACAGCAGCATAGAGAGAAATACCATACAGACGGTGACCGGACGATTCATGGCGAACCGGGCAAGCCCGGCGCCGGCGTTTGCGAACTTATCCATAGACTTTCTCCTTGTCAGTCACCTCGACAGCGTCGAACTTTTTGGTGTCGAACAGGCTGTATAGTACCGGCAGCAGGATAAGTGTCAGAAGGGTCGAAAACAGCAGCCCAAAAATGACAGTAACGGCCATTGGGGTTCTGACTTCCGCTCCTTCGCCAAATCCAATCGCCATAGGCAATAAGCCCAGAATGGTCGTAAGGGTAGTCATAATAATGGGACGCAGACGCGTTTTACCCGCAGCAATAATGGCTTCCTGTTTTTCCATACCCTGCGCACGCAGCTGGTTAATGCGGTCAACCAGCACGATAGCATTATTAACCACAATCCCCGCCAGCATAATCAGTCCGATAAAGACCACGACACTTAAATGGGTGCCGGTTAGCCACAAACCATAAATCGAACCTGCACCGGCCAGCGGAACCGCAAACAGAATCAACAGAGGATGAAGGAGCGATTCAAACTGAGACGCCATCACCAGGTAAACCATAAATACGGCCAGAGCAAGCGCCAGTTGCAACGACTGAAAGCTTTGCTGCATGTCTTCACTTTGACCTGCAATTTCTGCACGCAGGCTAAGTGGTATGCTGGTATCGTCAATGATGCGTTTTGCCGCGGCAACACCTTGTGCGAGGTCGCCATAGGTCAGGTTGGCTTCGATCAGCGCCACGCGTTGCTGACCGACCCGCGTAATTTCACTCGGACCAACACTCATATAGACATCGGCAACCGCGGCAAGCGGAATCGGACGCTCACTACCCGGGTTGACAATGATTTCTTTAATATCGTTGATGTTGTCGCGCTGAGCATCTTGTGTTCGCACCAGCACATCCACTTTGCGATCTTCCATGCTGTATTGTGTCGCCACTTTACCGCCAATTTTCGCGGCGATAAGCTCTGATACTGTTGGCGCCTCCAGTCCAAGGCGGGCAAGTTTGGCATGGTTAAACGCGATTTTTAGTTCCGGGTTACCGGTACGCAGTGTGCTGGTGACATCCGCGAATCTGTCTTCGGCCTGCAGTGACTCTGTCAGGCGCTGACTGGTAGCCATAAGCTGGGTTAAATCATAACCCTGAATTTCTATCTGAATTGGCGCGTCGAAGCTGAACAACTCTGGTTCGCCAAACTGGCTTTGTACACCAGCCTGTCGGGATAAGTAATTACGAAGCGCTTCGCGAACCTGCTGTAACGCTACGTCATCTGATGCGGGCTGCATCACTACGTTCAGTCTGCCCCAGTGATCGCCACCCTGACTGGGCGCGGCGCTGACAAGTGAACCGGTGCCTGCCAGAGAGTAGGTGCGTGCTACACCATCCTGTTGTTGAGCGACGTCGGCGAGCTGCGAAAGTAAACGATCCGTTTGGTCAATTCTGGCGCCGGCGGGCAGCGATACCTCAACAGAAAATTCTCCCTGTGACATACTGGGGATGAGCTCCATACCAAGCCGAGGCAGCAGCACAACAGAGAGACCGGTCACTACCAGGGCAATAGTAAGCACCGCGACACGGGCAGCCAGCGCCAGGCTAAGCAACTTGTCGTAAGCTTTCTCAATGCCACTGAACATGACAGCGAAACACCACGCCAGTGGTTTAAACAACCAGTGCAGTGCTTTAGAAATAATATGCCAGGTGCCGATGACTAACGTCATAAGCGCAGCCGGAAGATACACAAAGGCAACGCGTAAAATCAGGCGAACAGGGAAGGTGAGCCAGTAAAATATTTTGCCATACCAGGTTGCAGGCTTTGCTTTTTCTTCTGAGTGAAAGACATCGGTGTGCGCCTGTTGCACGTTTTTCTGGCGGCTAGCCAGTGTTGGTATCAGTGTCAGTGCGACAATCAGTGATGCTGCAAGCGCAAAAGACACCGTAAGCGCCTGATCACGGAAGAGTTGACCGGCGATGCCGTCAACGAAAACCAGCGGAACAAATACTGCCATTGTGGTGAGCGTCGAAGCCAGAATCGCGCCAGACACTTCTTTGGTTCCCAGGGCAGCCGCGGTTTTGCGATCGTATTTATCAAGCTGACGCTTGCGGTGACGATCGATGTTTTCCAGTACCACAATACTGTTATCTACCAACAGTCCTACTGCTAACGCAATACCACCCAGACTCATAATATTCAGGCTGATATCGTTGCCATACATCAGATTAAAGGTGGCAATCACAGAAACAGGAATAGAAACAGAAATAATAAGGGTAGGCCAGAAGTCACGCAGAAACAGATACAGCACCAGCATTGCTAACATACCGCCGATCAGCGCAGCAGATTTTACGTCGTCTATTGCTTGTTCAATAAATGTGCTTTGATCATAAACCAGAGTAAGCTGATAGTTGTCAGGCATCTCTTTACGAATGCTATCCAGAGCTTGCTTAACGCGGGCGGCGACATCGACAGCGTTGGCATCACCTTCTTTATATATCGCTATCTCAGCTCCCTCAATACCGTCAAAGCGGGTAATGGCTTCACGTTCTTTGTAGGTGTTGGTGACAGTGGCGACGTCTTTAAGCTGTATATTGCGACCTTCAAATCGTCCGACATAAACATTACGGATCTGATCGAGGTTATCAAACTGATTCAGGGTTCTTACCAAGAAGGCCTGAGAGCCATCTTCGACGCGACCTCCGGCAGTATTGACGTTCTCACGTTCGAGCCGTTCAATGATGGAAGACAGCGTGATATTCAGTTGACTGGCGCGCTGCTGGTCAATAAGCACCTGGATTTCATTTTCCAGTCCGCCGCCAATTTTTACCGAGGCAACCCCTTCAATTGATTCCAGGTTTCGCTTAATTTGTTCTTCAGCATACAGACGCAGACGCTTCATCTGGTCTATTGATGCCTGCTGAGTGGCCGAATCAGCGAATCCGACCCCCATCTTTATAATCGGATCCAGGCTCGGGTTAAATCGCAACAGCCGAGGCTTTTCAATATCCAGGGGTAACTGCAGTACATCCAGCTTCTCTCTTACCTCCAGGCTGGCGAAGTCCATGTCCGTACCCCAGGCAAACTCCAGAACCACATCAGACTGGCCGGCACGGGATGTAGAGGTCACTGTGCGCACACCCTTGACCACGCCAATCGCTTCTTCAATCGGCTTTGATACCAGTTGCTCGACTTCAGCAGGAGCCGCGCCGGTGTAGTCAGTGCGGATAGTCAGTGTGGGATAAGACAGTTCAGGTAACAGGTTTACAGAAAGTCGTCCCAGTGACACCATTCCGAACAGCAGTACGGCAAAGGTGAACATAGCAACGGCTACCGGCCGCTTTACGGCGATATCGACAAGTTTCATAGTAAATATCCTTATGAGCAGGTAAAAAACAGGCTTACGCCTGGCTGTTCACCACTTCCACTGGAGAGGCATCTTTCAGGTTCTGGTGCCCTGTTACCACAACGTTTTCGTTACCCTTGAGTCCTTCGATAACTTCAACCATATCGCCCTGCTCAAATCCTGTACTGATATCGATTTTCTTGGCAACACCATTTTCAACGACAAACACACTGACGCTATTATCAATGCTGACCAGCGCTTTGCGAGGCAGCAAGGTAGCGTTATTATGAGTTGCGTAATGTAGTGACACTTCGCTGAACATACCGGCTTTAAGAACTTCATCCTGATTTGGAACACGTAATGTGACTTTGAACGTGCCGGTTTCAGAATCAATGACCGGACTAATTCGCTCTACAAATCCTGTGACTACCTGATCATTCAGTGCGGAAACCGTGAGTGCTGCTTTCTGATCCTTCCGGATTTGTGGTAGCTCACTTTCAGGCAGATAAACAATTCCCTGCAATTCGCGTTGCTGAACAATATGGAACATACGTTCACGCTGGAAAGATTCTGTCAGGTTACCTACTTTTGCATTGCGCTCGGCGATATAGCCACTGATAGGTGCCAGGATGGTAGTTTCTTGTAAATCCAGTTCAGCCAGTTTTACTGATGCGGTAGCAGACTCATATTGTGCCGTGAGTTTCTGGAATGCATCTTCACTGACAAGCTTTTTACTGTACACGGCATTGATTTTTGCAAGCTCCTGCTCAATGCCTCGAAGGTCTGCTCTTGCTTTGGCCAGATTAAGCTCATAACGTTTCTTATCAAGCTGCGCCAGTACCTGACCTTTCTCAACGTAATCGCCTTCTTCCACCAGGATCTCTTCAATAATCCCGGAAGCGCGGGCAACGACGAAGGCTTCTTCTTTTGCTTCCAGGATCGCAGTGGCGTTATACGTGGAAGCGATAGAGCCGCTCGAGACTGATTGCGTTTCTACCGGGATGGTTATAACCACTTCTTCTTTTGGTTTTTCTGAGGTGTCCGTAGCCTCTGCATTACCACAGCCGGTTAGTGCTACCGACAGTCCAAGCATGCTTCCAACGAGTAATGAGTGGCGAAATGTTTTTTTAGTTATATCCATGGTAAGTACCTGCACGAAATTAAATAGTATTGTGTGCAAGACAGCATCGACTGTGCCATTTTATTAATCTTGGATTTTATCTATATAAAACAATGGCATACGTAAACTCTTAACCCTTGTGTCAGTACCGTTCAACGTACTTATTAGTGGTTTTAACTATAAGGTGGTGGTTATGACCATTGTCAGATGTGTTCGTCATTGCGCGAAGATGAGAAATGGTAGCAATAACATAGTCAGGGGGGCTGGGGGCAGGCAGAGCAGGAGAGCGCAGAACCGCCCTCCGAAATGGTCAAACTGACGACTTACTGCTCAATGATTTCAAAGCTGGTAGAGATATCGACTTTACCTTGCAGCATCAGCATGACAGAACAGTATTTTTCTGCCGATAAGTCTACTGCGCGGCTAACGGCTTTTTCTGTCAGACCGTCTCCGCTCACTATGTAGTGGGCATGCAGTTTCGTGAAAACACGAGGTGGCTCCTCGGCGCGGGTAGCGTCTAGTTCACAGCGGCATTCTGCAAGAGCAAAACGGCCTTTTTTCAAAATCTCTACCACATCCACACTGGAGCAGGCACCGGCGGCAACCAATACCGATTCCATCGGAGAAATGGCGTTGCCATCCCCGTCCATAACGGTGCTGTAACCACTGTCAGTATTGCCAGTAAAACTTAAGCCGCCATCCCAGTTAACCGTTGCTTTCATTGTATGTCCTTTTATTTCTGTTTAGTACGAGACGGAGCCAGCCGGATCGCGTCTTTTTCAATCAGTATCTGACGCTGTTTAAATAATGCTCCTAACGCCTTCTTATATGCATTTTTGCTGACACTAAAATGTTTATAAATCGCGTCTGGTTGACTTTTATCCGTTAGCGTCGAGAGGCCACCGTGAGCAATGAGATCTTCAATAATTGCCTGCTGAAGAGCGTCCCGGCCAGCCTGATCCTGGCGTTGCATGGTGATATCAATTTTGCCATCTTCGCGAACCTGCTTTACCACTGCTGGCACAGATTCCCCGATTTTTAACGCAACCAGAGCATCGCTGTGGAAAATTAATCCCAGATATTGCTCGTTTACCAGTACTTTGTAGCCAAGTTCTGTTTTTGCATAGACCAACGCGGTCACATTGTCTCCGGGCTTGGCGTATGCGGACTGTTCGGGATAAAACAGGTGTAAACGTGTAGAGCCGATGAGCCTGCCTGTCGCATTATCGACAAAGGCATGCACTACGTAATTCATACCTTCGCTTACGGGCGTGTTCTGTTGATTAGCTGGCACCAGCAGGTCATTTTCCAGGCCCCAGTCAAAAAAGGCGCCGAAATGTGTAGCGCCAACGGCACGCAGTACACGGGTGTCGTCACGCTGAATCTTCGGCGTGTCAGGCGTAGCGATCATCTGACCGCTGTTGTCCGTAAAGACAAATACAGAGAGTTCCTGACCTTCGGTTAATCCTTCAGGCGCATTGTCCCGGGAAAGGGTGGCCTGATCGCTTTCTTCAGCGTCTCGGTGTGGTGCAAGCTGAAACCCGAAAGGGAATTCGGCAATAACTGTAAGACGGTTTATTTTACCAACGTGTAACATGAGGAATGATTTTTAGGAAAGAACGGGTAACATGATAACGAAATGGAGAACAGAGCTAAACCATTATGATGTTAAATTGTGATTTAGGTGAAAGTTTCGGGGCATGGACCATGCCAGTGGATGAAGAAATCATGGTGTATATCGATCAGGCGAATATTGCCTGCGGTTTTCACGCTGGCGATCCGGTGACGATGAAAAATGCTATCGCGCTGGCTATAAGCCATGATGTCACCATTGGAGCACATCCTTCCTATCCTGATTTGCAAGGCTTTGGCCGTCGTAGTATGGCGATGAAACCGGATGAGCTTTCTGCGTGTCTGCAATACCAGATAGCGGCTATTGATGGCCTTGCAAAAATGCAGAATTCAAAGGTCAGTTACGTCAAGCCACATGGCGCACTTTACAATGATTTGATGAAAGATGTGGCGCTGCGCCGAACTGTCATGACAGCCGTGTATGAGGCCGGTAAAGGAGAGCTGGCATTGATGATTCAGGCGCATCCTGAACATGCCGCGTTGCGGGCACAAGCTGAAGATATTGGTATACCGCTGCTTTTCGAAGCGTTCTCAGACCGGCGCTATACTGATGACGGCTATTTGGTATCGCGTACTAAGCCCAATGCCGTACTAAGTGATTCTGATGCACTGGCGCAGGCTGAAACCCTGATGGACGAGGGAGTCATTATTTCTGAGTCAGGTAAGCGCCTTGCATTGCAGGTCGATACACTGTGTGTTCACGGAGACTCACCTGGTGCCATTGCTATCGCCGAAAATATTCGTCTGGCGTTGACGCGTAGAAAACTGGGTGAAAAGCACCATTACGGTAGCAACAACGAATGATACCGTTTAATACCATCTCTGCTATTGAACCGGCCGGTATGAATGCCATCATTTTGTACTTTCATGATCTGCCTCTGCTGGAGGCCAATAAGTCCTGTCAGCGCTGGACGGCGGCACTGGATGCGGTTTCACCAGAGTGGCTGGCCGCGCTACTGCCTTCGTATGATTCTCTGGTGATAAGTTTCCATCCGGAGTTAATTGACAGTCATGGGGTGTATCGTTTCATACATGATTTAAAAACCTCTGAGCATGGCGCTAATCCGCAGGGTAGGGAGCACACGATACCGGTTTGGTATGGCGCGAAAGGTGCTGATGATTTGCACTTGGTCGGTGAACACACCGGTCTTTCATCCGAAGAAGTGATTTCTCTTCACAGTGGGAAGACATATCGGGTGTTCGCAGTAGGCTTTGCTCCGGGCTTCGCGTACCTTGGTGAGCTTGACGATAAACTGGCCTGCCCACGACTTTCATCACCCCGTCAACACGTGCCCCAGGGGGCCGTGGCCATTGCTGACAGACAAACCGCTATCTACCCGGCAGAATCACCCGGCGGCTGGCACCTGCTTGGATTGACACCAGTGCCAATGTTCAATGCAAAAGAAGCCCGTTCGTTACTTAATGTAGGGGACCTCGTGACCTATGTTCCAATTAGTGAGCAGGAGTTTAAGGAGGCACAGCATGGACGGTAATGGTCTGCTTATACGAGAGCCCGGCCTGATGTGTGCGATTGTTGATGCCGGACGAGGCATACATCAGCAACGTGGTTTTTCTGAATCCGGCCCCATGGATGACGATGCCTACTTTTGGGGAAACTGGTTATGTGGTAATCCTGAGGGGACGCCAGCCATCGAATGGGTAGGCCCGGCTGAGTTTGTGGCAACCTCTGATTTACATGCAGCTGTCACAGGACCTGGTGCTAAGGTAAGTGTTAATGGGCAAACTCACGGTCTGTGGGTAACGCTAACACTGAAAGAAGGGGATCGGCTTCGTGTCGAGCCAGACAAAATCGGTACCCGGCATTACCTTGGTATCAGCGGTAACTGGGATGTTCCTCATATTGCGCACAGCGCGTGTACCGTCGCCAGAGAAAAACTCGGCGGTATCCATGAAGATGGGAGTTACTGTTCTGCAGAGGATCACATTAGAGTATCCACCCATACGCCAGTGGCTGCGGCCAGAGAAGTGCCGTTATGGGTACGCCCCGACTATTCATGTGATACCCCGATTTCCGTGGTCTCAGGCTACCAGAGCGCTTGGTTTAGTAACGTGGCGAAGCAACTGTTTTTCACCTCTTGCTATAAAATAACCAATAAAATCGACAGAATGGGCTACCGTTTATCGGGAACGCCGGTAAAATGCGCGCGTTCTGAAATGCATTCTGAAGGCATCACGCTTGGCGCGGTACAATGTCCGCCTGACGGACAGCCTATCATTATGATGCGTGACCGTCAGACATTGGGAGGCTATCCTAAGCTAGGTTGTGTATCACCCACTGATCTTAATCGGATAGCCCAGTCGGTACCCGGTGAGCAATTGGCATTTCAACCGCAGGATGCAGATAATGCGCGCGCATCTTATCTTTTGCGACAATCTCGGCGACGAGCGATTACAGGTAACTAAGCAATATGACCACGGCGTTTTTAAATGGTGAGTTTCTACCACTCACAGAAGCCAGGATCTCTCCAATGGACAGGGGGTTTTTATTCGGTGACGGTATCTACGAAGTCATTCCCTGCCACCAGGGTAAGCCGATAGGGTTTGAGGCGCATATGTTGCGAATGAAGGAAGGACTTACCGCCTTAGATATCCACTCGGGTATGGCACCCTCAGACTGGCTGGAAGTCGTATCTGCGCTACTTGAAAAGAACACATCTTTCATTCCCAGCGGCTACATCGGCTTGTATCTGCATGTAAGTCGTGGTGCTGACACCAGACGGTTTCATGCTTATCCTAAAGATATCAGCCCAACGTTGTTTGCGTTTGCGTTTGAGCTGGCACCGCCTCCTATTCCTGACATTAACAACGTACGGCCGCTGAAGGTTTCGCTGGCTGAAGATAAACGCTGGCAGCGATGCAATATCAAATCAACGTCATTGTTGGGTAATGTGATGCATTATCAACATAGCTACCAAACTGGGTTGGATGAAACCATTCTTTATAATGCCAGGGGCGAGATCACAGAAGCGAGCTCCTGTAACGTTTTCGCCGTGATTGATGGCAAAGTGGTTACTCCGCCTTTAGATCATCAATTATTACCGGGGATAACCCGACACATCGCGCTGAAAGCGTTGTTGGAGGCAGGGATTGAATGCCATGAACGCATCCTTACGCTGGAAGAATTGAAGCGAGCTGATGAAGTATGGTTGACCAGTGCCAGCAAAGAAATCTCGCCTGTGGTGGAGGTAGAGGGCCAGAAAGTAGCGGATGGCCGGCCTGGGAAACATTGGCTGCAAGCACTTCAGGCGTTTAATAATATTAAGTTTTCAGCCTGAATACGCGCCGCCTGTATGTGGCCTGTTGGCAGCCGCAAGTAGGGGTATAAGCGCCTATTAGTGAACGATTTATTGGGCGCTAATTTTAAAAGGCGGAAGGTTACCTCACGCATTCACGGGTAGTTTAATTTAGTTGAAGGTCGTCACTTGTAACAATGAGCAAAAAAAAGCCTGCAAATGCAGGCTTTTTTGTATCTGTGCGAGAAAAAGCCTTAATCGGCCTGGTCGCAATTACCATCGGTACACTCACCGTATAGATAAAGGCTGTGGTGTGTCAGCTTCATCTTATTTTGTTTAGCCACTTCTTCCTGTCGTTGCTCAATCACATTGTCTTCAAACTCGATAACTTTACCGCACTTGAGACAGACCAGGTGATCGTGATGATCTTTATGACTAATTTCGAAAACAGACTTTCCGCCTTCGAAGTGATGTCGGTTAAGAATGCCGGCATCGTCGAACTGGTTCAAAACCCGGTATACCGTAGCCAGACCAATTTCTTCACCGTGTTCAATCAGGATTTTATACACGTCCTCAGCACTGATGTGCTGGTTTTCTGGCTCCTGAAGTATTTGGAGAATTTTCAGACGCGGTAACGTGACTTTTAAGCCTGCTTTTTTTAACTCTTTATTCTGGTCCATGGCCTACCATTTCTGTTAAGGCGTTTCGGTGATAGACGTATTATAGGTAACTCTGATTTATTTGGAAGTAAAAGCGGCCTGACGATCACCAGTTGATGGAAAATTGAACGGATCTGAGCATTTACGCGACAGGCTGGAATTATCGGCTATGGTGTAAAGATACCTTGGCCTGATGTCGATATGATAAGGATGTAAACGCATAATCACAGTGAACGCGTAATTTGTCATATAAAAGAGAACCTAAAATGTCAAATTCTGCGCAAACTTGGTTAGCAACGTGTGGGGAAGTGCGCTCATATTGAACGATATTACGCATTTTAATACAAATTAATTCATAAACCCTTTTAATTCGATGAAATATTAGATTAACATCTTGTTAAACAAAAAAGGGAATACGCCGCAGCGTTGTCTGGTGTATAAATCTCAAAGCGAGACCATGAATGCAGTTAACCGTTGTTAGTAAAATTACCCTGGGCTTTGCGCTTTTCGGGTGTCTTCTTCTTCTCACGAGTATCCTGTCTTATTTTGGCCTTAATGATATCCGCCATTCTGCTGTGGATGTAGTTGAAAACAAAATGCCTGTCCAGGCTAAAATGGTCGAAGTCAAAACAGACATACTGTCTCTATCGACAATTACGGCGAATGGATTTCATGAAAGTTCCATTACTGATTTAAATAAAAACAGGGAGCGATTTGACGCCCTCGCAATGTCTTTTCTCAGCAATCTGGATGCCTTAGAAGATGCCTCCGGCGGAAGCAACAGCGCTGATGTTGCAATTGACGCCAGTACGCGTTACGTCAGTGAAAGTGAGAAAATGTATGCCGCATTACAGCGTAAACTGGTGTTGATTGGAGACATCGCTGAGCAACTCGAAAAAGTGCTGTTATCTGCTGACGAAGCAAGTGCGTTAATGCTTGATCTTTCTTACCTTGACCCTGACGAGCCTGGCATCCAAACCCTGATTGGTGCCGGAACCAATATAGATAACAAACTCCTCACCATGAATACGGCAATAGGCGAACTTGCCGCCACCGACGATCCGGTTATTACCAATAATGTAGTCGAAGATTTGAAGTACCAGTTGAGCAACCTTGAGGTCGATAAAAACTACATCAATCGCCTTGCTGAGGGCGTCGACGATGGCGGTACCGTAGCAATGTTCAATGAGCAATATGATAGCCTGATTACACAGCTGACCGGGCAGGGTGGCCTGATTTCGCTTCAGCAGGAAAAACTTACTCAAATCGCCGCCAGTCAGTCCTATCGCTTAGCCGCCAATAATGCATTGGATGAAGCTCTGGCGGAAATAAACCGGTTATTTGAAAATGTGAGCGGATCTACCCTCAACGGGCAAAACGAAATATTAAGTACGGTGCAGGATAACCTGGTTAAGAATATTGTGGTTTCTGTCATTGGCCTGATCGCCGCAATATTTTTGGCCACTATCTCTACACGAAGCATTGCCAGGCCGCTGGCTCGCATTAACCGCGGATTGACTCAACTCAGTAAAGGTGATTTGACCCGCAAGCTTGAACAGTCCGGCAACGATGAATTCTCTGCGTTGGCTGTGAAAGTTAACAGCCTCACAGATAGCTTGCGTGAATTGGTAGGCAACATTCTCGAGCAAGAGAAAAAACTCGTTTCAGTGACCAAAGAAAGTGTATCTATGGGCGAGAAAAGTCTGCTTGATGTTGATGCGCAACGCGAACAGGTCAAAGTGACGTCGTCAAATACGCAGGTTGTCAGAGATACCAGTCGCAGTAATCTTGATCAGATCAACGTTGCTATGAACGAACTGAATACGGTGACGGCGCAAAGCCAGGCCATCGCTGAGCTGGTGGAGGAGAATCGGCAGCAGGTGAATAATCAGGCCAGACAGGCGGAGGCGTCGGCACAAGTGATCCATCGCCTGGATGAAAACAGTCGCAATATAGGCAGTATTCTTGATGTGATAAAGACGATTGCTGAGCAAACCAACCTACTGGCACTGAATGCGGCTATCGAAGCCGCCAGAGCGGGCGAGCAGGGCAGAGGCTTCGCAGTTGTGGCAGATGAGGTGCGGACCCTGGCAAACAGAACCCATGATTCCACTGAAGAAATTGAGTCGATGATAGGCTCATTACAAAAAGACGCGGCGCAGGCCGTAAAAGCCATTAATCTGGGACGTGAACAGGCAAACAAAGGCGTGGAGATTACTGAGCAGGTAAGTCATCAGGTAGAAAATATCCGTACCATTATTGTGAAACTCAGTCAGATTAATCAACACATAGTGACAGATACCCGGCAGCAGGACGATTTGCTAGCGGATGTTGCCAGCAGCCTTACAACCATCGTTGAACTGGCTGATTCCAGTGCGCAAAGCACGCGGCAGGCAAATGAGTCAACTATGCAGTTAGACGAGCAAATGGAACAATTAAAAAGAGCCGTAGAACGGTTTCAGTTGTGAAATTGAAAAAGGCTCAATGGTAGACGATGCTTTTTTAAAGATAACAAAGAACTGTATGTTTCCATATGTGCGTGGCAGGGTAACGCGACATAGCGTAATAAATCGCTCTGACTGCGCCTGCGTGAGCGAAGTAGATGCTCATGTCAAACTCGGAGATGCGTATCATCAGCAACAAAAAAGGGTTACTGACAGTTCAAGCGAACTGATCTGCAACCCTTTCTAATGCGATAGTGAATTGACGTAGCTACCGTAGAGTGTCTGGTAATTTATCTTTTATCAGGCAAGCTCAGCAAGACATAGTTCGTCGTACAGCTGTTTACACCAGGCTTTCACCCGCTCGTCAGTGAGCTCAGGCTGTCTGTCTTCGTCAATGCCAAGCCCCACGAAATGGTCGTCATCCGCCATGCCCTTCGACGCTTCGAAGTCATAGCCTTCGGTTGGCCATTTACCCACTAAAATTGCACCTTTAGGTTCAACAATATCGCGGATCATGCCCATCGCATCAAGGAAGTACTCGGCGTAATCTTCCTGATCGCCACAACCAAATATGGCAACGAGTTTATCGTTGAAATCAATTTCTTCCAGTTCTGGGAAAAAGTCGTCCCAGTCACACTGCGCCTCACCGTAATACCAGGTGGGAATACCAAAAATCAGCAGATCAAATTCGGCAATTTCTTCTTTGCTGCTTTTCGCAATGTCCTTAACATCAATCAGGTTTTTACCCAATTCTTTCTGAATCATTTTGGCGACATGCTCGGTATTACCGGTATCGCTGCCAAAAAACAGGCCAACACTAGCCATAACCTACCCCTGTTTTCTCTGATTGCTTACGCTACACGCCCGTACTTAGCCAGAATAATTCAATTATCCCTTTCGCGACGAAGCCCAGGGCACCCAAACCCAGTACACCGTAAGCAACGACACGGCCTATGAGGGGAACATTATTCTTTTTCAATACGTCGTGAACTGCAAAGCCCATTAATGCGAAAAGGCAAACAAGGCCGCCATAAAGCATAATGGTCTCTATCAGTTCGTAATTTTCTGCAAGCATAATCTGTCTTAAAATAAAATCGGCGAAACTATACCACAGTCTATACGTCTGTCAGAGTGAAAAACGTTTAAAAATAACGGATGATGATCACTGTAAAAACGTGCTGGTATTCAGTTACATTTATTTAAATTTTTCTCAACAATTGCGTTAAACGCCTGTGGTTTTTCAGCATGAAGCCAGTGACCGGCCCCATCTATGATATGGGCTTTTGCATGGGGGAAATATTTGCTGATAGCCTCGCGATGTGACGATTGCAAATAGTCTGAATTTGCCCCTTTTATGAACAGCACTTTTCCGTTGTAGGTGGTGTCCGTATCTTCCCAGTCGCTGATTTGCCCGTAGCTTTTCTTCAGCCCGGTCAGGTTAAATCGCCATGCCCAGTTTCCTTCCTCAGTTTGGTAGAGGCTTTTTAGCAAAAACTGTCTGACGCCCGGTTCATTGATATGTTCAGATAACTGCTCGTCAGCCTGCTTACGACTTGATAATGTACTAAGCGAGACGTTTTCGAGCCCGGCGATTACACGTTGATGTCGGGGAGAGTAGGGAACCGGCGCGATGTCGGCAACAAATAGTTGATTTACCATATCGGGATAGTTAAGCGCGAAGCGCATCGCAATCTTCCCTCCCAGAGAGTGCCCCAGCAGCGTCGCCTCAGCTACGTTAGCATGATCTAAGGTAGCTTTAAGACACTCAACTGCACCGTCAAGGGTAAACACATCACGGTGAGGCGACTGCCCATGGTCCGGTAAATCGACGGAAAGTACGTCATACTCAGACTCCAGATGCCGGCGAATTGTGGCAAGATTATTCAAATCGCCAAACAACCCATGGAGCAAAACAACAACCGGACGTTTCTCTTGTGGTGATGTGCGTGAAAAATGTAAAAGTGTGGACATAAAATTGAGCAGGATTGTGTTTAGAGGAAGAAAAAAGCCGCTTAATGTTAAGCGGCTTCGGAGTATATTCAGATAGAAAAGTCTTCTAGCTTTTTGCCGTTTTCGATAGCGTCTTTAAATACTTTTGGCATACGTCCAATGCCTGTCCAGGGATGGGTTTTCCCTTCTTTATCTGTGAGCTGATATTTTACCGGACGCTTTTTCCCTGTGGTTTTCTTTGGAACTTCAGCAGAGAGCGACTTTAAATCATCAACATTTACACCAGCTTCTTGCATCTGCTTTTGGATTTCAGCGATTTTTGCCAGCTTTTCCTGCTCAGCTTTCTCTTCTTCCTGCGCTTTTTCTTTACGCTTTTCGATGATATTCGCTAATTTATCCTGAACTGATTCCAGTTCTTTAATGCTAAGTTCCTTTGTCGCACCTTGTAAACGTCTTCCGTGGGTTAAAATATCTAAGAATTCGCTCATTTATTAACCTTGCGTTTAGTGAAATAAATAGTTCGTTATTGATAGTAATTAAAAATCAGACAAAAAAAAAGCAGTATAAAACTGCTTTTTCACATTTAGCCAATTATTTTTAATTACATATTTGGATAGTTTGGACCGCCGGTACCTTCCGGAACCACCCAGCGTATATTTTGTGAAGGATCTTTAATGTCGCAAGTTTTACAGTGAACGCAGTTTTGCGCGTTAATCTGGAATTTTTTCTCACCCTCTTCTTCAATGACTTCATAAACGCCTGCCGGGCAATACCGTTGTGCAGGTTCATTATATTTGGGCAAGTTAACCTGAATTGGAATGCTGTCATCTTTCAATTGCAGGTGACAGGGTTGATCTTCTTCATGGTTGGTATTGGATAAAAATACTGATGACAACTTATCAAAACTTAATACACCATCCGGTTTTGGATAATCCGGCTTTTGGCATTCGTCTGCCATTTTCATTTGTGCATAGTCTTTATGTTCATCTTTCAGATTGACAAACAGGTTGCCGCCAAAAAAGTTTTGCTCCAACGTGTTAAATGCACCGCCCCAAAAATTACCGAATTTGTGAATTGCTGGTCCGAAATTACGTGAGCGATACAATTCATCATAGACCCAGGAGTTTTTGAAGTTTTCAGTAAATGTGTTTAATTCTTTTGTCGGTGATTCAGGATTTTCTGAAATGGCTTCAAAAATCGTTTCAGCAGCAATCATGCCTGACTTCATCGCCGTGTGGTTGCCTTTTATTTTAGCAAAATTTAACGTGCCGGCATTACAACCCACAAGAAGACCACCAGGGAACGTCATTTTGGGTAATGAATTAAAACCGCCTTTGGCGATGGCTCTGGCACCATAAGAAACCCGCTTTCCATTTTTCAGGTACTGGCTGATAACCGGATGGTGCTTTAATCGCTGAAACTCATCAAACGGGCTTAAATGCGGGTTTTCGTAATTTAAATCAACGATTAATCCTACGAGGATCTGATTATCTTCTGCGTGATAAAGATAACTCCCCCCTGTAGCATCAGACAACGGCCAGCCAGCAGAGTGGACAACCAGGCCTTCCTGATGGACTTCTGGATCGACGTCCCAGATTTCTTTAAAGCCAATGGCGTAATGTTGAGGTGAACTGTCTTTATCAAGTTCGAATTTTTCGATTAATGTTTTGCCCAGATGACCGCGGCACCCTTCCGCGAATACCGTGTATTTGGCACGCAATTCCATGCCCGGCATGTAGCCATCTTTAGGCTCTCCGTTTTCACCTACGCCCATGTCGCCGGTGATAACGCCACCCACGCTGCCATCGTCGTTATAAAAGATATCAGCTGCTGCAAATCCCGGAAAGATTTCAACGCCCAGTTGTTCTGCCTGCTCAGCCAGCCAGCGACACACGTTACCCATGGACACAATGTAGTTACCTTTATTGTGCATGGTCTTCGGCGTCATGGCGTTGGGCAGCTTGCGTGACGATGTGTCGTCATTCAGCAGATAAATATGATCTTCGGTGACTTCCGTATTTAACGGAGCGCCTTTTTCTTTCCAGTCCGGGAATAACTCATTCAGCGCGCGGGGCTCGAATACGGCACCAGAAAGGATATGGGCACCCACTTCAGAGCCTTTTTCCACCACACAGACCATTAATTCCTGGCCTTTTTCGTTGGCAAGTTGCATCAGTCTGCACGCAGTGGACAGACCTGCAGGTCCGGCACCGACGATGACAACGTCAAATTCCATCGATTCTCGTTCCACAGGAGGCTCCTTTTTCGTTATTTTTTATAATGCACTATTGATGAAACAAATAATGCTGAGTGTCAAAAACATGTAAATTAATTGTCGTCCTGAAAGGTAATCCAGGTTGACGTTTACGTCAACAGTAAGTACATTGCCAACAGGTTTACGTTAACGTTAATTCAAAAGACGCAGTCGAATTAATGAAACATTGAGTTTACCCCTGTTGCCTTATAGGCTTTTACTGGCAGTAACGGGATCTGGATGAAAACTGCTTGCCTGCAGTTGCTCCTCCTCAGGTAATTCATGATGCGTGACGGTGCCATGACACCGACAAACTCTACAATTGAGGTAACTATGAAAATACTCGTACCGGTCAAACGCGCAATTGACTATAACGTCAAGGTGAGAGTGAAATCGGATAACTCCGGCGTTGATTTAACGAACGCGAAAATGGCGATTAATCCGTTTTGTGAAATCGCCGTGGAAGAGGCCGTTCGTTTAAAAGAAAAGGGCATAGCGAGCGAAGTGGTTGTCGTCTCTATCGGCGTTAAAGCATGCCAGGAACAAATTCGTACGGCGTTGGCACTGGGTGCTGACCGTGGCATTCAGATTGATACCGACCAGTCTCTCGATTCGCTGCAAGTTGCGAAACTGCTTGCAAAACTGGTTGAAGAGGAATCACCTGAGTTGGTGATTTTGGGAAAACAAAGCATTGATTCAGACAACAACCAAACCGGGCAAATGTTAGCTGCTCTTACTGGAATGCCACAAGGCACATTTGCCTCTGAGGTTATTGTGGAAGACGGGAAGGTGAACGTGACCCGTGAGATCGATGGCGGCTTGCAAACTGTTGGTTTATCTCTGCCTGCAGTGGTAACCACGGACCTTCGTCTGAATGAACCTCGTTATGCGTCTTTGCCAAATATTATGAAAGCTAAGCGTAAGCCGCTTGATGTGAAGCCGGCTGCTGACTTTGGCGTGTCACTGGAGTCCAATGTAAAAGTGATCAAAGTGACGCCACCACCGCAGCGTGAAGGTGGTATCAAGGTTGCGGATGTAGCCGAACTGGTAGATAAGCTGAAAAACGAAGCGAAGGTGATTTCATGAGCATTTTAGTTTACGCAGAGCATGACAATGCAGAACTCAAACCGGAAACGGCAAAAGTGATAAATGCTGCCAGTAAAATGGGTGATGACATTCATATACTGGTAGCCGGTGAAGGTTGCGATGCCGTTGCACAAAGCGCAGCGTCACTGACTGGCGTGAGCAAAGTCCTGGTTGCTGATAACGCGGCATATGGTCATCAACTTGCCGAGAATACAGCAGATCTTCTGGTTGAAATGGCTGAAGGGTATACGCACATTCTCGCAGCAGCAACCACGACGGGCAAAAACTTCATGCCACGCGTTGCGGCACTGCTGGATGTGGCGCAGATTTCTGACATTATCGGCGTTGAAAGTGAAGACACTTTTGTACGCCCCATCTACGCTGGTAACGCGATTGCGACGGTTCAGTCTTCAGACAGCGTGAAAGTAATAACTGTCCGTGCTGCGTCTTTTGATGCGGTAGGTACAGATGGTAGTGCCGAAGTTTCCGCGATCGATATCGTGAAAACTGCAGATAAATCTTCGTTCGTTAGTGAGTCACTAACGGAATCTGAACGTCCAGAGCTGACTGCGGCAGAAGTGGTCATTTCAGGTGGCCGTGGTATGCAAAATGGCGAGAACTTCTCGTTACTCGAAGGCATTGCTGACAAGTTAGGAGCAGCAATTGGTGCGTCTCGCGCAGCGGTTGATGCCGGGTTTGTTCCTAACGATATGCAGGTCGGTCAGACAGGTAAGATTGTCGCTCCTCAGCTTTACATCGCCGTGGGGATTTCCGGTGCGATACAGCATCTTGCGGGAATGAAAGACTCAAAAGTCATTGTTGCCATTAACAAAGACGAGGAAGCTCCTATATTTCAGGTGGCTGATTATGGTTTGGTAGGCGATCTGTTTGACGTGCTGCCGGAACTGGAAAAATCGCTGTAACCTGTTATTACGCATTATTTAAAAGGCCGCTTTATGCGGCCTTTTTTGTGCGCAAATAAAACCGGTTGGTGATAACAACGTAGAGGAACCAAAACGGCCAATGCACCGATCTCTTATGTTGTTGGGGCGTTTTTATACACGAACAACAGAGTTGTCTTCAAAAGACACTGCTGACGGAGAATAGGCGTCTGCAGCCCAATCATTCTCCCACTTACCATCGTCTAGCAAATAGCGGAACTGATATTCATGATCTTTTTCAAGCGTGACAGTCTGCGTGAAGTCTCCATTTTTGAGCTTTTTCATCGGCTGAGTGCGTTGATCCCAGGCGTTAAAATCGCCGACCAATTTCGCAGACTCCGCTGCGTTTGCTTCGTTTGCGCTTAACCGAAAGGTGACTTTGCATACAGGTTTTGATTTCAGGTATTGTTTCTTAAGGCTCATGACTTGTCTCTCGATTTTGAAGTGTAGTGTAATTACTCCGCAAGGTTAAATAATCACCATATTTACGTGTATATGCAAGAGGTTCGTTATGTCAGTAGGGGGAATGTAATAAAACAGACTGTTGTATGAAAAATGTCCGCGCTACCCGTCGTTGTCCTTATAAACACGATATCGTGTCAAATATTCTTTTTATCGCGACACCGTTAATAATTTTTACAAAGTTCTCGAAGCAGGCAGTGAGTAAAGGGGCTACACTAGCCACGCATAAAAAATAAAAATCAGTGTGATAACAAAGTCTGAATGAGGCTTGTAGTTCATTGCACGGTCAATCTACGCTGAAGGGATGGTAATGAAAAATACGCTTATAAAGGCAGGGCTTCCTCTGCTTATATTAATTGTGGCAATTGCTGTGGCTACGATAATGGTAAAAAGCCGCAAACCTCCCGAAAAAAAGCCGGTAGAAGAAAAAGCCTTTCTGGTAGATGCAAAGCCAGTTAATACCCAGCCCGTTACCTTCAAAATAACATCTCAGGGAAATGTCGTTCCTAAGAATAAAACCAGTCTTAGTGCGCAGGTTAGTGGGCGTGTGGTATCGCTGTCTGAACAGTTTATTGCCGGCGGCATGGTGAATAAAGGTGACGTGTTAGCAACCTTAGAGCAGGACGATTATCTGACTGACGTAAAGCTGGCTGAAGCAGAACTGGCACAGGCAAAAGCGGCACTGGAAGAAGAAATCGCTCGCGGTAAAGTTGCAGAAGCAGAATGGCGCTCAGTCAATAGCGTAGTTCCTCCTGAACTGGGTCTGAGAAAACCGCAGCTCGCCCGTGAACAGGCCAACGTTAAAGCGGCGGAAGCAAAACTTGAGCGAGCCCGCCGTAATTTGGATCGCACTGAGATTAAAGCCCCCT
This sequence comes from Alteromonas sp. H39, assembly GCF_047556435.1. GTDB lineage: Bacteria > Pseudomonadota > Gammaproteobacteria > Enterobacterales > Alteromonadaceae > Alteromonas. Next base: position 2,002,311 of record NZ_CP180210.1, read on the forward strand.
ACAACGGATTGATTGTCGAGCGTAATATCGATTTTGGCCAGTATGTGGCCACCGGCACGGTAGTGGGTACTGTATATTCTACTGACGTTGCCGAAATCAGGTTGCCGGTGACAGACAGCGATCTGGCATTTTTGGATGTGACAAAAGCAAAGGGTAATCGTGACAATGTAGAGTTGACTGCTTCTGTGGCTGGCAAAACGCGCCGCTGGCAGGCCACGCTCGTCCGTACAGAAGGCGTCAGAGACAGTGCCAGTCGGGTGATTTACGTTATTGCCCAAATTACCGATCCGTACCAGCGAAATGCCAGCAGCGATGAGACTCCTGCACTACAGTTTGGTCAGTTCGTTGAAGCTGAGATCACAGGAACGCAGGCGGAAGATCTAATCGTATTGCCACGGACCACATTGCGACTTGATAACACTGTGATGGTGGTAGATGAAGACAGAAAGCTTCGTATCAAACCCGTTGAGGTGGTGCGCACCAGTGCTGATAATGTCTACCTTTCATCAGGTATTAAAGACGGAGAGCTGGTAGTGGTGAGCGCGGTACCCAACCCTTTTGACGGAATGGAAGTTCGTTTACCGGGTGACGAGCCTGAATTGCCGGAAGAAGCCAAAAAGGATAAGCCTGACGATACCAGCAGTATCTCTCAGGAGGATTCAGAATGAGTCGCATAGATACAAAACACGGGGTGATTGCCTGGTTCGCACGCAATAGTGTGGCGGCAAACCTGTTGATGTGGATGCTGTTGATCGGCGGCATCTTTGGTGCAATAGGAATTCAGAAGCAAATCTTTCCAACCTTCGATATTAATGTCATTAATGTTCGCGTGCCGTATCTTGGTGCCGCTCCCCAGGAAGTCGAAGAGGGGGTGATACTTAAAGTAGAAGAGGCGATTAAGGATCTTGAAGGGATTAAGCAGATCACGTCCACTGCGGTAGAAGGGATGGGCACCGTCAGTATTGAAGCGGAAGAAGATTATGACGTACAGGCGCTGCTTGATGAAGTAAAGGTACAGGTTGATGCCATTCCAAGCTTTCCCGGAAATACCGAAAAGCCAGTGGTGTATCGCCAGAAAGTCCAACAGGACGTGATCTGGATTTCCGTGTACGGCGATGCTTCAGAGCGCGAGCTCAAAGAGTTCGCGAAAAGCATGCGGGATGATATTGCCAATTTGCCAGGCATTTCCAGTGTGCAGGTAGTGGGCGCCCGGGATTATGAAATCTCTATTGAGCTTTCTGAAGCGGATTTGCAGCGCTATAACCTGACCTTTTCAGACGTAGTTAACCGGCTTCGGCAAACCAGCGTGGATTTACCCGGTGGTTCCATCCGCACGGAAAACGGCGATATCTTATTAAGAACCAAAGGGCAGGCGTATACCGGCTGGGACTTTGCGCAGATCGTGCTGCTTACTGATACCAGTGGCACCCGCGTGACGCTTGGCGATGTCGCTTATATTAATGACGGTTTTATTGAGAACAATCAGTATGCGTTGTTTGATGGCAAGCCGGCTGTCAGTCTTCGTGTCCGTGCGGTGGGCGATCAAAATGCACTTGAGATCTCAGAGCAAGTAAACGGATACATCAAAAAAGCCAAAGAGACGTTTCCCGGTAATATTAACGCTGACACCTGGGGAGACAGTTCGTTTTACCTTGCAGATCGTTTAAATATGATGCTGGAAAATATGTTTTTCGGCGCATTATTAGTGTTCATCGTACTTTCACTGTTCCTCAAACTGAAACTGGCATTTTGGGTTATTGTCGGGCTTCCGGTATGTTTTTTAGGAACTCTGTTGGTGCTTCCGATTGATGCACTCGGCGTATCCATCAACCTATTGAGCTTATTTGCGTTTATATTGGTACTCGGGATTGTCGTAGACGATGCGATAATCATGGGAGAGTCAGCCTATTCGGAAATCGATAAAAAAGGACACAGCACAGACAATGTTATTGCAGGCGTTAAAAAAGTCGCCATGCCAGCCACCTTCGGTGTACTGACTACTATTGCGGCGTTTACGCCCATGTTGATGGTGTCCGGCCCATTTGGCGTCATTTGGAAGACTATCGGCCTGGTGGTAATCGTTTGCCTGATATTCTCTCTGATTGAATCCAAGCTGATATTGCCAGCGCACCTAGTGCACATGAAACTCAAACCCTATAATCCGGAAAAAGCTAACCGGCTTCAGCGTTTTCGGGATTTTTTCAGCGAAGGCATAAAGCGTTTCGTACAAAATCAGTATGCGCCATTTCTGGAAAAGGCGATACGCAACCGCTACGTGACGTTATCAACGTTTCTGGCGATGCTCATCCTGACAATCGGGTTGTTTGGTGGTGGCATTGTCCGCTTCGTTTTCTTCCCTAATATTCCAAGCGATTTTATGATGGCGACGGTTGAATTAGAGCCAGGTTCGTCATTGCAGCAACGTGATAATGCGATCTCAACGTTACTTGAGGCTATGCACAGGATGGATGACGACATTGAGCGCGATACCGGCAGTGGTGTGGTCAGTCACGCCATTGCGTTTGATAACGGTACACTTAGCGGCCAGGTATTCGTTGAACTAACAAAAGGCGAAACCCGCGAGCGCACTGATACTGAAATCCAACAGCTGTGGCGTGAGCAAATGCCGGAAATACCTGGCGTTAAAACGTTAAGCATTGGCTCGCCCGGTGGTCCTGGGGGCGGCTCAGATCTTAGTTTTGAGTTTAACTCTGCGAATATTGATGCCTTGCGCAGTATCAGTCAGGAGCTCAAAGAACGATTAGAAGCCTTTAATGGCGTTTCAGACATTAACGATACGTTCTCAGGCGGCAGTGATGAGATCCAGTTGTCACTTACGCCACAGGCAGAAGCGTCAGGCATCTCACTGCAACAGTTGGGGCAACAGGTACGGTACGGCTTTTATGGCGCGGAAGTGCAGCGCATTCAACGTGATGAAGAGGAAATTAAAGTGATGGTGCGTTATCCCAAGGAGCAGCGTACCAGTATTGAGCATCTTGAGACCATGCGTATTCGCACTCCGGGTGGTGATGAAGTGCCGTTTGAGGAGGTGGGCAACATCGAATTGGGGCAGGGCTTTGATACCATCATTCGTGTAGACGGGGAGCGTTCTGTTACGGTGACTGCGAAGGTGGATAAAGGCCAGTTAGATCCCGGTGAAGTAACCCGTGAGGTTGTTTCTGAGATTATGCCAGATTTGTTGGAGCGCTATCCCCGGGTAAGTTTCGAGCTACAGGGCAATTCTCGGGAGCAACAGGAAGCGATGATGGGGCTGCTTAAGGGGCTGGCATTTGCATTATTTGCCATTTATGCGTTGCTGGCGATCCCATTGCGCTCTTATTCTCAGCCTCTGATTATCATGTCTGTCATTCCTTTTGGTATTGTCGGCGCTATTGTTGGCCATCTCGTGCTGGATATGGCGGTCAGCGTACTCTCGATTTGCGGGATTATTGCGTTGTCTGGCGTGGTCGTGAACGACAGTCTGATAATGGTGGATTTTGTCAACCGGGCGCGCAAAGAGGGGCATTCACTGAAAGATGCAGCCATCAGCGCGGGTACGCAGCGCTTCAGAGCCATCATTCTGACGTCTCTGACGACCTTCATGGGATTGTTACCGATTGTTTTTGAGCGCAGTCTGCAGGCACAAATAGTCATACCCATGGCAATTTCACTGGCCTTCGGTATTCTGTTTGCCACGATCATCACCCTGTTGCTGGTGCCGTCTTTGTATCTTATTTTGAATGATATAAAAACCGTTTTTAAAGGCAGAAAGAGACAGGGCGGAGATGACGTCGGAATTGGCATTTCACAGGGAAATTAGTATGGCAGTAGTAAAAAAACAGATTCTACAAATCGTCGCAATTGTGGGTATCGGATTATTGGCAAGCGCGTGCAGCGTATCGGAAAATACTCGTACAGATAATAACAATATAGCGTATCCGGTATCCCGCACGGTCGCCCAAACGGATAATTATCACGGCACAATAGTTAGCGATCCCTATCGCTGGCTTGAAAGCACAGAAAGCCAAGAGGTTGCTGATTGGGTCGCGCAACAGAACCAGCTGGCACGGCCCTATCTTGAGGCGCTGCCTACCCGCGAAACGTATAAAACGCGAATGACAGCACTGTGGGATTATGAGAAGTATAATGTGCCGTTTACGAAAGGTGGCAAATTTTTCTACTCGCACAACAACGGGCTACAGAATCAATACGTGTTGTGGATGGCCAGCAGTGCTGACAGCGAACCCAGCGTGCTGATTGACCCCAATACATTCAGTGATGACGGCACGGTATCTATGGCCGGTTATGAATTAAGTCCTGAAGCTAATAAAATTGCGTATTTCACTTCGGACGGTGGCACTGACTGGAAAAGTATCCACGTGCGCGACGTAAACACGCTGAGCGACGAGCCGACTGTCATTGAGGGAGTAAAGTTTACTAATGTGTCCTGGCTTCCTGACGAAAGTGGATTTTATTACTCCCGCTACCCGAAAGACAGTAGCGGAAAATGGGACGACAGTAAAAGCGTCAGCATCTGGTTTCATCGGCTTGGCACACCTCAACAGGATGACAGGCAAATGGTATCTTTTGAAACGGAGTCCTCGTGGAATCCTTATCCGGTAGTGATAGATAAGGGAGATACCCTATTGATTAGTGTATGGGACGGCTACGAAACGAATGCCGTTTATACACTTGACCTTACCCAACCCTCTGCCACGCCCGAGCCATTGCTGGCGAAGTGGGATGCCTTGTATAACTTTATTGATAAAAAGAACGGCGAGCTTTTCTTTTATACTACCAAGAATGCTCCAACAGGGCGCGTCATTGCGTTGGATGAAGTGTCTGACACCATCAGGGAAGTGATCCCCGCTAAGGCTGAAGCGCTTGATGAAATTTCAATGTTGGATGGGAAGCTGTTCGCGCAATATATCAAAGATGTGAAGTCAGCAGTGTCCGTTTATAGCCTGGAAGGTGAAAAATTAAGTGACATCGACTTTGATGGTATTGGTAAAGTAGAAGGATTTTCGGGGGATAAAAACAGCACTAAAACGTATTATAAGCTCACCGGGTTTACCAACCCCGGTGCAATATACGAGTACGATTTAGAAAGCGCTGAAAGTCAATTATACAAAACCACTTCGGTTCCGGTTGATCTGGACGCATTTGAAACCAGGCAGGTCTTTTATACCAGTAAAGATGGCACCGATATTCCGATGTTTATCGTTCATAAGCGGGGGACAACATTAGACGGTAACAATAAAACGCTTCTGTACGGTTATGGTGGCTTTAACATCAGTTTGCTGCCGGGCTATTCGGTGTCACGCATGACATGGTTAGAACAAGGCAATATTCTGGCGATAGCCAACCTCAGAGGCGGTGGCGAATACGGACGTGAGTGGCACAAGGCAGGAACGAAATTACAGAAACAAAATGTTTTTGATGACTTTATTGCCGCGGCTGAGTACCTAATCGACAAGCAATATACCTCTCCGGGTAAGCTCGCGATTCAGGGGGGAAGCAATGGTGGGCTACTGGTAGGGGCGTCGTTGACACAACGGCCCGCACTTTTTGGCGCTGCGTTGCCTGCAGTCGGTGTACTGGATATGTTGCGTTATCATACACCGAGTGCCAATGCGCGCGCCTGGTCATCTGATTTTGGCCTGAGCGAAAACGCAGATGAATTTGCCGCGATGTACAAGTATTCGCCGGTGCACAATACCCAAAAAGGGGTGTGCTATCCGGCAACCCTAATTACCACCGGAGATCATGATGACAGGGTAGTGCCCTGGCACAGTTATAAATTTGCTGCCGCGTTGCAGCGGGATCAAGGTTGCGACAATCCAATACTGTTGCGAGTAGAAACCCGTGCAGGACACGGCGCAGGCACACCTACCTGGATGAGAATTGAAAGCTATGCTGATCAGTGGGCATTTCTGGAAGAGGCGCTTCAGTAATTACTGATATTATCAAACGAAAGGGTCGAAAACCGCAGTCAACGCTGCGGTTTTTTTATGCTACGTCGTTCGGGAAGGCCGTACATTTCAGTGTAATCACCCTGGCGTATTTTCTATGTCTTGCCTGTGACGAATAAAAAGTGAACAATTTGCTTGATAACTGTATAAATAAACATATACTGTATATGTAAACAGTTAAGAGGCGATAGTGATGGAAACAGGTATTAAAGCACTTGATAAATTATTGACCGCTCAGGGTATTAAGCTTTCTCCGGGGAGTAATGGATTTCAGTCAGTGACTGAATTACGTCCGGCTGATCCTAAAGTAGTAGACCTGAAAATCCCGTACTGTATGTATCAAAAAGTTATGATGCTGCCTCCTGGAAATCGGGTGAAATATCACCATTTTTATCTCCAGCACCGTCAATGCCGGTTGGCAAGCTATCTGGTTAATGAAAACGGCGACATCGTTGAGCAGGTGTTTTATCAGCGTGATGCTCGTTCTGTTGCTGCCTGTAAAAAGCTAGCGATCCTAATTCAGAAATGTTACAGGCTACATGAAAGAGAAGCTGCATAGCAGATTGGCAGCGGTAAACAGCTAATCACTTCGATAAGGAGCAATTCGCTGCAGCGCGTTGGTGAGCTTATGATCAAAGTGGCAAGAGATCTGACGGTTTGAAAATGTCTTCTGTGTTCTGGAGCAGCACACCAGTGAGTAGCAGGACATAAAAAAGCCGCTGTGACAGCGGCTTTTATTATATGTTGTTGAACAGCGATTAATAGAAGCTGATCTTCGCTTCAACACCCCAGATACGAGGCTCATTAATGATGCCCGTCAGGTTATTAAAGTCGATAGCCCCTTTCACATTGTCTTCATCAGTAATGTTGCGACCGAAAAGTGCAATTGTGTAGTTGTGCTCATAGTTTTCATAACCGATTCTTACGCCACCTTCGAAGTTGTCGTCAGTGGTGAATTCAACGGCATCATACAAGAACAGGTTGGTTTCACCCTGGAATGCCCAGTCGGTAAACAGGAACACTTCGCCTGCATCACCTACAGGAATAGTATAGCGCGCAGTAAAGTTGAAGATCGTTTCCGGAGCCTGTGGGAACGGGTTGCCATCAACAATAGCTACGTTACCATCCAGACGAGGATCCAGCACAGTACAGTTACCTGCGAAATCAGCAGATGAACCACATGGCTGCGCAGTAAGCGTGTCATCCTTAATTTCAGTATGGTTGTAGCTGTAGCCGCCTGTCAGGGTAAGCTGATCGGTTGCCAGCCACTGCACGTCAATTTCATAACCGTAACCAACACCTTCATCGGCGTTGACCAGAGACGTAAAGTTATTGCCACCACCGATAGCAGAGAACTGCATATCATCAATGGTGTAATAAAATGCTGCTGCATTCAGGCGCAGGGTGTCCTCAAGCAGATCTGACTTAAACCCAACTTCAACAGAGTTGATAGTTTCAGCGTCTGCTACAGAAGGCGCACCTTCAAACGCCACATCACGACCCTGAATAGTTTGGGCACGGAAGCCGTTAGCATAGCGGGCAAACAGTGATGCGCTTTCAGACAGCTCGTAGTTAGCGCTAAGCTCGAAGCTTACCTGGCCGTCATCGACATCGATAGGATCGTAATCCTGAATGCTGGCTGCGCCAATCACAAGTGCAAAACCATCTACGTTTTGCTCACCCACACGCAACGACTTTTCATCGTGGGTATAACGAATACCACCAGTAATGTTCAGTTTTTCGTTAAGCTGATAGGAAGTCTGTCCGAACACAGCCCAGGTAGTATTCTCATGGAAAACCGTAGTCGCACCATAGAAACCATCGATACTGGTAACGTTGAATGAGCTGTCAAAGAAGAAAGCACCTACCTGCCAGTTCAGTGGATCGGCAGTATTGCTGGCAAGGCGAATTTCCTGAGTGAATTGTTCAAGATCGTCAAGGTTGTCCTGCGTGATAGCCGTAAACGGAATTGGCGCCGGATATGCCGTTTCGCCAACGCCACTTCCGCCGTCAATATCACCCAGACTGTAGCCTTCAGCCTCTTCATAAGCCGTGATTGAAGTGAGTTCCAGATTGTCAAATGCATAAGTGAGCTTCAGTGAAGAACCAAACCCTTCATATTCCTGAGGATTGTTGTCAGCACCATCACCATCGATGTCGCCATCATACCAAACCGTATCACGGTCATAGTTTTCGTTAAGGTCATTGCTGCCTTTATCGAATACGTTAGCGCGGAATATGGACGCTGTGCCTTCCAGGTCACGACCGTGCACATTTAACAGCGCGGAGAAATCATCGCTTGGCTGATATAGCAATTGTGCGCGCCAGGCTTTTTCGTCAAACCCACCAAGCGCATCTTTCTGGTTCGTGAAACCATTATCAATATAGTCATCACGCTCTTGTGACAGCACCGAGATACGACCTGACAGATCATCGGTTAATCCGCCACCCACAGCACCTTCAAAGTTCATTGTGCCGTAAGAACCAAAGCCCGCTTTCGCATATCCTTCAAAATCCTGAGTAGGCTTAACCGTGTCGAATTTTACAATACCCGCCGTGGTATTACGGCCAAACAGGGTACCTTGTGGACCACGCAGCACTTCCACCTGCTGGACATCGAACAGTGGGAAGCTTTTTAGTACTACGTTTTCCATCACCACTTCGTCCATCACAATGGAGACCGGTTGTGATGCTGCCAAATCGAAGTCAGTATTACCCAAACCGCGAATGTAAAAACGCGGCGCTACACGTCCATTAGAGGACTCCGCATACAATCCTGGCACACGGACGGCCAGCTCAAGAATATCACCACCACCAGAAAACAGGCTTTCGAATTTCTCGCCACTTAGGGTAGCAATAGAAATTGGAACTTCCTGAATGGACTGGGTGCGCTTCTGAGCTGTTACAGTGATTTTCTCAAGCATTGCCTCTTTTTTTTGTTGTTCTTCTTGAGCCATTGCCGGGGTGCTTAGCGCGGCACTAATTGCCAACGCCAGCGTTGCTAGTCTGTGTGTTCTCATTTGTCCACCAAGAGTGTTGATAGTTATTTTGGGGGTTTTTGTGTGCAGATATGCACGCGGTATAAGATCTTACACGAAAATTGAGCAAAAAGCGTAGTAAAATTGAACGCTAGTGCCGCATAAATTTACTGCGGTATTGAGAGGGCGCGAGGCCGGTATGACGTTTAAATAATCGGGTAAATGAACTGATATCTTCATAGCCGATAATGTTAACAATTTTTTCCAGCGACCACGGCCGGGTTTCCAGAAGTTTGCGCGCCTGTTCAAGGCGTAGTGACTGCAAGTATTGCAGCGGTGTTACCCCGCAAGCTTGTTTAAACCTTCGCATCATGGTTCGTGACGTCATATTATGCTTATCTGCAAGCGCATCAATTGACATTTTTTGTGCATAGTGCGACTCCATATATTCCTGAATGGCCAGAATGTCATTGTCCTGATGAAATTTATGTTGGCGACTGCCCGCGTAAACGTTCTGATTGGGACGGGTAAGATCGAGCACGTGGGATTTCGCTGTATCACTGGCGACCTGATGGCCACAGTAGCGTTCTATCAACATTAATGACAAATCGAACCAGGCCATGCCGCCACCCGCACAAAAAAGGTTATTTTGCTGAGTCACCATCTTTTCCGGTTGCAGGTTAACCTGTGGAAATCTTGCACGAAATGTATCTGCATAGCCCCAGTGTGTGGTTGCCACTTTACCATCCAAAATGCCTGCTGCTGCAAGTAAAAACGCGCCTGTACAATTCCCCGCAATGTCCGCTCCGCCGCGCAATAATCGCTTCAGATGAACATGGATCCCGATGGTTTGTTCGAGAACTTTGTCCAGATCGCCGCCTATGGTAGGCACTATTAATAAGTCCGTGTGGCGGACATCTTCCAGTGCGATATGGGGCTTGAGACTAAGCTGGTTGATACAGGTTACCGGGGCGCCGTGCAGGGTCGCTAACTGCACATTAAATTTCGGTGTGACTGTCTGTTGATGAATGCGTTGCCAGCTGATACCGGCTAGCGCGAACAGGTCCAGTGCACCGGTAATCGCTGAAGACAGGGCATGGTCAAAGCCGACGATAGTTACGGTGAATGGTGCAGGACTAGTTTGCATAACTTTCTCTGATAATAAAGCCATTACTCTGATTAATAGTTGGCAGTATTGGCCATGATTGTGTCATTAACGACAATCTTGACACGAACCGTATTGTGACACAATGCATTAACATTTTCGGAGGACATGACATGGCCGATCAGCTTATCCCAAGACGAGAACTTGAATTCCAGTTGTATGAAGTGCTGGACACAGAAGCATTGTGCGAGCATGAACGTTTCAGCGAGCACTCAAGAGAAATTTTCAATGCGACGATGGATACCGCAGAGAAACTCGCGGAAGATTTGTTTTTACCCCATAACGCCAAGGCCGATATTCAGGAGCCTACGTTCGACGGTAAAAAAGTGACGATGCTGGATGACGTTAAGCGGGCATTTGATCAGTATCGCGAAGCGGGTTTTATTGCTGGTCATTTTGATTTTGAAGATGGCGGCATGCAATTGCCCGACACCGTGATGAAAGCCTGCGCTGGCTATTTTCTGGCTGCTAACCCGTCGACCACCGCATATCCGTTTTTAACCGCTGCCGCGGCCAATGTAATTAAGCATTTTGCCAGTAAGGACATTCAGAGCCTGTTTCTGCCGCGTATGCTTACCGGCGATTTCACCGGCACGATGGCGCTTACTGAGCCTCATGCAGGCTCCGCACTTACTGATATTCGCACCACGGCGAGACTGGCTGATGATGGCAGTTACCGGCTAAAAGGCAGCAAACTCTATATTTCGGCCGGTGAACATGAGTTATCAGACAATATTGTGCACCTGGTGCTGGCAAAAATACCTGGAGGCCCGCCAGGCGTTAAAGGCATCTCCTTATTTGTCGTTCCTAAGTACCGGCTTGATGAGAACGGTGAACCAGCACAGCGTAATGATGTCACGCTGGCCGGTCTGGTCCATAAAATGGGTTATCGGGGCACAACGTCTACGGCGCTGACGTTTGGCGAAAATGACGATTGCCATGGTTACATCGTCGGTGAACCGCACCAAGGCCTGCGCTACATGTTTATGATGATGAACGAAGCCAGAATTGGTGTGGGTTATGGCGCGGCAATGATTGGTTATCGCGGCTACCGTTATTCACTGGAGTACGCTAAAGACAGAACGCAGGGCCGCGCAGCTCCCAAACTGGCACAGGATGATCCGCCAAGCCCTATTATCCAGCATGGCGACGTCAAGCGTATGTTGCTGGCGCAGAAAGCCTATTGTGAAGGCGGTATGGCGCTGTGTTTATATGGTACAAGGCTTATCGACAGCATTACCACCGCCGCTTCCGAAGAACAGAAAACTGAACTTAGTCAGCTTTTAGACCTGCTGACGCCGGTGTTCAAAGCCTGGCCATCGGAGTTTGGACCGAAAGCTAATGATCTCGCCATACAGGTGTTAGGTGGCGCAGGGTATACCCGCGAGTATCCGGTAGAACAATGCTGGCGCGATAACCGTCTGAACCCGATTCACGAGGGCACAAACGGCATTCAGGCGCTGGATCTGCTAGGCCGAAAACTCTGGCAGGCTGACGGTAAAGGGCTAAAAACGCTGATGAAGTTCGTGATGGCGGATATCAAGCGTGCAGAAACACCGAGAACGCAAAAGCTGGTCGAGGGCCTCACGCCTTACCTTAATGCACTGGAGCAAGCGATTGCGCAAAGCGCTGGTGAGCTCAGAAGTGAAAAAGCGCCCGTATTGCTTACCAATGCAAGCTGTTTTCTGAATCTTTTCTCCAGTTGCGTCGTAAGCTGGATATGGTTGCGGCAAGCTATTGTGGCAGACAAGGCACTGGTTGAACGTGATCTTACCGATGATGACAAAGCGTTTTACGAAGGCAAAATGGCTGCCGCTAACTACTTTGTATTCTGGGAATTACCGCTGACAGAGCGGGATATCCGGATCTTAAAAACGCAGGATGAGACCTGCAACAACATTCAAGCTGATTTTTTCTAAAAGGATACACCTATGCAATATAAACAATGGCAACTTGCCTCGCGTCCCGTTGGTGAACCTACAAAGGATAACTGGAAGCTCGAAACCGTTTCGCTTCCGGATGTAAAAGACGGCGAGATTGCCGTAAAAATTGAATACATCTCTTTAGATCCGGCGATGCGTGGCTGGATGAATGAAGGCAAATCCTACATTGAACCCGTTCAGATTGGCGATGTAATGCGCGCGGGTACGGTAGGTGAGGTTATCGAGTCTAAAGCAGAAGGATTTGAAAAAGGTGACAAAGTCTACGGAAACTTTGGTGTTCAGGAATATGCTGTAGTCAGCGCCAAAGGCATTCATAAAGTGGACCCTTCACTCGCGCCGCTACCGCGTTATCTGGGCGTATTGGGTATGCCAGGTATGACAGCCTATTTCGGACTGCTGAAAACCGGCGAACCGAAAGAAGGCGAAACCGTGGTGGTATCTGGTGCTGCCGGTGCTGTTGGCACGGTAGTGGGGCAAATCGCAAAAATTAAAGGTTGCCGCGTGGTGGGTATTGCCGGCGGAAAAGAGAAATGTGATTACCTGGTCAATGAGCTCGGCTTTGATGCCGCTATCGATTACAAGAATGGATCAGTAAAAGAGGGCCTGAAAGAACATTGTCCGAAGGGCGTTGATGTGTATTTTGACAATGTGGGCGGCGATATTCTTGACGATGTACTCACCCGTATCAATCTTCGCGCACGCATCGTGATATGTGGTGCGATCAGTCAGTACAACAACACCACTCCGGTGAAGGGGCCATCAAACTATCTGTCACTGTTGGTGAATCGCGCAAAGATGGAAGGCATTGTGGTGTTTGATAATGCGAAAAACTACGGTGACGCTGCACGTGATATGGCTGGCTGGATTGGCGAAGGCAAACTTAAAGCCAAAGAGCATGTTGTGGAAGGGCTCGAAACATTCCCGGAAACCCTGATGATGCTGTTCCGTGGTGAGAACTTCGGCAAACTGGTATTGAAAGTGGAGCACAACGACTAATGGCAGCCGACGTTAAGGATAAGCACATACTTATCACCGGTGGCGGTTCTGGCATCGGCGCAGCAAGTGCTGCGCTGCTTGCCAGTCGTGGTGCCCGGATAGGCGTAGCAGATATTAACTCAGACACCGCCAGTGCCATAGCCAAATCGATTGTGGACAACGGTGGCGATGCCTATGCCCTAACCGTGGATGTCGCTGACGCTGATTCCGTGGCCACAATGTTCAGCGATGCCATCGCGCAGCACGGGAATATTGATGTTCTGATCAATAACGCGGGAATCGATCATTTCCCGTCGCCTATGGCTGATGTTGAGGATGCCGTCTTTCTGAAAAACGTGCAGGTAAATCTGGCGGGCACCTGGTTTTGTATGAAACAGGCGATTAAGCACATGCTTCCAAACGGCAAAGGCCAGATTATTAATATTGCATCGGTTGCAGGTTTGCGTTCTGCCCCTCGCGTTAGCGCCTACAGCGCCAGCAAACATGGCGTTATCGGCCTGACAAAATCCACCGCAGTGGAATACGCACGAATGAATATTCGTATTAATGCGGTTTGTCCCAGTTTTGTAGATACGCCAATGGTGCAGGGCGTGCTATCCCACCTTGACGAGCGCGGGCAAAGACAGATTGTAGGGGCCAACCCAATGAAGCGCCTGGGTAAGCCGGAAGAAATCGCCAACGCCATTGCCTGGCTATGTAGCGACGAGTCGTCCTTTATGACAGGTCAGTCTGTTGTATTGGATGGCGGCATGTTGGCCTAAACAAGGAGAATATTATGAGCAAATTATTTGATTTAACAGGTAAGGTCGCGCTGGTGACTGGCGCAAGCCGGGGGATTGGCGAATCCATCGCCAAGTTGCTGGCTGAGTATGGTGCCCACGTGATTGTGTCGAGTCGCAAGATAGACGGCTGTGAAGCCGTAGCCAGCGCCATTCGGGATGCCGGCGGCAAAGCCTCAGCTTATGCATGTCATGTGGGCGAAATGGACCAGATAACAGAGATTTTTGACCACATTAAACAAACTCACGGCCAACTGGATATTTTGGTAAATAATGCGGCGGCAAACCCTTACTTTGGCCACATACTGGATACCGATCTGGCCGCGTTCAATAAAACCGTGGAAGTGAATGTCCGTGGCTATTTCTTTATGTCGGTAGAAGCTGGCAAGATGATGAAAGAGCAGGGCGGTGGCGTGATCCTTAACACGGCATCGGTCAATGGCGTGGTTCCCGGTGATATGCAGGGGATTTACTCGATCACCAAAGCGGCTGTTATCAGCATGACCAAGTCTTTTGCAAAAGAGTGTGGGCCACTGAATATCCGGGTTAATGCGCTGTTGCCAGGTCTGACAGACACCAAGTTTGCATCCGCGCTGACTACCAATGATCAGATCCTGAACAAAGCACTCAAACAGATCCCGCTGGGCCGTGTGGCTCAACCTGACGAGATGGCAGGCACAGTGCTCTATCTGGTTTCTGATGCGTCAAGTTACACAACGGGGACGACGGTTACCGTAGACGGTGGGATGCTGGCATAACACGTTTTATGCGCCGGTGAGCCAGCATAGCTGAACCCGCGGCTAGAAATAGCATTGATAAACTACTCAGCAGGACCATCTGGTCCTGCGCTTTTTCCTGCGATATTCTGTTTTTACATTACATTGGCGAGCAGAACGCCGGATGGGAAAGCTGCCCCAGGTTATTCAATATCCACTGGCATCGATGATTCTGTGTCTATAAACTTAGCGAAATCGTGAAAAAGAGATAAGTTATGCAGATTTGGGTTGATGCTGATTCCTGCCCAGGCGTAGTCAAAGAAATATTGTTTAAAGCCGCCCGACGTACAGGGCTTCCTCTGATATTGGTGGCGAATCACCCGATGCGCGTGCCCCCGGATAAAAATATTACGTTTATGAGCGTAAGCAGTGGTTTTGATGTAGCTGACGATCTGATTGTTGAACGTTGCGAGCCAGGCGATCTGGTTATCACCTCAGACATCCCGCTGGCATCAGACTTATTGGCCAAAGGGGCGCGAGCGCTGAATTCCCGTGGGGATGAATTTGATCGTTCAACCATCAGAGCGGCTCTTACTATGCGGGACTTTATGGAAACCATGCGCAGCAGTGGAGAGCGCACCGGCGGACCAAAGGCGTTTTCCCAAAAAGATAAACAGAACTTTGCCAATGCGCTGGACCGGATATTGGCGTCAGCCTGAATGAATATCCGTGGCGTTTAACTTCAGACTGCATTAACAGTGTTTGGGAAGGCTCGACGAACAAGTTAAGCCATTTTTGTGTTTTTCGCAGTAGTTTGCGTAGTAACCGTTACCATATTCTGGCTCGAAATCGCTTCACATTAAGATTGCTGCAGGTTTCTTCTACATCGGCAGTGCGGCAGCACTTGGTCTCACAAACAGCGATGTATAGCTGAGATTGGTAATGCAACAGTACAGTACATTTTATCTGTATATTTAAAAGCCGTTGCTGAGATGCTTGAAAAGAACAACGCAAGGGTGCCGTATAACGCAAGACATGGTAAGAGCAGGTCTGACGTGTGCAGAATAGTCGGACAATGAAAGTAAATTAAGACAGGCCGCAGCGAACCATTAAAAGAGGCAGCACTTTCGTGCTGCCTTCGCATCGCTTACAGTACAGAGACCAGTGCTTTCGCCAGTGTGCCTACGTTTTGCTGGTTGATACCAGCAATATTCACGCGGCTGGAGTCGACGAAATACACGCTGTGTTTATCACGCATTTCACGTACTTGCTCAGGCGTGATACATAGAAATGAAAACATGCCTTTTTGCTGGTTAACGAAACTGAAGTCTTTATCAGCACCGTTCTCTTCCAGTTTTTCTACCAGCATCGCGCGAAGCGTTTGCATGCGGTTACGCATGGCATTGACTTCACTTTCCCATTCCTTCCTGAGGCTGGTATCAGAAAGAATAATATCAACCAGTGCACCGCCGTAGCTAGGCGGCATCGAATAGATTCCACGAGCAACAGACTGAATCTGTCCCTGTGCTATCTGACGGGTTTTTGAATCTTCAGTGATGATAGCGGCAAGCCCGACACGCTCACGGTACAAGCCAAAGTTTTTGCTGCATGAGGCGGCAATAATCACTTCCGGCAGGTTTTCGGCAAGCAGACGAACGCCATAAGCATCGTCTTCCAGGCCATCACCAAAACCCAGATACGCAACATCTAAAAACGGCAGAAACTCACGCTCTTTCGCTATGTCGAGTACCGCATCCCACTGCGCATTGGTGAGGTCAGCACCGGTTGGGTTATGGCAGCAGCCGTGCAGCAGCACAATGTCACCTTTCTCGACTTTCTTCAGTGCTTCCATCATGGCATCGAAACGAATGCTGGCAGTGTCTTTATCGAAGTACGGGTAGGTTTCAATTTTAAGACCGGCTGAACCAATCAATGGAATGTGGTTTGCCCATGTCGGATCACTGACCCACACTTTGGCATTATCGTTACAGCGAACCAGAAGTTCGGATAAAATACGCAGTGCGCCACAGCCACCCGGCGCCTGAACGCCAGCAACGCGATCTGCCATCAGCACGGGGCTTTTATCTCCCAGCAAAAGGGCAAGCATATTATCAATGTAGCCCTGGTGGCCCTGCGGTGTGATATATGTCTTTGAGGTTTCACGTTCCAATAAAATCTTTTGCGCCTTTGCGACCGATGTCAGGATGGGGGTATTACCTTGCTCATCTTTATAAACGCCAACACCCAGATCGATTTTATCTGGATTGTTGTCTTCACGGTAAGCAGCTGACAGACCAAGGATAGGATCCGGGGCGAGTTGGGGTAATACTTCAAACACAGTGCGTCCTCACGTTACGTGGTAATAAATAAGCTGACGGCATTATGCCACTGATGAAATAAAATACGAGTAGCCAGACTGGAATTTCTGTCATATTTATCTGGATTCGACCTGAAACGAAAATTTCCTGATATCAGTGAGGGTACCTTGCGGTGAGAAAGTTCGCTCTTGCCAGTGGCATTGTTGCTGATTATCCATCAGCAGCAGGGTTGAGGTTCTGGTGCCGTATTCCGGTGACTGGATAAAAATAGACGACAGTAACTTTTCCCATTCATAACCAATACCGGTTTCCGGCAACAGGTGATCTTCAGCTTTTTCATCATCGCGTAATAGTGTAAACAGCGCATCTTGCTGAAGTTGACGGGTTGACGAGATGTAGCTTGTCAGTGACTGCATTCCCCGGGTAACTTTTGGCCAGGGAGTTTGTATGTCTGCATTTGATAAGCCATGAATGCCATCTGAAAGTGGAAAAAATCTGTCTTGGGCGTTGTTATAAACCGTCAACGCTGTCAGGTGCCCATACAAAAGGTTGTAGCCATTGTATTGGTTGCGGCTCGTCCGCAGGGTTTGAGAGAACGCCGACTGGTCTTGCTGCGTTAATGCATTTACGACTAATTCACCCCGTGTTCGGGCGTCTGACTTCTGTTCCTGGTTTCGGATGTTAGTTAAGGCTGCAATGTTTCCGTTACGCGTAACGCCCATCCAGGTTCCGTTAGCCTCTAAATCCTGACCGGCCAGCAAGTCTGGATAAGATGCCCAGAAGCTCGAAGGCGCAGTGGGCCGGCGATGAAATTCATCACGATTGGCGGCGATAACTAGCGGATAGTCAGCATGCTGATTAAT
This sequence comes from Alteromonas sp. H39, assembly GCF_047556435.1. Lineage (GTDB taxonomy): Bacteria > Pseudomonadota > Gammaproteobacteria > Enterobacterales > Alteromonadaceae > Alteromonas. The sequence continues at coordinate 2,020,041 of NZ_CP180210.1, forward strand.
AGCAACAAATAAAATACACATAGCAGTCAATGGTCGATGTTGTATGAATATCCTCTCATGTTGCCAGCGAGAATCAATGTCCAATTTGGCAGAAGCAATGATGGCGGTTTTTGAGTATGATTATTCACAACCAGTTACGAGCAGTATGAATGAAAAGAATAGATGAATCACTGGTCCCTGACGCAATGCCTCGCCAAGGGCCTGCATGGTTGGCGACGATTGCGGCATGGGGGTTCAGACAACGGGGGTGGACTGCTTCCGGAAAGATGGTAGATGCACCCAAAGCTATTTTAGCGGTTGCCCCACACACATCTAACTGGGATTTTTTTATCGGGTTATTTGTGTTGTTTGCATTGAGGCTAAAGGTGTCTTTTTTTGGTAAACACACCATTTTTATTCCGCCACTGGGGTGGCTCATGCGAAAACTCGGTGGCATTCCCATAGAGCGTAGCCGTGCTCATGGCATGGTCGAGGGAATATCAGTGTCTATTGAGAAACAGCAGAAAATGGTTTTGGCACTGGCTCCTGAGGGAACTCGAAAGGGGGTTTACCCCTGGAAAACCGGGTTTTTACACATTGCCAGGCAGGCGACAATCCCGGTGCAGCTTATCGGCCTGGATTATCAACGCAAGCAACTTGTATTCGGGCCGGTGCTTCGCCAAATTGACGATGTGAGTGAACAAATGCAAAAAATCTACACATTTTATGCTAACGTTGCCGGCAAGTATCCAGAAAATTGTTTTACATCGGAGTTCCCGCGTGAGTAATCAGGGATTTACCACCCGTCAGGTCCACGCTGACCGCATTCTAAATCAACCCGAGCATGGCGCTGTGCATTCCAGTACGACCAATTCGGTTTTATTCGAATTTAAAGATGCACAGGACATCATTGATGTCTTTCAGGGTAAAAAAGCTGGTCATGTTTATGGTAGGTCGTCGTCATCGTCGGTTGCTGCACTGCAGAATATGATCAACCAACTGGAAGGTGGCGTCGGTACACTATGTTATGCCACAGGCATGGCCGCAATCAGCAGTACACTGCTTTCCTTACTGAAACAAGGTGACCACTTGATTGTCAGTCAGTTTTTGTTTGGAAATACCCGCAGCTTCATGAATACGCTGGAAGATCTCGGGATCCACATTACCTATGTCGATGTGACGTCAATTGAAGATGTTATGGATGCGTATCAGCCTAATACTCGTGCAGTGTATACCGAGACAGTGGCAAACCCGGTAACGCAGGTGGCGGACACGCAGGCAATTGGAAAGTACTGTGTTGAACGCAATATACTTTTTATTGTTGATAATACTATGACACCCCCGCCATTGTTTGAAGCCAAAGACATGAATGCGTCACTGGTGATATCTTCCTTAACCAAGTACATTGCCGGACACGGCCATGTGCTGGGTGGGGCAGTAGTTGATACCGGCTTGTACGACTGGACACGGTTTCCGAATATTGCAAAAAGTTATCAGGTGAGTGATACCACGCAATGGGGTATCACGCAGATGAAGAAAAAAGGTCTTCGCGATATGGGAGCAACACTCAGTGCTGATGCAGCGCATGCCATATCAGTTGGATTAGAGACTTTATCACTACGCATGGCGCGAGCGTGCGAGAACGCGCTTAAGCTGGCAACGTTCCTGGATAATCATAATGCTGTTGAACGTGTGTATTACCCGGGATTGAGTAACCACCCGCAGCACTTTATTGCCAGAGAGCAATTGCATAACGGCTATGGGGCGATTTTAAGTCTGGATTTGCGTCAAGATATAGATCCCGTCGCTTTCCTGAATGCACTGGAACTGGTAATCACTGCTACTCATCTTGGCGATACACGGACCCTCGCGTTACCGGTTGCGCCAACTATCTTCTTTGAAAACGGTAAGGCCGGACGGGAGAAGATGGGGATCACAGAAAATATGATACGGGTATCTGTGGGTATTGAAGATATTGATGATTTAGTGAAAGATTTTGATTCTGCGCTGTCTGACTTTGGTTGATGTGAGGCAACAGTAGTATAATTAAAAAAGGCCGGTATCATACCGGCCTTTTAGTGTTAAGCAGATGACTACACGTCTGCTTCATTTTTGGCGTTTATTCAAAACCTAAAGTGATCTGGCCCCGAATTTCACCATCAGGGAATGCATCTGAGTGGAAGTTAGTATAGAGACTTCCAGATTGCATTGCGTCCATTTGAGCGGCGTCTAACATAGTTCCGTCCGGAATCATCCAGGTGTTCATACCATCGTTCTCCAGACCCAGCACTACGTCGCCATTCATACCCGCTTCACCGGCATGAATGTGAGCGGCGTTCGCTGTCATGTCAAAAATGCTCACACCACCGGATACTGCACCAGTTTCGGTGTTCAGCGTGAAGGCACCGTATCCAAAGGCTGTTGTATCAGCAATAGGCACTTCCTGCTCACCTGATGCGGTAATACCATATACTTCAATATTATCTGGCGTAATCTGACCACGAATTTCTCCATCCGGGAAATCCGGCGTGTGGAAATTTGTATAATGACCACCAGACAGCAGGCGCGTAGCAGTTGCTTCATCTAATGTCAGGTAGCCGTCGGTCATCCAGACTCCGGCCATAGCTTCTGATTCCATCAGGGGGGCAACAACACCGCCGGTTTCACCCGCATAACCGGTGTGGATATGTGCAGCCGTAGCGGCTTCCAGATCCATCGTAACGGCCGTCAGCATGACGGAACTGTTTGTGGTGTCAAACAGTGCATAACCGTAACCCATTGCATCGCTAGCTACCGGTGGGACAGATTGCGAACCGCTGATAGGGAAAGTGACAACGGCAGTAGTGTCTGGCACGATTTGACCGCGTACTTCACCAGATGGATTCGCCTCAGTATGCACATTCAGATACCACTCACCACTGGTGAGGTCTTCAAGCAGACTGGGAGAAATCTGTGTTTCCTCCAGCATATACATGCCATCGCCCATATCAGTCAGCGGGAAGGCTACGTCGCCGTTCATGCCGATGTCGCCATCATGCACGTGTGCACCCGTCAAATCCATTAACTCCGACGCATCCAGTGTTACCCGAAAAGCTGGCAGGTCTTCGTCAATTTCCACCGTGGCAGTAGCCATGCTCATAGTGTCAACAGCTGGCACTTCCTGGCTGCCTGACAATGTCACGTTATAGGTCATGTCAGCATTAAAAGGCGGGGCTGGTGGAGCCAGATCATCCAACAGAATGAGCTGTGGCAAATCACCTTCCATCGCCCCGTTTGCAGCAATCGCGGTGTATACCATTCCAGTTTCCAGAGACAGCATACCGGTTTCAATTGCGGCTGTTTTTGTACCTACAGGGGTTACAGTCACAAAGTAGTCACCTTCCGCCAGGCCAACATAGCCGGTTTCGGCCAGGTCGTCGGTAGAGTACGCAACATCGGCAAATGTAGGGTCAACACCTTCGATTTCACCGTCTGCAGTCACATAAATGTCGACATTACCAGCGGCAGGAGAAGCATGAATAATTCTTACCTTTGCTTCTGTCGCAACGGAACGCGGCATATCGGTGAGCAAATCAAGCTCTGGCATTGCCAACGTGTTGTTGGCAATAGCGGTGTAATACATACCGGCTGCCAGTGACACTTCGGCATCGTCAACCGCCACAATGCTGTTATCTGCATCAGCTACCACATCGATGAGATAGTCGCCTGCGGCAACATCCAGATAATCCGTAGTACGTGGGAATTGGATCCCATCAACCAGTACTACTTCATTATTGGCAATTACGTCTACCGCAGGGGCATCACTGATCCCATGAACTACACGAAGTGCTGCCGGTGTATTTACGTCATACAGATTCATTGATGTATCGCCGTCAGAAACCAGCAACGTAACCGGAGAATCACCAGGGCTTACGCTATTGGTTGCGGCTACCAGTAAGTCCGCGCCGTCTTCAAGTGTGACAGTTCCTGAATCAAAAACTACATCAGTTTCGCCTGCCGCGGTAATGCGAATGCGATAGTCACCTGCAGGGACTTGTACCAGATCTGTCGCATCAGTAAATGCGGCTGTTACCAGTGGCTGCTCGTCTGTCAGCACCGCATCAGGTGCAGTTACATAAATGTCGACAGTCGGCGCCATCGAGGCAGCGTGAACAATCTGAACCTGAGCATTACCACTTTCCACTGCCGTTTCCATACTGGTAACCGGCAATAACATCAACGACTCATCAGCAACACTGCCAACGGCGAAAATGTCATAGTTCATATCAGTTTCGAGTGTGATATCTGTTTGCAGCACTTCTGCGTCATCACCGGGTAAATTAGCAACAACACCAATATCGTAAGTGCCAACCTGAACTTCAAATTTGGTTGACGCCATTTGGTAATCGACCCCTTCGAGTCCATTCAAAATGTCATCATTGGCAGTGATATCTACAGTCGGTGCGTCAGAAGATGCGTGAATTACTCTGACGTTAGCAAAGTCGGGCTCCTGGGGGGGGGGATCAATGATTGGATCATCGTCATCGTCCGAGCATCCGGCGACAAATAATGGTATCATCGACACTGCAAGAAGCGTCTTGACTCTTTTCATTGTGGTACCTCGTTAATTGTGTTTTGGCAAACTCGGTTACGCCGCGTAATAATGGGAAGATCACGCTTCTTGCAACATTACGTTAATGTAATGTTACTAGATGGTGTTGTTTCATTCGAAGAATTAGAATTAGAAGTGCGATTTAAAGCAATATAAATTCGGATTTGTCTCCCCTAAGATAGTTTCATCGTTAAAAGGAGACAAATTATGCGTAAAGTACTGACAGTCACTTCCAGCCTGAATAAGGCCCAAGGTAATTCAAACAAATTAATTGCAAGCTATATCGAAAAGTTGTCCTCACAACCAGAAGCAACGATTTCATCCCGCGATCTGGCCCAGGATAATCTCCCGCATTTATCGGCAGAAGAAATGCAGGCATGGATGACGCCGTCAGATGAGCGTACTGATGATCAACATGCACTAGCGTCTCTCTCTGATAATCTGATTGAAGAAGTGAAAGCAGCTGACGAGATTGTCATTGGTGTGCCAATGTATAATTTCGGTATCCCGTCGGTATTAAAAGCATGGATTGATCGTATCGCCAGGGCAGGGATCACATTCCGCTACACCGAAAACGGACCAGTCGGCCTGTTGAATGACAAAAAAGTTACTATTCTTGCGGCCCGTGGAGGTCAGTATGTTGGTACCGAATACGATACGCAGACGCAGTATCTGACTCACTTTTTCAACTTTATCGGCATTACTGACATTCAGTTTATATATGCCGAAGGCCTGGCACTGGGTGAAGAAAGTGCGAAGTCAGCATTTGAAGCTGCAAATCAAAAAATTATTGAACTTACCGCAAAGGGAAGAGACTAACTCTATGCAGTTAGCAACGCGACGTTGTGCTAAGCAACGGCGTAACGCTAAAGTGTGTTCCAAGTTGAGTGTGCTTGATTGCCCCGCAAATATTGCGGGGCTTTTTTATGTGTGCGCTACTGGCATTACATTGCCAGAGCTTTCTCTACATCTTTAATCAGAACATCATCGGATGGTGTTACTTTACTCGGGTAATGTTTCAAAATATTCCCTTCTTTATCTACCAGATACTTATTAAAATTCCAGCTAGGCGCTTCGCCAGTTGCCTCAGCAAGCATCCGGTACATCGGATCGGCATTTTCACCTTTAACATCGGTAGGTTCAAACATAGGGAATTTTACGCCGTATGTCAGTTCACAGAGTTCTGCTGTTTTTCCTTCATCTTTGGCTTCCTGGTTAAACTCATGTGACGGGAAGCCCAGAACCACGAAGTCCTGAGATTTATATTGCTCATACATTGCTTCAAGGCCTTCGAATTGAGGCGTAAAGCCACAGTAACTCGCAGTATTGACGATAAGCAGCGTTTTGCCCTGAAACTCCTTACACATATTTACCGTTTCCTGAGAGTTAAGCTTTCGTTTCATAAACTTCAGTACATCGGGACAGGTATTGGCCGACGCTGTAAACGCGGTTGCGAGTAGCGCCAGCGCAAGTAATTTCTTTTTCATACGATACCTCTGAAAGTGGAATTTCCGTTATTTTTATTTCGATAGATTGTAGTTCAATCATACGTTTTTGGATCACCTGCGCCTGATAATATACACACAGTGCAGCAAAGCGAGTGAGGATCCACGCTCAATAGCGCTGTCGTTCAGATGATTGCACAGTGTAAGCCGATGAATCTTGACCATGGACAACTGCGAATGCGTATAATGACATCGAGACTGATAAATAAAACAAAGAGCGATAATGAATAAAATAACGACAATGCTTATTGCTGCCGGTCTGACTGGCAGCTTGTCGGCTTGCGTCGCTACTTCTGATAAGGCAAATTCCAAGCCGGTTCAGAAAAACGCGCCCGTTGCCGTCGCCCCAGTTTCGCCAGATGTAGAAAAAACTGGTGATAACAATCAAACCATCACCTTAAATCAGATAATGTCTGATCCAGCCTGGCTCGGTCGCCAGCCGGAAAACATCGGCTGGTCGGTTGAGGGCAGTGAACTGGTTTACGAGCGTGAGCGTGAAGACAGCGAGCTGAATGATGTTTATGCCGCGCCGGTATCCGCTCCAGAGCAAGCTGATAAAGTGTCGCTGTCTGAGCTTCACCGCTATCGTTATGACGAGCGGGTAGAGAGCCAGGACGGGCAATACACCGCTTATCGTTTTGAAGACAGTGTCTTCGTGCTGATGCCAAACGGTGAAAGTGTGCAGCTAACGCGTGGCGGCGCCCCGCTGGAAAATCTGCGTTTTATGACAGACAATCGACTTATGGCGCAGTCAGGCAGTCGCATAGTCGCCATAGATCTACAATCCGGTCGTCGTGAGCAGCTCTTAAGTTGGGCATTTGCAGAGGAACCGGAAGCCGTCTCGGAGCCCGAAGACTTCGTTGGCTCCGAGCAGATTACCCTCATTGAGTATATTGCCAAGAAACGTAAAGATCGTCAGGAAAGAGCTGACGAAGCGGATGCATTGGCAAAACAGAATAATGCTGTAGCACCAGAGCCTTTTTACTTTGACAAAGAGGACCGCCTGGTCGCAGCGACAGTCTCTCCGAACGGAAAGACAGCTATCATCGTCACCACTAAGGATACCCCCTGGCGTGGCGACACCGATATTATGCCGCACTATATTCAGGAAGATGGCCGCATTGACAGCAAACATGTCCGTCGACGGGTTGCCGATGCAGAACCCCAGAGTGACACAGTCTGGCTGGTCGACCTTACTGAGCAGTCTAAAACCGAGCTGTCTTATGTTCAGTTGCCTGGCTATAACGAGGATGTGCTTGCAGAGGTGAAGGCAGAAAATGCCAAGGCCAAAGGTGAAACCTACGAGATCAATCGTTTACCACGTGATATCGGTCTTCTGGATAGCTGGTACTGGCGTGAGCCTTCTATACGCTGGCATAATAACGGCGAGCAGGTCGCGATTATGCTTGAAGCATGGGACAACAAAGATCGCTGGATCGCTACTGTCGATTTTGCCGACAAATCACTGGTAAGTCAGCACCGATTGCATGATGATGCGTGGGTAAACTACCGCTTCAATCAATTTGGCTGGCTGCATAACAGCGAAACGCTGTTTTATCAGTCAGAGCACACCGGCTACGCTCACTTATACCTGCAACAGCCCGGACAATCCCCCCGTGCACTCACCAGTGGACAATTTATAACGGATAATCCGGTTGTCACCCGCGACGATACCTGGATTTACTATACTGCCAATAAAAAACATCCCGGCGTTTACGAAGTCTATCGCGTAAATACCGATAGCGGCGAAAGTCAGGCCATGACGGATCTTAACGGTATGACCGACTTTTCCCTCAGTCCGGATGAATCAACGTTATTGTTAACGCACAGTAAGGTAACGCGACCACCGGAGCTATACGTAAAATCCGCTGACACAAACAGCGAACCCAAAAAAATCACTAACACCATCAGCGAAGCGTTTTTATCGATGCCATGGACCGTGCCTCAAGTCGTCGCGGTGCCATCAAGTGATGCGTCTCAACCTGTCTATGCACGTGTCTACCTGCCTGAAAATTTTCAGGAAGGAGAACCCAGAAAAGCGGTGATCTTCAATCACGGTGCCGGCTATCTGCAAAATGCGCATTTGGGCTGGTCTGGTTATTTCCGCGAATTTATGTTCCACAGCATGCTGGTACAGCAGGGCTATGTGGTTTTGGATATGGATTTCCGTGCGTCAGCAGGGTATGGACGTGACTGGCGTACTGCCATTTATCGTCAGATGGGAACACCGGAAGTACAGGATTTACGAGACGGCGTTGACTGGCTGGTAGAAAATGCAAATGTGGATCGGGCTCGCATCGGTACTTATGGAGGCTCTTACGGTGGCTTTTTGACATTTATGGCACTGTTTACTGATCCTGACCTGTTCCAGGCAGGTGCGGCGCTTCGACCAGTAACCGACTGGGCGCACTATAACTGGGGCTATACGTCAAACATCCTGAACACACCGGACGTTGACCCCATAGCTTATCGTCGAAGTTCTCCTATCTATCATGCAGAAGGACTGGAATCAGCGCTGTTGATTAATGCGCCAATGGTGGATGACAACGTCTTTTTCCAGGATTCCGTTCGCTTGGTTCAGCGTCTTATTGAACTTGAGAAGGAAAACTTTGAGACAGCAATTTATCCGGTAGAGCCGCACGGTTTCGTCCAGCCCAGTTCCTGGCTAGATGAGTACCGCAGAATCTACAAGTTGTTTGAGACAAACTTGTAAATGATACCCCAGGTCACCCGTAAATGACGTAGTGAAAACGCTCCTTACAGGAGCGTTTTTTTTATGAACAAAACAACAGACAACTAGATTGTATACGCGAAGGACGCCGGGTGATATTCACAAGGAAAGACGGCCAGGGGCACGGCACAGGTACAACCAACACTGATTCAGTAAAAAGTTAAGAGACTGAACTAAAAGTTTTTTAAATTTTCACTGAATCAGGAAGGCTTGGGCTGATAGAGCACATCACTGTACGTTGGACTACGACGACACTGTGGTTGTTGGTACACGCCGCGACAACCCTAACATTAACAAAAATATCAGGACGCCACTTATCGCTCCGTAAAGGTGGGCATCGACTGCTACGGTTGCATTTATCAAAGCCGCTACATCATCACTGCTGCCGGTATATTGTTCATAACCCAGTTTTACGGCCACACCAATCAGCAACAGCCATCCCGAACGTAGCCCTTTTCGAATATCCATACACGCCCCCCAGACAAAAACGCCATGAAGCGCCCCGGATAAGCCTGCATACCAGATTAAGTCAGGTGACATGATATACATGCCTGCACTGGTGCCAAAACAGCACCAGATAAAAACTTTCAGGAAACGACTTATGCGATAATGCTCGCCGTGGAGCAACCACAACAGCGCCAGTCCTGCCAGATTCAGAAGTAGGTGATAACCGTTGGTATGGACCAGGTTGCCGGTAATAATACGCCAAGTTTCCATGCCTTCAATTGCGTAGCGGTCGTATGCCAGCCATTGGCCAGAAGCCGGTTCAGCATAGAAGGCAATAATCACCAGGGTGGCAACGAGCAGTGGTCCAACACTAAACTGTGGCGAGAGTGGCAGAGAAATCATCATTGATAGTTATTTCAGGTATTGCATTTTGGTCGCTATCATACAGAAAATTATCGTAATTTGCTGAAATTCAGTATTTAGATGAGCGCTATGCTCAGGAGGACATTATGGAGCTGATTCAAACTCACCAGAGTGATGGTGTACTCACCATCGTGATTGATCGCGCTGATAAGAAAAATGCGCTGACACGCGATATGTATCAGAGTATGGCGGATGCCATTCGCAGTGTAAAAGACGAACCCAGTATCAAAGTTATACGAATTCGTGGTGAAGGTAGCTGTTTTACGGCGGGGAATGATATCAGTGACTTTGCAAACCGTCAGGATGGTGAGCATGTAGGTGAAACTGCGGCATTTATGACCGCGCTTGCAGATACGCCCAAAGTGGTGGTGGCAGAAGTCCACGGTCTGGCCGTAGGGATTGGCACCACGCTATTATTACATTGTGATTTTGTTTACTGCGCCACGAATACCCGATTTGTCTTACCGTTCATTAATCTGGGGCTTGTGCCTGAGTATGCATCCAGTTATCTTCTTCCCCGGCTGGCCGGCCATCGCAAAGCTGCAGAGTGGCTGATGCTGGGAGACCCTTTTGGGGCTGACGAAGCCTGCCATTTTGGGCTGGTAACCCAAGTCGTTGAACCTGATGCGTTGACGAGTACCGTGAACGATGTCTGCGCAAAGCTGGTTGGTAAACCCGCATTTTCTTTGGTACAAACCAAATACCTTCTGAAGAATGACGCTGACGATATTCAACAGCAAATGAACGAAGAACTCGACGTATTCATTGAAGCGATGGGTACAGAAGCCGCACGGGAAGCTTTTGATGCATTTTTGAAAAAGCGCCCGATCAATCCTGAGAAATTCAAATAACGGAATACTATGATTTTACACTGGTTAACTACGACCTCCAGACGAGCGGCAAGCGTATTTGTAGCCGCAACCCTACTCACTGTCTCTGTGGATGTGTACGCTGAGCGGGAGGATCGTGAACCTGAGGCCGCCACCGGCTATATCGATAAAAAGGCGTTTGTGGCAAAGGACTACATGGTGGTTGCAGCCAACCCCTATGCGTCGTGGGCCGGCCGTAATGTTATTGAAAAAGGCGGTAGTGCAATAGATGCCGCCATTGCGGTGCAGGCCATGCTGACCCTTGTTGAGCCGCAGTCTTCCGGCATTGGTGGCGGTGCATTTATTCTTTATTGGGATAATGAAAACAAAGTCCTGCATACTTATGACGGCAGGGAGATGGCACCGGCAGCAGTCAATTCCCATTGGTTTATGGACGGTACCAAAACCATGAAATGGCTGGATGCTGTGGTCGGCGGTAAATCTGTCGGGGTTCCGGGGGCGCTGAAAGCGCTTGAAATGGCACATCAGGATTTTGGTAAACGCCCCTGGCAAAGCCTGTTTGAAGATACAATCGACACCGCAACGAACGGTTTCAAAGTGTCACCGCGACTGGCAAAGCTGGTGGCGCTCGATTATCACCCAGGCCTTAAGACATTCAGTGGCAGCGCATCGTATTTTTTTCCTGCTGGCATGCCCCTCAAAGAAGGCAGCAATAAGAAAAATCTGCCGCTGGCAAAAACGTTAACCGGCATCGCCAAAAATGGCAGTGACTATCTCTATAAAGGTCCATTGGCCGAAAAGATTGCAAAAACTGTCAACGAGGCTGAAATTAATCCTGGACAGATGACCGCTGAAGATTTTGCCAATTATAAAGCGATAAAACGTGAAGCGGTCTGTGGAGATTACCGCGATAAAAAGGTATGCGGGATGGCGCCTCCCAGTTCAGGCGGGATCAACGTATATCAAATCCTGAAATTGCTGGAAAAATTTGAATTGGCTTCGTTATCACCCGATTCCGCGGAGTTTGCACACCTTTTCACACAGGCTAGTGCATTAACCTATGCTGACAGAGAAAAATATATTGCTGACAGCGACTTTACGAATCTGCCTTACGGTGCGCTAATTAATGCTGCCTACCTTTCCCGCCGCAGCGAACATGTTGGACTTGATAAGCCATGGCACCGTGCGAAAGCCGGCCAACCATATAAAGAGGCTCAAATAAGTGCGGGCGCGTCATATGAATTACCGAACACATCTCATGTATCGATTGTCGATAAAAAGGGTAACGCCATTTCCATGACAACAAGTATCGAATTTATGTTCGGTTCAGGGCTGATGGTAGATGGCTTTTTGTTGAATAATCAACTGACAGATTTTTCATTTTCACCCACACAGGGCCGTTATCCGGTTCCCAATCGTGTAGAGCCGCATAAGCGTCCTCGCTCAGCCATGAGCCCAGCGATGGTGTTTAACGAAAACGGCGAGTTAGAGCTGGTGGTGGGGTCTCCCGGCGGCAGTCGTATCATCAGCTATGTGGCGCAGACAATCATTGGTGTTATCGATTTTGGGCTAAATATTCAGCAAGCGATTAATTTGCCAAAAATCACTAACCGCAATGACTATACGGCGCTGGAAAAAGGCACACCACTTGAGGCACTGGAGGCACCTTTAGAGAAGCTGGGGCACGCTGTGAAAATTATTGATCTTAACAGCGGACTTCACGGCATTGAAATTCGTGATGGTAAGCTTATCGGTGGTGCAGACCCTCGGCGCGAGGGCGTAGCGGTAGGCCGTTAATCAAAGAAAATGGTCAGGGTGGATCTTTGCGACTTTCCAGTCGCCGTTCATCCTGACCAGATCGATCTGTCTCAAGTCCTCGATTTTATCATCGTTATACTGACCACTGAAAAATAAGGTGATCGTAGCTTTTTCCGCAAACTCAGACCGGCCGACTCTGTCGCCGCCTTCCGGTGTTATGGTGACAGAGTCATACTTCAGATTCAGCAAATGGCGCTGGACGTTTCGGTTAGTGTGATATTTTCTTAAGATACGTGCCATTTTCGGGGTACTTAATGACACCGCTACGTCAATATTAGGCTCAAGATAGATACTGCGCATGAACCGCACAGCTGCGAATTCCGGTGTATTGTCGTCCAGCATCCCGTAGCGTCCGATACCTTCTTCCTTCTTGGAACATCCGCTAAGGATAAGGAAAGCCAGGGTAAATAAACCTAACAGGGAGGCGGACTTCTTAATACGCATGCGTTTTCTCGGATAGAAAGTGGAGTAACAACACTGTTTAGTATGCACGTAAGTTAGCAAAAGCGGATACAAAAAAAAAGCGAGGTGACCCTCGCTTTTTGCTGTATAGCGTAATTACCTGGCCTTACGACCAGGCTATGAACATAATGAGATTTTGCTTACTGCACTTCTTCTGAGTCGGAGAATGCGCCTGCGAACAGCGGGCTGGACAAGTAACGCTCGGTGGCACTGGCAAGAAGCACAACCACGATCTTATCTTTGTTTTCAGGGCGTTCAGCATAACGTTTGGCCGCGACAACTGCTGCACCAGATGAAATCCCCGCGAGGATACCTTCTTCTTTCATCAGTCGATGAGCCATTTCCATGCATTCTTCATTGCTGACCTGTTCCACTTCGTCAACGATATCCAAATCCAGGTTGCCAGGAATGAAGCCTGCGCCAATACCCTGAATTTTATGTGGTCCGGGTGTCAGCTCTTCACCATTTTTGGCCTGCGTGATAACAGGAGAGTCGGTAGGTTCAACGGCTACAGACGTAATGGCCTTACCCTGTGTTTTTTTGATGTAACGGCTGACGCCAGTTATAGTACCGCCGGTACCAACGCCTGCTACAAACGCATCAATTTTGCCATCAGTTTGTTCCCAGATTTCCGGACCAGTGGTTTTCTCATGAATTTCCGGGTTGGCCGGGTTGTCGAATTGCTGCAGAAGTACGTATTTTTCCGGATCAGAATCTACGATTTCCTGCGCTGCGGCTACAGCGCCTTTCATGCCCTTAGGTGCTTCGGTAAGAACCAGGTTTGCGCCCAGTGCTTTTAACAGCTTGCGACGCTCAAGGCTCATACTGCTTGGCATGGTCAGAGTTAGCTTATAACCACGTGATGCAGCAACGAAAGCCAGGGCAATTCCGGTGTTTCCGCTGGTAGGCTCTACAATCTCTTTCCCTTCGGTGAGTACGCCGCGCTTTTCCGCATCCCAGATCATGTTTGCGCCGATGCGGCATTTTACGCTAAAGCTGGGATTCCGTGATTCCATCTTGGCGTACACGTTACCCGATGTTACGCGATTCAGCTTAACCAGAGGGGTGCGTCCGATAGAAAGTGAATTGTCGTCAAATACTTGCATGTTAGATCCTTGTCGTTGCGTTTTACCCACATGTTATAGGCCATTATGGCAGGTTATAATAGATACGGATTCATAACCTTTATTGGGGTATTTTTCTTTACCCCTATATCATTGGCATCAAAAGCAAAAATGCAAAGTGCTTTTTCGCTATATGATATGGTTATTTTTTTCATGAAACAGCCTGAGGCTGTGTAGCGATGTTGATATTGTGTGCAGCAGGCAAGCTTGCACGTAATACAGGCTGGGTGATAGCGGCTGTGCAGTTACTCCCACCTGTGCAGTTGCCACCGCAGTTGGTGTTGCTACAGTAATACTGTAGCGCAAAGAGACAGCGACATGTGGTCACTTTTTAGGGGAGGGTAATGCCCACCTCAGTGCTTTTAAGAAAGTGGGGGAGACCGCTTCCTGGTGTGATCCGGTGGCAATATCAACAACGTGATTCAGTCTTGTGTACAGCAACTTTTCTTAAGGAACTTCCATGGCGTTTACCGGAACTTCAGATTACATCGCGACCAAAGAACTTCAATTGGCCGTTAATGCGGCAATAACGCTGGAGCGACCATTGCTGATAAAAGGGGAGCCGGGTACCGGTAAGACAATGCTTGCCGAAGAACTGGCGAAAAGCCTTGATGCGCCCCTTATCCAGTGGCACATCAAATCTACAACAAAAGCGCAGCAAGGGCTGTACGAATACGATGCGGTTTCGCGCTTGCGGGATTCTCAGCTTGGTGATGATCGCGTTCACGATATAGGTAATTATATTGTTAAAGGGAAACTTTGGCAGGCGTTTGAATCGGAACAGCGTCCGGTGCTTCTTATTGATGAGATAGATAAAGCGGATATCGAGTTTCCAAATGACTTGCTGCTCGAACTCGATAAAATGGAGTTTTTTGTTTACGAGACGCAAAAACGGGTGGTAGCGAAACAGCGCCCGATCGTGATTATCACATCTAATAATGAAAAAGAACTGCCGGATGCTTTTCTTCGCCGGTGTTTCTTTCATTACATTAACTTCCCGACACCCGATGAGATGCGACAGATTGTCGATGTGCATTTCCCTGGCCTGAAAAAGCAGTTGCTCGATGAAGCGATGTCTTCCTTTTTTGAGTTACGAGATGTACCCGGACTTAAGAAAAAGCCTTCAACTTCTGAACTAATAGATTGGTTAAAATTGCTTGTCGCTGAAGATATCCCACCAGAGGCGCTGCATAACAAAGACGGGAAGACTACGATTCCACCACTTTACGGTGCACTGTTAAAAAACGAGCAGGATATTCACCTGTTTGAGAAACTGGTCTTTATGGCACGCCGCTAATGCTCATCGATTTTTTCTTCACATTACGCAAATACCGCCTGAAGACGAGTCTTCGCGAGCTTCTCGATTTGCTTAATGCCATGAAAAATCACGTGGTGTGGGCTGACACGGAGGCATTTTATTACCTGTCCCGCACCATTCTGGTTAAGGATGAAAGCCAGTTCGATAAATTCGACAGGGCCTTTGCTGACTATTTCGAGGGCGTGGAAGCTATCGATTTGTTTGGCAAAGACATACCGGAAGAGTGGCTGCGTAAACAGATAGAGAAAACCTTAAGCGACGAAGAGAAAGCTCAGCTTCAGTCTATGGGAGGGCTGGAGCAGCTTATGGATACATTACGTAAGCGACTTGAAGAGCAGCAAAAGCGCCACCAGGGCGGAAACAAATGGGTAGGCACCGGCGGCACTTCGCCTTTTGGTGCATATGGCGACAATCCGGAAGGTGTCCGTATTGGACAGGACGGTAACCGCAGATTTTCTGCGGTAAAGGTGTGGGATAAACGTGAGTTTAAAAACCTGTCCAGCGACGTAGAGCTAGGCACCCGCAATATTAAAATGGCGCTGCGTAAACTCAGGAAGTTTGCCAGAACCGGTGCCAGCGAAGAGCTGGATATCTCCAGAACTATAGGCGAGACCGCAAAAAAAGGGGGCATGCTGGACATCCATATGTCCCCCGAGCGTCATAATGCGGTGAAAGTACTGATGTTTTTTGATGTCGGCGGGTCGATGGATCCCTATGTGAAATCCACTCAGGAATTGTTCTCAGCGGTGCACAGCGAATTTAAATACCTGGAATACTTTTACTTTCACAATTGTGTCTACGAAGAGGTCTGGAAAGACAACCATCGCCGCGATCGCGAACGTATATCAGTGTGGGATATCATTCATCGCTATGGGCCGGATTATAAGGTTATTTTTGTGGGAGATGCGACCATGGGTCCTTACGAGATTACTTATCCGGGAGGCAGCGTAGAGCACTGGAATGAGGAACCCGGCAGTGTCTGGTTGCAACGACTCACTAATCACTTTACTAAAGCGATATGGCTAAATCCGCAGCCTCAGCAATACTGGCCTTATTACGCCTCAATCGCAGTTTTGCGTGAACTGATGCAAGAAAGAATGTTCCCACTGACTCTCGAAGGTCTGACAGATGGAATCAAAACGCTAAGTCAGTCGCGGTAGTCTGCACGCTGGTCAACCCTCATGAACCACATTAAACTAATGGTCACGATCATGGCACGGAAGATAAATCATGAATGGCCAGCACGCGTCACCGGTTGAAGAACGGCAACCGCCATCAGGTCGCATACCCGCCGACGGTAATTTTGTAAACACAGCGGGTAATGAAGCATTTCCGCCACCACCGCTTATGTCAGGTGCAGAAACCCGGGAAATTGTTACACCGTATGCCTTTAAGGTCGCAGATGAACTGTTAGGTCAGCCACTGGCTTCGCCATGGCGAAGATTGTTTGCGCAAGTTATCGACCTTGCCGCTATTGCCGTATTAAGTACTGCAAATGCGTTTATTCTGGCATTTCTGGTGGCGCTGACTTTTTTTAAAGCTGGAAATAACCTCGCTCACCGCCCCCGACGTTCCCGCACCCGACGACTTCTTCGCTTCTCCGGAGCTACATTGCTGTTTTCAGTGATCTACCTCGCGGTGACAGCTTATAACGATATAGAACGCTATGACACTGAGCATGCCGATACTGGCGGACTGGTAACGCCGTTTCTTGGAGGCATCAATGTCGCAGCATGGAGCCTATGTGAGGATGATGATTGCAAACGTGAAGTTGCCAGCGAGTTTGGTGAAGCGATGGGTGAAAACCGCGCCTCTGCCGGACAAGTCCAAAACGTATTCGAGATACTGGTGTCTCGTAGTGACGAGCAGAGCAACGATGAAGCCATTCTTCGGGAGTTTTACCTGGGGACGTATAACAAGATGATCGAACAGCAAAAGACGGACGCGTCACCAGCAACGAACTCCGACGTCTCGACCTCTCCCTCAACAGTAACGTTGCCAGATTCAGCTTCCTCGTCTGGACAGTCAGATATTATCACTTTTAACGAGACCTCGCCGCCAGCATCCAGGTTCAGCCTGATAGAGATCGTGAAAGGATTGATCGCAGATTTGGGATTAGGTTTTGGCTGGGCAGCATTGTACTACAGTGTGTTCACTGCCTGGTGGCGCGGCAGCACACCAGGTAAACGTTTAATGGGGATAAGGGTATTGAAACTGGATGGCTCGACACTCACGCTTTGGGAGAGTTTTGGGCGTTATGGTGGTTACGGTGCAGGGTTAGCTACCGGACTGCTTGGGTTTGTTCAGGTGTTCTGGGACCCAAACCGTCAGTCAATACAAGACAAAATCGCGGAAACCCTCGTACTAAGAAAATCTGAAGAACTTAAACGTATAACAGCAAGTAGCCAGTCGTTATCTGGTACGCACGGCGAGGGAATATGAAGCACCATTTACTGCACGTGTTGCGGCATTGGGAACCACAAAAAGACGCATTTCAGTGGTTGTTGGCGACGGTCATTGAAACCGCAGGATCAAGTTATCGCAAAGCGGGCGCAATGATGTTATTTAATGACAGAGGCGATCAGCTTGGCGTAGTCAGTGGGGGGTGTTTGGAAAGCGACATTCTGCATCAGGCAAGGATGTGTTGGGAGTCAGGGAAAGCAAAAACCGTAACGTATGATATGCAGGAGGAAGGTGATATTGCCTGGCGCCTGGGTATAGGTTGTGGAGGCGAAGTAACCCTGTTATTGCAACCGGTTACTGCTGATGCGGAATATCTGGGCTTACAGCATGTGCTGGCATTGCTGGAATCCGGCCAGCCGGTCACTTATGCGGTGGAAATAGCTTCAGCTCAGCCTAATGCAAGGGTTAATGATACTGCTGTTAAGGGCGAAAATTGGTTTGCTCACCGCATCATGCCGCCGCCTTCGCTGGCAATTCTGGGGGGCGGTGTAGATGCCAGGCCACTGGCACAGATGGCGAATATACTGGGTTGGCGGGTACACGTGAATGATTCCCGTGCTCGCTACGCCAGATCAGAGGATTTTTCAGGGTGTCAGGTTAGCGATATCTCTACAGACAAATTATCTGGGGCTGCGTGGCTGAAAAACGCGAATGCTGTCATTGTGATGCATCATCAGGTAACCATGGATGCCAACGCACTGGCGCATCTGGCACACAATGCTGTACCGCAGTTACGCTATCTGGCATTACTGGGACCCTCACACCGATGTGAAAAGGTGCTTAGTGAAGCAAACATTCATCACTCATCGTTACCTGTTGAACTTCAGTCACCCGCGGGACTGGCGCTGGGGGGGGAGTTACCTGAATCCATCGCGCTGTCGATGATTGCGCAGGCTCATGCTGTGCTGCATAACAAAAGTGCAGTTCCGCTCAAAGGTAAGCCGTGCAGTTTCGGTTAGGGATAGTTATTCTCGCAGCTGGCGCGAGCGAACGCTACGGTGCCAATAAGCTCATCAGCAGGCATCCTTCCGGTTGCAGCCTTATCAGGCATACGGTACAGGTTTGTTTGCCGCTGTGTACTTTTCGCTCGCCTGTCGTTGTTACGGGGCGCTGGCATGACTCACTGAAGACTGAACTCTGTTTAGCGCCATGCCGGTTAACGTACAATGTGAACTGGCAGCAAGGGATGGGCACCAGTATCGCCTTTGGCGTTAACTCGCTGCTTATTAATGGCGGCAAGCCTGTTGACACATCGGGCGAGATGAATTCGCCCACCCACATTCTGATCGTACTTGGCGATCTACCGCTTTTGTCCACCGACAGTTTACTTGCGCTCACTCATACCGCGCAGCGTCACCCTCACAAAATCATCGCCAGTGCATGGCAACAAAACGTAACCGTACCGGCCATTTTTCCGGCAGAAGCCTTCCCTGTGCTCAAGTCACTGAATAACGATAAAGGCGCAGGACTTTACTTAAAAAAGGTAATGGCGGAAAAGCCGGACGATATCGAATTGGTTGCGCATGCTCAGGCTGGTGTGGATATCGATAAGCCATCAGACTGGCTATTCTGTGACTCAGCTGCGACAGGACATGTTTGACATAGTGGGGGCTTGTAAAAGCGCAAAGCGCACCAACCTCTACTGTATTCTTCTGCATAAAGTTGACGCAAATGGCCCACGAATTGGATCATGATCTTCGTAAAGCTATCACTCTCAGCATCGCTGCAGTCAGTGTATTGTGGGTGATCCAGTCTGCGGGCGTGTTGTTCTCTTTGCCCTTGAATGTGCTGGGGATCATGCCGCTTGACCCTGCGCGCTTGTATGGCATTCTTACTGCGCCACTGGTACATGGCTCATACGAGCATATTTTCAATAACACACTCCCCTTGATCGTGCTGGGTACTGCGCTTTGGTATGGCTATCCACGTTCACGATGGTGGGTCATTGCTTCAAGCTGGCTGGTTTCCGGCTTAGGCGTCTGGCTTTTTGGCCGGGAAGCCGTACATTTGGGCGCCAGTGGAGTGAGTCACGGATTGTTTTTCTTTTTGTTTACGGTGTCCGTTTTTCGTAGAGATGCCCGTTCGGTCGGCCTCATGATGATCGCGTTTTTTATGTATGGCGGCATGATTATGACTATCTTTCCTCGCGATCCTTCCATTTCCTTTGAAGCGCATTTCTTCGGTGCTGTTGGCGGCGTTCTCGCTGCGGTTACTTTGTGGCGCCGCGACCCTAAGCCAGTGTTAAAAAAATATAGCTGGGAAGGTGAGGAGGAACTCGACGACCCGGTTATCGGTGATTTATGGAAACGTTCTGCCACCGACGCGGATACCAACAGCGACAATGATTCAGAAAAAAGTCTATAACCCAAAGTAAACTTTAATTCCGGCCAGCGCATTGGCTGTTGCCAGTGACGCCAGGATAAGTCCCATTATACGGCTGATGACATTGGCTCCCATCTCGCCAATTATCCGGATGATGGCGTTTGCACAAAGCAGTAGAACAAGTGTAATCAGTAATACTGATAACATTACCAAAGCGGTTTGCGCCTGCTCCCATAAGGAATACACATCATTTTTGGTCAGCATCACCGCGGCTAGCATCGCCCCGGGACTGGCAATAGAGGGAACTGCGACCGGGAAAATTGCCCGCTCTTTAACGTTGTCAGTGAGTTTTATTTCCTGTTCAGGTTTCGCTTCTCCAAAAATCATAGACAGTGCGAATAAAAACAGCACAATGCCACCGGCAATTTGAAAGGCGGGCAGGGGAATTTGCATGGCATCAAGAATGATTTCTCCGGCCAGGATGAAAAACAGAAGAATGAGTGCAGACGCCAGTATAGCCAGCAGTGCCACTTTTCGCCTGGCTTTGGCATCCTGGCGTTTGGTGGCGGCAATAAAAACCGGAACGGTACCAATAGGATCAATTACCGCAAAAAAATAAATAAAAACCGGAAGTAATTCAATCATCGATTGCGCCAGTATGGGAGTGAAACGAAGCGTGGCGTTTTGCGTACATATTGATTAAACGTTTCCTGAAAGCGTTGACGCAAATGATCCTCCTCAAACAATACCTGCCGGTAAAGTGCCGATATCCCGATTATCATACACACCAGCGTAAACAGGCTGGGGTATGCAATGAAAAAGCCGCACTGACCCAATGCCACGCCAATGTAGCCGGGGTTTCTGCTAATACGGTAGGGCCCGGATTGCACCAGCATTGCAGGCGCGTGGTTATCAACGCCACTTCGCCAGTGTGATGCCAGTGTGTAGTTAGATACCAGCGCGAGCGCCAGCCCGGTTACCATCAGAACGATCCCGAAAATTGACAGGCCGACGCGCGGCGGTGTTGTCAATGGCCCATAATACACACTTAATTGCGGTGAAATTGCGATGGCAACGGTCGTGAGCCAAATGACAATCCGAAAGAGGCGAAACGTCATGTGATTCCACCAGTGTGATGAAAATTGTTCACCAGGATGAACCCGGGACAACCCGTCTCGCTGACGCCACAGGATCATCGTCGTGTAGAGTATCGCAACGAACGTGTAATAGCTGGCAAAGAAAGTGAACAATGCCTGCGTCATAGTGTCGTTATCCTTTTATCTTTCAGTCAGCCGCGAATTGGTAATTACGTTGACGCTGTATATACCAAAGCCTTGCGCCAAGTAAAACCGCCGCCGAGCTTAAACCGACGATAAAACCAATCCAGAAGCCTGCAGCTTCCATTGGAGCATCCGTTATCCAACTCGTTCTTCCTAAAATGATCCCACACGGCAATCCAATTAACCAGTATGCGATGAAAGTAATAATAAACATTGCGGTAGTATCTTTATAGCCACGCAGCGCATTGGCAGAAATTACCTGAATCGCATCCGAAAACTGGAACAGGGCAGCATAAATAAGCAATGCATTTGCCAGTTCATATACCGCTCGGTCGGTAGTGTACATACTGGTAATTATGCCTTTCGCCAACAACGTGAAAGAAGCCGTGCCTATCGCGACTATAAGCCCAATACTGATGGCACTTTTTACCGCCACCGCAGCTTGCTTACTCTGTTGTTGCCCAATTCGGTACCCCACACGGATGGATACCGCCATACCTAGGCTCAAAGGAAACATAAACATCAGCGCAGAGAAGTTAAGTGCGACCTGATGCGCGGCAACGGTATTTGCCCCAAAGGGCGCGAGCAATAGTGCCACGACGGCAAACAGGGTTACCTCGAAAAGCAGCGTCATGGCCACTGGGAACCCCAGCCGAAACGTTCGTAGCATGGCAAACAGGGAAGGCTGATATAAACGTGAAAATAAATTGTACCGGGCCAATGCGGGCGCAAATCGGGCATAGAAGAAGGTTGCCAGCATCATCGCATATATTACGATTGCGGTAGCTATACCGCAGCCTGCACCACCGAACGCCGGGATTGGACCTGCACCGTAGATGAACGAATAGTTACCCACAATGTTAAATCCCAGGCCAATCACGGTAATGATCATGGTAGGCTTGGTTTTACCAAGCCCCTCACAAAAGTTACGCAGCCACTGATAGAGCGCAAAGCCAGGCATTGCCAGAATGACGTAACGCACATAGTCCACCGTGATAAGATACAGGTCCTGCTCCATCGGGAAGAGAGCTACCAGTGCGGGGGTCAGCGGATATAGCAGAAGCATTACCAGACTGACAAACAACAGCACGTAACCTGCCTGCTGCGAGGCGTCGGCAACGTTGTCGAAAGATTTACTGCCATGAAGCCGGGAAATAATGGGAGGCAGGGCAAGCGCAATGCCCTGCAAAAAACACAGTAACGGGATTGTGATACTAAAGCCGAGTGCAACCGCAGCCATGTCAACCGCATCGTACCGACCGGCCATAATCGTATCACTGACACCCATAAGCATTTGCGTGATCTGAGCGATAAGCAGCGGCCAGGTTAAATTGATGAGGCGTCGGCTTTCCAGCGCAAACCGCTTAGTTACAATCCAGCTCATTGCGTGTTTTCCAGGTTGATTCGCAGAGCAAACGGGATCACCGTTACCCACTGTTCAGCATCAAAGCAGCTTTGTTCAGCAGGCAGTTCAAGGTAACAATTTGCCTGGGTAACAGACGACATCACACCAGAACTTTGATTGGGCAATGGTGTTACACGCCATTGCCCGTCTTGTGCGAACATGATGGCGCGCTGAAAATCGGTTCGGCCTGGACGACGTTTTAGTGACGTCGTCAGTCTTGCCTGTATTCGTAGCGGGGAAGTGGTTTGCCCTAATCCCTGCAGACGTTCAATGACAGGCGTCACCAGCATTTGCGTTGTTACGTAAGCAGACACTGGGTTGCCGGGAACGCCGCAAAACACCATGTTTCCAACCCGGCCAAAAGCAAAAGGCTTTCCGGGCTTAATGGCAACTTTCCAGAAATCTACCGTTCCCAACGTATCGATCACCGGTTTCACATGGTCTGCATCGCCCACCGAAACGCCACCGGTGGTGAGCAGCAGGTCCGTTTGTGACGACGCTTCTGTAATTGTGCGCGTTAATGTGTCAATGTCATCTTTCACGATACCGTAGTGAATAATCTCTACGCCGAGCTCCGCCAACAGGGCGCTAATTCCGGTACTGTTTGATTCATAAATCTGGCCTGCTTGAAGTGGATGACCTGGCTGACACAATTCATCTCCGGTAGCCATCAGGCCGACTTTTATTTTTCGGTAGACACTCACGGTGGTGATCCCCTGCGAGGCCAATAGCATCAGGTGTGCCGGGCTAAGCCTTGTGCCTTTAGTGAGGATGCAGTCACCTTTTGTGATATCGTTTCCACGTGCCCGCGTATTCTCGCCCTTTGAAGGCACATCAGTAAATTTTACGCCGTGTTCGCCGGTAATCGCATTTTCCTGCATGATCACTGTGTCAGCGCCTTTCGGAAGTGGCGCTCCCGTCATAATTCTTGCCGCCGTTCCGGGGGGTAATGACACGATATCCTGAGTGCCTGCAAGCACAGTTGTTGAAACGGGCAACATGTCGTTATGCGTTAAATCGGAGACGCAGACCGCATAGCCGTCCATCGCTGAATTGGTCCAAGGCGGCACATTTACTGGCGCAATCACATCGTTTGCGGCAATCCGCATCAATGCCTCTGACAACGGAATGGTTTCGCTCTCATCGACAGTGTGAGTCAGTGCGAGAGTGTGTTGCAGCGCGTCTTCTAAAGACAACCACTTTGACGTTGCTGACGGCATGATACAGTCCTGTTACCTGAATTAAGTTGCGAGGGATTATCCACGAAAGTTGCGTGTAATCCAATGTCATTGGAGCGACAAATACGACCGGATATCAACGGCAGAGAACAGCAATGGTGAAAGAGAAATCCGTGATATGCAGGACGTGTGCAACACCTGCTGTAAAAGTCACGTAAACGGAAATATGTGAAAACGGGGATGCGTGTTGCAAGAAGATAATGACGACAGTCAGAAAGACTGTCGTCAGAAGGTTTACTCAATATCCTGATTGCTTATCCACACGGTCTGATATGGCTTAAGTTGCAGGAAACCACCAACGTCTTTAATTTCGTCGCGGGTGATAAGATCCAGCCAGTTATCCGTGCCAATCAGATTGATGTCAGACAACAAAATGGATTGCTCTTCTTTGCTTATATTACTGATGCAAAACACACTTTGCTTGCGGTCAAGGCTCTGACGCCAATAGCCAAAAATCTGATCCCCCAACTGCAACGTGAATTGCGTTGCGTTAGGATGAAACGCGGGTTGCGCTTTGCGGATGCGTATTAGCTGCGAAATGCGGGTCAGCACTTTGTGGTGTTGCGAGTACGGAGAGTCAAGAAGTGCCTCAAGTTCTGAGTAGTCCCAGCGCTTGCGGTTGATTGAGCGATTCTGCCCGGTATTTGCCACTTTTTCATAGTCGTTAGACGTGCCAAGCAGACTATGTATATAAATTCCCGGAATACCTTCCATACCCAGCATGATCGCGTGTGCACAAATAAAACGGTCAACCTGGTATTTGTCCGGGCCTTCAGTAGTACCCTGCATCGCATCAAACAAAGTGATATTGATTTCATAAGGTTTTTGCTGGCCGTGATCAGACGCTCGCCAGGAAATTTTGCCACCGAAATTCTGCATGGTATGCACCAGTGAGGAAAGTTCGTCGTCGCTTAACAGTCCTTCTGCCGGGCGTAACCCAATACCGTCATGTGAAGCAATAAAGTTAAAATACGCGGTTCCGTTTTGGGCCGGGGGCATGCTCATCATCCAGTTTTTCAGATAACGGCAGTCGCCGGTAACCATGGTATTGACAAGCAACGGCGGTAACGAAAAGTTATAAATCGCGTGCGCCTCGTTAGCGTTTCCGAAATAGGTCAGGTTTTCCCGGTTAGGAATGTTAGTTTCCGTGATCAAAATGATGCTGGGATCCACATGCTCTACAAGCGTGCGTATCAGCCTTATGACCTCATGGGTTTGTGGCAGGTTGATGCAGGGGGTGCCAACGATTTTCCATAAAAATGCCACGGCATCGAGACGAAATATTTTTGCGCCTTTATCCAGATAAAGCCGGATGATCTCAATGAACGTAAGCAAAACTTTAGGATTTCTGAAATCAAAATCCACCTGGTCATGACTGAAGGTACACCAAACATACTTGGTGCCATTTTCTGTCTGTGTTTCTCTTAACAACGGCGATACGCGAGGACGCGTAACCATAGATAAATCATCTGATGGATCGCCGGTAAAAAAGAAGTCGCTGCCAGGGCCTTCTCCTTTGATAAAATTATCAAACCAGACGCTGCGGGCCGAGCAATGATTAATCACAAGATCTACCATCAGGCCGTACTCAGCAGCGATACGCTCTACCTCGGGCCAGTCTCCCAGCGATTCGTTGACACTCGAGTAATCGATAACAGAGAAGCCATCGTCTGAGCTGTAAGGGAAAAATGGCAGAATATGCACATTATTTACCGTGTTTTTGCAATAGGTGTGCAAAAAACGAAACAAGGTGAACAGGGGACGCTCGTGTTCGTTGATGACGCTATCACCGTACGTGATCATGATGATGTCATCTTCGTCCCAGTAGTTACAGTGTGCCTCTGGAAGCACAACATCATCATTTTCTTTCAGGCCGATAGCATTAATAAGCTGCGTAGCCAGTTCACCCACCGGTGTATCCAGAACGACATCGGCATAAATCGCCTGCAAGTGGTGGCTGACTTTCTCGTGAAGTAAGTTCCAGCGTGCTGTCATGATTTACCCTAAATATTCTGCAGTGTCGGCCTCTACCGCTTCTAAAATACGGTCAAGGATGTCTGGAACCGCGCTGGTTACGCGGTTCCAACTTGGAATAAACGGTGTTTCCATCGGATTTTCCAAAAAGTTTTGTCCGGCTTTCATAATATTGCTGGCAAACATTTCCACGGCTTTTTCTTCACTGTGGATATCGAGGTTCAGGCCATTCATAACTGCATCATTATGATAGGTCTCGATAAAATCCAGCGCAATTCTGAAGTAGGTTGCTTTAATTGAACGGAACATTTCATTACTGAAGGTAACACCTTGCGTGGCCAGCTTTCTGAAAACCGCTTTGGTGATGTCGATAGACATCTTTGAAAGGCCACCCTGGTCATTATTCAGCGACAGGTCCTGGTGTTTATGATCGTAAATATCTGCAATATCGGCCTGACAAAGCCGGTTGTGGGAATAGTTGCGGTGCATTTCAGACAATACCCCGATTTCAAGTCCCCAGTCACTGGGAATACGGATATCGTTAAGTACATCCCGTCTGAATGAAAATTCCCCTGCCAGTGGATAGCGGAAGCTGTCCATAAACTCCAGATACTCGTTATCACCCAGTATGCGTTTTAGTGCACGTAACAGTGGAGTAACGAGTAAACGAGAGACGCGACCATTGATTTTGCCGTCGGCCACGCGGGCATAATACCCTTTACAAAACTCGTAATTGAACATGGGGTTGGCCACTGGATAAATCAGACGGGCTAAAAGATCACGGTTGTAGGTGACAATATCACAGTCGTGGAGTGCAACAGACTCGGCCCTGTTTGAGGCTAAGACATAGCCCATGCAGTACCAGACATTCCTGCCTTTTCCTAGCTCCTTAGGCGCAAGGCCTTGTTTTTGTAAATCGTCATCTATGGCTTTGAGCCGCGGGCCATCGTTCCAAAGCACGCGATGATGCTGAGGTAGCTTATTAAAAAAGCCTAAAGCATGACGGTACTGGTCCTCGTTCGCGCGGTCCAGTCCAATCACAATTTCAGAAAGGTAGGGAACATGTGTTAATTCGTTAACGATATGCGGCAGGGCATCCCCTTCCAGTTCAGAAAACAAACTTGGCAAAATAAGCGCCATCGGGCGCTTTTGTGAGAAACGCAGTAATTCAGCTTCAAGTTCCTCAGTGGGACGTGCAGATAAATTGTGCAGGGTTGTTACCACACCGTTTTGATAAAAATCGGCCATGTGTCCTCCTAATGGGTAAGCGCAAGTAATTGAGTAAGCATTTCTGTCCAGCCTTTCGGGCCGAGTAGGGTGCTGGTATAAACCTGATCTTCTTTTTCTACTTCAGGGGGAGGGTGGCTCGGTGATGCTATTCGCACCGCGATATCCGCGGCCTCAAGCATGGCGATGTCATTTTTGCCGTCACCTAATGCAATCGAAGTTGCCGATTGCTGAGTTTGCCTGTCAAACTCATCCATAAACCATCTCAGTGCTGCCCCCTTGTTACAGTCGCCAGAGATATGGATAAATCTGCCGCCTTCCAGCGGATAGGCTCCGCGCTCTTTCATGGCACGGATAAATTTTTGTTTTGATTCGTCGTCGCCTGTCCATAAGACAGGTTCGCCAAACTGTCTTTGCGCCGCGCGACTGGCGGACGCTTCGTCCAGACCAGTGGCATCCTGTATTTCAGCAATAGACATATTACTGAAGTGATTCAGCTGTCCGCTAAAGTCCTGAGCGACTTTTTCAAGCAGCTTTAACCAGTAACCCTTAGAAGAAATAAAGGATTTACACCAGAATCCATCCTGCCAGATTGTGCCTGCAGGTTTCTGCTCAAAAAAACCGTGAGGAATGTAAATAGCTGCGCCATTTTCGACGATAAACGGGCCATCTAAGCCGATAGTGTCCCGCAGAACGATAAGTTCCGCATAGGTTTTACTGGTTGTCGGTATCACCGGAATGCCTCGCTCTTTCAGTGAGTCGAGGGTTGGCCGGGCGGCTTCGAAGCTATAAGTATCGTGATCCAGTAAGGTGCCATCCATGTCCGTGAATATCACATTATTTGCGAATGTCATGCTTACGCCTTATGTTGATTTATTATCTGGCGGTGCTCATCCAGTTCAAATACGCATTCACATCGTTGTGGCACAGTCTGGAAGCCGTACTCAGTGAGGCGTTGATAGTGTTGAATAAAACGTGCAACCTGCTCGTCAGACATCACGCCTGAGTTGTCTTTTACTCCACTGGCTGCGAGTTTGTGCTCCTGCTCACAGCGCCACCGATAGACATGATCAAATGACGGGCCTTTTAACATGCACCAAAAATTAACCTGCTCAAACAGTGTCTGGTATTCACCAGCTAACTGAGTATTTACAAAACGTCGCCAAATGCCAAGTGGATCTTCTTCAGCTTCAAGCTTATTCACAGGATTTCTTAATTCGGCATCAGATTGCGGCGGAACACCCAGGCACCATCCTTCTAATAAAATAATGTCTGGCGGGCTATTGGTGACTGGCCAGTCCGTAACGGGGTAGGGGTCATCCGTCGCTTTATTGAAGCGAGGAAGAGAAACGGTGCCATACTCTTTAAGCCGGGACAGCGTAGCCAGCGCAAGATCGGTATTATGGGTGCCGGGAACGCCGCGTGTCGCCAGCAAAGGATGAACTTTAACTGCCAGAGCGTTACGATCACTTTTTGAAAGGTAAAAGTCATCCAGCGACAGCGTAACAACACTCAATTGCTGTTTTGATGAGAAAAAAGCCGCCAAAAACGCTGCTAGTGTAGATTTCCCCGACCCCTGACAACCGTTGATGCCCACCACAAATGGTCTTTTTGCACTTTCGTAGTGCGTTGTGATTTGCTCCGCTAGCGGGTTGAACCATTTTTGTGCAGTGTCAGCATAAGTCTCCGGTAATCTGTGCGCTTTCAAAAAGCCTGTTATATCCATTTTACTACCTCATGAATGCTGTTAGTGCACATATGTAGTGAAACAGGTTACAACAATTGTGCCAACACATTGCATGTTGGCCTGTGTGGAAATGTTTATTTACGCGTCGCTATCAACACTGCACGTTTCGGTGCCGGATAACCTTCAATTGTGCGTGAAATATCTTCCGGGTCCAGAAAATCTTTCAGTGACTGTGAATCCATCCACGGCGTTGCACGTTGTTCTTCCAGTGATGTCACATTGACATCGGCCACACGTACGTTTTCAAAGCCAACACGTTCCAGCCATACCGTTAATGCCTCTACACTGGGCAAAAACCAAACGTTTCTCATTTGCGCGTAACGTTCACCCGCCATCAACACGGTGGTACTGTCCCCGTCTACCACCAGAGTTTCGAGGATAAGTTCGCCGCCTTTACGTAACTGATGTTTAAGCTGGCTGAGAAAAGCGATGGGATCTTTACGATGGTACATTACCCCCATAGAGAATACGGTATCGAATGCATCAAGTGGCTGCATTTGCTCAATTCCGAGCGGTAAAAAGTGGATGTTTTCAGCACGCAAGAAGTGTTGAACAGCCTGAAACTGAATGAAAAACAGTTGTGTAGGATCAATGCCAATGACCCGGCTAGCGCCTTCACCCAGCATCCGCCACATGTGGTATCCACTGCCGCATCCTACATCAAGTACGGTTCTCCCATTTAAGTCGCTGATATGGGGGATAACACGATCCCATTTCCAGTCTGAGCGCCATTCTGTATCGATAGTTACACCATGGATAGAATAGGGTCCCTTACGCCAGGGCATAAACTGCTTTAGCAAGCCCTGAATTTGCGCCTGCTGGTATTCAGAGACCGCCTTGCTGCTCACCGTCACACTTGTTTCTATATCTACTGACTCTGGTGTGATTTCGGGTAATTTTTCAAGCAATCGACACCATTTATCAAAGTCGCCGTGTTTGGCGTTGCTGTCCCATTCGCGAAGCTGTGCTGGCAAGGTTTCAAGCCAGTGAGACAGCGGGCTGGTTAAAAGAGAATGGTAACAATCCTCGAACCATTGCTTCGTGTGCTTATTCACCAGCGGTCTCCTGTGCGTGTTTTATTGCAACCATTGAGGTAAAGTTGTAGCACTTAAACCACATTACAACGTCGCTAAATCCAACTGCTTTCAAACGAGCTTCATGTTCCGCGAACGTGTCGGTAAGCATAACGTTTTCCAATGCTGCGCGCTTTTGACTGACTTCAAGTTCACTATAGCCATTTTGTCGTTTGAATTGGTGGTGCAGGTCAACGAGTAATTCGTTTCCTGCTACCGATGGGTGTCGGATTTTTTCTGATAGCACCAGAATGCCACCGGGAACCAAGCCATTAAATATCTTCAATAGCAGGTTTTCTCTGTCTGCGGGGGGAATAAACTGCAGTGTAAAATTCATTATCACCATAGACGCATTATCTATTTCAGTGTCTTGCGCACTCTGACAATTTACCTCGATCGGAGTAGGCAAAGAAAAGCTCTGTATGATGCGTTTACACCGGTTGGTCATCGCTTCAGAATTGTCAATACCAATGATATTACAGGGAATATCCTGCGTGGCGCGAGCAACGGCAAGGCTCGCAGCCCCCAGAGAGCAGCCTAAATCGTAGACTGTGGTATTGGGTTGCACTTTCGCTGCTGCTAACTCACCAATCGTGTTGATGATAGATTGGTATCCTGGTACTGATCGCTGAATCATATCAGGGAAAACTTCAGCTACGGTCTC
Source organism: Alteromonas sp. H39 (assembly GCF_047556435.1). Lineage (GTDB taxonomy): Bacteria > Pseudomonadota > Gammaproteobacteria > Enterobacterales > Alteromonadaceae > Alteromonas. The sequence continues at coordinate 2,050,662 of NZ_CP180210.1, forward strand.
GTCAAACCGAAAGTCAGCAACAGAGGATAAAGGAGAGGCGAAAAGGGTATCTGATTTTTGCACAATGGGCCTCGCTAAGTGGTGATAACGCGCAATTTTACCTGCTTTGAGGAGAATGCCAAATAAAGCTGGCAATTAAGCAAAATTATCCGTAGTTATCTTTGCGTTATGCTTTCCCTATTTAGACTAAAGTATTACTCTTAATGAAAGAGTTAAAAAGGAAGTTGTATTTCGTTATGACACGAATTCTGGTAGCAGATGACCACCCACTTTTCAGAGAAGCACTTAAAGGGGCACTGACGCCCTACTTTGAAGGCGCAGAAATCGTTGAAGCCGACAGCCTCGACAGTGCGCTGGTCGCGCTTGCGAGTGGCGCTGAAGTCGACCTTATACTGCTGGACCTGAAAATGCCCGGTGGAGAATATTTTAATGGCCTTATCAGTATTAAAGATGCGTACCCGATGATACCCGTTGCGGTGATTTCGGCCGCAGAAAGTGTTGAAGTTGTCGCACAGGTAATGAGTCTCGGCGCGCAGGGGTTTATCCCCAAATCCACACCCACCAAGGACATCGCCGAGGCAATTGTGTCAATTCGAAGTGGCAATAACTGGCTTCCACCAGGGATGCAGGAAGAGCTTGAAAAAGTGGATGATGATCTCAAGCTTTTGTTGCAGCGCTTCAGAGAACTAACACCCAAGCAAATACAGGTACTATCTTTTCTTCGAGCTGGGCTGATGAACAAACAAATTGCACATGAAATGCATGTTACTGAAGCAACAATTAAAGCGCACATTAGTGCCATTTTACGTAAGCTGGAGATAAATACCCGAACGCAAGCGGTGTTATTAATGGATAAGCTTCAGGTAAGCTAACGGTGCTTTCCACTTCATTACCCGTGGCAGAACTCCACCGCCACCTAGACGGTAGCGTGAGACCCTCTACAATTTGGGCGCTTGCCAATGAACATGGCATTTCGCTTCCTGTTGCCAGTGAGCAGGCACTAAGAGAACTTGCGATTATCCAACACCGTACGTCGGATTTACTGGAGTTCATACAAAAGCTTGAGTATGGAGTGTCGGTTTTAGCCGATGCTGATGCGTGTCGCCGCGTGGCATTTGAAAGTGTAGAAGACGCTGCGAGTGAAGGCATTAACTATATCGAAATGCGTTTCTCTCCGTATTTTATGGCAAGATCATTCTCACTCCCGATGGAGGCGGTGGTCGAGGCCGTTCTGGAAGGTATGCAGGACGCGGCGCAGCAGTTTGGTATAAATACCGGCGCTATTGGTATTCTCAGTCGTAGTTTCGGCGTAGCTGCCTGTGAGCGTGAGCTTAACGCAATCCTGACACAGCGGGACAGGTTTTGCGGTATTGATCTGGCAGGCGATGAGGCAGGGTACCCGGCCCGACTTTTTATCGCGCTGTTTAGACGAGCAAGAGATGCCGGACTTAATATTACCGTGCATGCAGGAGAAGCCGCTGGTCCTGAAAGTATCTGGGATGCGGTTAAGTTGCTGGGAGCTTCAAGAATTGGTCATGGCGTTGCGGCTATCCACGACCCGATACTCATGGACTACCTTGCCCGTCACGAAATTGGAATAGAATCTTGTCCCACCTCAAACTATCAGACGGGCGCGATGACCGATACGGCAAATCATCCATTGCGGAAATTTCTTGCCCAGGGGCTGGCAGTTACATTAAACACAGACGATCCAGGTATTTCTGACATTACCCTTGCTCATGAATATCAGGTAGCGGCAGACGTGATAGGTCTGGATGAAAAGGATCTGCAAACCATACAGGAAAACGCCCTGAAGCAGGCTTTTATGTCAGACTCCGAGAAAGTCCGGTGGCGAGAAATTTTTCGTTAAATGGCGAAGAGGTGTTACGCCAATTTCCGCAGCCAAGGATGTAGCACAACTATATTTAAGTCTGCTATCAGTGAATGTTGAATTTCATTTCCCTTTGATGGTCCTTTGGGGCTACTGGTTCTCAGGCGCTTCCTGAAACGCAGGTTTCTCCAGTTCTGTTACAATATCAATTCCTTTATTGGGTATCTCTTCGAAATAGCGATGCTGATTATCAATACGGCCTTTAGTGAGATACACCACCCAATACTCAACGTGAGGGGCGGAGAGATCCTTTACAAACGCAATTCCCATTTCATCCTGTTCCTGGTAGAAGGGAATTTTTCCCAGTAAGTGCTTGGAGTGGGTTTCAGAGTTTTTAAATGCTCGCCACACGCTGTAAACGGTAGCATAACCACCTGCAATGGCCTCAACCTGATTACTCATTGCATCGCCATAATACTCCGGAAGTTGAAATCCAGCTTCACGTAACCTTGAGTTGGGACTTCCCCCCAGGTTATGAAAAACAATGCCTTCTTCTGCCATTCGTTTGGCTTTATTTACGGCAATGGCAGTGAGCAGTCCGTTACAGCGTATCTCCGGACGCTGTTGTGCAGGATCTTCGATGATTGCGATAGCCAGCTCCATTGCTTTGTCAGAGTTTCCGCAAAGTTCAATATCATCGGGAACAGAAGCGGCGTGAGCCGGGAGAGATAAGCTGTTAAGCAGTAACAGCAAACCTGCAACCAGTAGGTTGTACGAAAGGTATAAGCGCATAAGTTTCTTATTTTAGTTAGGCAGCCAGCCGTTTTTCTTCATAATGTTCATGCCTTTTGGTGAAGATACGGGGATGAGTCCATACCTCCCGCAGACGGGACATTTTTTATTTTTCGACCAGAAGTAAAGTATTGCAAGTAATATCCCCACACCGCCTGCAATGGTTGAAACGAACAGCAGTAATAGAGCGGAAAAGAGAAAAGCAATACTAGAGGCGAGCACGTGAAAGGTGTTTACTGTCTTTTTGCGAGAAGAAAGTTGGCATGTGCTTTCACATTCTTTGCAAACATGGCTGGCACTGATCTGGTTTTCCATCGCTAAGACCTCTCGCTTTCTGCTGACCCCCTGTCAACGAGAAACCACGTTAGCATAGTTCAGGTAAAAAAAAAGCTGCCGAAAGGCAGCTTTTTCACGATCTTTTTGATTTATCAGGCCGCCTTACCTGACTTTTTGCTTCGGGACTTTTTCTCGACCTGATTCGCTATCAGCTCTTCGTGGTCAAAATCATCCACATTGATTGTCTGCAGTCGGCCGGCTTCCGTTCGACGCAGCAGAGCAGCTTCTTCTTCATTAATCACACCGTCTTTGAGGGCTTCTTCTGCCAGCACATCCAGTCGGGTAAACGGAAGTTTGACTTTCTTATGCTCACATATTTTGTCGAACACCGGTTGCGCGGCAATCACGTCATCCAGTGTTTGTTCCAGATCACCAAAAAGATTGCCTTCTTCACGGGTAAGGTACTGACCGTCACCCAACCTGCTGCGTGCCGAAGATGGAGTTTGCAGTAACATGGCAATTTTGTGCTCAAGTTTATCAGAAGGTTTATCTACACGACGCCCGAACGGCATGACCAATACACGCATCGCGCCGGCGATAGCACGGTTCGGGAAGTTATCCAGAAAATCGTCAATCGCGGTCTCAATATCATGCAATGTATTTTGCATAGCCCAGTGCATTAGCGGAAGATCTTCTTTCAGCCGGCCCTCATCATCGTAGCGCTTGAGGGTGGTACTTCCCATATACAAACCACTTAAGATGTCACCAAGGCGGGCAGACAGTCTTTCACGTCGTTTCAGATCGCCTCCGAGTACGCCCATAGATACATCCGTCAGTAATGCCAGATTGGCACTGTAGCCTTGCAACAGTTTGTAGTAGCGGGCTGTGTCATCGGTAAATGGTGCGCTGTGAAACGCGCCATTTGTCAGGCTGAACCAGATACTTCTCACCGTATTGGCAACGGCAAAACCGATATGACCAAATACTGCTTTATCAAAGGCTTTAAGACGTGCCTGTTTGTCTTCCAGGTTGGCAGCTTCAATCTCTTTGAGCACATAAGGGTGACAGCGCATCGCCCCCTGACCGAAAATCATCATATTGCGGGTAAGTATATTGGCTCCTTCAACCGTAATTGAAATGGGAGCACCCTGGTAGCCACGACCCAAATAGTTATTTGGCCCAAGCATGATGCCTTTACCACCGTGTACGTCCATAGAATCGTTAATAACCTGACGCATTTTCTCTGTCAGGTGATATTTACTGATCGCAGAAATCACAGATGGCTTCTCGCCTAAATCAACACCCACGGTAGAGAAACTGGTAACGCTGTCCATCAGATAAGCGTTGCCGCCAATCCGTGCAAGCATCTCTTCAACACCTTCCATGTGCCCTACGGGCATTCTGAACTGCCGGCGGATCCTGGCGTACGCTCCCGTTGCCAGTGCCACGGTTTTCGCGCCACCAGCGGCAGTAGAGGGTAGTGTGATACAACGGCCTACTGATAAACACTCCATCAGCATACGCCAGCCTTTACCGGCCATTTTCTGGCCACCGATGATAAAGTCCAGCGGCACGAAAATGTCGTTGCCACGGATAGGACCATTCTGAAATGGCGTATTCAGAGGGAAATGGCGACGACCGATATCTAACCCCTTGGTGTCACGGGGAATCAAAGCACACGTGATACCTAAGTCTTCTTTCTCACCCAGTAAACCGTCAGGATCCTGCAATTTAAAGGCAAGTCCTACCACTGTTGCTATCGGAGCAAGAGTGATATAACGCTTGTCGAAGGTCAGGCGCATACCGAGAACTTCTTCACCTTCCCATTCACCTTTGCACACCACCCCAACATCAGGGATCGCGCCGGCATCTGAACCGGCTTCCGGGCCGGTGAGGGCAAAGCAGGGAATTTCCTCACCATTGGCTAGGCGGGGCAGATAATAGTCCTGCTGTTTTTCTGTGCCGTAGTGTTGAAGTAGTTCACCTGGACCCAGTGAATTCGGTACACCTACCGTGCTGGAGAGAACAGCGCTGGACCCAGCCAGTTTCTGTAATACTCTGGACTGTGCATACGCCGAAAATTCGAGACCACCGTATTTTTTCTTAATAATCATTGCGAAAAAACGGTGCTCTTTCAGGAAATCCCAGATTTCTTTCGGTAAGTCGGCTTCTTTGTGGTTAATTTGCCACTCATCGACCATGTGACAAACACGATCAACCGGACCGTCCAGAAATGCCTGCTCCTCAGGCGTTAATCTTCCTTTAGGAATACCATGAAGTTTGTCCCAGTCGGGCTTCCCACTAAAGATATCGCCATCCCACCACACGGTGCCGGCATCAATGGCTTCCTGTTCGGTGCTGGACATCTCGGGCATGACTTTGCGATAAAAAGCCAGCAATTTGCTACTGATGTATGGTTGTCTGATGTCTGCAACAGTCAGGGGGACCGCAAAAATCAGAAATAATATCCAACCAAGCAGGCCAATGTCGCCAAACAGGGTGCCCAGCACCATGACTGCACCCGCAGCAGCGACAGCATTAATGAGGGTAGTTCGCTTGTAGCTGGCTACAGCCAGGGTAAGCACTACCAGTAAAAACCAGATAAATTCTGCCATACGTCACTCCTGATAAAGGCAAATTATTAGTATAATGACTTTGTCTGAATAAATAGCGGCATTGTTGCCAAAATGATCACTCTTTTTCAGGTTTGAGAAAGTTTGTCCCGCGTCATCATTTGAGGTCAGACCAGCGTACTTTAAACGTATACAGTAAGACCGTAAAGATCAAGGTTGCGAAGGGTCTTATTACCCTGGCGAGGCAATGATTCGTTACGCAAAAGTCGATGATAGCAAGATGTTTGCGATAGCAACCTTGCTGCGAGTGGCGACAATGCTCTGTCTGAAGTAAACAAGGCACTATCTTCAGCACGACTGGGCGCGAAAAGCGTGTTGGTAGCGAAAATATCAACACTTGGCAGGGATTTGCTGAATCAGCGATAAACTGAAACCATGATCTGCAGAATTAGCCGCACGCTCACAAGGGGGAGCCTGAAAACCGCAGGCTGGCAAATAACCAGCCGAAGCGCTGTGGTTATTACGGGTTCTCAGCCAGTGTTACATAGGACCGTAACTTTATGTCTCCCTGCTCATCCCCATCCTTGAACTGCTGTAGCCTTACCAGATTATAATCCAGCTCAGGTGCAAACCAGGCAAAGGTCTCGCGGGTATTGGAGTCGCGAACCAGTCTGACTTTAATCGTATTTAACTGACCATAAGGGAGATTGAGCTTTTCCTCACCAACCACTTCAATACCGTAATGACGTTTCTGGCCACGATAATTGATAAAATGGTAGTCAGTTGTTGTTTCACCCGAAGCGAGCTTACGCGGTAAATCAACGCGATAAATCTGGTTATCAATTTCATTTTCCCATTCAAGAGAATAATTATCATCCTCAGACTCGACAAACACCGAATCGCTGCCGTTTTTACCAAAGGTAACATTCAGTTTGTCATCCGGGCCGGTACCAGAACGGGAGTAATAATATTGCGAGGGCACCAGGGTACCGTTTTCAACGGTGAAAATAGAGTGCTCATAACGTTTATCCGACAGGAAAAACTTTGAGACTTTAGAAGAGTAGGTCAATGAATATTGAGAGGGTGATAATCTCTCCAGTTTCATTTCCACGTTGCCTACGTCGTCATCCCACTTATAGGCGGTGTATTGTGCATGAAAAGGAGTGAGAGCGACAGAGGAAGGATCTCCTGTGTCCGCTACAGCGGGCAGTGCGCCCGCACCCAGCAGAACCAGCCCTGTAACAGCTGTATTAATCGCTTTCGAAACCGCTAACCGGAAGCTCTTCATTATCTAAAACCGCCTTATTGTCCTTCATTTTCAGTCTGCCCGAACATATCCAGTTGAGAACGAATGGGTACAACTGACGTTCCTGCTCCTGAACACGCGCTGCCAGATCCGATGCCGTGTCCTCGTCGAATACGGGAACTTTACTTTGAATGATCACCGGGCCGCCGTCTAATTCAGGCGTAACAAAGTGAACACTGACACCGTGTTCACTGTCGCCGTTATCGATTGCGCGCTGGTGAGTATTCAACCCTTTGTATTTTGGCAACAAAGACGGATGAATGTTCACTAATTTTCCTAAGAAATGATTAACAAACTCCGCGGTCAAAATCCGCATAAAGCCGGCAAGTACTACACAGTCTGGCTGATACTGATCGATCAGCGCCTTTAATGCGAGGTCATAACTATCCCTGTCATCGAATTTCTGATGGTCAAGACAATGCGCCTCAATACCGGCCTCGCGTGCTCTTTCCAGACCAAAAGCATTTGGCCGGTTAGAAATAACACAACCTATACGGGCCTGCAGCGATCCATCACTGATGCGGTCAATAATAGCCTGAAGATTGCTGCCGTTTCCGGATATCAGCACGCAAAGTGTAGGAGTTGTACTCATGAATTACTGCATCTCAACCTGTTGTTCGCCATCTTTCTCTGCAATATGACCGATCACCCAGGCGTTTTCACCTTGTGCTTTGAGTATTTCCAATGCGTTGTCGACGACATCTTCATCGACCACCAGAACCATACCTACGCCGCAATTGAATGTGCGATACATTTCGTGTTCCGTCACATTGCCGTTGTCCTGTAACCAGTGAAAAACTGCGGGCCATTCCCAACTTTTTTTATCGATAACAACTTTTGCCGACTCTGGTAATACCCGAGGAATATTTTCCCAGAAGCCGCCGCCGGTAATATGTGAAATAGCACTGACTTTCACGCTTTCCAGTAGCTTCAGTACCGACTTAACATAAATGCGTGTAGGGGCAAGAAGGTGGTCGAGCAGCGGCTTGCCTTCCAGTGCATCATTCAGATTGGCACCGCTGACTTCAATTATTTTACGTACCAGCGAGTAACCATTAGAGTGCGGACCTGAAGAACCCAGGGCAATTAATTTCTGACCGGGCTTAACCGTAGCGCCGTCTATCACATTGTCAGCTTCAACCACACCTACACAGAAGCCTGCTATATCGTAATCGCCATCATGATACATGCCGGGCATTTCAGCGGTTTCGCCACCGATTAATGCGCAGCCAGATAATTCACAGCCTTCGCCAATACCGGTAACCACAGAGGCAGCAACATCGATATCGAGTTTTCCAGTGGCGTAGTAGTCAAGGAAAAACAATGGCTCAGCACCCTGAACAATAAGATCGTTCACGCACATGGCGACAAGGTCGATACCGACGCCCTGATGTTGATTCGCATCCATCGCCACGCGAAGCTTGGTTCCCACACCATCGGTACCAGAGACCAGCAGCGGGCGCTTGTATTTTGAGGGGATTTCACAAAGCGCACCAAAGCCACCAATATTGCCCTTTACTTCCGGACGATGTGTCTTTTTAGTTACGGTCTTAATTCTTTCTACAAGCTGATTACCTGCGTCGATATCAACGCCGGCATCTTTATAACTTAACGAGGTTTTGTTATCGCTCACGGTTACGCCCTGATGCTGTGGGATGGAAAAACGCGGATTCTACCAGTAAGTGAGGGTAAGTCCAATCGTCTGGGCCTGAGATCACCGTCTTTTATGTCAGTGACACGCTGACAACCTGACAGGACTGTGATGAAAAACGGGACTCAGTTCTGAAACAAAAATATTGCACCAGAAAGAGGTGAAAAATGAACGTAAATAGCACACAATACTTTTTCTTCTTACGCCACAGGGTGTGGTGAGGTAACGGGAGTGAAAAGGTATTTTGAGTTTGGTTCAGTCATTACAGCATCACGCTTGTCTAGTTAAATCGTCGTTGTCTGCATGTTTTATGTACGTGGCGGTGTTCGTCAGTTTACCCGCAACAGCAACGGTACAGATTGATACCCATGTGGGACAGGTTCAGGTAGAAAATCAAAACCAGAGTACCCAGCAACAAGCCTCAAGAGAGGCGCTTAAGCAAGTATTGATAAAAATGTCAGGTACCACAACTGCCCCGGAAAACGCCGGTGTCAAAACTGCGGTGCGATCGCCGGGTCAGTATCTTCGTTCCTATCGTTTTGACGATATTGACGGGCAGTTGTACTACATTGCCGAGTTTGACCAGCAGGCGTTACTAACATTGCTTCGACGCGAAGGGTTACCTGTATGGGGAAACCGCCGTCCTGAAACGATTCTTTGGCTGGCCGTAGAAAATGACAATGGACAACGTGATATTGTCGAAGAAGCTCAGTCTGACGTCATCAGCCAAGCTGTTCGAGAAACAGCTCGTTCTCGTGGGATCAGGGTGAGTCTGCCGCTGATGGATCTGACAGACAATCAGGCAATAGCGATATATGATATTTGGGGAAGATTTCCTCAAGCGTTGATAAAGGCATCGTCACGTTACGGGGTAGACTATATTATCGGCGCCAGATTATATAAAAATAACAATGCGGCTATCCCCAACCTTCCTGAGCCTGATCAGGAAACACTGCTGTCTGAAGCATTAAGTGAAAACTGGAACCATCAGGACAATGCAGTGCAGTCACGCAGTGAAACCAGAGTTGGCGTGCAACAGGTTGATACTTTAAGTATGGGGGCCGCCGCAAACGTTCAATATCAGGTAGCCAACTCCCAACCGCAAACTGTAGCTGACAATGTAATGCCTTTTTCTACGGCTGAATTTGAGGCCATGATGGCAGAGCAGGGGGAAGGCGAGTACGCGCTGGACTGGGTATTTATTCGTGGAAATGATGTTAAAACCGGATCGCTTTACGGCAATGATAAAAGCCGTCTTGCTCAGCTTCTAATTAATGGATATGCCAGCTACCTTGCTGATATTTTTTCCATAAAACCAGGTCAGAATGCACAGAGCTCAGAGAAAGTAAAAATGTCAGTCGCGAACCTCGACAGCCTGGAAAATTATGTCATGGCACAGCGCTACCTCGCCAGCCTGAGCGTGGTTGAGCATGTATCGTTATCTGCCCAGTCAGGCTCTGTTGGTACCTTTGAGTTGTCTTTGCTAGGTTCGGCGCAGGACCTGATTAACACGATGTCTCTTGAGAACCGTTTGCAGCCCGTCAGGGACGCGTTTGGACAGCCAGTACAGGGATACAATTTCTATTGGAACGAGTAGCGATGCAATTGCCTTTGCCGGTATCACTGCCAGTTGATGAAACATTTGACAGTTTTGTCTCTGGTACCGATACCGAACTGGTAACATTGTTACAGGCACTGGCTTATGCCGTGCCTGACTGGCGTGATGCCAGCTTATTTCAAGGGGTAGCGTCATTAAAGCTACCCATGGTTACGTTACTCGGCAGTGCGGGGCGGGGGAAAAGTCATCTGCTTTACGCGCTTTGTCATGAGATAGCAGCCCGCGATATTCCTCATGTTTATCTGAATCTTAACAATGCCGAAGCCTGGCCTGCGAACGCTTTTGAAGGCTTTGAGACATTACCCTTGGTGTGCCTTGATAACATACATGCCATTGCAGGCAACAAAACACTGGAACTGGCATTGTTTGATCTTATCAACCGGGTCGTGGAGTCGCAGCAAACGGTACTGGTTTGTACAAGCCGTCTGGGGCCAAGTAATCCCGCTTTTGTGCTGCCTGATTTGCGCTCGCGCCTCTCATGGGGCGTAACCTACCAACTGCATGCATTGAGCGATGAAGCACGTAAAACGGTTGTTAGAAATCGTGCCACGGCTCGTGGCTTAAGGTTATCAGAGCAGGCCCTACAGTTTCTTTTACACCATAGCGAGCGGGACATACCAAGTCTGATTAATTTGCTCGACAGACTGGACACGCGCTCGTTACAGGAACAAAAAAAGCTCTCGGTTAATATGGTTAAACGAGAGCTGGGACTTTACTAGGTAAGCCGTTATTTATCGGCCTGCCGGAAGTGCCGGCATGACCGTATGTTCTTCAGCAAACATCCCTTGCGACTCAGCCCATTTACTGCTTTTCGATTCAACTACTTCACCCGCCTCATTCAGCGTCAGCGTATCACGCCAGCTCGCGCCTTCAGGTAATTGCTGCGGCTGTGGTAACGCAGTCAGAATTTGTGGCACATCCAACTCCGGTAACACGCGGCTGACGGCAAAATCTACCCGTTGTTGCAACTCGGGCGTGTTGATGCGGTTACGCTGGCCCCAGGTTATGATAGCCTCATTGTTTTCAATTGTTTCACGGGTAAATACGCCAACATCTGATGCCACGCCAAGGCGATACAACATCATAAATCGCTCTACCAGATTGGCGAAATCTTCACGTCGGGTAAAGTATGAGTAGAACGATACTGCACCATCAGGTTCAAACCAGTTCGCCACCTGTTGCGCACTGTAACCTCGCTGCGTGGCAGTAGCATCCTCTCCGCCATAACGAACCTCTGCTAAGTCATGCAATTCCTGTGAGGTAAGAGGAAGTGCGTTATCCAGTGAATCAGACTGCGTGGAATTGCGGTTGTAATAAGAAAGCGGATCGTTGGCTGCAGATAATGTAGACCATACCTGATAATTGAAAAAGTCGTTCGCATGAGCAAGTTCGTGATACATCAACCAGGCCAGTGACGCTTCAATATCCTGATTGTTTCTGGAGCGTCTCAACTGAGCAGAGAATCCAGGCTGAGGATAAAAATACTCGCCATCTCTCACATAGCGCCAATAGGTGCGAAAGTTCAGCGAATCGCCAAAATTGCTGCGATAATCAGGTATGGTGTTTAAGGTATCGCGCTCTGCAGGGGTTCGCCAGAAATTATTTGCGTCCAGGTAAATGGCGCCAGTGGCTACCCAGTAAAATGACGGCCGTACTTCGTAAGAGATAACAACGGCGGTGGTCGCTCGCAGTAAATTGCGAATATCCTCACTGGCTGCACTGGTCTCCAGAAAGGCTTTAAAGGCATCTCCCATCCACGGATGAGATACATATGTGCGGTCCAGAATATCGTCAATGCTGGGATCTTCCGTCTCCTGACCAATCAGCGGAAGGGTACCGAAGGTACATGTTGACGTGATGGTGTTACTGTAAACACACTGCTCAAGCGCATTCGCGTAGGGGCTGTCTGCCCGGTAAGGAAGCATATGGTCAGTGACTGTCTGTAATCTGCCATCAGTTTCATCAACAAAGTAACTGTCTTGGTCAGCCTGGATGTTTTTTACCAGCACCTGCACAGTATCGTTGCCGTTATCGCCATTGTCATAGGTAACGGTTGCCTGAAACTCGATAACCTGATCAGCGGTCACGGGGGGAGCCTGAAAATAGATGTCGTAGCGCGGATCGTCGCCGTCATCGAAGCGCACATTAATTGCATTTGGCCCGCTGACCTGCTGCCAGCTAATATCTGTTACTGTGATGGGAGACCCGGCCGTAGAATCCGGATGGTTGGCGTCAACACGCAAAGATACGCGATTGCCTTCTGATGCCTCGTGACCTAAACGAGTTATTGCCAGTGGCGTTTCTCCCTCCTGCACGTTAAGCACAAAATCGAGGGTTTGTTGTGACCCGTTTGCAAAACTGGCGGTCACCGACATGGGATAGTCGCCGGCAGCAGGCGCGTCAAAACCGACAGCCTGTGTGTGCGCTGCAAGTAATGCCACATCTTGTGTTTCAATACTCCAGTTGATGTCACTCAATACAGAGCCATCACTGCTTCTAATGGTAAAGTCAACAGAGTCGCCGGCAATAACCGTAGTTTCTCCGGTTAGTACCAGTTCAGTGTTGTCTGTTGGCGGAGGCGGCGTATTGCTGTCTCCGCCAGAGGAGCCGCCACAACCTGCAAGGGTAATTATAGTTAACGGAACTAACCAGTTTTTCATCACTTACTCCTTTGAAACCGCTCCCGCTCTTCCTGCATTTCAGTTTTCATTTTTTTCAGTCCCTGACCTAACTCGCGGCCGCGCTTTCTGGCAAAAATGCTGCAACCTATAAACATGGTGGTTGATAGGATAATTTCTATTATGGCATACCAGCGTTCCGCTTCACTTGCATACGCGATAGTAAAACCGTGGATCAGGTAAAACATAATAATGAAATTCGCCCACGCATGTGTGTATGGCTTGCCCTGAATGACACCTTTAAGCGGTAACACCAGCGGTACCACGTAAATCAGCAAAATAAAAAATACAGAATATCCGGCTTCAGGCACAAGTATGAAATGCCACATTGTTACCCAGCTTAGCAGCCCAATGTGACTGACTAGTGCAAGGTAGCGATAAAATCGTGTATCGGGAGCCACTAGCGTGATTCCTCCTGTTGTAATGAAAGTTTTCTTGCCAGCGTGGCCAGGCGTTTTCCCTGTGCAATGGCCAAAGACTTCTCATGTTCAGACAACTTTTTCTGCGTGTTTGCTGATACATGGGTTACACCGTATGGCGTGCCACCGGTTTGCGTTTCGTGTAAGGCCGGCTCTGAATAAGGCAAGCCACAACACACCATGCCATGATGTAATAATGGGATCATCATCGATAGCAATGTGGTTTCTTGCCCGCCATGCATACTTGACGTTGACGTGAACACGCATGCCGGCTTATCGATGAGCGCGCCTTGTAACCATTGCTGTGACGTACTGTCTAAAAAATGCTTTACCGGTGCAGCCATATTTCCAAAGCGGGTGGGGCTGCCTAAAGCCAGCCCACTGCAGGACTCCAGGTCTTTTGTAGTGACGTGGGGTGGGCCTTTTTCAGGTGCACTATCATCAGGTTCCCCGGTTGCGTCGTGAAGCGACGGGACGGTTCTTACCATGGCCGTTGCGCCAGCTAACTCAATACCCTTGGCTATGGCATTGGCAAGCTGATGTGTCGCGCCATGCCGGCTGTAATATAAAACCAGAACCGGTGCCACTAGAGGATGTCCAGTACCGATTCCGGGGGCCTGCCGATACGTGCTTTATCCTCGTTAATCACGATGGGCCGCTCAATGAGTTTTGGAAATGACGCCATAGCTGCAAACAATTCATCAGCGCTGCTCTGAGATTTATTAAGGCCAGCCTCTTTAAACTCGTCTTCTTTAACGCGGACCATGTCAATCACGTTGTTGGTCGGTAATTTTGAAAAGATCGCGCGAATCGACTCTTCATCTAATGGCGTTTTTAAGTATTCAATAATGTTTGGGGTGACTCCATGCTCTTCCAACAGCGCCAGAGTCTGCCGGCTCTTTGAGCAACGAGGATTGTGAATGAGTGTAATGCTGGACATTTTCTGTTCCGTTTGCTGATATACCCATCGGCGATGGGGAATACGTAGTTTATGCCACGGACTATTGCGCGTTTAATCATGATAATCAAGGGGCAGTAATGAGATTAACGGCTTTTAATGTGAAGCAGCAGGGACACATGAGAGTGTTGCTTGTCGGGATGTTATTGGTCGCAGCCATGATTGCAGGCGTAATGTCATGGCAAGCCATGCAAAAAGACTTCGAAACCCTCGACGGCAGCCAATACCGCTGGTCAGATTTTTCGGGTAAATGGGTTGTCGTCAACTATTTTGCTGAGTGGTGTGCACCGTGTTTACGTGAAATCCCTGAATTGGTCGCATTCCATGCTGAGAAGCCAGCTGATACGACGATTTTCGCGGTAAGTTATGATCCCTTAAGCAAAGAGCGTATTAGAGAACTTAAAGACAAATATCAAATACATCTGCCTTTGGTTGTGCCCGATGAAAAGATGATAATGCCCATGGAGCGACCACCCTATCTGCCCGCCACTTTTATTATTGGGCCCGACGGTAGAGTGAAAAAAACATTGATGGGAGAGGTCAGCGAAACATTGTTGTCAGATACGATTAATGCGCTGAAGTCACAGTCGCTTTAACCGCTCTTCTTCTTCACGCAGTTGCTTTATGCGTGCGCGGATACGCTGTTTAATAAGGTGGTCTTCACCAGCAAAATTATATGCGTATTGCAATTCATCAACCGCTCGCGCATAAGCTCCATACAAAGCATACACTTCCGCTTTGCTTTGATGCATGTCACCAAACTGTTTTGCTTTGCGATACGCTTCTGACAGTAATTGGTACGCCAGTTCGTAATCCGGGTTGACCAGCAGATAGTCTTTAAGTATTTGAATAGCCGGTGCAAACCGACCTGCATAAATCAATGCATTCGCATAGTTAAGCGCAAGAACCGTATTTCTTGGGGTGTGTGATATATGAGATTCCAGGCGTGATATAGCTTCATCAAATTTTTCCTGCGCAATGGAGATATCGGTTGCAGCATCTAGATAAAACAGATTCGACGGATCGTTCTTGAGCAAGCGGTCGATAATGATATTCCGTGCTTCATCCATATTTTCATTACGCATATGGGCGAGTCCGAGCCCATATAAAGCAGCTTCCTCCACCAGATAATCTTTTTTATCCACCATCGCCTGAAAATGCTCAAGGCTATATTCTTTATCGAAGGAATAACGTGACACAATGCGTGCTTTGGCGAGATGGAATGACAGTACCGGTAGCAAGCGAACAGAGGGATAATCTCCGGCACGCGCCCTGGCGTCAGCAATACGGGTTTCGGTTAGTGGGTGAGAAAGCAGACGAGCGGGCGGACGCGATACCATTCGGTATTCTTCGGCCATGGTAGAGAAAAAGCTGGCTGCAGCGTCGGGATCAAAACCGGCTCTGGCCAGCATTGAAATCCCGATGCGGTCCGCTTCCTGCTCGTTCGAGCGGGTATAGTCAATTTGTAATTGTGCAGAGGCGGCTTGGCCTGCCTGCATGGCAGCAATGCCAGCCTGAGGATTGGCTATCGCCAACAACACGCCGCCTATCATAGACGCTATTGCCAGAGGTGTCGCCCGTTGCTGCGCCTGCATGCGCCGGGCAATATGTCGCTGGGTGACGTGGGAAATTTCGTGCGCCAGTACCGATGCCAGTTCACTTTCGTTTTTTGCTCGCCGTATCAGACCTGTGTGCACACCAATATGGCCGCCGAAAAACGCAAACGCGTTAATAGCATCGTTATTCACCCAGAAAAAGGTAAAAGGGAATTTAGCATTGTCAGCGTGTACTACAAGACGATTACCCAAATCCTGAAGGTACTCGTCAAGTACCGGATCGCCAACGAGAGGAGCCTGTCCGCGCATTTGCCGCATGACAGCATCGCCAACAATCATTTCTTTATCCAAAGAAATGGCATCAGACGCGACCACACCAATCTCTGGCAGAGCGTTTTTATTGGAATACGCCGAATCCTGGGCCACGGCCGCCAGACTACATGTGAGAACAAACAGGCAAGCGGTGAGTCCTTTACGCGCGATTAATCTCATTACACCTTTCTTTTGAGTACTGCAAAGCCTTTGCTGTTAGAACGTACTGAACCGTAAACAGTTTCAAAAATTTATCGTAAATTTTCGTCATTGTGCCGCAGCACTTTGCGCAATACCAGTATATTGTCTGCTTCGGGATATTTTCGGGTAGTTTGTGAGTTGCTCAACGTGGCCGCTTTACTCTATGATGCGGGTCCTGAAATCGATTCTTTAGCGGGACGCTATCTATGCTAAGTGTGTTTGGTCGATGGTACCGACGCAAGTTCTCTGATCCTGACTCAGCCATGTTGCTGATACTTTTATTATTAACCACCGCCATGTTGCTGTTGTGGGGTGAGTTGATTATGCCAGTGTTAGTGGCGGCAGTCATCGCGTATTTACTAGACTGGCCGGTGAGCCGCCTTGTCAGTGTAGGACTCAGCCGATCTATTGCCTGTACACTGGTATTACTTGGTTTTATTGCCGTTACGATTATGCTGTTTGTCGGGCTGGTTCCCATTATCACCAAGCAAAGTGTGAACCTGATACAGGAAACACCGGTTATCTGGCAGCAGGCACAGGACTGGATCCTGACGTTACCAGATAAGTATCCGAATTACGTTCAGGTATATCAAATCCATCAAATGATGGAAGGGCTAAATGAAAAACTGGTTGATGTCGGAGAGTCACTTATCTCGGCTTCTTTCAGCAACATTGCAAACGTCGCAGCGCTGTTGGTTTACCTGATTTTGGTGCCGTTAATGGTGTTCTTCATGCTTAAAGATAAGATGTTCTTTTTAGAGAGCATTTCAAAACTGTTACCCAAAGAGCGCCGCCTGATTTCACAGGTCGGTCATGAAATGAATGCCCAGGTAGCAAATTATATTCGTGGAAAGGTGATAGAAATTCTTATCGTTGGCTCCGTATCGTGTGTCACCTTTGTTCTCATGGACCTTCGCTACGCAATGCTGTTAGGTGTGTTGGTCGGGTTATCAGTGCTCATTCCTTATATCGGTGCTGCGGTTGTGACCATTCCTGTAGCGATAGTTGCGATGTTCCAATGGGGCATTTCTCCGGAATTCTGGTATCTGATGATCGCGTACGGGATCATTCAGGCACTGGACGGCAATTTACTGGTGCCGTTATTGTTCTCTGAAGCGGTAAGTCTACATCCACTGTACATCATTATTGCTGTACTCTTTTTCGGTGGCCTGTGGGGCTTCTGGGGCGTGTTTTTTGCCATCCCTCTGGCAACGCTGGTTAAGGCCGTCATTACCGCCTGGTCTGGCGGGCCAGACATTCCTTCAGACCCCCCCCTTACCGAATAGTTACAATATGCCGGCAGCCGAGAAACTGCCGGTTTTCTTTATGCTGATGCGGTTCTCGCGAGGCAGTATTTCGCCACATATTTCATGATTGTTAATTCTGGTTAATCTTTCACGACCACCGGTAAGTATAAAGCCATTAATGACAGGCCAACCCTGATGTCAAATTAGCATGTACGTTGTTGCTTGAGGTATTGACCAGGACAGAATACACCAAGGAGCAAATCGTGCTTTCATTCACCCTGAATGGCGAAAAGACCACATTCGATGGCGATCCAGACACCCCTTTACTTTGGGTTATCCGTGATTCCAAACAGTTAACCGGAACAAAATATGGGTGTGGGATAGCCCAATGCGGTGCCTGTACCGTCCATGTTAATGGCATGAGTAAACGCGCCTGTGTCACACCGATATCTACCTGCGAGGGTAGCCAGGTTACTACCATAGAGTCTGTCGAGGGGCGTGAAGCGAAAGCCGTGCAAGCGGCCTGGAAATCACTGGATGTACCACAATGTGGGTATTGCCAGTCAGGGCAGATCATGAGTGCTGTGGCATTGCTCAAACAGAAGCCATCACCAAGTGACGAGGACATCGACAACGCGATGGATGGCAATATATGCCGGTGTGCCACTTACCAGCGTATTCGCCAGGCGATACATGATGCGGCGAAAGACATGGAGGCTTCAGCATGAGTGGTGCACAAACAACCGACGTATCCCGACGGCACTTTCTTCAGGGATCCGGATTAATCATTGGGTTAACTATTTTACCTAAAACGGCCGCTGCAGCTGTTACCCAGGGAGACCCTCAGGGCGTTGAGGGCGCTAGTCAGTCAATGAATGCTTTTGTGCGTGTTGCACCGGATAATCAGGTTACCGTACTGTCTAAGCACCTTGAAATGGGGCAGGGACCTTACACTGGCTTAACCCAACTTGTCGCAGAGGAACTGGACGCTGACTGGGAGCAAATGCGAGTTGAGGCGTCGCCGGTTGATGACGAGGTCTACAAGAACTTTGCCTTAGGTATGCAGTTGACCGGCGGCTCGACGTCCATTGCCAACTCTTACGAACAGTTTCGTAAAGCCGGTGCTACTGCCAAAGCAATGTTATTAATGGCAGCTGCCGCGCGGTGGTGCGTCCCTCAGAATACGTTAACAGTCAGCAAGGGCATTATTAGTCATAAGGCCTCCGGAAAGACCGCCAATTTCGGAGAGCTGGCCGAAGATGCGGCTGCATTCTCCCCACCAAAGAACGTGTCACTGAAATCACGCGATCAGTTTTCAATTATAGGCACACATAAGCAGCGCCTGGATACGCCCGCAAAAACAAATGGCTCAGCCGTTTTTACGATGGATGTGATTGCCGATGACATGTTGTATGCCGTGGTTGCTCATCCTCCTAAATTTGGGGCAACCGTTGACAGTGTGGTAGATGAAGATGCGCTAAAAGTCAATGGCGTGACAATGGTCAAAACCATTCCTCAGGGCGTTGCTGTTTACGCAACCAGCACGTATGCGGCGCTTAAAGGCCGCGACAAACTGTCGGTTACCTGGAACGAAACCAATGCAGAAACCCGGTCCAGCAAGCAAATTGAAGATGACTTTCGACAGGCCATGTCTTCCGGTGGCTTTGAGGCTTCCGCCACCGGTGATGTGGACGCAGAGTGGAATAAAGAGGGGGTGACCGTTGTCGAGCAGGAGTATGTTTTTCCCTTTCTTGCGCATGCACCCATGGAGCCGCTTGATGCCGTGTTACTAAAAAATGCCGAAGGTGGTATCGAATGTTACGCCGGGGCGCAGTTTCCCGGGGGGGATGCCGATGCTATTGCCAAGGTTTGTGATGTGAGCCGGGAGCAGGTCACCGTTCATGTACAACTTGCCGGCGGCAGTTTCGGGCGTCGGGCGCAGTTTGGTTCTCCCTACATGACAGAGGCGGCTGAAGTATTTAAAGCCTCCGGTATGACACGGCCCGTAAAACACATAATGACGCGCGAAGATGACATCAAGGGGGGCTTTTATCGTCCGTTAACGCTTCATAAATTAAAAGCCGCTTTGGATAAAGATGGCACCATTGTCGCGTGGGATCAGCATGTCGCTTGTCAGTCCTTAATGGGGAAACAAGACGAGCTCGATGAAACCAGTGTGGAAGGTGCACGTGAGGTACCTTATCAGTTTAACAATCATCGCTGCATGTCATACAACACAAACTCGAAAGTGCCTGTGCTCTGGTGGCGTTCAGTGGGACATACTCATACCGGGTATACCGTAGAAACCTTTATCGATGAATTGCTCGAAAAGGGTGATAAAGATCCAATAGACGGTCGGCTTGAATTAATGAAGCCAGATTCCCGGGATGCCGGGGTGTTGCGAGCCGTTGCTAAGATGGCTGATGACGCTGGTCCTGTGGCCAGCGGTGCAGCCAGAGGTGTTGCGGTACATAAAAGCTTCAGCACCTATGTTGCTCAGATTGCCGAGGTCACGCGTAACCAAAACGGTGAACCTAAAGTTACGCGGGTATGGGTTGCAGTCGATTGTGGCGTAGCTGTCAATCCGAATCACATCAAGGCGCAGATGGAAGGAGGCGTTGGTTTTGGGGTAGGCGCAATTTTGTATGATGAGGTGGTGCTTAGTGAAGGTGGCACAGTAGAGCAGTCGAATTTCCATGACTACCGGTCATTACGAATGAGTGAAATGCCGCATGTGGAAGTCACTGTTATTCAGTCCGATGCGTCACCAACCGGAGTCGGCGAGCCCGGAGTCCCACCGATTGGTCCTGCTGTCGCGAATGCATGGCGACGGCTTACCGGTGAAAGTACCTATCGACTACCCATGGTTAAACCAGCGCAAGCATAGGAGGCGCAATAATGAATATATCAGGTAAACGAGTATTGTATCTTGCTGTGTGTGTTCTTGCTTCAGCAAGCATGCCTGGGGTAGCCGAATCGTTAAAGTCAGTGGATGACTTTGACGACGTAAAAGGCGAGAAAGCCCGGTCCGTCGCGTTGTTTGAAGAAGTGGGTAAAGTATTACAACATCCACGGTGTCTGAATTGCCATCCCGTCGGTAACCAGCCTCTCCAGGGAGAAGAAATGGTCGTCCATAATCCTCCGGTACAGCGCGGACCAGGGAATTTCGGTGAGGCGGGAATGGAATGTAATACCTGTCATCAGGCGATGAACGTTGAAGTAACGGGACAGTCTGAAGATGTCAAAAGCATTCCTGGTCACCCTAAATGGCACCTTGCACCACCCGAAATGGCGTGGGTGGGGAAGTCCTTGGGCGAAATTTGTCTGCAACTGAAAGACAAAGAGCGTAATGGCAACAAAACCATGCCGGAAATGATTCACCACATGGCCGAAGATACGCTAGTAGGCTGGGGGTGGGAGCCGGGTGAAGGCAGAGAGCCTGCGCCGGGAACGCAAGCGGCGTTTGGTAAATTATTTAAGGCCTGGGTAGACACAGGCGCGCATTGTCCGAAGGCCTGAACTGACAAAAAAGCCCGGTCATCAGCCGGGCTAGTCGTTACGGGATTCGATTATGCGTTCTGTGACAAATAATCAAGCACCACTATGTGATGCTCTTTGGTTTTAAATTTATTAAAAACGTGCTCAACGTTACCGTCTTCATCTATCAAAAAGCTAATTCGATGAATGCCGTCATACTCTTTGCCCATAAATTTTTTCGGGCCCCACACACCAAAGGCGTCTGCCACGGCATGATCTTCGTCTGACAATAACGTAAAGTTAAGATTTTCTTTTTCAATAAATTTTGGCAAACGTTTTACCGCGTCCGGGCTGACTCCCAACACCACAACGTTTTGCTTTTCCAGTTCGTTCTGAATATCACGAAGTCCCTGAGCCTGAACCGTACATCCCGGGGTCATTGCTTTGGGGTAAAAATATATAAGAACTTTTTTACCTTCTAAGCTTTGCAGTGAAACGTCATCACCATTTTGATCGGGTAACGTGAATTCGGGTGCTTTATCACCAGCTTGTAACGTTTTCATTAGGATCCTTATTGTGTTTATCAACTACCTTACCGGTAACCTGTAATGTGTCGAAAAGCGCGCTGAGAGAAGTTTCGAGTTCAGTGAAATCTATACTGTCAGGGATATTAACGACAAACTTGCATCGCATCATCTCCTCACCTGTAACTTTATCCGTAAAGGTCCGCTGTCGAAATGCGCTGATAGATCCCTGACGTTCGGCAAAAAATCCAGTAACGGCTTTTATCTGGCCGGCGGTGTCTTTACCACTGAACTCAACATCAATTAAATGCGCCAGATTTTGTTTTGCGTGATGGCTGGTACGCTTCATCATTGACAGCAGATCAAGCCGCTGGCACAACGGAGGAATAGTGCATTCGGCCTTGGTAATGGCCGGCTGCGTCCCTTCCAGAATCATCGTAAGCGAGAACTCCTGACCATATATAGCCTGTCGGCTGTCGAGAATATTACATTGTGCCTCAGACACGGTAGATGCAATTTCACTGAGAATGCCACTGCTGTCAGTTCCCAGGATAGTCACGATAAGTTGATGCTTTGCCATGATTTCTGCGTCAGATTAGTTCAGAAGCAGATGGTAGCACAGAGGCATTTTTAAGTGCCACTGCCAGAGACAATTTCAATGACAGGTGCTTAGTACAGATGCGAGATGACGGTGATGGGTTTGGAAGAGGGGGGAGCGATAGTAACATGTCCAGCCGTAATCTATTCTTCCTCACCAGAGCTTCTTTCATGGTTATTAATGGCTATTACAATTTAATTACTCAATTGCCGCGCTATCTGCTTGTTTTTGCGTTCTGAGATAATTACCATGTGCGCTCACAAATTGCGGAGAGATTATGTTTACTGGCAGTTATGTAGCATTGGTAACGCCAATGGATGACCACGGTGATATTGACTACCCGGCCCTGGAAAAGCTGGTACAGTTTCATATTGACCAGGGGACTCACGGTATCGTTTCTGTAGGAACGACTGGCGAGTCTGCGACCTTGCCGTTTGACGAACATATCAATGTGGTAAAGGAAACGGTTCGGATAGCTGACGGTAAAATTTCAGTAATTGCAGGTAGTGGTGCAAATTCCACAGCCGAAGCGATTTTTCTGACTGAGCAAATGAGTGACTTGGGCGTAGATGGCTTCTTAAGTGTCGTGCCTTATTACAATAAGCCTCAGCAAAAAGGTATGGTAGCGCATTTCAATGCGATCGCCGACGCTTCTGATGTACCCATCATATTATACAATGTTCCCGGCCGCACGGTTGCTGACATGCTAACGGAGACGGTAGCTGAATTGGCACAGCATAAAAACATTGTTGGTTTAAAAGATGCTACCGGAGATATTTCCCGTCTGAAAGCAACGCAAGCCGTCGTTGATGACAGTTTCATTCTGTTAAGCGGTGACGATGCAACAAGTTGTGAGTTTTTGTGTGAAGGCGGACATGGCGTTATTTCAGTTACAGCAAATATCGTCCCTAAAGCAATGGCACAGATGTGTGAAGCCGCTCTGGCGAAAGATTTTACACGGTGTCGCGAGATAGATCGCACCATTGACGCGCTTCATACCGGCCTGTTTATCGAGCCAAATCCCGTGATGCCGAAATGGGCATTGTATAAAATGGGCATGATGAAAAGTGCTCAATTGCGATTACCGATGGTTTTACCGGAACTTGCAAGCAAAAATCATATCGAAGAAATATTAAAAAAATACGCTTTGATTTCTGGTTAATAAGGATTCCCATGAATAAAACCCTGGCTTTAGTGAGCGGCCTGACTGTACTGGCCCTTGCGGGATGTTCAAGCCAACTGGACAGAAAAACCGCTTCAGGCAGTTACGACTATGTGGATACTGCCGAAAAGCAACCATTGAAAATTCCTGATGAACTGGATAAACCCGAGTTCTCCGACGACTTTGCGCTACCCGAAGTGGGTGAAGAAGCGGACCGTGAGCTTGTCGGAAAAAAACTAATTGTCATGTCTCCGTCAGTGGTTATGCCGGTTGTTACCGGTTCTCACGTCGAAGAAGGCACGAAAAAAGCTGTGGTCTGGTTTGATCAGGTTGATGATTCACAACCGCTGGAAAAAGCCATCTGGAATTCGTTACTAAGTTTTCTTGATCAGCAGGGCATCGGTGTAGACCGCTTCGATCCAGATGAAGGCACACTTGTGACTGACTGGATGATTATCAACAAAGAAGAAGACAGCAGTTGGTATGACTGGACTTCAACGGAAAGTCAGATTGGTCGCCGTTTCGAATTTATGCTTGAGAAAAAGCCACACGGTCGAACAGCTGCCCTGATGGTTGAGTTGAGAGACTATATGGCAACTACAGGTAACGACGTGGTTGCCAGTGTGAATGATTTGCAGGAACGTCGTGAAGAGGTTGATATTCTTAACCAGGTTATCAATCATTATGAGTATCAGATCCAGTTGGAAGACAGCCGTCGTATTGCGCGAATTCGTCAGGGTTTGGATACCGAAATGGGTTTTAACCCCGACGGTGAGCCGGCTTTTGTTGTCAGTGCCCAATATGACGTGGCATGGCCCAGAACCTTGTTAGTGCTGCGCAAACTGGGCTTTGATGTTAAAGATCTTGATAAATCCACTGGCTTATTGTTCGTCTCTTTTACTGGTGAAGATGAAGGTTGGTGGGGAAGCTTGTTCAGCAGTGAAGAAGCGTTACTTGAGGAAGGAGATTACCGTCTGAAAGTGAATAAACTCTCTGCTGAGAAAACCTCGATTACCTTTATGAACGACGAAAGCGAGCCGTTTGAAGCGAATCAGGTTTCGGATTTATTTGAGCCCTTCTCCAGGGTGATGTCAGAAGATAACCTTGATATTTAATTGAGAGTCAAAATGCAAAAACGTGAAGAGCTTTACCGCGGTAAGGCAAAAACAGTTTATTTAACTGATGACAGCAATAAGCTGATCCTCCATTTCCGGAATGATACGTCAGCATTTGACGGCGAAAAAATTGAACAGCTGGAACGCAAAGGCGAGGTGAATAATAAATTTAATCACTTCATCATGACCAAGCTGGAAGAGGCGGGTATTGCGACACAGGTAGAGTCGCTGGTTTCTGACACCGAGTCACTCGTAAAAAAACTGGATATGATCCCGGTTGAGTGTGTGGTGCGCAATGTCGCTGCGGGCTCTTTGGTACGCCGCCTTGGTGTGGAAGAGGGCAAAGAGCTGACACCACCACTGTTTGAGTTCTTCCTGAAAAACGATGCTTTGCATGATCCCATGGTCAATGATTACCACATCATTTCATTCGGCTGGGCTACCGAGCAACAAATTGAAAAGATGAAATCGCTGACTTTTGAAGTGAACAGCGTACTGAAAACGCTTTTCGATAATGCAGGAATGATTCTGGTCGATTATAAACTTGAGTTTGGTTTGGATGAAGCAGGAAATGTTGTCTTAGGCGATGAGTTCACGCCAGACGGTTGTCGTCTGTGGGACAAAGAAACCCGCAAGAAAATGGACAAAGACCGTTTCCGCCAAGGACTGGGTTCTGTTGTTGAGACCTACGTTGAAGTGGCCGAGCGTCTGGGCCTGAAACTGTAACTCTCTTCTGTATTGTTAAAAGGGCCTTTCAGGCCCTTTTTTGATCTTATAAGCCCTGTTTACGCTGCTTAGCTTTCCCGGTATCAGGGGTAACACGCCAGACTGACGTACACATCATGGCCGACGTTAACATTCAGTTGTCGAGTTATTTATTGAGCTATTGTATAACGTTATGATATTTCAACACCTTTACTAAACAGAGAGCCCGCTTTGCCCTCGTCATTACGCATAAGCTTTTACACCATGATGGCGATGATCGCGTTTGCAGCAAACTCATTGCTGTGCCGAATGGCGTTGGTTGAGACGGATACGTCCCCGGGTATGTTCACAGCCGTCAGGCTGCTAAGCGGTGCAATTACGCTATTAGTTATTACACGTCTGCTTCGTGTTCCTTCTGTAAAAGCCGGAAGCTGGAGAGGGGCCCTGGCATTGTCTACCTATGCCGCTGCGTTTTCTTTTGCTTATGTGAGTATGAGTGCAGGAACAGGCGCGCTACTGCTGTTTGGTTCTGTACAGATTACCATGATCAGTGCGGGTTTGTTGGCCGGAGAGCGGTTTCATCGCTGGCAGGTTACGGGCTTTATAATGGCAATAGCCGGGCTTATTGTATTGCTGATGCCCGGCCTGTCAGCCCCGCCATTCGGGGCTGCTGCACTTATGCTGTGTGCTGGCTTTGCCTGGGGAATATATTCAATCATGGGGCGCGGTGCTAAGTCAGGGACAGCTGTCACGTCAGGCAATTTTGTCTACTCACTGGCCTTTGCTGCCGTGCTTCTTGCCTGGCTCAGTTCGACTGGAGGTGATTTAACGGTAGACAACACCGGCCTTATGCTCGCCATTGCGTCCGGAGCAATCGCTTCTGGCGTGGGCTACGCGCTATGGTATCAGGTTCTACCTCACATAAGGGCTACGAATGCCGCCACTATTCAACTGAGCGTGCCCGTGTTGGCAGTACTCGCGGGTTGGTTATTTCTTTCTGAAGCCATAACCCTGCAAATTGTGTCTGCTTCATTTGCTATTCTCGGAGGCATTGCAGTCGTGATTAGAAGCCGTTAATGACAGTCTCTCCTGAATAGACGTAAGCCTGTAGCTGACTAAAGCCAGTACCGTCGCTCCGAAAATAAATAATATTGTTGCCTGAGCAACGTTAATCAGCGGTGATGAAGCATGCACTGCAATTGCCAGCCCGGCTACATTAAAGAGGCCGTGGACAGCCAGAGTAAAGATGAACAAGACATAAGCCCCACGTTGCCAACATGTGATAGCCAGAAAAGTAAGATAAAAGTGTACAAAGTATCTGGCAGCGCCTGTGATAGCCAATAGAAATAACCCTCCAACACCATAGTGATGTACCGCGGGAATATGGGTTGGTATAACATAATTGTTTTGGGCGATAACTGCCACTGACGTTAACGCTGGTGCTGCCCACACTTGAATATTTTCGTAGGTGGCAATGAGTAAAGCGAGCAACCATATAGGGTTGCCTGTAGACAGCGACAGTTTATTTTTGTCCGACATTGGGATCGCAGCAAACATAAGTAAACCTGAGACTTTGACAAGCTCTTCAAAAGTACCTCGAAGCAGCGTTGTAGCATAACGTTCTTCATTTAACAGTTGCAGTGTACTCGGGTCAAACGCCGTCACAAGAATCATCATAACGGTGACAAAAGTAACGGAGAGTAATGTATTTATCTGGCCACTGCGAACATGCGCGATGATGGCCCAGCCGCTATGAAGGCATGATGCAATACAAGCGAGTATGAGCACACCCAGCACAATAAGGACCATCATCGCAGTTATTACAGCCGGTTATAGGCTGACATCATGCTATCTCCATAATGTTGACCAACCGCACCGGCCCAATTTACATTTAAGGCGAAAACGTCCATTTCAAAACCAATTCCAAAGACATTCCATTCACAGCAGGTAATGGTAGTGGTAAAACCTGCGCCAGGAAGTTGCTGTAGTTCATTTTCAGATAGTAATTTCATTCATCAGTTCCTTTGAAAAATTGTGCCTCATTGCACAAGAAGAACTGTGACAGGTTGCCGGTCTGAGTGTAACTGTACTTGCGGATAGATGATGGAAAAGAAGTTATAGCTGTACTTTTATCTTAAGGGAGGACAACGGAACACAACAACAGGGGAGGATTTCATCGTCGTCAATAAAGGCCAGAGGATCAGTAGTGTAATCCACTTCCCCCTCTATGATCTTGGTGCGACAGGCACCACAAAATCCTTCACGGCAATGGTAATGGACAGGGATGTTTTCAGCTTCGAGCGATTCTAATAGCGTTTTGGCTGGACGTGAGGTAAAACATCCCACATCGACAACGTCGATGTGGAATGTATCATCGCTTTTTTTCATTCACGCGGGGATTACAGCTCGAAATCCGCGAAATCATCTTCACTTACTGACGAGTCAATTTGCCCCACCAGGTAGGAACTGATCTCCGACTCCTGAGGCGCTACCTGCACGTTATCTGAGTTAAGGTAGTTGTTCATCCAGGGCAGGGGATTGCTTTTTACATCAAACGGCATATCGAATCCAATGGCAGACATACGCTGATTGGCGATATATTCGACGTACTGACACAAAATATCTTTATTCAGACCAATCATAGAGCCGTTCTGGAACAGATAGTCAGCCCATTGCTTTTCTTGCTCTACAGCATTCATAAAGATAGCCCGGGCTTCTTCGCGGCACTCCTGCGCAATTTGTGCCATTTCCGGATCGTCTTTACCCTTCGCCCACAGATTTAAAATGTGCTGTGTTGAAGACAGGTGCAGATTCTCATCGCGAGCAATCAACCGAATAATTTTCGAGTTCCCTTCCATCAATTTACGTTCAGCAAAAGCAAAGGTACAGGCGAATGAAACATAGAAGCGAATGGCTTCCAGTGCATTAACCGAATTCATACACAGGAACAGTTTTTTCTTAAGCTCGTACTGGTTAATCGTGTGGACCTGACCATCAACGGTGTGATCGCCTTCACCCTGTGTCTGCCACAATTGTGTCGCGAAGATCAGGTCGTCGTAATATTTAGAGATATCCGAGGCACGACGCTTAATTTCTTCATTTACCACGATGTCTTCAAAGATATCACTGGGATCGGAAAACAGGTTACGCAGTATATGAGTATACGAACGCGAGTGAATCGTTTCGAAGAAAGACCAGGTTTCAACCCAGGTTTCCAGTTCCGGTAATGACACAATCGGCAAGAACGCAATGTTCGGGCTACGCCCCTGTACGGAATCAAGCAACGTCTGGTATTTCAGGTTAGAAATAAAGATATGCTTTTCCGGATCGGTCAGCTTTTGAAAATCCACGCGATCACGTGTCACGTCAACTTCTTCCGGACGCCAGAAAAAGCTGATTTGCTTTTCGATAAGTTTTTCGAAAATAGCATGCTTTTGCTGATCGTAACGGGCGACGTTGACCGGATTACCAAAAAACATTGGCTCAACCAACGGGTTGATACTTTGCTGATTAAACGTGGTGTATTTCATAGTGGCCTAATAAAGTTAAAACAAACGCGTTTATTATCGGTGTTCTTGCTGTTTTTAAGCGGGTGCGTGCTTAGATTTTACACGCACCGCCTGCACAATCATCATCTTCTACCATGACGGCTTCCTGAGCATTCGGCTTCTGCTGTTGCTCTTTGACTTCCAGTGAGCTGGAATCGGAGGCGCCGTCACGGGTGTTGTGATAGTACAATGTTTTCACGCCCAGTTTATAAGTGGTAAGTAGGTCTTTCAGCAATAGCTTCATCGGTACCTTGCCACCATCGTACTTACCCGGGTCGTAATTGGTATTTGCGGAAATTGTCTGGTCGATAAACTTCTGCATGATACCTACGAGTTGCAGATAGCCATCGTTCGATGGAATATCCCACAGCAACTCGTATTGGTCTTTCAGGTTCTCATAATCAGGCACTACCTGCTTCAGCACGCCGTCTTTACTGGACTTGATGCTGATATGCCCACGAGGTGGCTCAATACCGTTGGTAGCGTTGGAAATCTGCGACGATGTCTCAGAAGGCATCAGTGCTGACAGGGTAGAGTTGCGTAAACCGTACTCTTTGATATCCGCACGTAGCGTTTCCCAGTCCATCTGCAGTGGCTCGTTACACACGCTATCCAAATCTTTCTTATAAGAATCGATAGGCAGGATGCCCTGAGAGTAGGTTGTCTCATTAAATTTCGGGCATGCGCCTTTCTCTTTCGCCAGATTATTCGACGCTTTCAGTAGGTGATACTGCATGGCTTCAAACGTACGGTGTACAAGGCCGTTCGCGCTGAAATCTGAATATTTCACGCCATTTTTTGCAAGATAGTAAGCAAAATTGATTACGCCAATACCCAGGGTACGACGGCCCATCGTAGCATTGTAGGCTGCCGGTACAGGATAGTCCTGATAATCCAGTAAGCTGTCCAGCGCACGTACGGCCAGATCTGACAGTTCTTCAAACTCATCCAACGATTTAATGGCGCCTAAGTTGAAGGCAGATAGCGTACAAAGCGCTATTTCACCGTTCTCATCATTGACATGCTCAAGCGGCTTAGTCGGCAGTGCAATTTCAAGACACAGGTTGCTTTGACGAACCGGTGCCACTTCCGGATTAAACGGACTGTGCGTATTACAGTGGTCAACGTTTTGCAGATAAATCCGGCCCGTGCTGGCACGCTCCTGCATAAACAAGCTGAACAACTCCATCGCTTTGATTTGCTTCTTGCGAATGCTGTCGTCGTTCTCGTATTTGACGTACAACTCTTCAAACTTGTTCTGATCTGCAAAGAAAGCGTCATATAAGCCGGGCACATCAGAGGGGCTGAATAGCGTGATGTAACCATCTTTCATCATGCGCTGGTACATCAGCTTGTTGAATTGCACACCGTAATCCAAATGACGAACACGGTTCTCTTCTACACCACGGTTATTCTTCAATACCAGTAATGATTCTACTTCCATATGCCAAAGCGGATAGAACAAGGTAGCTGCACCACCACGAACACCGCCCTGAGAGCAACTTTTCACTGCAGTCTGGAAATACTTATAAAACGGGATACAGCCAGTGTGGAAAGCTTCACCGCCGCGAATAGGGCTGCCCAGTGCGCGAATACGACCCGCATTGACACCGATACCGGCGCGCTGGCTCACATATTTAACGATGGCACTGGCTGTAGCGTTGATGGAGTCCAGGCTGTCGCCGGTTTCAATCAGCACGCAAGAGCTGAACTGACGAGTAGGGGTACGAACACCCGACATGATCGGCGTTGGCAGCGACAACTTGAACGTCGATGCAGCATCGTAAAAACGACGAATATAGCTAAGACGTGACTCTTTGGGGTAATTAGCAAACAGGCATGCGGCAACCAGTATGTAAAGAAACTGCGCACTTTCGTATATTTCACCGGTTACCCGGTTTTGTACCAGGTATTTACCTTCAAGCTGTTTAACTGCTGCATAGCTGAAATTCATATCGCGCCAATGATCGATATACGAATCCATTTCGGCGAACTCATCAGGTGAGTAATCCTGTAGCAAGTGCTCATCGTACTTGCCCATGTCTACC
Organism: Alteromonas sp. H39; assembly: GCF_047556435.1. Classification (GTDB taxonomy): domain Bacteria; phylum Pseudomonadota; class Gammaproteobacteria; order Enterobacterales; family Alteromonadaceae; genus Alteromonas. Next base: position 2,081,257 of record NZ_CP180210.1, read on the forward strand.
ATTTTCGCGACGTGGTCGAACAGAGCAGGAGGCTCAAATTCACCGTACGCTTTCTTACGCAGATGGAAAATTGCCAGGCGCGCGGCCAGATACTGATAGTCAGGTGCATCTGTTGATATCAGATCTGCTGCTGACTTGATCAATGTCTCATGAATTTCGCTGGTATTGATACCATCATAAAACTGGATTTGCGCTTTAATTTCTACCTGGGAGACAGAAACATTGTTTAGCCCCTTGGCTGCCCATGTGATGACCTTGTGAATTTTCTCCAGATCGATGGGCTCTTTTTCACCGTTTCGTTTGGTGACGTATAGATTATTGTTCATTGGTACTGGCCGTTTATTGTTAGCGCGTGAAGCGTGGGATATTGCACCCAATTTTTATTGTATCTATGCATCCGGAACTTCTCCCGGATCCCATGCGATCACCATAGCGTGAATGAATGATCTGGCACGATCCTGGACGATAGCGCTGCTATTCTTAATTCTTCTTGGCTTACGCCTTCGTTTCGGACTAAACACAAGATAGTGAGGTTTTGGTATTAATGCAACCCAATATCTGGTGGTTATTCCAGCAGTCAGACACAAGTGGTTTTCAGGTTAGTAGTGACTCACCTAAAAGCGTTGAACAAGCGTTAATTATCACAATTGCAAGCATTTTACTGATCATATTTTTTCATTAAAACAAATTATTCCTAAATCGTTTTTTTTATAAAAACACGATATATAGTGATTTGAATAAAATGTAGGCACTACATCTAGTATTTGACCTATTGGTCAGCCACTGTATGTAGTAGGTAGTTCACGTCTACGTTGCGATCTGAGAGGTAAAAAGACTGCGTGAGGGGATCCATGTGTAAACCAGTAATATGTCGATTGAACAGCGCGGCATGGTCGGTCATTGCCATCAACTCGGAGGGTTTGATAAACCGCCCGTGCTGGTGTGTTCCTTTTGGAACCAGATTTAAGACGTATTCTGCACCGATTATGCCAAACAGATAGGATTTTACATTTCGATTTAAGGTAGAGAAAAAGACATGGCCGCCCGGTTTAACCAGTTTTGCACAGGCTGCAACCACTGAGGCGGGTTCAGGCACATGTTCAAGCATTTCCATACAGGTAACAACGTCAAATTTACCGGCGTTGGCTTGTGCAAATTCTTCGGCGGTAATCTTTTTGTAATCGACAGAGATGCCGGATTCCAGGCCATGAAGTTTCGCCACTTCTAACGATGGCTCCGCCATGTCGATACCCGTAACCTTGGCTCCGGCTCTGGCCATACTTTCAGCCAGAATGCCGCCACCGCAGCCAACATCCACCACAGTCTTTTCAAACAAGCCCTCAGCGTGTTGCTGAATAAAGTCGAGCCTTAACGGATTAATTGCGTGCAGTGGTTTAAATTCCCCTTCCGGGTCCCACCAGCGGGACGCCAGTTCACCAAATTTATCAATTTCCTGTTGATCAACATTCGCCATATTAGAATCCGTGAATAATTAGCAGACACAAGGTCAGTGGTATGAGATACCCGGCTAACATAGCGTAATTTTGACAATAATGGGATTGAAAAAGTGACGTGGCTTGACCGGTTGAATGAAAAATAGTCGGTTAGTAATCTCAGTCTGATTAAGCGATCATTCAGCGCTACATTATTTGACTAACCGGTGGTACACTCGGTATGAATTATCACCCCCATAATAAAATGTGCGTCGGGTATCAGAGGGGAAGCTCAGATGACCTGCCGACAGCACAAATGAACCGATAACAAGGGACTAAGCAGTTTATGACTGATAACGCTAAAGAAATCCTCCCCGTAAATATTGAGGAGGAGTTGAAGAACTCCTACCTTGATTACGCGATGAGCGTTATTGTTGGGCGTGCATTGCCCGATGTAAGAGATGGCCTGAAGCCGGTACACCGCCGCGTGCTTTTTGCCATGAACGAACTTAAGAACGACTTTAACAAACCGTACAAGAAATCTGCCCGTGTGGTAGGTGACGTAATCGGTAAGTATCACCCTCACGGTGACTCTGCGGTTTATGACACCATCGTTCGAATGGCGCAGCCATTTTCATTGCGTTACATGCTGGTCGATGGCCAGGGTAACTTCGGCTCTGTCGACGGTGACTCTGCCGCCGCAATGCGTTACACCGAAGTGCGAATGGCAAAAATTGCCCATGAGCTGCTTGCTGACCTGGATAAAGAAACGGTTGATTTTGTACCTAACTATGATGGTACAGAGTTTATCCCGGAAGTACTGCCTACCAAAGTGCCTAACCTGCTGGTAAATGGTTCATCAGGTATTGCCGTTGGCATGGCGACAAACATTCCGCCGCATAACCTGACTGAGGTCATCAATGGCTGTATTGCTCTGATTGAAGATCCAGCAATCACCATCGAAGATTTGATGACCCACATTCCTGGGCCTGATTTCCCGACAGCGGCGATGATCAGTGGCCGTAAAGGTATTGAAGATGCGTACCGCACAGGGCGAGGCAAAATCTATCTGCGTGCGAAAGCAGAAATAGAGACGGAAGATAATGGTAAAGAGACCATCATCGTTAATGAAATTCCGTATCAGGTTAACAAAGCCCGACTGATTGAAAAGATTGCTGAGCTGGTTAAAGAAAAACGCATAGAAGGTATTTCTGCGCTTCGTGATGAATCCGACAAAGAAGGTATGCGGATCGTTATTGAAGTGAAGCGCTCTGAATCAGCTGAAGTCCTGCTTAACCATCTGTATGCCAATACGCAACTGCAAACGGTATTCGGTATTAACATGGTGGCGCTGGACAATGGCCAGCCAAAAGTCTTCAACCTCAAAGAAACGCTTGAATGCTTTATTCTTCACCGCCGGGAAGTGGTGACACGCCGCACAGTCTTTGAATTGCGAAAAGCGCGCGATCGCGCTCACATTCTTGAAGGTCTGGCGATTGCGCTGGCTAACATCGACCCGATCATTGAAGTGATTAAGGCGTCACAAAGTCCGGCAGACGCGAAGAAATCTTTGGTTGGTCAGGGCTGGGATCTGGGTGATGTCTCTGAGATGTTGGAGCGTGCCGGTAACGACGCGGCTCGCCCCGATTGGCTGATGCCAGAGTTCGGTATTCGTGACGGCAAATATTTCCTGACAGAACAACAGGCTCAGGCAATACTGGATCTGCGTCTGCATAAGCTGACCGGTCTTGAGCATGAAAAAATACTTGATGAATACAAGACACTGTTAGAGCAAATCGCTGAGTTGCTGCATATTCTGAACAGCCCAGAGCGGCTGATGGAAGTGATCAGAGAAGAACTTGAGCTGATACGAGACGAATTTGGTGACGTGCGTCGTACCGAAATTACCGCAGCCAGCCACGATATTGATATTGAAGATCTTATCGAGCAGGAAGATGTGGTTGTGACGCTGTCACGTGAAGGCTATGTGAAATACCAGAAGTTGTCTGATTACGAAGCACAACGTCGCGGTGGCAAAGGTAAATCGGCCACGAAAATGAAGGACGAAGATATCATCGAGCGACTGTTGGTTGCCAACACGCACGATCATATACTCTGTTTCTCAACTCGTGGTCGTTTATACTGGTTGAAGGTGTATCAATTGCCGTTTGCCAGCCGTAACGCGCGTGGACGCCCTATTGTGAATATTCTGCCACTTGAACAGGATGAGCGGATCACTGCCATCCTGCCTATTAAGGAATTCGAAGAAGGTAAATTCGTCTTAATGGCCACAGCAAATGGTGTGGTTAAGAAGACAGATTTGAGCCTGTATTCGCGTCCTCGCTCAAGCGGTATTATTGCGGTGAACCTCAATGACGGTGATGAGTTGATTGGTGTCGCGATTACCCATGGTGACGACGACATTATGTTGTTCTCTGACGCGGGTAAAGTGGTTCGCTTCAATGAGAAGCTGCGTGACTCAGAAACTGGCGCGGTGAAACTGGATCCGGAAACCGGTGAAGAAATGATGGCGCTGCGTCCGATGGGTCGTACCGCAACCGGTGTTCGTGGTATTAAACTGCAGGACGACCAGAAAGTCGTATCACTCATCGTCCCTCGCGGCGATGGTGCGATTCTGACCACCACGGTGAACGGATTTGGTAAGCGTACTCCGCTTGACGACTATCCGGCGAAGAGCCGTGCTACGCAAGGTGTTGTTTCAATTAAAGTTTCCGAGAGAAACGGCAAAGTTGTCGGGGCTGTTCAGGTTGATGACAATAATGAGATAATGCTGATCAGTGATATGGGGACGCTGGTGCGGACCCGTGTATCTGAAGTCTCGGTGGTTGGACGAAATACACAAGGTGTTCGCTTGATCCGTACGGGTGCAAATGAACATGTTGTAGGCCTTCAGCGCATTGAAGAAGTTGAAGACGTTCTGGACGAAGCACTATTAGAAGACGGTGAAGAAAACACCGCAGTGGCTGAATCTGCTGACACCGATAACGGTGATGATAAGCCAGCGACAGAAGAGTAGGGCATGAGTAAGCCGGGATAGCGTAGGCTACCTCGGCGTCATGCAGGTTCTTTAGTAACAAGCGGCAGATGCCGCTTGTTGTGTTTACAGGTGTTGAATAAGCGCAATGAAAAACGTGTTTAATTTTAGTGCAGGCCCTGCCATGTTGCCCTATGAGGTCATGGCACAGGCAAAAGAAGAGTTTCTGAACTGGCGGGATTCCGGCTGCTCTGTAATGGAAGTCAGTCATCGTGGAAAAGATTTTATTGACGTCGCGGCGCAGGCCGAACGGGATCTTCGTGATTTGCTGAATGTTCCTGATAACTACCACGTGTTGTTCACCCACGGTGGTGGACGCGGGCAGTTTGCGGCAGTGCCGCTGAATTTGTCTTCCCAGGACCAGAGCAGTTTACATCTGGTCAGCGGCTCCTGGTCTGAAGGCGCAGTCAGTGAAGCGCAAAAGTACAATAAGCCTGTGGTTGTTGGCAACGTCAGCGAAAAAGACGGCAAGCAGTTTGTTGAAAAGCCTGCTTTTGATGCGTCCTGGTCAGAGGCCGCGTATTACCATTTCTGCCCCAATGAAACCGTAGATGGTATTGAGTTTACCTGGTTGCCAGAGGCCGGTGATGTACCTTTGGTTGCGGACATGTCTTCTACGATATTGTCGCGTCCACTAAATGTGTCAGATTATGGTGTTATCTACGCCGGCGCACAGAAAAACATTGGACCTTCCGGACTCTCGGTAGTGATCGTCAGAGAAGATCTCGTTGGTAACGCGCGTCAGGAAACGCCTTCTATTTTTGATTACAGCCTGCTGGCGGGTTCAGACTCAATGTACAATACCCCTCCGACATTTTCCTGGTATCTTGCTGGTCTGGTGTTTAAATGGTTAAAAGCACAGGGCGGGCTGGAAGTCATCGATAAACGTAATGATGAAAAAGCCACACTGCTTTATACCGAAATCGATAATTCTGATTTTTATCAGTCTCAGGTACATCCTGCCAACCGCTCCAGAATGAATGTCCCTTTTCAGCTGGCCCAGCCTGATCTTGACAGTGTATTTCTTAAAAAAGCCGAAGAGGCCGGGCTTATGGCCCTCAAAGGACACCGCTCGGTAGGCGGTATGCGTGCAAGTATTTACAACGCAATGCCAGTTGAAGGTGTCGTCGCACTGGTTGAGTTCATGCAGGAATTTGAGAGGACACACGGATGACGGTGGCACAACTTACTCTTGACCCAATTAGCGCTGTCTCAGGAGAGGTCAATGTACCTGGGTCCAAAAGCTTGTCGAATCGCGCATTATTATTAGCGGCACTGGCAGAAGGCACCACAGTTCTGACCAATTTGTTAGACAGTGATGACATTCGGCATATGCTTACTGCGCTAACTGCACTGGGCGTTGACTATTCTTTAAGCGATAATAATACCCGTTGTGAAGTAAAAGGGCTTGGTGGTCGCTTTGAACAACCAGAAGCGCTGGAATTATTTTTAGGCAATGCCGGCACAGCGATGCGTCCACTTTGCGCTGCACTCGCCGCAAGTCAGGTAAATGTTACGCTCACAGGCGAACCGCGCATGGAAGAGCGTCCTATTGGCGACTTGGTAGAAACGTTACGCCAGGCAGGCGCCGATATTACCTATTTGAAAAACGAAGGTTATCCACCGTTGAAAATTGCCGGGCGTTCACTTACGGGCGGCACTGTCGAGGTAGATGGGAGTGTATCGAGCCAGTTTTTGACCGCCGTACTGATGGCGGCCCCGTTGTTTGAGGGAGACCTTACAGTCAACATTAAAGGTGAACTGGTTTCCAAACCATATATTGATATTACCCTGGATACCATGGAAAAATTTGGTGTATCTGTGGTGAATAATGCCTACCGTTCATTTGTCATCTCTGCCGGGCAAAAATACCGTTCACCTGGTCGTTTTATGGTGGAAGGGGATGCGTCGTCAGCGTCCTATTTTCTTGCCGCCGGCGCAATCAAAGGTGGCACTGTGAAAGTAACCGGCATTGGTAAAAAAAGCATCCAGGGCGATGTGCGTTTTGCCGATGTACTCGAAGCCATGGGGGCCACGGTTCACTGGGAAGATGAATCGGTGAGTGTGACAGGAGCGCCTCTTAAAGGCGTGGATATGGATATGAACCATATCCCCGACGCGGCTATGACCATCGCCACAACAGCGCTGTTTGCCGAAGGGCCTACCAGTATTCGCAATATCTACAACTGGCGTGTTAAAGAAACGGATCGCCTGCACGCCATGGCTACGGAATTGAAAAAGCTAGGGGCAAGCGTCGAGGAAGGTAACGACTATATTACAGTCTGGCCCACTGACACCCTCAGACACGTGGATATCGATACTTATAATGACCACCGTATTGCGATGTGCTTCTCCTTAGTAGCATTAGGCGATACGCCCGTCACTATTAACGATCCTGGCTGCACTGCGAAAACCTTTCCGGATTATTTTGAACGCTTCAAAACCCTCTGCCATTGAGGGACTGAAAGTCACAATTCATACAACGGGTAAATGCTGTAGTTCCGGCTGCAGCATTGCCAATCATTTCTGAACGCGTATAATTGCGCGCGATTTTTTAACCTTTTTATAAAATTCTGGAGCAGGTATGCATCCATCACCCGTCGTCACGGTTGACGGTCCGAGTGGCGCTGGTAAAGGTACATTAAGTAGCTTACTGGCCTCAAAGTTAGGTTGGCACTTTCTGGATAGCGGTGCGATTTATCGCGTGCTGGCGGTTGCAACACTTCATCATGATTTGCCTTGTGATGATGAAGAGTCAATCGTTCCTCTTGCCACTGGCCTGGACGTCAGCTTTGAAACAGAGGGAGAGGGCACCCGCATTATCCTCGAAGGTGAGGACGTCACCGACGATATCCGTACTGAACAAGTCGGCGCTGTGGCATCTAAAGTTGCCGCGCTTCCCCGCGTACGTGAAGCGTTATTGCGTCGTCAGCGCGCATTTCAACACGAGCCAGGCCTGGTTGCAGATGGTCGCGATATGGGCACAGTCGTGTTCCCTGGTGCGGTGGTGAAAATTTTCCTTACAGCCAGCGCCCAGGCAAGGGCTGAACGTCGTTATGCCCAGTTGAAAGAGAAGGGCATGGATGTTAATATTGCGCGCCTTTTAACCGATATCCAGGCGAGAGACGAGCGCGACACACAGCGCGCAGTGGCTCCACTGGTCCCGGCAGAAGATGCTGTAATTATTGATTCGACAGACCTGGATATCAACCAAGTCTTTGAAAAAGCAATGGGTATTATTAATTCTCGTCTTAGTGACGTGAGATAAAACCATCGCCAATGCTGCAACAGGACGTAGCGGCTTTTATTAATAACCCCACGGTAACCGGACTGTAGCGTGGATTAAACTTAAACTGAATTTTAAACCTTATGACTGAAAATTTTGCACAACTTTTTGAAGAAAGCCTACAGGAACTAGAAACTCGCCCTGGTTCAATTGTTAAAGGTACCGTAGTTTCTATCGACAAAGACATCGTTCTTGTTGACGCAGGCCTGAAATCAGAAAGTGCTATCCCAGCTGACCAATTCAAAAACGCTGAAGGCGAACTAGAAATCGCTATTGGTGACGAAGTAGACGTAGCCCTTGATGCAGTAGAAGACGGCTTCGGTGAAACTATCCTGTCTCGCGAAAAAGCGAAGCGTCACGAAGCGTGGGTTGAGCTGGAAAAAGCTTACGATGATAAAGCCACCATTAAAGGTGTTATCAACGGTAAAGTGAAAGGCGGTTTCACTGTTGAAGTTAACAGTGTACGCGCGTTCCTGCCAGGTTCTCTGGTTGACGTACGTCCAGTACGCGACACTACTCACCTGGAAGGCAAAGAGCTTGAATTTAAAGTTATCAAGCTTGACGCGAAGCGCAACAACGTTGTGGTTTCTCGTCGTGCTGTTATTGAAGCAGAAAACAGTGCAGAGCGTGAGCAACTTCTGGCGAACCTGGAAGAAGGCCACGAGATTAAAGGTATCGTTAAGAACCTGACTGACTACGGTGCGTTCGTAGACCTAGGCGGCGTTGACGGTCTTCTGCACATCACTGACATGGCTTGGAAGCGCGTTAAGCACCCAAGTGAAATCGTAAATGTTGGTGACGAAATCAATGTTAAAGTGCTGAAGTTCGACAAAGAGAAGCAACGTGTTTCTCTTGGTATGAAGCAGATGGGCAACGATCCATGGCAAGAAATTGCGCAGCGTTACCCAGAAGGTACTAAGATCACAGGTCAGGTAACTAATCTGACTGACTACGGCTGCTTCGTTGAAATCGAAGATGGCGTTGAAGGTCTGGTACACGTTTCAGAAATGGATTGGACTAACAAAAACATCCACCCGTCTAAGGTTGTTAACCTGGGTGATACTGTTGAAGTTATGGTTCTTGAAATTGACGAAGAGCGTCGTCGTATTTCCCTGGGTCTTAAGCAGTGTATTGCTAACCCTTGGGAAGAGTTCGCTAAGTCACACGAAAAAGGTGACAAAGTGTCTGGTAAGATCAAGTCAATCACTGACTTTGGTATCTTCATCGGCCTTGACGGCGGCATCGACGGTCTGGTTCACCTTTCTGACATCAGCTGGAACAAGTCTGGTGAAGACGCGGTTCGCGACTATAAGAAAGGCGACGAAATCTCTGCTGTTGTACTGCAAGTCGACCCAGAGCGTGAGCGCATCTCTCTTGGCGTGAAGCAAATTGAAGAAGATCCTTTCAATAAGTATCTGACAGAGAACAAGAAAGGTGCTATCGTTACAGGTACAGTTACTGCAGTTGACGCGAAAGGCGTTACTGTTAACCTGGCGGAAGAAGTTGACGGCTACATCCGTGTTGCAGACTTGTCTGTTGACCGTGTAGAAGATGCTTCTGAAGAAGCTAGCGTCGGTGACAGCATCGAAGCGAAATTCATGGGCGTGGATCGTAAGAACCGCACTGTGAACTTGTCTGTTAAAGCGAAAGACCAGGCAGATGAGAAAGAAGCTATCGATAAAGTTAACCAGCAAGACGACGGTGGTTTTGCTAACGCGATGGCTGAAGCATTCAAAGCTGCTAAAGGCGAGTAATGTTTTAGAGGAGGTATGAGTTCATGCCTCCTTTCCGCAGTAGCTGTATGGATTAATTTGTGACAATGAGGTTTGCATGACCAAGTCAGAACTAATTGAGCAGCTCGCGGATCAGGCGCGGCACATTCCCGCAAAGGAACTCGAGCTTGCAATCAAGGAAATCCTTGAGCAGATGGCACAAACCCTCCAGAAGGGTGAGCGTATCGAGATCAGGGGTTTTGGTAGTTTCTCATTGCATTACCGTGCCCCCCGTGTAGGGAGAAATCCTAAAACGGGTGAAACAGTGAAGCTGGACGGAAAATACGTTCCTCACTTCAAGCCGGGCAAGGAATTACGGGAACGCGTGAACGCGTCAATACAGTAATAGAAAAGGTCGCATATCGCGGCCTTTTTTGTTGTCTGTATCTTCTTTTTTAGCTTGTTACTAATATTGAGTAATATCAAGCAGGGCAATGCCTTTTTACTCCAGCCTCAACGCGTTTAGCTTACTCTTCTCGTCATACGTCGCGAAAAGCAAACAATTCATCTAATTCATAAATTACTTTGTTCAAAAAATAATTAGTTGCAATTCACTTTATGAGCCCTTTATAGTAAGGCTGGTGATGACATAATTATGCTAGACAAAAATGTCAGTGGGCGAAGAAGAACAAATCATAAAGCAGTATCAGCCACTCATACGCGCATTAATTCCATACGAACAAGATAATCGACTTCTTGAAGGGCTTAATAAGTTTTCGAAGCGATTACCCAGTAGCGTAAGAAGGGTAATAAAAGAAGAAGTAATCAGACTCACATCTCTGACGGATGCTCCTGCCGATAATTCAGCATTTGCGCAATTCCCCGTAATGAAATTTAAGCACTTTGGCGTGCAAATGCGTCTGGACAAAGTTGGCGCCAAAATTCTTAAAGACGAAACCTCTTTGTATCAGAATCGTTATACGGTTGGTGTATTTGAGTCGGTGATGAATTCCGATGTGTACCAAGCCCAGATTAAAAAAGAACAATATAAAAAGATTGTCGATGCATTTGCAGTTGAAACTCAGTCATTAAGCGACATTGATTTTGGTGATGATATTGCGCTCTCACCAAATTTCCCTGTGTCTTCTCTGGAGTTCGAAAAGGGCAGGCATTGTAATGTCAGTTCCCTTGCCTTTGACACTATGGCCGTCGAAACAAAACGTCCGCCAAACAGTAAAACCGGCGATGAAGTGACTTTTACGTTTCCGGATGTGATGGGGCTACATCTTCCCGAACAGGAGGTGAAGTTTGTTCTCGACTCTGTCAGGTTCAACAAGCACTCAGGTAAGTATGAGTCTAATTTCAGGCTTCATGATGATGTCGACCCTTATGTTTATGAAGCGATAAAGAAATACATTCAGGCAACCGCTTATCACCAACCACTTAAGCGCGACCTTGAAATCGAAAGGGCGATGCAGGACCTGGAGCGAGACAGGATCCTGGAGAGCAGCCCCTGGGTTCCCATTTTTGTTTCAGTAACCAAGCGTGAAATCACTCCTGTCATCGCGCTACTTACCAAATCGAATATCAAACACAGCAATGCCTTTTCTCTACTTAAAAAGCTCTCTGGGCAGGCACTCTTCAGCCATCTCGGCCGGGAAGTGAGTAAGTACGGTGAAGCGTTTGTTTTCCATGGCAGTATAAAGACAAAGCGAGGTGTCGTTGAGGTAGCTATGACGCATCGTCAGTTGATAGAAATTGATCAACTAAGCGCTTACGTTTACCTGCTATCCAAGTCGGGTGACTTGTCCTGTACACATTGTCGCATTGAGGATATTTCTGAGGAGGATAAAAGAAGGAGCTTTGCTATCCATGATATCGATCCGAAACAGTTTACCGCATTAGCGACATTAAACCGGGTGATATTTTGTCGGGATGTGACAGATAAAATCAGTAAACTGACCCTTGGGACGCGTTGTGACTTTAAACCTATTCCAAAACCATTTCTGGTTACTGACGCTTGTTGGCGTATCGACTACGTTATGGAAGAAGACTTGGATAGGCGATCTGAAACACGTTATGTGGTGGATAAACCTGCCAGTATTAAAACGGGCCTGCTCTCCAGTGCTGAAGCCAAGGTTAATGATTTATCATCGAAAGGACTGCAACTCACTATCAGTGATAAGTCGCAGGCGCTGGGGGATGAAGTCAGAGTGACGGTTCCCGATCTGAAAATAAAAAATGAACGTTATCGAGTAGTACATTTTGACCCAGAAACTGGCGTGTTGCGTCTTTGTCTGCTGGATTTGGCGAAGTCCAGTAAAACAGGGGCCAGTGTGGATGCGATGGTAGAAGATAATTCTGCGTTTTATAAGATGCGTGATGTCGCGAGACTTCAGCGGGCAACGCACCGGTTCATCTGGGAGTTGGCCATTCGTCATATGCCGTCACTTTCCGTGTTGTGTGTGCTTAACCGCCATCTGTTAGGCCGGCTTAAAACCGTCTATCAGGGCGACACCTGTGATGATATCTATCCGTTTTCTCAAGCGAAAAATGTCACGCCGCTACATGGATTCTTTGCCGATAGAAATGCTACCAAGCCGAAATCTAAGATGCTGGAAACGTTATTTCATGGCAAATGTCAGTCTACCACCGTGGTACATTGTGTACGTAAATCAGATAGCAAGCTGGTTTTTATCAAAAATGACGACTTTCTGTATGGCAGTATGCGTCAGCAAATTGCCCAAAAACTGCAGGACCAGAAGATCCAGCTATGTGTCACAGATATTTGCTGCATCCGTTCGCAGAGCCATTCTACTCCACTTACCCGAAAGCGCCTTGCCCAGCTTTCGAAAGTCGATAAGGCTGCCTATGATCAACTGTCCAAGATGCAGGAAGGTTATACACACGTGATTTATCTGACAAATCTCTCCATGTTGCAAAACGACCTCGTGTCGGCCAGGCTACGTCCGGTTCCGCCTACCGACGACGTGGTGACCGAGTCAGGGGCAGCCTGAACTTATCTTTGCGGCGCGAATCAGCACATTACGATGTTATGTTTCTCCGCAATTTGCTATGCTCTTCAAATTATTGAGTAACAAGGGCTTTGGCGTTGAAAGGGATCCTCTTCATCATTGTGGTTTTGGTACTGCTGTCACTGGCATTTGCGATCGGTTCGCAAAATGATGCACTGATATCTGTAAATTATTTAATTGCCCGCGCAGAAATCAGAGTGTCGACACTTATTGCAGCAACGCTGTCAGTGGGGGTTATTATTGGTGTTCTGATAATGATGGCAAGCTGGCTGAGTTTGAGGGTAAAACTGATCGCCTCGCGCAGTAAATTACGCAAGTTAAATAAAGACCACTAATATGCTTGAATTGTTGTTTCTTCTCCTGCCGGTCGCTGCAGGGTATGGCTGGATAATGGGCCGCAACAGCGTTCGCCAGGCACAGCGTAAACAATCAAGTATACTTTCCAGACACTATTATAAAGGCCTCAACTTCCTTCTTTCTGATCAGCCCGACAAAGCGGTTGATACGCTTATAAAGATGATAAACCTTAATACAGATACAGTTGAAACCCATATTGCCATGGGCAACTTTTTCCGTCATCGTGGGGAAATTGATCGAGCTATCAGGGTGCACCAAAACCTGGTAAGCCGTGAAGAAATCCAGCCAAGTCAGCGTGAGAATGCATTAAAAGAGCTGGGTAAGGACTATACACAGGCCGGGTTTCTCGAACGTGCTGAAAATGCCTTTCTTCAACTATTGAACAGTGAGAAACATTACCTCGTTGCGCAACAGCAATTATTCAGTATTTATCAGACCACAAAAGAGTGGGGGCGTGCCATCGAGTTGGCCGAACGGATGGTAGATTGTCATGGTGATAATGACGACGTTAGCGAACGGTTAGCACATTTTTATTGCGAGCAGGCACAGCAGGAGCTCAAAGCGGGGGAGCAGGGCAAAGCGCTGTCGTTATTGCAAAAGGCAGTGAATGCCGACGAGCACGCCGTTCGTCCCTGGTTGATGCTCGGTGAAATTGCGCTGGAGCAGGATCGGTTTAAGGATGCCTCTTCGTATCTTTTGCAGGTAGCAGAGCGAGATATCAGTTGGTTTAGCGAAGCTGTACCGTTGTTGGAATCCATTGCCCGAAAAACCGGTAACTGGGGAGAGTTCGCAGAAAACCTCGAAGCACACTGGCAGCAGTGCGCAACCTCCTATCTGGCGATGGTGGATGTGTTACTGGCACAGGGTGAACAAAACAAAGCCGCAGAGTATCTGCTTGAACAATTGCGAAATCGCCCTACAATGCGCGGTTTTAAAACCCTGATGGGGTTGTATATTGATCAAATTGAAGACAAAGCGTCTACGGAAAGCCTTGAGTTGCTTGAAGAGTTAGTTGAAAAGCAAATGATGCAGCGACCAAAGTATCGTTGTCAGAGCTGTGGGTTTTCAGGTAGAAAGCTGTATTGGTTATGCCCATCCTGTAAAAAATGGGGCATGGTGAAACCAATTAAAGGCCTTGATGGGGAATAAGTTATGCAAGAACCTCGCGTTATTATCGCACTGGATTACGATGACAAAGACAGCGCCCTTGCGTTTGTTGATGGGCTAGACCCTACCCAGTGTAAGTTAAAAGTGGGAAAAGAAATGTTCACACTTTTCGGTCCGGATTTTGTGAAATCACTGGTAGGCAGGGGCTTTGACGTTTTTCTTGACTTAAAATTTCATGATATCCCAAATACGGTCGCTAAAGCTTGTAAAGCCGCTGCGGAGCTTGGGGTGTGGATGGTAAATGTACACGCCTCTGGTGGTCTTCCAATGATGGAAGCTGCCAAAGCAGCTATAGCCGATAGCAGCCATCCTCAGACTAAACTTATTGCCGTCACCGTACTGACCAGTATGGATGATGCGCAGTTGGCTGATGTTGTTTCAGGAGTGACCCCTGAACAACAGGTTTTGAAACTGGCAAGGCTCACTGCTCGGGCTGGGCTTGATGGTATTGTTTGTTCTGCCAGAGAAGCGACGGCCTTGCGGGAGCACATGGCGAATGACTTTTTACTGGTAACACCGGGTATTCGACCTGCAGGAAGTGCACCTGGTGACCAGAAGCGTGTCATGACACCAGAAGATGCTGTTCGCCATGGCGTGAATTACCTTGTAATGGGCCGCCCCATTACGCAGGCAGCGTCACCTCAGCGAGTCCTGCAATCTGTCAACGACAGCCTTGCCGGACTTTAATTGTGTCGATGCGTGTGTGAGGTAATAACTGCCTCACCAGAGCAAACCGGACACATCACCTTTGAGAGTTTATTGCTTCGGTGCATTACTATCCTGAAAAGTCATACTGCGCAGTGACTTTTACCGGCACCCGAGCCTTATTTAACGGTGAAGGGGTGAACGTAGTATTTCGTAATGACTTTCTCACCACTCCGTCCCAAAGTCCTTCAGGCGTGGATTTCACAATCTCTACATCGTAGATGTCGCCTTCTGAGTCCACCAGATATCTTACGATGACGGTACCCGGTTGTCTGGGGGCGCTACCGTATGAAAACCCTGATACTTCGGGAAGCCAGTACTTTGCAATTTCATGGACTGGAATTTCGACCGGTTTTTGCGTCAGTTGTGGCGTGCCTGCGCATGCTGACAAAATCAATACACAGGCGGTAGTCGCAAACCATTTTACAGGCTTCATCCTGAATTCCTTTTCGATTGTTATAAAACAGTGCCGATGACTATCTTGTCGATGGACAAGAAACAACATTCAACGGGTGTTCGTCCATCATGCCCTTTCTGCGGGCAATAAAAAAGCCCCTTACGGGGCTTTTAGCAGTGTTTCCGTGAAGGAGCTTAACGCAACGCTTCTTCGGCAGGGATGTAGGTCAGCCCAAGCTGCTTACCAAGCGCGTCGACAACGGCCTTGTATGTGACTTTACCTTCATGAACGTTCAGGCCGGCCAGCAAGTGGCGATCATCCAACATCGCCTGTGCAGGCCCTTTATTGGCTAATGCCAGGCCAAAGGGAAGGGTGGCATTATTTAATGCCATAGTAGAAGTACGGGCTACACCACCTGGCATGTTTGCAACACAATAATGCACAACATCGTCAATAATATAGACAGGATCCTGATGCGTCGTCGCCTTGGAGGTTTCAAAACAGCCGCCCTGATCTATTGCCACATCTACCAGTACGGAACCTGGCTTCATCGCACGGATGTGCTCGCGGTTAAGTAACTTCGGTGCTGCTGCACCGGGGATAAGAACGGCGCCAACCACAAGGTCTGCTTTTGATGAATAGTGCTCAATAGCGTCAACAGTAGAATATACGGTTTTCACCTGACCATTGAAAATATCGTCTATCTGACGCAGACGCGGTAAAGAGCGATCCAAAATTGTGACGTCAGCACCCAGTCCCAAGGCCATTTTTGCTGCGTTGGTACCAACCACACCACCACCGATGACCAGGACCTTACCCGGTGCGACACCAGGAACGCCACCCAGTAGTGTGCCGCTGCCGCCATGGGCCTTTTCCAGGTAGTGCGCGCCAGCCTGAACAGCCATACGTCCGGCGACTTCACTCATTGGCGCCAGCAGAGGTAGGCCACCGCGATCATCAGTCACCGTCTCATACGCGATGCAGGTAGCGCCTGAGGCAACCAGCAACTCGGTTTGAACCGGGTCTGGTGCAAGGTGCAGGTAGGTATACAGTGTCTGGCCTTTGCTCAGTTGCTTACATTCGTTAGGCTGAGGCTCTTTCACTTTGACAATCATTTCTGCTTCGGCAAACACTTTTTCCGCCGAAGACGCTATGGAGGCACCCGCTTCGGTGTACATCTCATTTGTGAAACCGATGGCTTCACCAGCGTTGTTCTCAACCATGACCTGGTGGCCATGGCTAACAAATTCTTTAACGGCGGCAGGCGTAAGACCGATACGGTATTCGTGGTTTTTTATTTCTTTTGGTACACCGACTAGCATAGATTGCCCTCTTAAAAGTGTAGGATGGTAACCGAATAAGCTGCGCAGTATACTGAAACAAAAACCAAAGTATCTGCTGAAAGTGAGCAGAACGCAGTGTATTATTTGGCAATAATTAAAAATAACGGTTTTTTGTATGCTCGTAAAAACGCCGAAACACTTGGACCGCATCGACCGCAACATACTTACAGTGTTGCAGAAAGACGGTCGTATCTCCAATGTTGATCTGGCAAAAGAAGTTGGATTAAGTGCAAGCCCTTGCCTGGAAAGGGTTAAACGTCTGGAATCACAGGGTTACATAACGGGGTATCACGCCGTAGTAAACCCTGAGAAACTGGGCGCTGCCATGTTAGTGTTTGTAGAAATTACGCTTACCAAAACGTCCGTTGATATTTTTGCAGAATTTTCTGCTGCGGTTAAGCAACATGACGATATTCAGGAGTGTCACCTGGTTTCTGGTGATTTTGACTTTTTGCTAAAAGCACGGGTTGCTGATATGTCGAGTTATCGTCGTTTGCTCGGTGATACTTTATTACGGTTGCCGGGTGTGAGCGAGTCGCGTACCTATGTGGTAATGGAAGAGGTTAAAAGTACCACCGCACTTCGCATTAATCTGAAGTAATTTGGCATAGGCTTGCCAACACCCTTTGTGGTAGGCTTTGACAACAAAAATGAAGTAGCAGAAGCGGCGTTTCAGGTTGCATTCAGGCTGTATGAGACAGACTGGTGTATGAATTGCTTACTGCATAACTAAAAAATAGTGATTTATTTAGGTATGGCGCGACTTTCCGGAATCCAGCGTTTGTGGGAAGCAGGTATGATGATTTCCTGCGTTTTCGCATTCTTCCTGCTGCTGGCATTATATTCTTTTCATCCCGGTGACCCTGGCTGGAGTCAGGCGGGATTACAGCTGGACGTTCACAACTGGGTGGGCTCAACGGGAGCATGGGTCGCAGACCTTTTGTTTTTTACCTTCGGTTATCTGGCGTGGGCATTGCCTTTTTGTTGTGCGTTTCTGGGCTGGTTTTTATTTCAACATATCAAACAACTGAACGAATTTGATTACCTGACGATTGGTCTTCGTATTATCGGCGGTCTCTTGCTGGCACTGGGTGCAACCGGTATAGCCAGTATCAACTTCAGTGACATTTATAATTTCTCTGCCGGCGGCTTTGTGGGTGATGTTATCAGCTCCGCTTTAATCCCGTATTTTAATACTGCTGGCACCATATTATTACTCCTGTGCTTTTTCTGTACCGGTTTTACCTTACTGACAGGAATAAGCTGGCTGACCATTATAGATAGTATCGGAAGTGCGACACTTTGGACAGGAAGGAAAGCTGTGGGCATTCCTCAGCAATTAATGGGGATTGAGATGCCCCGACTGGCATTGCCTTCACGAGGGCAGGGGAGTGAAGCAGAGTCTGATATTGATATCACCAGTATGCGCGCAGAGCCTCCCTCTGAAGAGGCTAACGCTTCCAAATCGCAACCTCGTCGGGAAGAGCCCAGCTTCGGTATTCCTGATGAGGTGTTTGAAGACGACGATGAGCCGCCGTTTATCGTTGAAGATGAGAAAGCGCCTGAGAAAGAAAAATCCTCTCTGTTTTCAGGGGTAAAAGAAAAGGTGCGAGCGGCTACCGGTAGCGCTACATCAGATGCAAAGCCAGCGCCAGCTTCAAGGCCTCAGCAGGCTGCTAAGCCGGTGAAAGTACAGGAGGAAGCTCCCGATGGCCCGATGCCATCCTTTGACCTGTTGGAGCGTGCGGATAAACATGAAAACCCGATTTCTCAAGAAGAGCTGGATATGGTCTCACGGCTCGTCGAAGAGAAACTGGCAGATTTTAATATTGAAGCGACGGTGGTGGGTGTTTATCCCGGGCCGGTCATTACACGCTTTGAACTTGATCTTGCGCCAGGAGTTAAAGTTAGCAAAATCACCAGCCTTTCGAAGGACCTGGCCCGCGCAATGTCAGCCATTTCGGTCCGGGTTGTTGAGGTTATCCCGGGTAAATCCGTCATCGGTCTTGAGCTGCCTAATAAAAAACGTGAGATGGTACGCCTTAGCGAAGTGATCAGTTGTGACACATTCCAGTCTAACCCGTCGGCGCTGACCATGGTGTTGGGTTCAGATATCTCCGGCAAGCCAGTGGTGGTTGATCTGGCAAAAATGCCGCACTTGCTGGTTGCCGGTACGACCGGCTCTGGTAAGTCTGTGGGAGTTAACGTCATGATCCTGAGTTTGCTATACAAGAGCACACCTGAAGATGTCAGGATGATCATGATTGACCCGAAAATGCTTGAGCTTTCGGTATACGAAGGTATCCCGCATTTGTTGGCAGAAGTCGTCACGGACATGAAAGAGGCCGCTAACGCACTGCGCTGGTGTGTGGGCGAAATGGAGCGTCGTTACCGTTTAATGAGTGCGCTTGGTGTGCGAAACCTTAAAGGGTATAACGCCAAAGTGATGCAGGCCATTAAGGATGGTGAGCCGATTAAAGACCCATTGTGGAAATCAGAAGAAAGCATGGATCCGGAAGCACCGGATCTTGGCAAATTGCCCAGTATCGTGGTGGTAGTGGACGAATTTGCAGACATGATGATGATTGTGGGCAAAAAGGTTGAAGAGCTGATTGCCCGGATTGCACAAAAAGCCCGTGCCGCTGGTATTCACCTGGTACTGGCAACACAGCGGCCTTCTGTTGATGTTATTACCGGCCTGATAAAAGCCAATATCCCGACACGAATAGCGTTTCAGGTTTCCAGTAAGGTGGACTCGCGTACGATTCTTGACCAACAGGGCGCAGAAGCGCTACTCGGGATGGGGGATATGCTGTATTTACCACCGGGTAGCCCGGTTCCGACACGGGTTCATGGTGCATTCGTGGATGACCATGAAGTACATGCTGTCGTTGCTGACTGGAAAAAACGGGGTGAGCCTGAATATATTGATGAAATTCTCAATGGCGAGGCAACTGCTGAGGTGCTACTTCCTGGTGAGCAACCAGAAGGTGGCGATCAGGAATTAGATGCTTTTTACGATGAGGCTGTTGCCTTTGTCACCGAAAGCCGCCGTGCCAGTGTTTCCAGTGTTCAGCGGAAATTCCGTATTGGCTATAACCGGGCTGCCAGACTGGTCGAACAAATGGAAGCGAGCGGTGTCGTAAGTCCTCAGGGCCACAATGGTAACCGTGAGGTGTTGGCGCCTCCTGCTCCAAGAGATTGATATTATGAAAAAAGCATGTTTACTCCTCTTCAGCTCAATGTTGCTGAGTCCGTTGACTGTACAAGCGGAAGAAAATTCGCAGACTGCGCTGAAAAATCTGTTGGCTCAAATGACACATTATTCAGCCAGCTTTCAGCAAACTGTATCTGATGAAGCCGGTGACATTGTCCATGAAGCAACCGGTACGTTAACAATGACGCGTCCTGACAAATTACGCTGGGAAACAGCTTACCCCGATGAAACCTTGTTAATTGCTGATGGTGATGCGGTCTGGAATATTGATACCTTTGTCGAACAGGTAACTATTATCGATCAGACCCAGGCGATTGCCGATAATCCGGTTATTTTGCTTACCAGCAATGATCCGGCCGTCTGGAACGATTTTACCGTCAGCAAAGCTAGTGATGATATCTACACCGTTACGCCTAAAAATGGTGAAGGACAGATTCAGTCCCTGACCATGCGCTTTAATGATGACATCCTGGCTTCACTTGAAATGCTCGACGCGCAGTCACAAACCAGTAACCTGGTATTTTCGTCTATCAATGTTTCTGATGAACCAGACAGCTCCTTATTTACTGTTACCATACCAGACACTTACATGATTGATGATCAGCGATAATGGCGCAAAGCGATCCTTATGCCCCGCTTGCCGCACGCATGCGGCCAACATCCATTGATGAGTATGCTGGACAGCAACATTTACTGGGTCAGGGTAAACCACTGCGTAAGATGCTTGAATCGGGTCACTGCCATTCCATGGTACTGTGGGGGCCGCCCGGGACGGGCAAGACTACCCTCGCAGAGCTGATTGCACACTATACCGATGCGAACGTCATTCGATTATCGGCTGTGACGTCGGGTGTCAAAGAAGTACGTGCTGCAATGGAGAAAGCCGAAGCGGATGCCCGCTATCAGCAACGTACGCTGTTATTTATTGACGAGGTGCATCGCTTTAACAAAAGCCAGCAGGACGCGTTTCTACCCTTTGTGGAATCAGGTGCTGTGACTTTTGTAGGAGCAACGACAGAGAACCCATCCTTCGAGCTTAATAACGCATTGTTAAGCAGAGTGCGTGTTTATGTGCTCCAGGCGCTGGATACCGAAGCATTGAACGGTGTGCTGGAGCGGGCACTGGCCGATTCAGAGCGGGGCTTGGGTGACAAAAGCTTAGCCATTGAAGAGGATGCCAGAGCGGCGTTACTGGATTTGTGTGGTGGTGATGCACGGCGCTTATTAACGTATCTCGAGCTGGCATCGGATTTTACCTCTCAGAATACCGTGACCCTCAGGGATATCGAGCAGGCAGTAGGTGAAAAAGTTGCTGCTTATGACAATAAGGGCGATACGTTTTACGATTTGATTTCTGCGTTTCACAAGTCTGTCAGAGGGTCAGACCCGGATGCTGCGCTATATTGGTATGCCAGGATCCTGAACGGTGGCGGCGATGCGTTATACGTGGCACGAAGGCTACTGGCGATAGTGTCAGAAGATATTGGCAATGCCGACCCACGAGCTATGCAACTTGCACTTAACGCCTGGGATACGTTTCATCGCGTTGGCCCGGCAGAAGGTGAGCGGGCCATTGCGCAGGCTGCGGTATATTGCGCGCTCGCAGCCAAAAGTAATGCTGTCTATAGCGCATTTAGCGCGGCCAAAGCATTGGCAAAGCAAACCGGTGATCTTGGTGTTCCGAACCATTTGCGCAATGCGCCGACGAAATTAATGAAAGAAATGGGGCATGGTGAGGATTATCGCTATGCGCACAACGAACCTAATGCGTTTGCGGCTGGCGAGTGTTATTTTCCGGAATCGCTTGCCGGTACGCGGTTTTATGAACCGAATGAACGTGGACTGGAAAAAGCATTAAAAGCCAAACGCGATTACCTGGACTCGTTAAATCAACAAAGTAGCAGGAAAAGATAGGGATATGTCACAAGGTGTCTTAGTGTATTGCTATATTGCAATTGGAGGAGCAACAGGGGCTTGTCTGCGTTACTTCATCTCCACAGGCATAGATTCGTGGTTTGGAAAACATATCCCCTTTGGTACACTTACGGTTAATGTGCTGGGCTCCTTCAGCCTGGCACTATTGTATGGGTTTATCGAGCGTCATGAATTGGCAGACTCGCCGTACCGGGCGCTGGTTGGCGTTGGTTTGTTAGGTGCCTTTACCACATTTTCAACGTTTTCCATTGAAACGTTAACGCTCTTGGAAAACGGGCTTTGGATTAAGGCCATCGCCAATATTTTTCTGAATGTCAGTGCCTGTTTGCTTGCAGGCTGGCTGGCCATTGAATTAATGAAAGGATAAGAAGAAACACATGTTAGATCCTAAGTGTTTACGTACTGATATTGAGACCACTGCAGAGCGATTGGCTAGCCGTGGTTTTACCCTTGATGTTGACGCTTTCAACCAAATGGAAGAGAAGCGCAAAGCATTGCAGATTAAAACACAGGATCTGCAAAATGAGCGAAACGTACGAAGTAAGTCAATCGGTAAAGCGAAAGCTCAGGGTGAGGACATTGCACCTCTGCTTGCTGAGGTGGGCCAATTAGGTGATCAACTTGACGCCGCTAAATCTGAACTTCAGGTCGTACTTGATGAAATCAGTAGCTTCACACAAGGGATCCCGAATTTACCCGATGCTTCAGTGCCGGCAGGAAGAGACGAAGAGGACAATGTCGAAGTCAGTCGTTGGGGCTCACCGCGTGAGTTTGATTTTGACATTAAAGACCACGTGGATATCGGCGAAGCCCTGAACAAAGGCCTGGACTTTGAAGTGGCCACCAAGCTCACCGGAAGCCGTTTTGTTGTTATGCGAGGGCAAGTGGCTCGTCTTCATCGCGCGCTTGCACAGTTTATGCTGGATGTACAAACCGGTGAAAACGGTTATCAGGAAATGTATGTTCCCTATCTGGTTAATCACGACAGTTTGTTTGGTACCGGGCAATTACCCAAGTTTGGTGAAGACTTGTTTCACACCCAACCCGCTACTGAAGAAGGCCAGGGCTTATCACTGATACCTACCTCTGAGGTCCCGCTGACCAACATTGCCAGAGACGAAATACTGGATGAAAAGATCCTGCCACTGAAAATGACAGCACACACGCCATGTTTTCGCTCTGAGGCGGGCTCGTATGGTCGAGACACCCGCGGACTGATTCGTCAGCATCAGTTTGACAAGGTTGAAATGGTTCAACTGGTAAAGCCCGAGGACAGCTTTGACGCACTGGAGGCGATGACATCTCATGCTGAGAGCATTCTTCAAAAGTTAAATCTGCCTTATCGTAAAATGCTGTTATGTACAGGGGATATGGGCTTTGGAGCGGCAAAAACGTACGACTTGGAAGTGTGGTTGCCAGCGCAAAACACATACAGGGAAATCTCTTCTTGCTCGAATATGCTGGATTTTCAGGCGCGTCGGATGCAGGCCCGATATCGTAATCCTGAGACCAACAAGCCAGAATTACTTCACACTCTAAATGGTTCTGGTCTGGCAGTAGGACGCACGCTGGTTGCGGTTCTGGAAAACTTCCAGCAAACCGATGGCAGTGTAATGATACCCGAAGCGTTGCGGCCCTACATGGGCGGTGTGGACGTGATTACACCTGCATAAAAGCGACGAAGATAATAATTGAGAAAGGAGGCTAAGCGTCTCCTTTTTTGTTGATCACTCACCCGCTTGAAGGTAATTGGAAAATCAAAAGTTCGTCAGCGCCCAGAGCCTGACGCTATGCTGAGCGCTCACAGCCGAACGCGATGATTACAGGCATTTAGCCGGTTTGGGCAATCCGGCCAGCTTCGTTGCCTGTTTTGCCGGGCCCTTTTTAAACAGCCTGTGCAAGTATCTGCTGTTACCTTTCTCCGGTCCGTACTTTGCTGCCATGGCTTTAACCAATGCCCGAATCGCTGGGCTGGTGTCATATTCAAGATAAAATGCTCTGACAAAACGAATCACTTCCCAGTGCGCATCGGTCAGTTCAATATTTTCGGCGTCAGCCAGCACTGGCACCATCGCTTCAGACCATTGTTTATAATCCAGCAGATAGCCGGCTTTATCTGTAGGGATTGTCTGTCCATCAAGTGTAAAGCTGTAATCAGTTTGCGTCATTAAAATGTAGCCCAAGGTAAATCGTTTGCGGCGTTTTCAAGCCACACTGTGAGAGAGCACGGAGTAGCATGCTTTATTAGCGCCACGCTACGTTGTTTGATATCGCTTTCAAGCACAAATAACGTTCTCAGAGACGTGAGCTTATCTGGAGCGGACTGGATCAGATATACGCCTTCTCCCTGCAACAGAAATCGCGCGCTATCTGAGGCACTTAAGAATAACGCCCACATGTTGTCACTGTAATGAGGTTGCGTTAGTACGATATTCATTAAAATCTCACGATGTGATCGCTGTCGCTTAAGATTGTGGCGATAGCCCCCGCATCGCACAGTGTGATGTCGTGGCCAATATCATCTTTTTTCATTTGTCTCTGATGAAGACTGGACTCACAACAATACAGATCTTCAATATCAAAAAAGGGCAGTGATTTAAGTCGTTTCTCATGGCTTTTGGTACCTTCTGGAGGGTGCTGTTCTGAGGCCAGCTGAAACACACCGTCATCCATAAATATCAGCGTAACATCATGACCATAGTTGGTGGCTCCCATGGCAAAATCCAGCGCATCCTGACTGAGAATGCCGCGATAAGGGGGCGTTGTCATGCATATCGAGATCTTGGACATCAGAATTGTACCAGGTAGCGACTTTTGTGGAGTTGCGAGAAAAACTCCCCTAAACCGGTATCGGTGAAAGGGGCTTGTAAATTGTTACCTTCAACCCCTACAGATTCAGCTTCTTGTGCGCTCAGAATCCCTCTTCGGGTTGCCGCGGTGATACATACTACCAGAGGAATTTCCAACTCTTCGTAAAGACGCAGCCATACCTGATAAGGACTGGTTTCATCAGAAGGCGGCGACATCAGACTGTTGGCATGGTAGACACCGTCCTGATAAAAGAATATCTGGTCAACAGTATGCTGCGCCTGCACCAGTGTGCGACAGAAGGCAGCAGCCTGACTGGCGCTGTCAGATGAAAACGGGGATGAGGTTACAAGAATTGAATACGATGCCATATAAACAAAAACACCCCGAACCCGGGGTGTTTTTCCTAAGATTTAGCGATTAGTCGTCGCCGCCAAACGCACCCAGTAGATGCAGAATTGACGTGAACAAGTTGTAGATGCTCAGGTAGAGCGACACTGTAGCGCGGATGTAGTTAGTTTCACCGCCGTGAATGATTCGACTGGTATCATACAAAATAAAACCAGACATGATGAATACAATCGCTGCACTGATTGCCAGGCTTACTGCCGGAACCGCGAAGAAAATATTTGCAATAGCTGCAACAAGCACTACGACCAGACCTACAACCAGAAAACCGCCCATGAAGGAGAAATCTTTCTTAGTTGTTAACGCATATCCTGATAGCGCAAAGAAGACCAGGGCGGTTGCGCCTAAGGCTTCCATGATCAAACCAGGACCAGCTACGCCAAGGTAGAAGTTAAGTGTGTAGCCCAGGGACGCGCCCATAAGACCCGTGAAGAGGAAGACCCAATAGATGCCAGAGGCCGTGTCCGCTTTACGCTGAATGACAAAAAGAGTAATAAACGCGCCGATAGTCATCACCAAAGACATGATAGGCGAAATACCTACTGCCATTGCGATGCCCGCACACACGGCACTAAATGCCAGTGTCATTGCTAACAACATATAGGTATTCCGTAATACCTTATTCGTTTGCAGCACAGACGATTGAGATGCATTAGAATACACCGAACGCTGTTCCATTGTTTCCTCCAACAGGACTGAGTAATTGACCAAAATGGTAAACTATTGTTTAGTGTCTTTGTATGGGTTTTAGTTCCCAATTTCAAGCGGTTTCGATCAAAATAGTGTGTAGTGGAATAAAACTCAGTCAGAAGCGATGAATTAATCGGCTTTTGTTTATTCGGCAAGCACTTAGTACCTGATTTTTGAATTAACACTTTACAGCCATAAAAATTTCATTAAGATACGCAGCACTTCACGGAGAGTTGGCAGAGTCCGGTTGAATGCACCTGACTTGAAATCAGGCGAAGGGTCAAACCTTCCGGGGGTTCGAATCCCTCACTCTCCGCCATATTCAAAAGAACCCGCACATGCTGCGGGTTTTTTATTGCCTAAAGAAAACTACTGAGCCATAACGTGAGGGTGAGAACCCCCGTTGGTTCGACAAACCGGCAGGAAGCCGGTTTGCACGCGCAAGCGCCCGAAGGGTGAGGGGCATGGATGCCCCGAGTGAATCCCAGTTTGTGGATTATTTCCAAATGCCCTTTTTGTTTAACGCTGGTTTGGTATCGAGAGTAACCGCGTGCCAGATATGTGTATGTAGGTCCATAGCAATTTCGGGGCGTTGTGATCAGTGTGAAACTTTAGTTGATGTAAGGCTGCGTTTATTGTCTTTGTTAATCAACGCTACACAATGACTTTTCTTATAAAAAGGTGTGATTGCTATGCATTTTGTTCATCAATTCATCACTTGGGTTCGTTACATCAATTATTACTTTACAGTCTTAAAAAATTCATTAAGATACGCAGCACTTCACGGAGAGTTGGCAGAGTCCGGTTGAATGCACCTGACTTGAAATCAGGCGAAGGGTCAAACCTTCCGGGGGTTCGAATCCCTCACTCTCCGCCATATTCAAAAAGAGCCCGCACATGTTGCGGGTTTTTTATTGCCTGGAGAAAACTACTGGCACATAACGTGAGGGTGAGAACCCCCGCTGGTTCGACAAACCGGCAGGAAGCCGGTTTGCACGCGCAAGCGCCCGAAGGGTGAGGGGCACGGATGCCCCGAGTGAATTCCTCACTCTCCGCCATATTCGAAAGAACCCGCACATGCTGCGGGTTTTTTATTGCCTGGAGAAAACTACTGGCGCATAACGTGAGGGTGAGAACCCCCGTTGGTTCGACAAACCGGCAGGAAGCCGGTTTGCACGCGCAAGCGCCCGAAGGGTGAGGGGCACGGATGCCCCGAGTGAATCCCTCACTCTCCGCCATATTCGAAAGAACCCGCACATGCTGCGGGTTTTTTATTGCCTGAAGAAAAAAGAAAGTTACGTCTTCTGTACAATAATAGATAAGTGGACATGTAAGTTATCTTAATAATAAAGATAAAGAAGAAGTATCAGGCAGCGTTTACTTCAGTAACTGAAGTCGTTTTTGCCTTAATTGCCGCAAAAATCATAGAAAACGACAAAGAGCGTATTAGTGTGCTGTTTGTTATTACTAATTAATTCTTCATAAAACTCATCGCAAGCGTAGTATAAAAAACAACCATTACGGGGCGGGTAAGAATGTGAAATCAGAGCATTCTCAGCTTATCGCTATTCAATATCTACGCGGAATTGCTGCCTTGATGGTGGTGATTCATCATGCTCGAAATCCAAAGCCATGGCTTTTTAACCCGCTGGAACACTATCAGGCGTTTGCGTGGGGAGTTGATATCTTTTTCGTGATAAGTGGTTTTATCATGTACCTGGTCGCCAGAGAAGACAAGCCCGGTGTGTTTATCGAGAAGCGTATTATACGAATCGTTCCGCTTTATTGGGTTACTACGCTTTTTCTGCTTTTTGTAAGTGTACAGTTTAAAATCTGGACAGTAGACATGCAAACCGAGGTTCATGTCATTAAGTCATTGTTTTTCATCCCACATTACAGCCCCACAGTACCAGACAGAATTTGGCCTTTTCTGATCCTAGGGTGGACGCTCAACTACGAAATGTTGTTCTATATTGTTTTTGCGATTGGCCTGTTATGTAAGCAGACCTTTTTGGTTTCGACATTGTCCATAATGTTGTTGGTTACGGCAGGGCTGTGGCTCAACACTGACAGCGCTATTGTCAACGCTTACACACACCCGATAGTTCTTGAATTCGCCTGCGGAATATTAATAGCAAGATTATATCTCACAAATACACTATCACCTCTAATGGGTTTACTCGCCATGACCGGTTTTATCGGGCTGATGAGCTTGCCAGCGCTGGGTCCGACTGAAGATACAGGCTTGGTTATGGCTGGCAGAATCATTTGCAGTGGTATGATCGTACTCGGTGCTGTCAGTATCGGCAATCGGCTGGGGGAAAGTCGTATCCTTCACCAAATAGGTAATGCCAGTTACTCAATTTACCTTACCCATGGCCTTGCTTTAGTCGTCTCAAATGTCGGATGGTCAAAAGTCTCTGTTACCGGTTGGCTTCAGTTTGGTGGCAAAATAGCGATAGCTCTTGTACTCAGCACGCTGACTGGGATTGTCGTCTATCTGTTTGTTGAAAAACCGCTCCTTAACTGGTTAAGAAAGCGCAGCACTTCCATAAAAGGCCGTTTTGCTCACCTGAAAAAGCAGACCTTTTAATCTTACCGCTGACTATTGCGCATTGAATAGAAGAATCAGGCGCTGTTGATGGTGATCTCGCAGCGACTACAAGGTGTAAAAGAGTAAAAATATCGTTTAAAAACACAAGACTTCGTTTTTGCTGGATTATCCTCTTCGGTGACGGTCAAATTGTGATAAGCGAATCCGATAAACTTCCCTCAGGAGTACACAATGTCGCAGCCGCATAGCCCATTGCTTAGGGACGGCACCGTCGATGCTAAACGTCAGGAAATTCTGGACTATTTCCTGGATTCTTTTGACAAGTACGAATCGTTATTCGCAACGTTACGTTCAGATGAAGCGTTTTACCAACGTCCTGAGAAGCTACGTCATCCGCTAATTTTTTACTACGGTCACACTGCAACTTTCTTTATCAATAAACTGATTCTGGCAAAAGTGATCAATGAGCGGATTAACTCGCGTTTTGAATCTTTATTTGCTGTGGGTGTGGACGAGATGAGCTGGGATGATCTTAACGACGCGCACTATGACTGGCCTGCCGTTGATGACGTTCGACAGTATCGTCGTCAGGTGAAGACGCTGATGACTGATCTTATTAAAACCCTGGATTTTTCAATGCCGATAGAGTGGGACAGTCCTATATGGCATGTCATTATGGGCGTTGAACACGAGCGCATTCATCTTGAAACGTCATCCGTACTGATACGACAACTTGATCTTGCCTTTCTTCAGCCAAGCAAACACTGGCCGGCATGTCAGCAAACAGGGCCTGCACCAGAAAATCGTCTGGTCGAAGTCGCAGCGGGAGAAGTAAATCGTAACAAGTCCAGGCAAGCTGATCTTTATGGGTGGGATAACGAATATGGCCAAGAGCAGCAACATATTCCTGCCTTCAAGGCCAGTCAGTACCTGGTCTCCAATAATGAATTTCTGAAATTTGTTGAAGATGGTGGTTATCACGAGCCGAAGTGGTGGCTGGATGAAGGTAACGCATGGCGGGAATATACCGGTGCAACCCACCCGACGTTTTGGCGAAAAACGGACACAGGATATGTTTACCGTACAATGCTAAGTGAGATCCCGCTTCCAAAAGACTGGCCGGTAGATGTGAATTATCATGAAGCAAAGGCGTTTTGTAACTGGATGAGTCATAAAACGGGAAAACAGATACGACTGCCCAGTGAGCTTGAATGGTTGCGTTTGCGAGATGAGAGCGGTGTTAAAGGCCCCAGATACAGTGAGAATGCAAATATCCATCTGAGCGATTGCGCTTCCTCTGTGCCCGTCACGCGTTACCAGCATGGCGCGTTTTTTGATGTAATAGGTAATGTATGGCAATGGACCGAGACGCCCATCTATCCACTAGTAGGCTTTGAAGTACATCCGCTTTATGATGATTTTACCACACCGACTTTTGACAATAAGCATAACCTGATAAAAGGCGGAAGCTGGATTTCTACCGGTAACGAAGCTACCGCTGACAGTCGCTACGCATTCAGACGGCATTTCTTCCAGCATGCCGGATTTCGTTATGTTGAGTCTGAGTACGACGTGAAAGTGTCAGATCCGGATTACGAGAGCGATACCCAGATTTCGCAATATTGCGAATTTCACTATGGGAAAAGCTACTTTGGTGTACCGAATTTTGCCAAGCAATGCGCTGACGTGTGCATTGAATACACGACAGGGCGTCCGCGTACCAAAGCGCTGGATTTGGGCTGCGCTGTTGGCCGTGTTGCGTTTGAACTGTCACGGTATTTTGACCACGTTGACGCACTCGATTTTTCTGCCCGGTTTATTAAAACGGCTAACGCCATGCAGGAAAATAAACAAATTCAGTACACCCTGATTGAAGAGGGTGAACTCACTTCATTCCATTTGCAGCGTCTGGCGGCCCTGGACCTTGACGGGGCTGGTAACAATATCGCGTTTATGCAGGGCGATGCCTGTAACCTCAAGCCGCAATATACCGGGTATGACCTGATATTCATGGGCAATTTACTCGACCGGGTGTACAGTCCTAAAAAGTTATTGGCAACCGTTTCCGAGCGTCTTAACAGTGGCGGTATCCTTGTCGTGACGTCACCTTTTACCTGGCTTACGGATTATACCGAAAGGGAAGAATGGCTGGGAGGCTATAAAGAAGATACCGGCGAAACGCTAACCTCTACTGACGCCCTCGAGCAGCAGTTAAGCCAACACTTTATGCCGCTGACAGACCCATTTGATATCCCCTTCGTAATACGGGAGACAAAACGTAAATTTCAACACAGTATTTCAGAGTGCCGTGT
This sequence comes from Alteromonas sp. H39, assembly GCF_047556435.1. Taxonomy (GTDB): domain Bacteria; phylum Pseudomonadota; class Gammaproteobacteria; order Enterobacterales; family Alteromonadaceae; genus Alteromonas. The sequence continues at coordinate 2,111,671 of NZ_CP180210.1, forward strand.
TTTTCAGAAAAAGGAGAAATGATGTTTGTTGATCGAAGAAATACACAGGCAATGAAATACCAGCTAAAAGCCGCACCCGGCAACTGTACGCATGAAGAACCACTGTTTCTGTGGATTGCTGATATGGACATACGGCCTTCAGAAGCTGTTACGCAGGCGGTAAGCGAATTCCTAAACGGTGATACGTTTGGTTACGCTGATGTTGATATCAGTGAGAGCGTCAGAGCGTGGTATCAGCGCCGTGATACAGAACCATCCTCCGAGTGGGTAGTTCCGCTGCATAGTGTTGTCAGCGGCGCCAGCAGCGCAGTGCGGACATTTACCTCCCCGGGCGACAAAGTAATGGTATTCGCCCCTACTTACGGTCCTTTATACAATGCTGTAGTGTCCAGTGAGCGTCGCCCTGTGGTTATTGATTGGGCCAAAGGCAATATTGATGAGAAAAGGTTGGATCCGGAAGCAAAAGTGCTGCTTATCTGCCACCCGAATAATCCCGACGGGATAGTACTGGGCTCAGCCCAACTTACGATGTTAAGTGAGTTTTGTGAGAAACATGACATCCTCATCATTGCTGATGAGGTGCATGCGGACCTCGTATTTGAGGGACCGCAGCTGCCGGCGTGGTTCGATCTTTACAAGAAAAGTATTACGCTAAACAGCGCGTCAAAAGCGTTCAATCTTTCAGCCTTACCAGCGTCCGCTTACGCAATCATTCCCGATGAAAAAATCCGTCAGCGATACCAGAAGGTCATAACCCGAACACACCTTTATTCTGGGCCTGTTGCCAGAGTAGCCCTGAATGCCGCTTACCGCCATGGGCTGGACTGGTTCGTAAGCACCGTATCGTCGCTTGCAGAGAACCGGGAGTTATTGCGAAGTTTGTTTGCACAACTGTTGCCGGAAATCCCGGTAACAATTGGCAATGCGACCTACTTTGCGTGGCTGAATTTGAATAAGTACGGCGATGAAAAACACGTGCAGCAGCGACTTGATGAGGTTGGGGTGGTTCTCAGCCCCGGTAGTGAATTTCAATACCCTGGCTACTTTCGGCTAAACTTTGCAGTGTCACCGGACTTATTACATAAAGCGGTGGATCGTCTGTCACAAGCGTTCTGATAAATAGAATGATAGTGAGCTAAAAAGTAAATTTTGTTTCTCTGAATAGATTATATGATCACCAGTATCAGATAATACAGACAGTGGAGAAACAGCATGGATTACGTTCGGCGTGCCGGAGAGCGGGGTCGTGTAAATATCGGGTGGCTGGACAGCCAGCACTCGTTTTCTTTTGGCCACTATTACGATCCCAAACATATGGGGTTTTCTGTACTTCGTGTGATCAATGATGACGTGGTAAGGCCCGGATATGGTTTTGATGAACATGCACACAGAGACATGGAAATTATCTCTTATGTCGTGTCGGGGGCACTTGCCCACAAAGACAGTACCGGTAACGACTTTAATGTGCCCGCAGGGGATATTCAGCGAATGAGCGCAGGGAAGGGTATTCGTCATTCAGAGTACAACCCGTCACAGAGCTATTCGGTTAACTTCCTGCAGATATGGATCACGCCAGACAAATCAGGCATTGAACCTTCATATGAGCAGAAGACAATTGATGAAAGTACACCGGTGACACCCTTGATAAATCCCACGGGAACCAACGGCGCCTTGTCGATAAATCAGGATGTATCGATTTATAAGTTAACTTTAGCCGCTAATGCATCACACAGACTCACTACGGGTAAGCGATGGGGCTACCTGCACCTGATAAAAGGCACTGTCACCGTGGAGGGTACGCGTTTTGGAGCAGGTGATGCTTTTGGTCTGATGCAGGACAAAGTCGTATCGGTATCTGCTACCGATGACACCGAAGCGCTGTGGTTTGATCTTCCCATCGGCCAGAGTTAGTCATCGTCTTTTACCCAATTGCCGCTATCACTTTTGTGGTAGCGCTGTTTCACTGCTGACCAGGCAACTTTAAAGGCCACTTCCTCTCGAGTATCATCGCCATCTCTGTCTTCAGGCTTAGCATATTCTTCGTAAGCATTATTATATGCAGCAAGGAAAATTTCCTGGGCGTGTTTGGGTAACGCACTGGTTACTGAATCGGGTAAGTCCGAGCGAGATTCGTATGGCAAACCTGTCTCCTTAAGAAAGTTAGTTCTGCTACCGTCTACGTCGAAAATCCACAGACTGTTCATATCTCGTACGTTTTACATTAAATTTGGGCTGTAAGTACTTCTATGCTTCACTACGGTATTGCGCGTGGTATTATGAGAAAGCGTATACATTTGTACTCTAATAATGAAAACAAACTATTCAGTGAGCCTTCAACGTGATTAAGATTATCCTGGCAGATGACCATGATTTGGTCAGAACGGGGATCCGCCGTATTCTTGAAGATGTAAAAGATTTCTCTGTTGTTGCGGAGGCCAAAAACGGAGAAGAAGCCGTTCAACATTGCCGTAAAAATGCACCGGACGTGGTATTAATGGATGTAAACATGCCGGGGATTGGTGGCCTTGAGGCAACGAAAAAGATTGTTCGTATGTCTGAAAACACCCGTGTCATTTGTCTTTCCATGCACAAAGAGCATCCGATTCCCTCGCAGGTTATGCAGGTGGGATCTTTTGGTTTTTTAACCAAAGATGCCGAGCCGGAGGAAATGATAAATGCCATCTATAAGGTAGCATCAGGTCAGAAATACCTGCCGTCTGAAATCGCGCATAATATTGCGTTAAGTCGACTCGCGCCGGATAGTGATAATCCGTTCGATAGTCTCTCCAGTCGTGAACTTAATATTGCGATGCGCCTTACCCGCGGTCAAAAAGTACCTGAAATCGCGGATGAACTCAGTATTAACGCGAAAACGGTGAATACCTATCGCTATCGCATGTTTGATAAGCTTGGGGTGACGACAGATGTTGAACTGACACACTTGGCGTTGCGCCATAAACTGATTGATCCGAATCTGTTATAAGGAAAAAATGACCGAGTTCGATTCGTCAGCATTTCTTAAAAACCTGACTCATCAGCCTGGTGTGTATCGCATGTACAACGACCAGGCTGAGGTTATTTATGTAGGAAAGGCGAAGAACCTCAAAAAGCGTGTCGCCAGCTACTTCCGCATGCAAGTTGATAATGCCAAAACGCGCTCACTGGTAAGCCAGATTGCGGACATGGACGTGACGGTTGTTAATAGCGAAACCGAAGCTTTCCTGCTTGAAAACAATTTCATTAAGAAATATAAGCCGCGTTATAACGTATTGCTGCGTGACGACAAGTCTTATCCGTTTATCTTTTTATCAGCCCACGAACATCCACGCCTTTCCTTTCATCGAGGACCGCAAAAGAAAAAAGGGGAGTATTTCGGGCCGTATCCCAGTGCGTGGTCTGTCAGAGAAAGTTTGCGTTCCATGCAACGCATATTTCCTGTCAGGCAATGTGAAGACAGTTATTATCGGGCCCGTAGTCGCCCCTGTCTTCAATACCAGATGCAGCGCTGCAGCGCGCCGTGTGTCGAAGGTTACGTTTCTGATGAAGAATATGCAGAGCAGGTGAATCTGGCCAGGATGTTTCTTAAAGGTAAGAATCAGCAGGTCATTGGCACGTTGGTAGACAAGATGGAAAATGCCAGTGACGCGCTAAACTTCGAGGCTGCTGCTCGGTATCGCGATCAGATAAATGCACTGAGAAAAGTGCAGGAGCGTCAATGGGTATCCGGCACGCAGGACGAAATGGACGTATTTGGCTTTGCCATTCGTGGCAACATGGCGTGTATACAGGTAATGTTTATCCGGGATAATCAGCTTCTGGGAAGTAAGTCTTATTTCCCCAAAGTGCCCAGTACCGCCGATGAGCAGGAAGTCTTCGAATCTTTCTTCCTGCAGTTTTATCTCGCAGGCAATAAAGTTATACCTAAACAAATTGTGCTGTCGCATACTTTTTCAGATGAGCAGGCCATTGCGGATTTGCTTAGCAGTGAAGCTGGTTATCGCGTAAAGTTTTACCGGGGAGCCCGGGAAGAGCGTCGTCGGTATTTGCAACTGGCACAAACCAATGCACAAACGTCTCTTGATGCACAATACAGCCAGCAAAAGTCTGTCCACGCCAGATTCCTGGACCTCGAAAGCGCACTGGAGCGGGATTTACCAATCCAGCGTATGGAATGTTTTGATATCAGCCATACATCAGGTCAGCAGACGGTCGCTTCTTGCGTGGTATTTAATCGCGAAGGCCCGCTGAAAAGTGATTATCGCAGATACAACATTGAAGGGATCACACCAGGTGATGACTATGCCGCGATGGCACAGGCATTAAAACGACGGTATAAAACGGTAGAAGACGTACAAAAAATCCCTGATATCCTGTTTATCGACGGCGGTAAAGGCCAGTTAGCACAAGCGGAAGCGTTTTTTGAAGACTGGCCGGATGATAAAAAGCCATTGCTAATTGGCGTGGCGAAGGGCACCAGCAGAAAGCCTGGGCTTGAAACGTTGATTCTGGCATATTCCCATGAAACACTGCATTTCGAGAGCCACGCTCCTGGGTTGCATTTGATACAGCACATTCGGGATGAATCTCACCGTTTTGCGATAGCTGGCCATCGAAACCGGCGGCAGAAAGTCAAGACGACATCGAGTTTGGAGGCCATTCCCGGAATTGGTGCAAAGCGTCGTCAGTCGTTACTTAAATACATGGGCGGATTACAGGGGCTAAAACGAGCCAGCAAAGACGAAATCGCCAGCGTGCCGGGAATTAGTCCCGAACTCGCTGAAACTATATACGACCATTTGCACCATTAGCCAGAATTCGGCCAACAGGACCAGATGCAAGTACCAGCATTAAAACAGAGAAGTCATCATGTGGACCATTCCTAATATTATTACCATGTTCCGGGTTGTACTCATTCCGGTGTTTGTCATTGTGTATTTTCTAGACTGGAAATGGGCACACGAGGCTGGCGCTTTTATCTTTTGGCTGGCGGCTATTACCGACTGGTTTGACGGGTATCTTGCGAGAAGGCTAAAACAAAGCACCCCGTTCGGCGCGTTTTTGGATCCGGTAGCCGATAAGCTTATTGTCGGCGCGGCGCTGCTAATGATTACGCATAGTTACGCTACGGTGTGGATAACTATTCCTTCCATTTTGTTGTTGGTCAGAGAAATCTATGTCTCTGCGCTTCGCGAATGGATGGGGCAGCGCGGGTTAAGTGCTACAGTAAAAGTGTCTTTTATTGGTAAGGCGAAAACTATGGCGCAAATGCTGGCTTTGATCGGGCTTTTGTCGGGCCTGGAGTACTTTATGGGCTTCCCCATTTATTGGGTAACGCTGGGCTATATCTTATTATATTTCGCGGCGGTGCTGTCGGTGTGGTCAATGATAAGTTACAGTTTAGCGGCATGGCCACACCTGAAACCCTCGGTTTCAGAGAAGCAGTGAATAAGCCTTAGGCAAAGTGGATAAAAATACTGCAAACAGACCGTAAATGCGTGTTTTCGGTGTTTTTTCCCCATTTTACATATTGACAGATCAGGTGGTGCAGGTAGAATGCACCCCACATTTGAGGAAGGGGACTTCTTCAAAACTATTTTATAAGAAAAGCTTTGCTTTCTTTAAAATATGCGGGAATAGCTCAGTTGGTAGAGCATGTACCTCGTCACGAAGTGATTGCCATTTTGGCAAGGTCTTCGGAGGTATTAACTCAACCGATGAGACCGCATACAAAATTAAGCGGGAATAGCTCAGTTGGTAGAGCACGACCTTGCCAAGGTCGGGGTCGCGAGTTCGAATCTCGTTTCCCGCTCCAAATATTAACGTATCGGCATTCAATGTCGGTACGAAGGGGGAAAAATCGCACGAGTCGCGACCGGGTTTCCGGACAGAGATAACTCTCTTTTTTCACTCTACAATTCGGCGGAATGGCAGAATGGCTATGCAGCGGATTGCAAATCCGTGGATCTCGGTTCGACTCCGGGTTCCGCCTCCATCTTCACTGCGAAAGCAGTAATGCAGGGACCAACCTGACACCTAATGCCGACAACGGCATACCCGATGCCCGGGTGGTGAAATTGGTAGACACAAGGGATTTAAAATCCCTCGCTGGTAACAGCGTGCCGGTTCAAGTCCGGCCCCGGGCACCATTTCAAATATTCAATCGACTCCCTTTAATTGTTAGGTTCTACTACGCGATTAATTGGGGATAAGCATTCGTATCGTTATGTTAATAACACTATTGCATCTGCAAAGAGCCATAACTCTGATTCGATAATTTTCAGAGTCTGATACTGGCAATATCACGTGCTGGCGGGTTGCCAAACATCCGCGCATATTCTCGGCTGAACTGAGACGGGCTTTCATAGCCAACCTTGTACGCCGTGCTGGCCGCATCCATTCGTTGCGATATCATTAAGGCACGGGCTTCAACAAGCCGGACAGATTTTTGAAACTGTAATGGGCTCATCTTGGTCACAGCTTTAAAGTGAACATGAAACGACGACACACTCATACCCGCCATTTTCGCTAGCTCATCAATGGCGACTGTTTGATCAAAGTCACGGCGTAGTTTCTGGATCGCGAGAGCAATACGCTGAGTTGGAGTGTCTTGTAGCGAAATTTGCGCAATGTCGTTGCCATAGTTGCTGCGCAGCATACGGTAGTGCATCTCACCGATTACATTCTCGGCTAACACGGGAATATCTTCCGGGGTCTGTAACAGAGAGAGTAAGCGCTGCAGGCTTGCGGCCATTTGCGGGTCTACCTGGCCAATGAACAAACCACTTTTCGCTTTACGTTTTGCAACAGCCAGCTTTTCCATTTTTAGCATCACCTCAGAAAGCAGGCTGGCATTGATGTTAATCTGAACCACAAAATAGGGCTGCTGTTCAGATGCCTCGACTACCGTGCCAATGATGGGTAAGTCTACTGATGCAACCAAGAATTCCATCTTCCCGTAACTTAGCATTTCTTTGCCAAGCATTACGCTTTTGCGACCCTGAATGATAATACACAGGCAAGGCTCATACACAGCGGGCATCTCAAACAAGGGAGCGCTTATTTTGTAGCAGAACACACTGGGAATGGCGGTGCTGTTGAGGCCTTCATCAGGTGCAATATTCTCAACCAGACGTAACAATTGCTGCTCTAACATTGTATCTGACATTCAGTCTCTCGGTATAAGTTGGATAATCAGGCAATCATAGTGCATTTTCAGGTATCCATAAAACTCATTATTCCTTCTAGCATAACTGGTATCGGGGTAGCCCGTATTTAATCTGCAGTATTTTCCGTATCAACGAAGGAGTTTTATAATGACTAGTATTAAATCAAAAGTTGTTCTGATTACCGGCGCCAGCAGTGGTATAGGTGAAACCACTGCGGAAGTATTGGCTAAATCCGGGCATATAGTACTGGTAGCGGCTCGGCGCACTGAACGACTTAACGCACTAACTCAGAGAATTAAGCAAGCTGGCGGCACAGCAAAAGCGTACACACTGGATGTGACATCACAGGATAGTTTTAAAGCGGTGGTGGCCGAAGCCAGTACAGAGTTTGGCCCTGTCGATGTCTTAATTAACAACGCCGGACTTATGCCTTTATCTCCGATGGCAGCACTTAAAGCTGATGAATGGAACAGAATGATTGACGTTAACGTCAAAGGTGTATTGAACGGTATAGAATCTGTACTTGGTGTAATGGAGCAACGTGGAGGTCATATTATTAATATTGCCTCTATTGGTGCTCACCGCGTTTTTCCTACCAGTGCAGTATATTGCGGAACTAAGTTTGCTGTACGCGCAATTTCAGAGGGCCTGCGTATGGAAACGAAAAAGGTAAGGGTTACCACTATCTCGCCGGGCGTTGTTGAAAGTGAGCTTGCGCATACCACCACTGACAGTGAAACTAAGGCCTGGCTGGAGGATTTTCGCCAGCAGGCACTTAAACCTGAGGCCATTGCGAATGCCATTGATTATGCTATTGCGCAACCCGATGATGTGAATGTGGATGAAATGATCATTCAGCCTACACAGTCTGGCAGTTAAGCAAACCCGATAGCAATGGAAGGCCCCGCAGCACCTCGCAGTCGGGGCCTTTTTATCTGGCTATTGTAAGAACCTTATCAGCAGCATTTCAAATACGAACATCATAATTTGCCTGGTCTTTTCAGCCCTGCGACTCTTTGATTGACGAAGTATTGCCCAAGTTCATTGGCGGTGGCGGGGCAGGTGCGCATGCCATTGTGCGGGGGGAAGCAGGCAGTGCGTAATGTCTCATTGGTGATTTTTTAATTTATAGCGGTTGCTACTGCTTCTGGAATACCAGGTAGTAACGAAAATGGCGCGAGACGGGGCGTACAGTTCGTGAGGTTAAATTTTACATGTATTCAGAAAAGCACGAGAGGCTTTGCTGCTGTAACAAACTGTCCAAATCGTAACGCTGTATTTCACTGCCAGCGCTGATTGCATCTGTTAGAATCTGCGCCAAATTTCTGGCCGGATAGTAATATGCAAGAGTTGTTGCCATTTGCATTGTTGTGCTTCACTTCATTTTTTACGCTTATTAACCCATTGGGTGTCATGCCGATTTTTATGACACTGACAGCCGATTTGACGCCGGCTCAGCGCATCAGAACTGCAAGAAAAGCGCTGATTGTGTCTTTCATCACCATCATGCTTTTCGCTATGGGCGGACAACTACTGTTTTCGTTCTTCCATATTTCAGTTAATAGCTTACGAATTGTAGGCGGCATTATCTTCCTGTTAATGGGAATGGATATGCTGCAAGCCAGGTTATCGCGCATCAAAGTGGGTGAAGATGATGTAAAAACGTATGTGGAAGATATCTCTGTGACGCCACTGGCAATACCGATGATCTGTGGTCCGGGCGCATTAACCAACGCCATTGTTTTAATGGACGACGCAGTGTCGATAAACTATGAACTGGTGCTTTTCGGTTCCATTTTTCTGGTGCTGTTTCTGACCTACTGGATCCTGTACTTTGCTGGCGGCTTAATAAAATTACTCGGAGACACCGGTATTAAAGTGATGATGAGATTAATGGGTCTGATAATCATGGTTATCGCAGTAGAGTTCATCGTTGCGGGCATCAAGCCCATCGTATTGGATATAGCAGCGCAGTGGCCTGAATAAATTAACATAAAATTAATGTGTTATCGTCTTCAGGGCATCCAAGTCATGTCTAGAGCAGACTATATTTTTTTTTATAATAACCGTATGATGACGTAAATGGGTTTCACTCGTTCACTCACCTTTTTCCGGTTTGAAGGGCATTATGACAACGCCACTGATAAATGTATCTGAGTTGCGTCAGGCACTGACCAGCAAGCCTGTGGCACTGCTTCGGGTTTTGATGGATGATCCCGTTAGCGGTGAGCCAGACAAGCGGGACGGCGGTGCAATCCCAAATAGCAGAGATTTTGATTTAGACGGTGACGGTAGTGATCATGAGGCGTCGCTCCCCCATACGCTGCCTTCAGTTTCAACGCTGAGTCATTACCTTGGTCAGCTTGGCATTGCCGATAGTACAGCTATCATTGTTTATGATACTCGTGGTATTTACTGCGCCCCCCGCGCATGGTGGGTGCTAAAATCGCTTGGTCATGTGCATGCTCAGATCCTCAATGGCGGCAGCCCGGCTTGGGAGGCTGCTGGTCATGCTCTCAATCCAGAGCCACCATTTGCAGATCAAACCCGGCTTTACGAGCCAAATCCACAGCGTCACTGGTTTGTTGACGCTGATGACGTGCTTCGTGCCTTGAACACCGATATTCAGATCCTCGACGCCCGAAGTCATGCCAGATTTGAAGGCAGAGAGCCAGAACCTCGCGACGGCGTTCGCTCCGGTCATATGCCAGGGGCGAAAAGCTTGCATTATGCGCGTTTACTCACCGATGGCGAATTCAAACCGGTAAGCGAACTGCAAGCTGAGTTTGATAAAGCAGGTATCAATCTAACAAATCCGATTATCTGTACCTGTGGCTCGGGAATTACGGCATGTATTATTGGTGTTGCCGCGTTAATGTGTGGTGCAGCCAATGTCAGTGTTTACGATGGGTCATGGTCCGAGTGGGGTGCTGACTTACGCTATCCTGTAGAGGTAACATCATGAGTGATAAACCACGGGTAGTTGTGTTAACCGGTGCTGGGGTATCTGCAGAGTCTGGCCTGAAAACGTTTCGGGATAACGACGGGCTATGGGAGAAGCACCGAGTGGAGGATGTTGCCACACCGGAAGCGTTTGAGCGTGATCCTCATTTAGTATACCGCTTTTACAACGACAGGCGCATTCAGCTTCAGGAGCCAGAGGTAAAACCTAATGCTGCGCATCTGGCGTTAGCGGAACTGGAGAGAGCGTTAGGAGACAGCTTTTTGTTAGTGACACAAAATGTCGACGACCTCCACGAGCGCGCTGGCAGTAAACGCATCATACACATGCACGGGAAGTTATTGTCTGCTCGATGCTGTAATACTGGCGCCAGCCATCAGTGGTATGAAAAATTCGATGCAAAAACGCCATGCCCCTGCTGTTTACCCGCTTCTCAGCTTCGGCCTGACATTGTGTGGTTTGGTGAGATGCCACTGCAAATGAATGAAATTATTCTCGCGCTTTCAAAAGCGGATGTTTTTATTGCTGTCGGTACCTCTGGTCAGGTGTATCCTGCCGCTGGCTTTGTGCAGGTTGCAACAGATGGTGGCGCGAAAACCGTGGAGCTGAATTTACAACCCAGCGATCGATGCTCGCTATTTGACACCTCTTTTCATGGCCCCGCTTCGACAATCGTTCCCGATTATGTTGCGTCTTTTATTTCTTCTCTGGAGCTGTCTGAGATCAATTAACCATGCTCTACCTTGATGAGTTTATTACCATTGCACTGGTGCATTTGGTGGCAGTGGCAAGTCCCGGCCCTGATTTTGCTATCGTTGTGAGACACAGTGTGGCCTATGGCAGACGCACTGCAATTGTAACCAGTATAGGCATCGGAATGGCTATTTTGCTGCACGTTGCTTATTCATTAGTCGGGTTGAGCGTTGTTATTGCTACAACGCCATGGCTATATAACGTTATCAGCTATCTGGCAGCAGCTTATCTTGTTTATCTTGCTATTGGTGCACTTCGAAGCGGACCGGCTAAAAACCCAGTAACCTCTACTGTAGCGCAGGTGAACGCGGATAAGATGAGCGATAAAAAAGCACTGTGGACTGGCTTTTTAACTAATGGGCTTAACCCAAAGGCGACGTTGTTTTTTTTATCTCTGTTCACTGCCATCATTGATGCATCAACACCGTTCGGCGTAAAACTTGGCTACGGCCTTTATCTTGCCGTGGCAACAGGTTTATGGTTTTGCTTCCTTTCTTATTTGCTCAGTACCAGTAAGGTTGCACAATTACTTGGACAGAAAGGATACTGGCTAGATCGGATAATGGGGGTGTTACTTTTGGGGCTGGCGGCAAAACTGGTTTGGGTTTAGTGGGGTTTAATACTGTAATACGTTATAATCCATGCGAATTTTACTATCGAAGAGAAGCAAGCGTGGAGCAGTTTCCAAAACCACCGTCCGACCAGTCCGAAAAATCTGACTCTCTTCAGCATACGCTGGACGGGAAGTATCAGTTTGACATCAAGCAAGTGTTTTTGCGTGCTAATGATTTGGTCAAAAAGCACTTTTCCTCACTGGTACAGGCATGTGTACTGATATTTCTGGCGCTTGTTATTATGGCGCTCGTTATGCAAAGCATACAGGAAACGTTTCAGGCACTGTTTCAAATTGCTGTAGTCCTTGTTATTGCGCCACTGCAGACCGGATTATATATGATGGGAGTGAGTGCTGCCCGCGGTCAACATGTGCGAGTTTTCGACTTATTTAAATACTTACCGGTTACCATCGTACTGGCGCTTACACATTTAATAACTATCATCCTTACTCAGCTTGGTACCGTATTATTTATTATTCCCGGTATCTATATGGTAGTAGCCTCCACATTTGCGTTGATACTGGTGGCTGACAGGCAACTAACAGCTGTCAGTGCCATTATCTTGTCTTGTCGAATTGTTAATCGCTACTTCTGGAAAATGCTGCTATTACTTGCCATATTTCTGGTATTGATACTGGTAAGTATCCTTACCTTTGGGTTTGGTCTGATTTGGGTGATGCCTCTGTATTTCTGCGCTATTGGCGTGTTATACGAAGGCATGGTAGGACAGTCCGGTTCTGAATTACAAGAACAGGACATTAGCGGAGAGTCGACTTTCGATGCATAAGAGAGAAACAGTTAAAATTGTTTTAATCACGATTGGCGTTCTCGCCGTTATCGTTATCAATGCGTGGATCCTGGCAAGTCGTGAACCTGATATTCTGCAGGTACCTGAAACTCAGGAAGCAAAGAAACCGGTGCCAGATTTTGGTTCTATTGATGATGTAACCGAGAAAAAAGCGGCATTTTTCAGTTATCTGAGGCCAGAAGTAGAGAAGCAAAATGCCTACTTGCTCTCGCTACGCCACTATTTACAAACTGTACTTCGTGAGGTCATGGCGGGTGAGGATATTGATGAAGAAGACTTGGAGCGCGTGAACTGGTTGAGTGACGAATACCGGGTCGATGATGCCAAGTCTTTGAAGTCCAGGATCCTCTCTCTTCTGGAGCGTGTCGATATTCTTCCGGTTGAACTGGTTCTCGCGCAAGCAGCCAATGAGTCTGCCTGGGGAACCAGCCGCTTTGCCCAGAAAGGCTACAATTTTTTCGGATTGTGGTGCTTTCGTAAAGGCTGTGGTTTTGTCCCCTCGCGCCGAAATGAGGATGCCAACCATGAGGTAGCCAGGTTCGATAATCTTTCCCGTGCAACTTATACCTACATGCGCAACCTCAATCGACACGATGCTTACGAAGAGCTACGCCGGATCCGAAGTCGGCTGCGTGCCAATCAGATCCCTATTAACGGGGTGGCACTGGCGGAAGGGTTGATGAATTACTCCGAACGTGGTGCAGCGTATGTTGAAGAATTGCAGAATATGATCAGATTTAACGAGGAGTATTTAGCGGAATGAAAAAGTTAATGGCTCTGGCATTCGCTGTAATGGCCTGCCAGCCAGTGCTGGCAGACATTATTGATGTCGAGTATAGCCGTTTTTACAGCCACGTCAGAAAGCTGGGAAGTGACGACACGCAGGCATTGCAGTTTGCTTTTGGCTTTCTGCGTGTTGGGGAAGGGCGCTTGTGTGACATTAACACGGCGACTATTGTCACTGACAAACAGAACCTGCCTCTCGAGGTTTCTTCTGAGAATCGCTTTACGGTACCCGCTGATAAGGTGCTGAAGATGGCAGAAGCTTTTGTCCGTATCGATCTTGCTGAACGTGCCAATGTGTGTGATATGTCAGTGCAACTGGAGACAAAGCCGGAATACGTAAAAACCGAATACACTGCTGAAGAACTGGCGACGTTGCTTGACAATTACCGTGCATTTTTCAACGAAATGGGCAGCTTTTTATCTTTTATGATGCCCAGTGTAGAAGGATTAATGATCCACTTTGAGGATGATGAACTGGATTCTCTTATCAAAGACGCACCTGCCATCAACAATGGCATGTTAATGCTGGATATGGACTGGCTTGAAAAAGGAAAGGGTATAACGCTACCTGAGAAGCCGTTGAGAGTGACTGCGATAGCCTCTAAAAGCTAACAGGCTTGAAGGTTATTTCATATGGTAAAAAGCCTGTATGTGTCTCCACATACAGGCTTTTCTCATTAACGTAACTACGCTTTCGCGATTAGGAGCAGGGCTAAGGCCCTTCAATTACTAACTGATAACGGATCTGTTCGGCCAGTCGGTTAACGGTTTCTTCCCCCCGTTTGCACATCTCGCCAGCCCGGTGAAACTCCATCAGACCAACATCAGTTAGTTGGGGCTCAATAAGCACATCCGGCGGATCGCCAGCTAACCTTGATCGGGTAACTCTGGCCTGTAAAATCTCAAGCGAGCTACTCATAATACTTAATATACCCGGCGGGTTGGCCTTGTTTGGTTTGGTTTCTGGCGAAAACCACTGTCGTACAACGTTCTGACTCTTGGTGAAAAAATCATCCGTTTTACGCTGAATTTCCTCATGCTCAATTTTCGCCTTTTCCAGTCGCTGTGGGCGAAAATCTGCATTCAGGTTTACCGCAATGACAAAGTCTGCTCCTAACTGCCTGCATAAGTTGACCGGAACCGGGTTCACGACGGCACCATCAACCAGCCAGCGATCTTCATATGCTATCGGACTGAACAACGCCGGTATCGCGCAGGAGGCCTGTACGGATTCTCCAAGCGCTCCACTACTAAAAACGACTTCACGACCTGAGTACAGGTCTGTCGCGACCACGGCGAATGGCTTTTCCATTTCTTCAAAGGTCTCGACACAAAATTCACTGGCCAGTTTATCAAACACTTTTTGGCCACTGGCGAGGCCTCCCCGACGGATCCCAACCCCCATCAGCGATAATACTTGCCACTCGGTTAAAGACGTAGCCCATTCTCGCAAAGGCTCCAGCCTGCCGCTGGCGTACGCAGCGCCTACATAAGCGCCAATGGAGCTCCCCGCCACGATATCAATCTTAACGCCCAGCTTTTCCAGTGCCTGAATAATACCAATATGCGCCCAGCCCCTTGCAGCACCGGCGCCCAGTGCAATACCTACTTTCATCTTTGATGATCCATTACATTAATGATTTGCACACTTTCATTGTCGTCATCTGTATCAGATGTTGCCGTAAATGTAGGAGAATCAAAACCTATATCACCGTCAGTCACCGGTGCATTCGTGGTTTGAATATTTTTAAAATCATAAAGCGTGTTGTCAACCAGGTGAGACGGCGTGACGTTTTGCATGGCTTTGAACATCGACTCAATGCGCCCCGGAAAGCGACGGTTCCAGTCCTGAAGCATTGCCTTAATATTCTGCCTTTGAAGGTTTTCTTGTGAACCACAAAGGTTGCATGGAATTATCGGAAATTCCACTGCATCAGAATATTTCTGGATATCCTTCTCGTTACAGTACGCCAGTGGACGGATGACAATATGCTCGCCATTATCACTTACCAGCTTGGGTGGCATCGATTTTAACTTTCCACCGTGGAACATGTTCAGAAACAGCGTTTCCAGCATATCGTCCCGATGATGCCCTAATGCAATCTTGGTCGCACCCAGCTCTTTCGCCGTGCGATAAAGTATGCCCCTGCGTAATCTTGAGCAAAGCGAACAGGTGGTTTTTCCTTCAGGAATTTTATCCTTTACGATGGAATAGGTATCTTCCTCAACAATTTGGTAGTCAACGCCCAGTTGCTTAAGGTATTCGGGCAGGATGTGTTCTGGAAACCCCGGTTGCTTTTGGTCAAGATTTACCGCTACGATATCAAAGTGGATAGGCGCAATCTTTTTTAAAAACAGTAAGATATCTAACATAGTGTAGCTGTCTTTACCACCAGACAGGCACACCATGACTTTATCCTTATCTTCTATCATGCCAAAGTCTGCAATGGCCTTGCCTACGTTTCTGCGTAAACGCTTTTGCAGCTTATTGAAACTGTATTTTTGTTTACTTTTTACCGACTCAGTGGCGACAGATGCCGAAGACGTTGTGGATATACTCATGGGAAATGCTTTGCTTACTGCTAAAAGCGCTATTATAACGAAGGCATAGGGCATTCGTCACGCCACACACCAGGGTATTTTATGCGTATCACCTGATTGGGCTTTGAAATCCGTCGGGCTTAATGGCCAAGACATCGCAGTCGAGTTCGTCAATAACATGCTCTGCGGTATTACCAATTAACGCTGCCGAGAGACCCACGCGCCCTACAGTGCCAATGATGACCAGTTCTGCATCAATCTCCTTTGCTATATGAGGGACAACTTTTTCAGGCATGCCTTCCTCGACATGGCAGTTGGCAGAAGCAATATTATGGCGTTTGGCGTGGTGATGCATTTCTTCCAGATGATGATTTCTAACCGAATGATTGTAACTGTCGGGATCAAATTCTGGCACTTCAATAGCAATATTTAAGGGCGTGCCTGGATAACTGTTTACCAGATGCACATTACCGCTTAGCAGGTTGGCATAGTCACTGGCAATGGTAGTGAGTTTGTCGTTTAACTGCGCGTGTTCACGATCTTCTGTCCCCACATTCACCGCGGCAATGATGTTACCGTTCACCGGCCAGTCATGCGCTTTTACCAGCAACACCGGCGATGGACATTTACGGAGCAGGTGCCAGTCGGTAGGAGTGAAAATGACAGAGGCAAGGTCATCATGCTTTTTGGTGGCTTTTACCACCAAATCTACGTCATTGTTGATAGTGTGATGGATGATCGCTTCATAAGCCCGGTTATTCCATTCGACGACAACGTCAACACCGCTTTGTCCCTGTGTTTTCAGGTTTGCAGCCAACCAGGCTGAACGATCTTTGGTAACTGCGTCACGCATCGCTTCCCGTTCGTCCGGGCTTAGCATGGTCGTCATGTCATAGGAGAAGTCGTAAACAACTAGCATTGCCGTCACGGCGGCACCCGTTCTATCGGCGATTTCAAGCGCACGGGATAGAGCAGGTTGGGTGTCTCTGTCAGGTTCGATGACGGCAAGAATGTGATTGTAATTAATCATGTCCTACTCCATTTCAGTGCACAAACTAAAAAAGGCGTCTGTATAATAAGAGCGCCCTTTAAGTGTATACCTTGTCTGGAAATTTGTGGTTGTTTTAGATCAACTGCGTTCGAGTTAAAGCGGCTGAGAAGGGACAACAGTAGCATGAAGCCTGGTGTCGATAGCCTCAAAATCAAGGATCGTAATTAGTTTACCCTCTACTTTAATAAGCGCTTCTTTCTGGAAACGAGTAAGCAACCGGCTGATAGTTTCCACTGTCAGGCCTAAGTAATTACCAATTTCATTTCTCGTCATGCTCAGATTAAACTGCCTTGGCGAGAAACCCCGCTCCTCAAAACGCCTTGAAAGGTGCGCGATAAAATATAACAAACGTTCCTCAGCCGTGCGCTTGTTAAGCAGCATCATCATGTCGTGATCCTGTTTAATTTCCGCACTCATGAAACTCATGATCTGATGGCGCAATTTGGGAAACTTCATCGACATTTCATCAAGGGTGTCATAAGGGAGTTCGCACACCATCGCCGTTTCCAGTGCCTGGGTATAGCTCTGATGCATGTGTTCACGCAATGCATCAAACCCAATAATATCTCCGGGAAAGTGGAAGCCAATAATTTGTTCTTCGCCATCGGCATCAGACACAAATGACTTAAAAGAGCCAGTTCTGACGGCGTATAAAGACGTAAACTTATCGCCGGAGGCAACCAGTTTGTCGGTCTTCTGAAGCGGCTTTTTACGCTCGATAATGTCATCCAGAGATTCAATTTCTGTCTTGTTCAACGCTACCGGCAGGCATAAATGACTGAAGCTACAATTTTGGCAGTGAATTGAAAACTGACTGTTTTTACTCATAGTGGCGTTGTTTTTCCATTAACCAAGCGCAGTCCTAGTTGATACTACTGATTGCCTTATAAATCAAGAAAACTGCATATATTAACAGGCCAGATGCGATGAGCTGCCGCAGAACAGGATGTCTGAAGCCTTCAAGTAGCCATTGTACACCGTAGCTGGCAACAAGTAAGGTGGGGAGTGTGCCCAAACCAAATGCCAGCATGATAGTCGCCCCATTCAGAGCTGAACCTGATGCAAGTGACCAGGTGAGTGTTGAGTAAACAAGACCGCAGGGTAACCATCCCCATATAACCCCGTAAGGAAATGCCGAGAACACGGAATGAAACGGTAAGAAGCGTTTGGAAACTGGCTGAATGCGCTTCCACACGTGCTGGCCTGCTGCTTCAACATGCCGTAATCCGTGCCACCACTGACCCAGATAAGCAGCAAGGGCAGCCAGCATCAGCCCGCTGAATAAGGCCAGCACCGGTCCAAGCACGGGAAGTAGTGACGCTGACATCTGACCCAACGCGCCGGTAATAGCGCCGGCCACCGTGTAGCTGAATATTCGACCAGCGTTATAACTTAATGTAAAGGGTAGGGGGTTGCGATCTTTCGGCGTGACAACACGCAGGGCGCTGATAACACCGCCGCACATGCCTATGCAGTGAACGCCACCGGCGATACCAATTAAAAAGGCGCTGAAAACATCAATCCCGTTCATCAAGAATTTTCTTACGATCTTCGGCGAGTTTTTTCTCTTCAGGTGGTAAATCGTCATCAAACAAAATGTTGTATCCCTGTCTATCCAGATCTTCAAACTGGTTAGATTTTACCGCCCAAAAAAACACAACAATGGCAATGGCTACAATTAATATAGCTACTGGGATAAGTACATAAATTATACTCATAGAACGCTCCTATTTAAGTAGCCGCGTTGAGTTTGTTACCACAATGATACTACTTAAAGACATGCCAACCACTGCCATCCAGGGTGAAAGCAGACCACTCACCGCAAAGGGTAATATGAGGATATTATACCCTATTGCCCATCCCATATTCTGAATAATCTTACGCCGGGTGCGTTCAGACAACGCGAAAAGGGTAGTGAGTGATAGCAACTTATCGCCAAGCAAAATGATATCGGCCGCGGTTCGGGCCACGTCGGTAGCGCCGCCCACTGCAACTGAGACATCTGCACTGGCCAGCACAGGCGCATCATTGATGCCATCACCCAGCATCATCACCTTGTAACCCTGTTGCTGGAGCGTTTGAACATGTTTGTATTTCTTTTCAGGAGAGCATCCCCCCAATGCCTCATCCAGTGGCAATGATTTTGTCAGTGTATCAACGTTGGATTGTGTATCCCCACTTAACAGAATTAACTTCCTGGGTGCCAGTAACTGCAAGGTTTCAGCAGCGTCATTTCTTAACGTATCAGAAACCTGAAACGCAGCAATTACCGCGTCATCAGTGAAAAGGTAAACATTCGCATCAATATCGATACCCTCAAGCGAGTGGGGGCAGAACTGCTTAGAGCCAATGTAGTAGCGGGTGCCGCTAATTGTTCCTGACAGACCTGCACCGACGGTCACCTCAACCGATTCAACCGGTTTTACGTCACTTCTCTGGAAAGCCACAGCAATAGGATGTTCAGAACGCGATTCCAGCGTCGCGGCTACTTTCAGGTTGTGGTCGATATCTTCCTGGTGTGAGTGCCATTGACTGACGATGGCGAATTCACCGTAGGTAAGTGTGCCGGTTTTATCTAAGGCGACGATATCTACTGCATTTAACTGCTCCAGGGCATCTGCCCGCTTTAACAAAATACCGTGGCGATTTAAATTCGCCATGGCACACGTCAATGCTGACGGTGTGGCCAGGCCAAGAGCACATGGACAGGTGGCCACGAGTACAGCAATCGTTATCCAGAAGGCGTCGGGATTGTCGTTACTATACCAATACAAAAAAGTAGCTGCAGATACGAGCAACACAGCCACCACAAAATAGCGGGAAAACTGGTCTGCCAGCTGTGCAACGCGAGGCTTTAGTGCCATAGCTTCTGTCTGCAGACGTATAATCTGATTAACCAGTGCGTGTTTGAGCGTTTTAGTGACTCTGACTGTAATGGTACCGGCCTGATTGACTGTGCCACCAAAAACCTGGTCGCCAAGACGTTTTTTAACAGGATCAAACTCACCGGATAGCATCGATTCATCGATGTTGGAATGGCCTTCCGTAATCACGCCATCAATCGGCACTGTTTCCCCTGGCTTAACAATCACCTGATCATCGACGTTCAGTTGTTTTGCGAGACAGGACACCAGTTCGCCATTGGCCTTAATCCGGGTTGCAGATACCGGCACGAACTGTGTCATATTTGCGGAAATTTCTGCAGCGCGATGTCGACTGCGATGCTCAAGAAAGCGGCTTAGCAGCAGCAGGAAGATAAACATACAGATGGATTCGAAATACACTTCGCCGGTTTCCAGCAACGTGGCCTTTATACCCGCGATATAGGTGCCGAATACCGCAAGCGTAACAGGAACGTCCATATTTACAGTACGGGCTGAGAGTGCTTTAAGCGCGCCAAGATAAAATACACTTCCCGAATACAGCACGACAGGTGTGGTCAGCACCAGTGAGACCCAATAGAAGTACTGCTTTGTTTCCTCCTCAATATTTCCGAACAAATCGAAATACAGTCCGGCCATCAGCATCATGACCTGCATGGTCATCAGTCCTGCCAGCCCGAGCTTTTTCAGGAAGGATTTGTCTTCTTTTTTGTAGGATGCTTCATGTTGGTCTGGCTGAAAAGGCATCGCGGTGTAGCCAATTCTCTTCAATGCTGTCAGAACCTGACTCAGCGACAGACGCTGTTGATCCCACGTGACAACACCACGACGTGCCTGCACATTGACGGCAATTTTCTCGATACCATCGACCTTGGCCAATTGTTTCTCGATGAGCCAACCACAGGCCGCACAGGTTATCCCTTCAAGAGTTAACTGAATTTGCTTGTGCTTGCCCTGCTCAAATACAAATTCTTCCTGCAATGACGGGTCGTCATATACCGATAGTGTATCCAGTACACTGTTTAGATCACTGTCGCCCTGAACGGCAGGTTCAGTCCGAAACTGATAATAATCTTCCAGGCCATTGTCGACGATGGCCTGCGAGACCGCCTGGCAGCCTGGACAGCACAACTTTCTCGGCTCTCCGAGTATGACGGTTACGTAGGGGTGCTTAGGATCGTTAGCTTGCCCACAATGGTAGCAAGAGGTGTCGTTTGTCATATCAGGGATTAAACTTAATCACACCTGACCAGGGCAGAGTAACCGTCTGCTGAATTTTCCAGGCTTCATCAATAGGTGTAAGCGTAATTTGCCATTTACCATCCAGGGGAGACTCAACATATCCACGATAAACACCTCTTGCATCACGACTCAGCAACACAGAGGTATCCCGGTCTTGCAGGGTAGTGTGGTAAAACGCGAGTTTTAACGCCTGGCCCTCTTTGGGGATCCCAGAGTGGAATTGTACGGTTACTGCCCCGTCTTCAATGGTCAAATCGGTTGTAATATTCCGGCGCTTTGCCTCCTCAATTTTACCGAGGCGGGCATTAATGGCTTTGCCTTCTTTGTAATAATCATCAACAACAAGGCTGTCGGTGGTATTGGTTGCCAGATTCAGCAGAACCATTCCCATAATGAAAGTAATTACCGGTATGGCAATCAGAAACCAGGGCCAGAATTGTTTGTACCAAGGGGTATTCATGAATAGCTTACTCTACTTCTGCAAGACAAAAATTTTGAAAAACACGTAACAGCTGATTGTATTTTCTCATAAAAAAAGCCCCGTAGTAACGAGGCTTTTTCGAGGTTTTGTTACTTAGTTAGATAAGCTGTAAACGTAGGTAGCAACAACGTGAATTTTATCTTCACCCAATGTTTTCTTGAATGAAGGCATAACACCGTTTCGGCCGTAGGTCAGCGTCTCGGTTACCGCACGCTGACTGCCTCCGTATAACCAGATATTATCGGTGAGGTTAGGGGCACCCAGTGCCTGATTCCCTTTACCATCCGCACCATGACATGCAGCACAAGCCGCAAAGCGAGGCTTGCCAGCTTCCTTCAGATCCTGATCTACATCGCGACCACTCAGGCTAAGCACATACGCAACAACTTCTTCAATACCTTGTTCGCCCATCGCATCAAGCCATGCCGGCATAGCTGCCTGACGACCCATGATCAATGTTTCTTTGATCTTGGCAGGTGAGCCACCATATAACCAGTCGTCATCGGTGAGGTTAGGAAAGCCGCCGTTTTGACCTCGCGCGTCAGAGCCGTGACACTGTGAACAATTTTGCAGAAACAAACGTTGTCCAACTTTAATTGCTTCAGGATCGTTAGCGAGTTCTTCAATTGGAACCTGCGCGTAGGCTTCGAAAATCGGATCGAATTTTTCGGCCGCCACATCCAGTTCACGGTCGTATTGAACCAGCAAGCCTTTTTCTGCAGCGTCTTCACGTGCCTGACGAGACTCTTCCAGCGACTGGATATTCTGATTCGAACTCTTCCAACCCCAAAGGCCCTGCCAGGAACCTAAACCAGGGTACAGTGCCAGATAAATCAGGCCCCATACAATGGTGATGTAAAACATAATGGTCCACCACTTAGGCAGAGGGTTGTTGATCTCCTCAATGCCGTCAAACTCGTGGCCCATCGATTCACCTTCCGCGACACCTGTCTCATTGCTAAGACACCAGCGCAACAGGAAGTAGCACCCAATGATTGACCCAAGGGTAATCACTGAAATCCAAATTGTCCAAAACATACTCATGAGTTCAAGACTCCTGCTTAATCTTTTCGTGATTCTTCTTTTTCTTCATCTGCAAAAGGCAGATTAGCCGCTTCGTCAAAACGTTTTTTATTGCGGCTACTGAATGCCCACCAGACTATGCCGATAAAGCAGACGAAGACGATGACAGTAAATATGCTGCCTATAATTCCCTGGTCCATAACTATTGCAGATGTGTGCCGAGAGATTGAAGGTAAGCAATCAGGGCCTGCATTTCTGTTTTACCCTGTACTGCCGCTTTTGCGCCGGCGATGTCTTCGTCGGTGTAGGGAACGCCAAAGCCACGGAATACTTCCATTTTCTCTGCCGTCAACTCGCCCGTGAGCGTATTTTCTTCAAGCCATGGGAAACCCGGCATGTTCGACTCAGGAACAACATCACGAGGATTACGCAGGTGAACGCGATGCCACTCATCACTATAACGACCACCAACACGCGCCAGATCAGGGCCTGTACGCTTAGAGCCCCACAGGAAAGGATGCTCCCATACAGATTCACCGGCGACGGAATAGTGTCCATATCGTTCAGTTTCAGCGCGGAAAGGGCGAATCATCTGACTGTGGCAGCCAACACACCCTTCACGAATATAGATGTCACGACCTTCCAGTTCCAGTGCAGTGTAAGGTCGCAGGTCCTTGACCGGCTCCATCACTTGTTGCTGGAACATAAGCGGCGTAATTTGCACCATCGCACCGAAACTAATGGCAATAAGAATAAGAACCGTCAGCAGGCCAACGTTCTTTTCAATTAACTCATGTGGATTTTTCATGCTACGACTCCTTACGCTGGCTGTGTTGCTGGATCAGCCGCGATGCTGCCTTTCGGCGCGCGCACGGTTTTGTAGGTGTTATAAGCCATAACCAGCATGCCGGCTACAACAAACAGACCACCAATGAAACGAACCACATAGAACGGCTTAGATGCTTCCAGCGATTCAACAAAGCTGTAAGTCAGTGTGCCGTCTGCGTTTACTGCGCGCCACATCAGGCCTTGCAGAACACCAGACATCCACATTGCTACGATATAAAGTACGACACCGATAGTGGCTAACCAGAAATGTACGTTAACCAGGCTGGTGCTATACATCGCACGTTGACCAAATAGGATAGGGATCAGGTGGTATATAGAGCCGATAGATACCATAGCAACCCAACCCAGCGCACCGGAATGCACGTGACCAATGGTCCAGTCCGTGTAGTGAGACAGGGCATTTACCGTTTTGATCGCCATCATCGGGCCTTCGAAGGTAGACATACCGTAGAAGGAAAGTGAAACAATCAGGAAACGAAGAACGGGATCCGTTCGCAGTTTATGCCAAGCACCAGAGAGTGTCATGATACCGTTGATCATGCCGCCCCAGGAGGGCACAAACAGAATTATCGACATCACCATACCTAGTGACTGAGTCCAGTCTGGCAACGCTGTGTAATGAAGGTGATGCGGACCTGCCCAGATGTATAGCGAAATCAATGCCCAGAAGTGAACAATGGATAGGCGATACGAATAGACCGGGCGTCCAGCCTGCTTCGGCACAAAGTAGTACATCATGCCCAAAAAGCCTGCTGTCAGGAAGAAACCAACCGCGTTGTGGCCATACCACCACTGCATCATGGCGTCTACCGCGCCAGCATACAGAGAATAAGACTTAGTGAAAGAAACCGGAATTGCCATACTGTTACCAATATGCAGAACCGCAACAGTCAGCATAAAGGCACCGAGGAACCAGTTGGCTACGTAAATGTGGGATACTTTACGAATGACCAGAGTTCCGAAGAAATTGATAATGTAAGCGATCCAAACCAACGCAATAAGAATATCGATTGGCCACTCCAGTTCAGCGTACTCTTTACTTGATGTTAACCCCATAGGCAACGTTATCGCTGCAAGTACGATTACCAGCTGCCAGCCCCAGAATGTGAAGCTTGCCAGTTTGTCACTGAAAAGACGTACCTGACAGGTGCGCTGAACAATATAGTAGGATGTTGCGAAAAGCGCACAGCCGCCAAAGGCAAAAATTACGGCATTGGTGTGCAACGGACGCAAACGGGAAAAAGTTAACCAGGGGGTATCAAAGTTAAGCATAGGGGCGAATAATTGCGCAGCAATAAACACGCCGATGCCCATACCAACGATTCCCCAAATGATGGTCATGATGGTAAATTGCCTAACTACTTTATAATTGTAGTCAGGTTGTGCTTGGCTTATTTCACTCATTTCAATGAATCTTCCACTTCAAATGAACAATGGGTCTCCAACTGCCGAAAGGATACGGTTCCTGCGAGGTTGCGGGCTTCACATCATGCCTGGAAAAAGTAATAATTATTGTCTCCAAGCCAGTTGGTACGCGGATGATAAAGTTTTTATATACAAAAAGATACCATAAACTCGCCGCGCTTGATCTTGGTCAATAATTACTACTGATTGCTAACAAAATGGTTAATTTGGTGAACATTAAAATAACAAAAATATTACAAAAAGTGCTCGGGCCTATAATTATCATTATACTTGCTGGTGCGGTTTATTTTGCACAAAAACAACTCGATTCGCCGAATGAAAACGAAGCTCCCCTTAACGGTCTAGGCAATCAATGTGAGTTTGTCAATTTACGGTGTCACTTTACGCTTGATGGTCAACGGGCTTCCGCTACATTTGCAGAAAAGCCCGTAACCGAAGAATCAGTGACTGTTCTGCTGCACCTTCCTGCCGAAATGGAAATACAGAGTGTATGGATAGAGGGCGACAATATGTACATGGGGAAAATTCCGGTGTTACCGGATCAGATTCGCCCTGGCGAATGGGAAGGGTGGTTTATGCTTGGCAGTTGCAGTGAGCCAGTGATGCGATGGAAAATGCTGGTAAATATAAAAGGCCGGACTGCGCCGACCTTACTGTACTTTACCACTTCCTGATACCACAGATTTACATCTGAGATTGCAAGTAGTTTGGTAACCCCAACAATTTAATCAGGTTTAGTTGCTGTTCCAGCCAGTGGGCATGATCCATTTCGGTATCATCAAGCAACACGATGAGCATATCGCGGGTAACATAGTCTTTTTCCTGCTCACACAACGCAATGACCTCGCGTAACTTTGCATCAACTTCATATTCAACCCGCAAATCACTTTCCAGCATTTCAGGTACGTCTTTACCCACCTTAAAACCGGTACGTTGCGTCATATCTGGTGTGCCTTCCAGGAACAGCATACGCTCAATAAGCTTAGTGGCGTGCCCACGCTCGTCGTCGAACTCATGATCGATGCGCTCATATAACTTATTGAGCCCCCAATCCAGATACATTTGGGAGTGAATAAAGTACTGATCCATTGCTGCCAGCTCGTAAGCGAGTAGGGCATTGAGACCGCTTATTACATTCTTATTACCTTTCATTCATCATCTCCCATGACCTGCGCCTGCAGATAATTTTCAATCCCCATGTTGTCGATCTGGTATTCCTGCGTTTCTAACCAGTCCAGATGCTCTTCTTCATATTCCAGAATATCTTCCAGGAGATCGCGACTCACATAGTCCTGTTTTTCTTCACACAGCGCTATCGCTTCGCGCAGCAGAGGTAACTGTTCGTTCTGGAATTTCATATCGCAGGCCAGCATCTCCTGCGTGTCTTCACCAATATATAACTTGCCCAGTGCCTGCAGGTTAGGCAGGCCTTCTAAAAACAGAATGCGCTCGATAATGTCATCGGCTTGCTTCATGTCTTTAATCGACTTCTTGTAGTTTTTTTCATTCAGCTCTTCCAGGCCCCAGTTTTTAAACATTCTGGCGTGAAGGAAGTACTGATTTATTGAGGTCAGTTCACTGGTAAGCACATCGTTAAGCTTGGCAACGACCTGTTTATTGCCTTTCATAAACTATCCTGTGATTGAATGATGCGAGAAGTATAGTAGCGATCATTAAAAAGGTCAAAATATTAAGTAAAAACAAAGACATACAAATGTGAATAGTTCTTACTTCATCCTTTGTTTGTATTTGTAGATGCTAATAGAGTTATATACGAATTCAAGTTGCCGAAGGCTCACCTTCCACAAAGGCAAGACTCTCTTCCGCGAACCCCAAGCCGGCTTCGGTGAAAAAGTTAAACACCTTATCTACGCCACGGGAAAGGAGATAGTCCACTTCATCTTCATATCGGGCTATGGCAGCAATTTTCCCTGTATATCCGGCATTCTTAAGCTGATTACTGATATTTATCGCATCTTCAATAGAAGGCAGAGCAAGCAAGATCAGCCGTACATTTTCAATATTCAGGTTGTCCCATAGGTCAACATCTTCACCATCCCCCACAATGACATTCATACCCTCGCTTTTAAGACGGTTTATTTTCACGCGGTCTGCGTCCATGCCCCATACTTTTGAGTCGACAAGTCGGGAAAGTGACTGAAATGCGCCAAGACCAACCCGGCCCATCCCCACTACCAGAAATTCCGCGTCATCAATATGAGGGTAAATGTCTGCTTTTAGTCGGTTTGGTCTCTCAAACTTTTTAATTTCCGCTTTGATACGGTGATACTGAGAGTGCGAAGTGCGATACAGAATACTGGTAATTACAAAAGAAATTGATACCGCCAGCGCTATGACTACCAGCCAGTCTTCAGCCAACAGCCCCAATGTTACTGACAAGGCGCCGACAATCAGTCCAAATTCACTGAAATTGCTCATTACCAGACTAGTCAGATAGGAGGTCCGTGCCCGCAGTCGCAGTTGCGTCAGAATGCCAAAGAACAACAGCGCTTTGAGTGGCAATAACAAACAAAACAGCAACGCGAGGATAATCATTTGTGTATCGGGTAGCGCAGTAAGCCCGATGCTAAGAAAAAATCCTATCAGGAACAGATCCTTAAAACTCATTAAGGATTTTGCCAGTTCCGTCGCTTTCGCGTGCCGCGCCATGAGTATTCCGAAAATGAGAGCACCAAGGTCGCCTTTAATATTTACCAGTTCAAACACGTGGTAGCCACCCAGTGCGAGAATGAAGCCGGTAAGTGGCAGCAATTCGCCGTGGCCGGACTTGTTCAACACCTTGTAGAAAACCGGAACCAGCGGCGGAATCGTAAGTAAGCCAAATGCCCAAACCGTTGGCAGTTTTCCTGTAGCGGCAACCAAAAAGATGACCGCAAACACGTCCTGCATAACCAGGATCCCAATCGCCAGCCTGCCATGTCGGGTTTTACTCTCGCCACTTTCTTCCAGCACCTTTACAACACAAACCGTGCTTGAAAAACTCAATGCGAATGCAATTAATGCGGCACTTTGCCAGTCAATCATCGTGGTGGTGGATGCAACTATGGCAGCAACCCCATATAAAGCGCCTGAAACAACGGCAATCCAGATAAGCGTATGCGACACACTGCCAGCCCACACTTCCCGGCGGCTGAGATCTTTCAGGTTCAGCTTCAGGCCGATGGTAAACAGCATAATGGTAATGCCAAGGTCGGCGATACTTTGTAGTGCCGGGTTTGATTCAAACCCAATTACATTCAGCACAAAACCGGCTACCAGATAGCCGACCAGAGGAGGGATCCCGACAAGTTTTACGGCCAGGCCACAGATAAAAGCGAAAAGCAGAAATGCGAATTCCATAATCGCGTAAAGTCCTGTTTATTAATACGTATTGCCAGCGAACCAAAATGAAAAATCGTCATTTACCAGGTCCGCGTGTTTCCGATGAGGCGATATTTCGTGAACGAAAATTAGCGCATAATCAGTGAAACTACTTCTAAATGAATACGTTAAGGATGCGTCAGACGAAGGCATATGTAAATGCGTTATCGCGTTTAATAGCAATGATTTGTTGCACTCAACGAAATACCATATGCGATTACAATGACAGAATCCTTGCGTTACAGCATGAATATACGTGCATTTTTAGTTTGGCTCTGTTTACGGCTTTCAGTCTCTGTGGATCGCTTGTGTACATACATTCATGGTAATTGTTTGTAAAAGTCTTCCACACGTGCAGGCATTTTTACCGGATGGTATGCCCCCGCTTTTTCGTAAAAATGATTAAGAATGTGAAATAGCCTGGCCGGAGATTCAATACTCACGTAGTGACCGGTATCACTCATTACCGAGCAATAGACAGAAAGTGCCCGACACCAGGCTTCTGCCGCAGAGATATCCACCAGCGAATCCTGTCTTCCCCAGCATAGCTGAACGGGTATATCCAGATTGCCGACATGTGGAATAAGCCGACTTTTATCTTGCCAGTAAATAGAGAAGAGCGCCTGTATCCTGGTTCTCTGTAATGTAAAGTGTTGTGCCATCGCATCTTTTATTACGCCTGGATAGCGGGGCGGGCGAAAGGTAGCCATCGCATAAAGCGCGTAAAAATCCTCTTTAGACTGGGTAAAGAAAGGGTTTCGCGTTTGCGAAATCTGTTTGTCAAAAAGACTTTTCTTACTGCCAGACTGACTCATAGGGGCAATTAAGGTAAGAGAAGCCACCGCACGCTGTTGTTCTCTGGCGAGAATATACCCAATATCTGCCCCCATACCCTGACCAATAATGTGCGCTTGAGAATAGCCCATTTGCCAGATAAGCGCGCCGAGTCTCTGAACCTGCGCTGTCAGTGAGAAATCCCAAAGTGGGTCGTAGCCAGTTTCTCCGAACCCTGGCAAATCCGGAACGACAACATGAAACTTGTCACTAAATTTACTTGCCAGCGGTAACCACATGGTTTTATCTGCCGGAAAATCATGTACCAGAATGAGGAGTTGCCGGGTGTCATGAATTGGCTGACTCTCGTTCTCCAGCACAACGATTGGGATCCCATTTACCCGGTAACTTCGTTCGCGAAAACCACTTTTCATCATTCGCCATTGCTGAAGACCACGATACAACCAGACACCGGTTTTCGGGTAGGTGT
The DNA here is from genome assembly GCF_047556435.1 of Alteromonas sp. H39. Lineage (GTDB taxonomy): Bacteria > Pseudomonadota > Gammaproteobacteria > Enterobacterales > Alteromonadaceae > Alteromonas. Next base: position 2,140,899 of record NZ_CP180210.1, read on the forward strand.
AATAATATGTAGCGACGAGCAACAGAAGAAATCCGAGAATGATGTCCATGAAGTGCCTTAATTAAACGTTTTTATCGATTAAAAGATTGGAATTTGAGCGCTGCGCAGTTATGCGTAACCTCGGCAAAGGGTAAAGTCGCTTTATATCAGAAGCTTAACACTTGATATGCTCAGGTTGATATTTTCGCAAATAACGACAACGCTGACGCGGATTGTATGATCAATAACCTATTTTGGTGTTTCCAGGCAAGTCCATAGCGTCATTATTGGGGAAAATACGCGGTGTCGGCACACTGCATTATTCCAATTATTCCATTGGAATAATTGGGTCGTTAACATTAACCAGTTGATCTGCAACGACAGGTAAACCATATTGGTCTAGCAATTCATCTGGCGCGACGGAGTGCTTATGCGTTTTCAAATCCTTTTCGTGTTAACCATAGCGTTAGCCGTTAATATCGCACTTGGTTTTATCTGGGCGCCGGCATGGTGGTTTATCCTCCTGACTGCCACGTTACTTGGCTTTGCTGTTTTTGACTCATTGCAACGCCAGCACGCTATTTTACGAAACTTCCCTCTCATCGGCAGAATGCGGTGGACTATTGAAGGTCTGCGTCCTTATATCCAGCAATATTTAATTGAACCTGACACGGGTGGCGCGCCCATTTCAAGAATGTTCCGCTCTATTGTTTACCAGCGTGCCAAAAATAGCCGCGAAACCGTGCCTTTCGGAACCCAGTTGGACACATATTCAGACGGCTACGAGTGGATTGGTCATTCTCTCTCAGCCATGCAGGTTGAGGAGATGGATGAAGATCCTCGTGTGACAATCGGCGGTCCTGCCTGCAAAAAGCCCTACGATGCCAGCTTATTGAATATTTCTGCAATGAGTTTCGGCAGCTTATCGAAAAACGCCATTCTTGCGTTAAATAAGGGAGCGAAAGAGGGCGGGTTTTATCACAATACCGGGGAGGGCGGCTTAACACCTTATCACCTTGAGCATGGCGGCGATATCGTCTGGCAAATCGGTACTGGATATTTTGGCTGTCGCAGCAACGACGGTGGATTCGATAGAGCGAAGTTTAAGGAGAAAGCCCGCCTTGATGCAGTGAAGATGATTGAAATAAAGCTTTCACAGGGCGCGAAGCCTGGTCATGGAGGAATTTTGCCCGCTTATAAAAACACTCCGGAGATTGCTAAAATTCGGGGCGTCCAGCCCCATACTCAGGTTGATTCTCCACCGCGGCACAGCGCCTTCTCAACGCCGCTGGAAATGATGGATTTTATCAGTGAACTGAGAGAGCTAAGTGGTGGCAAGCCTATTGGTATTAAACTGGCATTGGGCCGTAAGAGTGAGTTCATCGCTATTTGTAAAGCCATGCATAAGACCGGCATTATGCCTGACTTTATTACCGTTGACGGCGGTGAGGGTGGAACCGGAGCCGCGCCACTCGAATACACCAATTCTATAGGTTTTCCGTTAAGAGAGGCGCTGGCCTTTGTAGATGACTGTCTTATTGGATTCGATTTGCGTCAGCACATCAAATTAATTGCGTCCGGTAAGATCATTACCGCATTTCAACTGGTTAAAAACCTCAGTCTGGGAGCGGATTTGTGTAACAGCGCCAGAGGCATGATGCTGGCACTTGGGTGTGTTCAGTCGTTGTCGTGTAACACCAACCGTTGTCCCACCGGCGTCGCGACGCAGGATCCAAAACTTGCAAGGGGACTAAATGTTGAAGATAAGTACGTCAGGGTGCAGCGGTTTCATCAGAAAACGATTTTAGCGTTAATGGATATTTTATCGTCGACCGGCCATCGTTCACCTGCAGATTTAAATCGTACACACATATTCAGGCGTGTCGATCAGAGCTGCGTTCAGCGTTATGACGAAGTATTTCCGCTGATTAAACGTGGTAGCCTGCTACAGGATAATGTGCCAGATGCCTACAAGCTACATGTTAAAGAAGCGAGCGCAGAAAGCTTTATGCCTGCCAGTTTACTGGCTGACATAGAAGAGGAAACAAAGGCCGTATCGTAAAACTGTCCGGCCATACACGCCATCATTACGGGATTGTATGGCCAGATGACTGTATACGCCTCATTCATTCTTTTTTTCAGGAACTCTCAATTCATACAGACGGTATTCAGAGGTGCGATAGGGGGTCACTTTATACTTTGGCTGTAGAAACGAGACAATATCTATCAAATCGGCGACGGTCAGTACGTCATTCATATTACGCATCCGGCTTTCACCGTTCTCGCTGGTGATACTTACCGGGTAGCGGCGGGTTAATTTATGAGAGGGATTAATAACACTGGTGACCAGTTCACCATAGGTAGTAACGCGACCGCTACTGCCACCAAGCTGCACAGCATTTGGTATCAGATATTCGTGGTTTTCAGGTACCTTGATGCCGTCCACTTTGTGGCAATCGGTACAGCGATACTCACTGAATAACACTTTTCCCTTTTCCGGATCTCCATCTGGCAGGCTGAATCCCCTGGGCGAATCAGGGCCAAATCCGCACGCACTCAGCGCTAACACAGCGCCAGTCAACAACATTTTTCTCATTGCCGCGTCTCCTTATGTAAATCCATACCGTTACTTATAGCAGCACGCACATGTATTGCTACTGTTATTGATGGAAATATTGACCAGGGTCAAATGGTCACAAGTAATTTTTTTCTATACTTGACCACAATACCGCGCCATATCGCTGGAGAGAAAAAATGAATGACTACGAATGTATTCTGGTAGCCGTGGATGTATATTCTGATTACGTGCCTGTCGTAAAACGTGCCGTCAACCTTTCAGGCAGTATCCAAAAGTTACATTTACTCTATGTTACTTATCCGCAAACAAACTTCGAACCTTACGGACTTTTTCTTGAGCGTGATTACTCTCAGGACATTCGTGAGCAGGCGACAAAATCGTTAAGGGACATCGCGCACCGTCATAACATTCCCTCCACGCATGTTCATGTTTCAATAGGCTCTCCGGCAGAAGAAATTCATTTTATGGCGGATAAAATTTCTGCCGATTTAATAGTCATAGGCACCCACGGTCAAAGTGGTGTGAAACTGCTTCTTGGTTCCACTGCAAACGCGGTATTGCATGGCGTGAAAACAGATGTACTGGCGGTACGTGTGTAGTACCGCTGCGGGTTAATGAGCATTTCAGCCCTAACGGGCGAGTTTTACCAGACTGTTTAGCAGCACATTCGCACCTTTCTCGATGTCTTGCCAGTGAGTCCATTCATCTGGAGCATGACTGATTCCGTTGATGCTTGGCACAAATATCATGCCCGCGTCGGTGACTTTTGCCATATGCTGGGCATCGTGTCCTGCACCGCTTGGCATGTGCTCATAAGGGTAACCCAGCGCTTTGGTCTGCGCCGCAATCAGCGAAATAATGTCATCGGACATAGGCTGAGGCTCCAGCCAGCTCATTTGTTCAAATTCAAACATCAAATTGTGTTTACGGGCTATCGCCGAGAGAACTTTACGGCAGCTGTCAGCCAGCGACCGCATTACCTCGCCGTCGACATCACGTCCCACCAGGGTAAACTCCACTTCACCCGGCACCGTGTGCGCGTGGCCTGGTTTCAAATCGACTTTGCCCACGGTAAGCCGGCTTTTCTCTGAGCCTTCTTCAGCAATGATCCGCGGGATCTCGTTGGCAAAGTTAGCCAGCCCCATAAAAGCATCACTTCGCATATTCATCGGTGCAGTACCCGCGTGATTCGATTTACCAATCAGTCTGACAATCCACTTGTATACACCTGAAATGGACTCGACAACACCTATGGGCTTTTTCAGAGTATCAAGCACTGGCCCCTGTTCAATATGCAGTTCGATATAGCTTTTAAAGTAACCGGGGTCGACTCTGGCTTCCAGCGCGCCCATCGGGTCCAGGCCACAAGATGCCATCTCATCTTTTAGCATGACGCCATTCACGTCTTTTGCCGTCATCAGCCAGTCAGGGGTCAGTTCACCGATGAGTGCCTGAACGCCCATCATACCGCCAAAGCGTCCTTCCTCTTCAGCAAATGCGTAAACTTCCAGTGGGGTAGAGAGGGTAATATCGTTGTCGCGCAGCACGCGTAATACTTCCAATCCTGCCAGCACGCCCAGCGTTCCGTCAAACATGCCGCCGCTTATTACCGTGTCGATATGCGAGCCGGTGGCAACGACCTGATGAGGCCGCGCTTTGTCGCGCCGACCAACAACGTTGCCGGCCGGGTCAATTTCCGCCCAAAACCCTTCGTGTTCAAAACGTTCACATAGCCATTTTCGGGCAAGGTTATCTTTTTCTGTAAACCCAAGACGCGTAACGCCTTTCGTTTCTTTGTCGTAACCAATTTCAAATAGTGAGAGCAGGTCAGCCTTGAGCCTTTCGAGATTTATCGAGAGAGTAGACATAGAAAAAGCACCTTTGCGTACGCGAATGATTACACCAGTTTTTACAACTACTGATGTCGATTAGTTCATCACCCTAGAATGACTTTGATTATAGTGCAAATTATTAGTAGGCTAGAATTGCACTGGAGAAAAGGACACCCATGTTCTCGCTAAACAAGTGGCAAACTATGTCACGACTAGCAGCGTTGCTACTGACAACTTGCCTGATGTCACTGGCAGCGACAGCCTTCGCTGCGACCGCGGCGGAAAATGAACGGCAAAGCCGGGACGGCACCGTGGAGGTGTCATGGGAACCCGGGTATGCCCAATACGATACTCTGCTAATACAGTCAGCACGAGGGGAGTCTGTCGCACAATATCCGGTAGTCGACGGTCAAAACTGGGTAATTACCGGCATGGAGGATGGCCAGTACCAGTTTATCCTCACCGCATCATCGACAACCCACACACTGTTCACTCTTGATGTAACCCATTATTCGCTGTCCGGGGCTTTCAGCCTGTTTATTGCCGGGCTGTTGATGTTCCTTTATCTAGTTTTCACCCTGATAAAAGGAGAACGTGGTGACTGACTTTATGCTTGCCAGAGACACTGCGTTGTGGATTTTAGTGGCGTTTGGACTGGCCTGGGTAGCGTGGGGCTGGTATCTGGGCAGAAATAACCGCACCATCGAAGATTACGCTCTGGCTGGCAGAAATGTCGGGTTTGCGATGGCGACGGCCACTGCGATGGCGACGTGGATCACCAGTAACACCACTTTAGTGGCTCCGCAGTTAACGTACCAGTTTGGGGTGTGGGGGATGCTGGGTTACAGCATGGCTGCATTGGGACTAATTTTGTTTGCGCCACTTGCACAGCGTATCAGGACGTTACTGCCCGATGGCTTTACCAGTGGTGATTTTATCTATCGCCGTTATGGCCGGTTTGCCTGGGCATTGTTCATTATTATCTCATTGTGCTACGCCTTCGGATGGCTGGTCAGCCTTGGCATGGCTGGCGGGCTGCTGTTGTCATCGCTAAGTGATTTAAGCTACCTCACAGGCATGACCGCCATTTTGGTGATTTGTGTTGGCTATACGTTACTGGGCGGACTTAAAGCCGTCATCGCCACCGATTTTGTACAAAGCATTGTGATCATCACCGGTGTAGTGATCGTGGCCTGGGTGTGCATTGATACAGTGGGTTTTGAAACCATGCATACCACGCTCACCGAGCAGCAGCCTGCGTTGCTGGATTTGCTGTTTCCTGCCGCCATCATGTTCTTCTTTAATAATGTGTTTTTCGGCATAGGCGAAATATTCCATTCCAATGTGTGGTGGTCCCGCGCCTTCGCTTTTGCTCCTGGTATTGGTAAGCGTTCGTATCTGGCGGCTGGTCTGCTGTGGATGCCAATCCCCATTGTTACCGGCTTTGTGGCGCTGGCAGCCAGTTCACTGAATCTTATTCCGCCAAGCGCGGATATGGTTGGTCCCATGGTAGCCGCAAAACTACTCGGTAGTATTGGTGCGGTGTTCATTTTCGTTATCGTATTTTCCGCCCTGGCTTCAAGCATGGACTCACTTCTTGCTGCCACTTCTGATCTTCTCACGCAGGATATCGTTAAAAAGCTTCTTATGCCGGATTCCGGTTCCGATACGCTGTTGAAAGTGAATCGCTACATCGTTATCGGCCTGGGAGTAGGCACCTGGTGTATTGCCGCATTTAAGCTTGCCACGCTGGGCGCGTTACTGAATTTCACCGGTGCCTTCGTCGCATCCACAATCTGGCCGATTGTCTATGGTTTGTATCAGCCGAAGCTGACCGGAAAGTGGGCAGGGATCGCGATGTTTGCAGGTACATTGAGTGGCCTGGTGGGGTATTTTGCCATTGGCTTTTATGTTGCCGCCATAATCTCCTGTGGCGTCTCGCTGGTGTGTTGCCGCATTGGCATCTGGCAGAGTAAGGAAATGTTTCATTGGCATAAACTGGAGGAGAAAGGATGACAATTAGCGAGTCTGCGCTGACGATTCTGGTTTATGTCTGTTTATTCGCAAGCTGCATCAGTCCATTGCTGTTGTTGTACTGGCTGATTCGTGACTTCAAAGGTAAAAAATTATGGTGAAAGCAGAGTTGGAAGCTGTCGTAAAGTTCGAAAGAGAACGGCCCGACGTTTACGGTAATGCCCATCCCAAGTCTTTATTGCGTGCCATTCAGGAAGATGGTGACCATTTAGGAAAAATGAGCAATAAGCATATTTATTCTGCTGACCAATTCGACAGGGAGAGTTTGCTCCAGTTATTCAGGCTGGCAGCGAAATACGAAGCGAACCCGGATCGTTTCAGCACCTCGCTTCAGGGACAGATCCTGATATCTGCATTTTATGAGCCCAGTACCCGTACACGCCTATCGTTTGAAAGTGCCTGGCACCGCTTAGGTGGCGATATTATGTCGATTACCGACCGCTCTACCACCGGACTGGCAAAAGGCGAAAGCCTTGCGGATGTGGGGGAAATGTTCAATAACTACGGCGACTGTGTTGTATTACGCGACACCAACGCCAACTCCGTGCGCGACATGATGGGCGCGCTGCGTATTCCTATTATTAATGCGGGGAATGGTACTGATGAGCATCCTACGCAGGCGCTGGCAGACCTTTATACCATTTTAAAATGGAAGCCCGAATTGATCGCAGAGGGCTCTGAAACGCAAATTAATCTGTGCATTATCGGTTTGCCTTCCAAAATGCGTACAGTGAGAAGCCTGCTTAAATTGGTCGCGTTGTTTCCGGAGTGTTTCAGCCAGCTGACTATTGTCAACGATAAAAACCGTAGCGAGATGTTTGACAGCGGGCAACTGGAGCAACTGCAGGAAGCCGGCGTCAATGTGCATACCTCTGACTGTCTCGAGGATGTCCTGCCAGACGCAGATGTAGTGTATATCAACGCCATTGCGTGGGAAGGTAACTCGTTTAATCAATACGGTAATCAGTTTCATATCGATAGCACGTCGCCACTGAAAAAGGATGCCATCGTACTGCATCCGCTGGCACGGGGTGCTGAACTTTGTAAGAGTCTGGATAATACGCCGCATAACTGGTACTTCGCGCAGGCGAGGGGCGCCGTTTTTCTTCGTCAGGCGCTGTTAACCTGCCTTGTCAGACGCGTTGAGCGCGTACTGGATATCGTCTAATTCAAAGGAGAAGTGAATAAATGTGTGGAATTGCAGGGGTATTTGCCTCAACACCGTCTCAGGCCATTGATTCACAAACACTGGTTAATATGGCTGCCATCATGAATCACCGTGGTCCCGACAGTTACGGATATTGTAATCCTGCTGACATGGGGATCGGGATGAGTCACGCCCGCCTGTCTATTATCGATCTTGATGAAAACCGTGGCAGACAACCATTCTGGCTGGATGGCGGTCAGACCATGTGTGTCCACAATGGCGAATTTTACGACTATCAGCGTATCCGTACCGACCTGATTGCTGCTGGCGTCGACTTTACCAGTAAGAGCGATTCAGAAGTCTTGCCAACCTTGTTCAGAAAATTTGGCATGAACGATACGCTAACCCGGTTGCGTGGCGAGTTTGCTTTCTCTTTGTACGATGAAATGGAAGATACACTGTATCTGGTGCGTGACCGTTTCGGGATTAAACCGCTGTACTGGACACAAACTGATGATGCCATTATCTATGGTTCTGAAGTGAAAGTGGTGCTGGCTCACCCTGATGTTAAGCCGGAACTGGATTCTGAAGGATTGTTTCACCAGCTGATCCAGGTCATGGTGCCAGGCACAACGGCATTCAAAGGGATCCAGCAGGTTGAGCCTGGTCATATGCTTAAGATCACGCGAAAAGAGGGCGAATTTCATATAGAAACCCACAAATACTGGGATATGGACTTCCCGCTGATCGGTACCCGCGAAGAGCACACCGATGACTATTACATTGAAGGCGTTCGTCGTGAATTAATTGATGCGGTTCAGGTTCGTCTGAATGCTGATGTTCCGGTGGGATGCTATTTGTCTGGCGGCATAGACTCATGCTCTATTCTTGGTCTGGCGTCGGGTATCGAACAGGCGCCGTTGAAGGCATTTACTATCAGTTTCGATAATGCGGATTACGATGAATCTGAGATCGCCACGGAAATGGCCCAATCGGTTGATGCTGATCAGGAGATTCTGAAGCTGAACGCGGATTTGCTATATAACAATTTTGCGCGCACCATCTGGCATACCGAGCGCACCATATACAATACGCTGGCTGTTGCTAAGCTGATGATGAGTCAGCAGGTCAGGCACGTAAACTATAAGGTTGTGCTGACAGGCGAGGGCTCAGATGAACTGTTTGCCGGGTACCCGGCCTTCCGTCAGGATATGTTCCTGCACGGCATGGAAGGCCTGGATGCCAGTCAGGCAACACAATGGCGTGAGTCGCTGGAAACCTCAAATGCGCTGTTTAAAGGGGCCATGCTTCCTAAAGATGAATATGTGTCAGCTGAGCTAAATAACAAAATAGGCTTTACGCCCAGTTGTCTTCAGCCCTGGCTGGGTTGTACCGACCATGCGCGAAAGCTCATCCACAGCGATCACCGAGCGAATATTGAGGGTTATGAGCCCGGCAATGCCATTGCCAATAAGTTGGACGATGCCTTCCTAAGCGAACGGCACCCGTTAGACAAGGCACAGTATGTGTGGATCAAAACCATGCTCGAAGGGCAAATTCTGACCTGGGGTGGCGACAGAGTGGATATGGCGAATTCTATGGAGGCACGTCCCCCATTCCTGGATCATAAACTGGCAGAGTTTGCGGTTACCATTCCGCCTGAAATGCGCATTCGTGGTAGCAAAGAGAAGTACGTTTTGCGTGAAGCGATGAAAGGTGTACTTCCCGAAACACTGTACAAACGTGAAAAGTTTGCGTTTATGGCGCCGCCGGCGCATACCGATGAGAAAAAATGGAAAAAGCTTCGTGGCTTACTTGAAGAGTACGCCAGTCGCGAAAAGGTGGAAAAAGCAGGATTGCTGGATGCGGACTACCTGGAGGCACTGATTGAAAAGCAGGAGTCTCCGGATACTGATAACATCGAAAAAGTGCAGGTAGATGCTATTCTCAACCATGCCTTGGGTGTCATGATACTGCATCATCACTTTATTGAACGTGATATTCCGAAGTACGCTTATGAACAGGCCCAATCATTTAACTGGGTCGTATAGTTGACATTGAGCCCAAAGAAATAGAACAGGCCCCGGTTTATACCGGGGCTTTTTCGTTAGTGCCTGGCCTGCCAGGCCTGCAATGATCCGGTGGATACGTCAACATTGCTGCAACCCAGTAGTTTGAGGTAACTGGCTGCAACAGTTGCGCGTTTACCACTGCCGCACATACAGGTGTAATGTGTATTGCTGTTAAATTTGTTTTTGTATTTTTTCAAATGTCCAAGATAGGTGTGAATAGCGCCACTAAAGGGCGTCAATTCCACTTCATCCCGCTTTCTCACGTCCAGCAGCACCCAGTTTTCCGGAGGGGTTTCCAGTCGGCTTTCAACGGTATCGCTGGTAACTGTATTGATATGCTGCGTCATCGCCTCGGCCTGAGTTAAGGGCGCCGGGAGCTCAGTTATATACCCTTCGATTTGGGTAAACCCCATACGCCACAACTGCTTTGCCGCATTAGTTGCGGTGTCGGCACTATCGGTAACAAGTGCCAGCGGCTCGTCATAATCCAGAAGCCATCCGCCATAGGCACTAACCAGTCCCCCCGGCAGATTTATACTGCCCGGGATATGGTTTTCTCTGAATGACGCATGCTCTCTGACATCCACAATCACGCCTTTACGCGCAGTGGCATCCAGCCACTGCGACTTTTGTTCCTGCTGTACAGGCTGTACTACCAGATCAGAAATCGGGGTGTTACTGCCGGCAACATTCGCGTTTTCCATATGACTAAAATAGGGCGAGACATAGTGGTTTTCGCTCACTTTACGTGTAACAAACGCTGTTTTATCTTCAACTTTGAGCACAGGGTTATTGCGCTTCTCAAAACCTATTGTTGAGAACTCGCGGTCTGCCATTCCCCCTCCACATACAGAGCCCGCGCCATGAGCGGGGTAAATGACCACCTGATCGCCAAGTTGCAGAAGCTTTTGCAGACTGTCATAGAGACTGCCTGCCATGTGTTCCTTTTCGTCTGGATAAAAATCCGTTCTCCCTACGTCATTAACGAACAGCGTATCGCCGGTAAATACACCGATAGCGTCTGTTTTACTTTGATTGGTATCGTAAATCGCCAGACAAATACTGTCTTTTGTATGGCCCGGGGTGGCAATAACTTTGAGTTGCCAACTGCCTATCTCAAAGGTGTCGCCATCATTTACCACAGTTGCATACGCAATTTTTTCATCAGCGTTTTCCCCATGGTAAACCTGCGCCCTGGTTTTATTTTTCAGAGCCAGTGCGCCTGAGATAAAGTCTTCGTTCCGATGGGTTTCAACGATGTGTGTAATGCGGCAATCATTTTGCCTGGCAATTGAAAGGTAAGTGGCAGTGTCTAGTTGCGGATCTATAACACAGGCCTGGCCAGCATTACCGATAACATAAGAAAGGTGGGCGATGCCCGGTGTTTTAATAGTTTCAATAAACATACCTGGTACTCCTTGCAGTTGTGACCACAGTGTTTCAACTGTTATGCCAGAGTTTACATGCCCCTAACTAATTGATTTAACGAAGGTATGTACATTGGGCAGTAAAGTACCCTGTAAACATTAGATACATCGCATATAATATTTTCCTAATATGCGATGTGACTTGACAGCGGAATCGTTTATTCAGGTTGCGGTATCTTGTTGCTTTGCCCGTTGAACCAGTTTCGCCGCGCCCTCCTGATCCAGATTCAGCGCAGTAATCGGGAAGGGGATCACAATACCTTCCTCGTCAAAACGCTTTTTGAGCATTTTCATGAAGGCACTTTTGATAAAAAAACGATTAAAATATTCTTTTGTTCTTAGCATCACGGTCAGATTGATACTGGAATTATCAAAAGTGTGGAACAGCACAAATGGTTCGTAGGTATCCACGCCGTAGTGATGATGCTTTAAAATGTATTCCGCAACTTCAAGGCAAATCGCTTCGACTTTCTCAAGATCTGAATCATAATGCACACCCACTTCAACAGGAACGCTTAATTCTCGTTCGGGATAATAATAGTTAATCAGTTTACTGTTAGATAACTTACTGTTTGGCATGATCACGATGTTATTTGGCAACATGCGGATCCAGGTTGAGCGCCAGCCAATTTTTTCAACAAACCCCTGTTCACCGGAATCCAGCTCAATGTAGTCACCAATGCGTATTGGTTTATCCATAACCAGCTGGATACCGGAAAAAAAGTTTTCCAGGGTTGGTTGCAGTGCAAGCGCTACCGCCAATGAAGTAATCCCCAGTGATGCAATAATAGGGGTGACTGAAATTCCCATAGTGCTGAGGATTATCAGCAACGCTAACGAGGCAAGAATGGCTCTTATTGCACCGGATGCGATACTTGAGGAGTTTTTGACTAATGTTGAACGACTTTGGTAGCGAAGTAACGAATGGGTAGCAAGTCGCTCCATGAAAACAAACAAGGCGACAATGAGCGCCGCTTTTACCAGCATGGTCATCACATCCAGTACTGACGCGCTGGCCAGACTAAACCATTCAAGAAAGTACCGCGACATCCACAGTACAAATGTCAGGATGACGATCGACAACGGGGCATCCAGCGCCAGTACCAACACCCGATAAAAGCTGCCCATTTCACTACTTTGAGAACGGGCCTTTTCGGTCAATCGCACCAGAATGAGGCGCTTTGCGACAAATAGCAGCACAAGCGCTATCAGCAATGATAATGCAGTAATAGTATGCTGTGACTGAAAAAGTGCTTGTAATTCATCCACGTACATTGTTCCACTCTGGGCTATAGTTAAAACATGGCGCACTGTGTCGCGTAGTGATATTTACTGCTGCAATACTTGCACCATTTGACGGGTCACAGTCTGTATTTCACCTAACTGTCATAGTTATTGGCCACACTGGGTGTGTGAACTATGTTGTGACAGTACAGAGATAAGTACCTATTATGGTGAAGAAAAATACCGGTTTTATCCGGATATGGTTTGCCACTCTCTATTCATTGAAGGGATTAAAAGCCGCACTAAAGAGCGAAGCCGCCGTCAGGCAGGAAATGGCGGCCATGTTGATATTGATTCCGCTTTGTTTTGTTCTCGATGTGAGCACTATTGAGCGTGTGCTTCTGATCATGTCGCTGTGTATCGTGCTTATTGCAGAGCTGCTGAATACGGCTGTCGAAGCGCTTTGTGACAGAGTGAGTACCGAAGTTCACATTCTCATCGCCAAAGCCAAAGATATTGGCTCGGCAGCCGTGTTCGTTGCCTTGGTGCAGGCAGTTATCGTTTGGGCGCTCATCCTCTGGAATGATTAGCTCCCTTTAAACTAGCCTGTGGTATGGCGGTTGCTCTCGTAAAGAGAGCGTAGGTAAAGGTATCGTAAGCCTGCGTTTTGGTGGTTATTAGTTACGGAAACTTTAACGTTAATAGCGTACTGATACGGTAAGCCTGGCTGTGCGGGGCTCTACAGGGTGATAGTGTAAGTCCTCGATGCCTTGTTCAGGCTCGCCAGGTAAGCGTGATGCATACAGATAATCAATGTCGTGAGCATCGCTGTCAAAGGCGTTTAGCAGTTCCAGTGAGACAGTCCAGTTGCTAGCATCGTAAGAGACAGATGTATTTATCAGGAACATGGAGGGCGGTTCAACGCTGTCCATACTATCCACGGTTCTTTCGCTCAGGTATCTTGCCCTAACTGTATAGCTAAGGCCTGACTGGTCACTGTTCTGATACCAACTCGCCCCGGCGCTTATTACCACAGGCACCGTGCCATCTATATGATCGCCTTCGCCAGACACATCGTCACTGAACCTGGCGTGAGTCCACGCCGCTTCGATATCGGCATTAATATGGTGGCTGAACCAGTAGTATGCGCTGAACTCAGCACCGTAACGCTCCGATGGTCTGCTTGGCTCAGTGAATCCGGCATCACCTACATAGACAAGTTCGGAGTCAAGTTCGAGATACCACAACGACGCCGAAACATTATATGTTCTGCTATCAGTGACATTCACGCCGGTTTCATATCCTAAAGAGCGAACGAGCAGGGGAGCTGACTCCGCGGCTTCTCCTGTTAGCGGATCCACTGAGATAGTCACGCCGCGTGCATCGTTAGAGTGATAACCTTGTCCTGCACTGACAAAGGCTGTCGCGTAGTCTGACAACGCATATTTAAACGCACCTTTAAGGCTGAATAGGGCGTCGCTTTCACTACCGCTGTTTTGAGAAAGTTGGCTGACAACGTCCACGTTCATGTAGTCGTAACGTCCGCCGATTGTCATGCTCGCCTTTTCGCTAAGCGAAAAATTAGTTTGTGCGTATAAGGCGTACGAGGTGCTGTCAATACTGTCTTCCCGGGTAAGGCCTGTTCTTTCTCTTTGCCTGGTAGGATAAAGTCCTACATTATCAATGTCGTCATGCCGCCATTGGGCGCCCAGCGTATGAGTGGTGTCGCTGTTATTCAGCGAGAAAAGTCTGGATATGTCGCCGCCATATAGGGTTCTGTCATCAGCCTGTTCAAACTGGTCACCGTCAACGGGATCTTCCAGAAAGTAAGTAAAGTTCGAAAACAGCGTTAAATCGGTATCGATAATGTAGGCCGATGCAGTGACAGAGGAAGACTGATAACGCGAAGATAAGCTATAACGCGAGGATTCTCCCCCAACACCAGTATCAATTGATCCTAACCGGCTAATGATACCTTGCTCTACGGCTCTGTCAGGGATCTGATCCGCTCCGTTCCAGCTGTTGTCGTAAGCCATTGCGGTAATAGAAAAGTCACCGCCTGATAACGGGGTGGCATAACGAATAACGGCGTTTTTCTTGTCTATGTCTTCGTTAACATCTGTCCAGGGGCCATCGTATGCCTGATATTCCAGACCGATGAGCCCGGTTCCTTTACCGATATTAGTTTGGTTAACGGTAACAATTCGTTGATATGCATCTTCACCAAGGGTGAAATAGGTCTGGTTGCTGTCCAGCGAATCTTTTAGCGAAAAATGCGCCCCGCCGGCACCAGAGAAGTCTCCAATGGAGGCATAATAAGTGCCTTTAAAGTAGCTTAGGCTGTCTACCGTTTCGGGAATAATAAAATTCAGGTCAGAATAGCCTTGTCCATGTCCGTGGCTGCGCATGTTTACCGGCATACCCTCTACACTGGTGGCAAAATCGGTACCGTGATCAAGATTAAAGCCCCGCAAAAAATACTGGTTCGCTTTGCCCGAACCACTATGTTGGGTCACCATCATGCCAGGGATGAATTCAAGCATTTCGCCTGTACGAAGCATTGGGCGGCTGTTAATGGTGTCGCCGGATACCCAGCCCTGAGAAGCCGACACAAAGGCACCGTCCTCAAAATTATCTTCAGCGGTTATTCTGATGCGTTCAATATCTGATTCCGGATCAGCCGCGAGAACAGTTTGGCTTGTGCACAAAACGGTGGTCATAACCGCGCTGTGGATGGCAATAAGAAATGGGCGCAAGATCTTCTTCCTTAAATAATAAGTTCAAGAAGCCTTACGCCTGACTTTGTGAGGTGGATGCAGGAAACCTGCATTAATTCACTTTATTAGAACGATGCGACCTTTTTACCTTCAGGCAAGCCATCGTTGAGCATCTCAGTTATCGCGCTTGTCGCCAGCTTTAAGTGTGAGGTGTGCACTCTTGTAGATGCTGGCTGATCAAAACTAATAGCGGTAAAAACGATGTCAGCATCACTGGATGTCACTTTTACCAACAGGTGCTCATCTTCATCAGCAAGCGGAACCCGCAGATAAAGTGGTTCATTATGCGTCATAACGTAATCATTTACCTGCTCAACACTGGTGAAAGGGGGCTTTTTCTCAGGTTGCAATTTCCAGTGTGAAGACTGGTCAATGACCTGTGCCAGTGCTTTAGCATGTTGCGCCTCTATTTCATGTGCCATGCGTCCTCCATAATGCGTAATATGTTTTTATTCTTACGGAAAATTGCTGAAAAAGATTTACCAGATGCCGCCAGTAAATTCAGCATCGTTGTTACACCTGTTGATTCCTGTTCCCTGGCGGTCATACCTGTCTAAGACTAATTGCTTATACATTGATGTAAACAAAAGGTAAATGCAGTATTGGTACCAAGAAAACTAAGCGTTAACACCTATAGTACAGACATTAATGCTTTCAGACATCTTGACATCTCAGGCTTAGTAAAAAACAGTTAAATTACCGGTTAAAATGTAAATTTAATGGGAACGAAATAACAAATGAACAACATTTATGGCGATTGATATCGTCTAGGATGTTTCACCTTTCTAACCAGAAGCGTGGAGCATTATGAGCCTCAATATTAATGACAATAAGCGCAAGTCAGCGGACTTGGGTGCCGATGACAGCTATAAAAATAATCATCGCGCCCGTTCAGACTTTACTACACGTGATGAGTACCTAGAACACGAGCTACAGGTCATGTCGCCGCAGCGTTGGCGACCCAACCTTCCTTTTCGGGATTATCGCTTTGAATGGGAGGATACTATTCCGGCAATGGCTGGGACTATTGGCAAAGTGGTCATGGTTGGTGCGATTGCCGCAACCTTTGCGGGGCAGTTAAACTTGGGAGATGCGTTTGTTCTGGAGAATGTTCGCTACGAACTCATTATCGTAGCGTTATTTATTTTGCTATTTTCCGGTTTCATTCTGCCTACAGCGAATCTGGCAGGTACTCACGGGCCACTCATACCGCTCATTCCTATTGTGGTTGCAGCGGGAGGTCACCCCATGGCGTTGGGCCTTCTGATAGGGATCTTTGGGTTATTGCTGGCCATCAGTAAGGGCGGAAGTCTATTAGCAAAGCTCACCAGTAAAGGGGTTTGCGGTGGACTCTTGTTGTACCTGGGGTTTATTGGCACGACATCTCAGGTCAAAAAGCTGTTCGCATGGGCAGAGAGTATCCAGATGACACATATCGCCTTCGTCGTTATCATCTGTACCATTTTGCTATATGCTCTGCTTGAACACTGGAAAAAACGTTGGCTGGCCGTGCCGTTAAGCTGCTTACTTGGAGGAAGCGTTGCATTTTTACTGGGCGCACCTTTTGAGTTTAATACCGCACCGGGCTTGCCGAATATGAATCCTGCATATTGGTGGGGGGAAGATACTGGCTGGATGCTGGGTCTCCCAACGCTGGAAAATTTTGTTGTCGTATTACCTTTCGCCGTGCTGGCGGTGGCTATGTGGTCTCCTGACTTTTTGGGTCACCAGGTGTTTCAGAAAATCAGTTACCCTCCCAGAACACAGAAGGTACAAATGAATATCGATGACACCATGGTGAGTGCGTCAGTTCGCCAAACCGTCGGTTCACTGATGGGGGGCGCCAACTTTACGTCTTCCTGGGGCACCTATATTGTTCCGGCTGCGATTGCCAAACGCCCGATCCCCGCAGGTGCCGTACTTACTGCTTTATTTTGCGTTGTCGCAGGTATATGGGGTTATCCAATGGACCTGGCAATTTGGGAGCCCGTACTTTGTGTGGCGCTAATCGTTGGGGTATTTATTCCGCTGTTAGAGGCCGGAATGGAGATGACCCGCGAGGGTAAGACGACGCAGTCTGCTGCCATCGTCGTGTTTGCCTCATCGTTGGTGAATCCTGCATTTGGCTGGTCTTTGACAATGTTGCTGGATAATCTTGGACTGATTGGGTGTAAAGAGCGCAGCCGTGAGCTGACAAAAATGAGCCGGTGGATTATACCTGGGATCATGTTTGTGGTGCTGACATTTGTCATGGCGGTGGTGGGATTGCTACCCGGTATTCCGGCCCTGGTTGAAGGGTTTCGACAATAGCTACCTATGCCGGGCAAAGTGATGTCCGCGCTATTTACCCATTACTGCATGGCAACGTCTTCGCAGTAATGGGTACTCTCATTGCCAATTAGATAATCATCTTTCTCGTAACGATACCCGGTTACCCACGTCGAGTACCCGACAAGCAGTTACCGGGGTTTCTGCTATGGTTAACTTTCAGATTCATATTTTCGAGTCTGACTCGCCGTTTTAGAGCGTTATTACGGCGGGCGTTCTCTTTGAGATAACGGGCTCCTGTTACTTAAGACACAGAGCTGACATATCACTGACAAACAGAGGCGAAAAGCATGCCTGATTATAAAGTGCCGGGTGTTTATCTTAAAGAAACAACGTTATCGGGGCCTTCAATCTCTCCGGTTGATTGTTCCAACGCTTTTTTCATAGGGTATACAGCCAAAGCGCAATCCTATGAGCAAAACTTGCAGGGTGTACCTACCACGGTTAGTTCAATGGCGGAGTTTGAAAGGTTATTTGGTGGCGAGCCAACGACCATCTTCAATGTGGCCTCATCCCAACCCTACGATGCTGAAGTCTCCTACGGCAATCAGCACCTCACAATACAAAACGCAGCACCTTGTTTTCGCCTGTATCACAGCGTCAGGCTTTATTTTGAGAACGGGGGAAAACAGTGCTACATCCTGTCAGTCGGACTATACGAAAATAATGTATTGTTACTTGAACCCCTCGAATCAGGTATTGCTGAACTTGAGGGTCTTACCGTGCCTGGCTTGTTGCTGATCCCTGATGCTGTGGGGTTAGCCGCAAACGCGTGTTATCAACTGCAAAATCGCATGCTCTCGCACTGTGGAGAGGATACAAGATACCGCTTCGCAATTCTGGATATTCATAATGCCGCTTCCCCTGACAATCATGGTATTGCCGACTTTCGGAATAATCTTAACAATACCAATGTAGGAGGATGCGGCGCTGCCTATTTTCCCTGGTTAAATTCGCTGTCTTATTCCGCTGAACAAATTAACTACACCTGTATAGAGCTGTCAGGTAGAGAAACCCTGGCAAATGCTATCCACCATGAGTTAGGAAAATCCGCCTCCCCGGAAATTACAAAAGCGCTGGGCGTAATGACAGGCGTGTATTCATCAAGCGGTTTTCACGACAAGCGCTTTGTAAAAGCACACAAAGGAAGATATGACACCGTAGATGACACTCATAGCACGCTTAACGCAGGAAGCATGGTGTATCGTATGGTTATGCAGAAGATGATGCTCAACTGCAATGTGATCCCGCCTTGCGGGGCAGTTGCCGGAGTCATTGTCAGAAATGATGTCAAACGGGGTATATGGAAAGCGCCAGCCAATTTGACGCTGGTTGGAGGTCGTCCAACTGTATCGGTGTCCACAGCTCTACAGGAAGATCTAAATAATGATGCTGATGGCAAATCAGTCAATGCAATCAGGACTTTTGAAGGTAAAGGCACCGTGGTGTGGGGTGCCCGCACGTTATTAAGTACTGATCACGAAGTGAAATACATTAACGTGGCAAGAGCGCTGATGTTTGTTGAACAGAGCATCTACTCAGGCATCAGAATGTTGGCAACAGAGGATAATAATGCCCGGTTGTGGTCAATGGTTTCGTCTATAGTCGAGCAATTCCTTTACGGAATGTGGAGAAGCGGTGCTTTTGTAGGAAGCCATCCCGACCAAGCGTATTTCGTCAAGTGCGGGCTGGGTGAGACCATGTCCACTGCGGATGTTAGCGAAGACCGGCTTATTGTGATGGTTGGCGTTGCCCTCCTTAAACCCGCCGAGTTCATCGTGAAAAAACTGCAAATGACTACCGCTTCTTAATCGGCATCGTAACCGAATCAATGAGCTGGAATTCTGTTACAAAGCGTAGAGGGAAGGGCGCCTATTAATGGTATTGATGGGCAGTGAGGTCTTTTGTGTTTGTGAATGCTAAAGCGAAATATCGCGTTCAGCATAACGGGAACAGATGTGTTCAAAGACCCGTGTAATTTCATCAGTTAATTAAATTAACTAACTGAAAAATATGCAGTATTTCATCTTAAATGTGAAATATGTCCGATAAGTAGAGTTTAGTGCCGGAAGCCCTTAATTGATCTCGTTTCAGGTAAAAACACATTCATTCGTTATGTTAATTATTTTTTAAAATAATGTTGATCACAGGTTGTAATTCACATACTCTCAGAATCATCACTTGTAAGCGCTTACAGAATTACAAATGTAAGCGCATACATATGTAGGTGACCGTATTAAACGGTATCGGCTGTATATAAGGTGCTGTTTTTATTTGAAAATTTGTATGAGTTATTGTGGACACTAACTATGAAATTTATAAAAAGCAGTATCTTAGCTGTATTGCTGTTAAGCAATTCCGTCGCAACAGCCGGAATGATCACCAACGGAAACTTCGCCAGCGATTGCACCTTAAACGGTTGGGAGCAGCAGGGCTTCGGCGACATTAATATCAGTGGCTCGCCTGGCAATTGTGCGGTAAACCTTTCTGTAAATGACACTGATTTTGACGCAGAAATTTATCAAAGCGTTATGTTTGAGTCAGGCTTTGATTACCAGTTAACCGTCGACTTTGATACCAGTTTGCTTAGCAACAGCGACTCATTTTTTATCAGTTTACTCAATGACGACTTCGATTTGGTAGACCTGCTAATGCCGGCAGATATCAGTTTTTCTATGCAATCAAATGCATTCACAATAAATACAGATTCACTGCGCGATAATTACAGCAATCAGAACTGGAGCTTGTCGTTCTTATTGTACGATGAATTATACGATGATTTTTCAACCTCAACGGTAGCGATCAGCAACGTGTCGCTAAGTAAGGTGGTTAATGATGTTCCTGCGCCTGCAGGAATGGCGCTGTTTGCGTTGGGTTTTATTGGTTTATTGGCAAGCCGTCGCGATGTGTCCCTATATCGCCATGCTAATCAGATAAGCTAGACGGAGACCAATCATGAACTTATCGACGTTTCTAAAAGGTACGCTATGTACCTTGTTGTTGTTTTCTCAGTCTGTTTTCGCTGAGTGGGCGACTATTAATGATGGTGTATCTGTATCTGAGTCACGGGCTCGCTATGTCCGGGCTGAAGGTACTTACATTGTTCAGGTCAGTGTGACCAATACCACCAGTGAGACAATCAAAGGTCCTTTCAGGTTGTTGCTGGATGATGCATCTCTAGATGTTATTGATCCAACAGGACTTGATAGCAGCGATGTGCCTTACGTCGTATTCGAACATCAGGAACTGGATGCTGGCAGTACGATGATGGTCACTGCAACATTTGCTTATGATCGCCGTACCCGACTTTCATTTTCCAGCGTTTTGCAGCACGACGCGTCAGATTGGGTACTGGTGTGGAGTGACGAGTTCGAAGGCGAGAGCATAGACCTCTCCAAATGGGAACACGAAATCAACTGTGACGGTGGTGGCAACCAGGAAAAGCAATGTTACACAAACAGCCCAGATAACTCCTACGTTGAAAGCGGCATTTTAAATATTGTTGCCAAGCCTGAAGCCAATCAGCCTTTACCCTATAGCTCAGCCCGCTTAAGAACAAAATACAAAGGTGACTGGACTTATGGCCGGTTTGAAATTCGCGCAAAAGCGCCAGGTGGACAGGGCGCTTGGCCAGCAATCTGGATGCTTCCCACCGACAACGTCTATGGTGGATGGCCCCATTCAGGCGAAATCGATATTTTTGAAGCCGTAAATTTGGGAGCACCAACAGCAGTTGGGTCGAACGACACCGTATCGGAAGTTCATGGCACGCTGCACTACGGTAAAAGCTGGCCAGAGAATGACAATTCCGGACAAAGCTATACGTTACCAGATGGCAGTAACCCAATGGATGACTTCCACGTTTATGCGATGGAATGGGAAGAAGGTGAGATCCGTTGGTATGTTGATGGTGTGCTGTATTCTACACAACGTCAATCTGAGCTGACTTATAACCAGCAGGGGTATCCGGATGGACTGGAACATAAAGGCTGGTATACAGAAGTTAATAACGAACTGAACTGGAGCTCGGCGCCTTTTGATGAGAAGTTTCATCTGCTGATTAATTTTGCTGTCGGCGGTAGCTGGCCGGAAAATGTGAATACAGGCGGTGTAGATCCCAACGCTTTCCATGAAAATAATAAATTCGAAATTGATTATGTGCGTGTTTACGAGTGCGCGGTTTCACCTGTAAATGGTCAGGGCTGTAAAACCGAGGACCCAGGTTACGATGAGCCAGTCGAAAATGGCGGCACGTTAATTCAGGGCGCCGCACCGTTACCCGTGCCCCCCTCTGACGGCATCGCTGAAGAGCTGGTTATTTTTGAGAATGAAATAAATCCAAGCTGGCCAGCCTGGGATTGCTGTGGTGGCACGACACCTGCGGTGGTCGCAGATGATGCAGAACATGGCTATGCCGTTGAATTTTCAATAGGAAGCACACCTACGGTAGTTGGTTTTAATACCAACGTGGCACAGGTTCGCCAGGCATACGATGGCTCTCCACTGCTAGCAAATGGGGTACTGGAGTTTGACCTGAAATTAATTACGCCTGCCAACAATGCCAATGCAAACTGGAATCTTAAGGTAGAGCAAGCCGGCGCAAGCACTGAAGCTGTGGTGGCGATTGATAAGCCGACTACTGAGTGGCGCCGATATTCCATTCCCCTGAGAAACCTTGCGGGTGCAGGATTAAATCTTAATGGCATTGATGTCGTGATGATATTCCCGGATTGGGGGCAGGGTGAAGGCGCGGTTTTCCGTGTCGATAACGTCGCGTTCAAAGAGGGTGAACCGGTTGAACCAGGTAATGGGTTTGTTAACCGTATTCTGATGGACTTTGAAAAGTCCGCCGGCGAGTACACCTTTGTGAATTTTGATGGTGGGGTATCTACTGTTGTCGCTAATCCTCATAGCGGGGAAAACAATAACAGTAATCAGGTCGTCCAAATGCAGAAGTACGCAGGCCAGCATTGGGGAGGATCTACGGTTACGCTTGAAGAACCCATAGACGTAGACAGTTCCGTGTTTAGCCTGAATGTCTGGTCTGACAGGCCGGTAAACGTGTTGTTTAAGCTGGAAGGTATGCTGGTAGAGCGCAGTGTGGCGCATTCAGGTTCCGGTTGGGAGTTGCTAAGCTTCGATTTCAGTGGTGAAGCCGGTACCGGGGTAAATCAGATCACTATTATTTTCGATCTGGGCACGATGGGTGATGCTGCCGGAAACCCCAATGACTGGACGTTCTACTATGACGACATCGGTATTTTTGAAACGCCGGATGTGGAGGTTGTCGATTTTGAACAGGCACCCGAAACCTACGCGTTTGTGAACTTCGACGGAGGCGTTTCTACGGTAATAACAAACCCGGTTTCTGATAGTAGCAATAGCAGCGCACAAGTTGTGCAGATGCAAAAATACGCTGGTCAGCCGTGGGGAGGTTCAACCTTAACGTTAGCGGAATCTATGGATGTGGAAGATACCGTGTTCCGCATGAAAGTATGGTCTGATCGGGTGGTAAATGTATTATTTAAACTCGAAGGTATGAACGTTGAGCGCAACGTTGCACATAGCGGAAGTGGTTGGGAAGAGTTAGTTTTTGACTTCGCCGGCGAGTCCGGAACCGGAGTCAACAAGATAACCGTAATTTTTGATCTCGGTGTAATGGGAGATGCGGCAGGAAATCCGGAAAACTGGACGTTCTACTATGACGATATCAGCTATCCGTCTAGTGAAGATGGCGGCTCGTCAGGGCCTGAGCCAGGCAATGTGTCCCTCGATTTCGAATCTGAAGCAGGTAGTTATACCTTTGCAAACTTTGATGGCGGTGTATCGTACGTGTTGGCAAACCCGCATTCAGAAGGTATCAATACCAGTACCCAGGTGGCCATTATGCAAAAGTTTGCAGGCGCACCCTGGGGTGGTTCTACGCTGACACTCGCGCAGTCTTTGGATATTAACGATACCGTTTTTACGATGAAAGTCTGGTCAGCGCGCGAAGTGAACGTGCTGTTCAAACTTGAAGGAATAGCGCAGGAGCGCAATGTGCCTCATGGAGGGACTGGATGGGAAACGCTGTCTTTCGATTTCACCGGTATTGCTGGAACATTATCGCAAATTACCTTTATCTTTGATTTGGGGGTAGTAGGCAACGCTGATAACGATGCATCGAACTGGACCTTTTACTTTGATGATATCGTCGTAGCCAATGGGCCAACTGAAGATCCGGATTCCGACAATGATGGCGTAGCAGATAGCCTGGACCAATGTCCGAACACGCCTGCTGGTGTACCTGTTGATGCGAATGGCTGTCAGGTTATTTCAAACTCGGATTCCGATGGTGATGGCGTCAATGACAATATTGATCAGTGCGACAATACACCGCCTGACACTGCCGTAGATGCAACAGGTTGCCCAGTGTCAGTTAGCTCAGAAACCGGTCTGGTTCAGGACAGCGATACCAGCGTGTATTTCTTTGTGAATACGCCGGATTGGGCAGATGTCCATTTCATCGTAAATGGTGGTGGTCAGCAAAATGTGCGTATGCAAAACACCGGTGGCATCAATCTATTTAACCTTGCCAATTTAAGCAGTGGCGATGAAATTGTGTACTGGTTTACTTATCTTCAGGCATCCGGAGGTGCGATCGATACCGCCCAGCAGACTTACTATGTAGGCAATGGCGGTAGCGGTGGAGGTCAAACCGACTCAGACAACGATGGTGTGGTAGATAGTTTAGATCAGTGCCCCAACACTCCTCCAGGGGCCGAAGTTGACGAAGCGGGTTGTACCGTAGCGGATGTCACGGATTCTGACAACGATGGGGTTGTTGATAGTCTTGATCAATGCCCGAACACTCCTGCGGGAACCCTTGTTGATGAGAATGGCTGTGCGGCTACCAGCATCGCAGACGCGGATAATGACGGCGTAGCTGATGAGTTTGATTTGTGCCCCAATACCGCTCCCGGCGCGAATGTCGATGCGCAGGGATGTGAAATTGTTACTGTTGTAAATGAAGTCAGGGCGGCAAATGACATTTTAGTGGGGGGACACGGTTCGTCGGCCAGCGGGTTCACGCTTTACGTGTTTGATAATGATGTACCATATTCTGCCAGCGTTTGTAATGGCGGCTGCGCTACCAACTGGCCACCAGTAATAGTGAATGATGGTGCGGCGTCTGGCGTAGCTAATTTGTCAACCATTATGCGTGAAGATGGACAGTTGCAGGCGGCTTATCAGGGGCGTCCATTATATTTCTACCAGAATGACACTCAGGCAGGTGACACCAACGGTGATGGCATTAATGGTGTGTGGCATGTGGTGAATTACACTGTCGAATTAGGAGCAGTGGTACCGTTGTTTAATGATCGGACGGGGTTGGATCAAGCCATCAGCTTTGACCGCGGAGACGCACTGGTGACGCGTTTTGCGGACCGTGGCCGAGACCGCCATGCGAAAGAAGATCAATTCCAAATTTATGATCATTACTTATCCCACTATTGGATACACCGAACCGCTCAATTTGAGTTTGTCGATTATGTGGCCAAAGGTGGCTCGCATATCGAGGTTAACTTTATTACCGAGTGGAAACTGGGTGCCCGCGAATTCAGGGCCTGGTATCGCGGCCTGAATACAGTGGCTGAATACCATGGTAACTATTTTGGTGGCGGCGCTGTAGTTGAAGTGGATAACGGAACCTATGACTTTAATTTTAATAAAATTAGCGATGAGGGTGACCAGTATCGTTATCAGGTAATTATTGATGATTACCGGCCTCTGAACTGGGAGCCTTCAGGTGGACCATTACCGCTGCAAGTGGGACAACGAATGGAAGTAGAGGTCAGTCAGTTCCTCGACGCACCACCAGAGGGACGTGAAAATTACTATGGCACTACGTATCTGTATATCGTGGGCGAGGGGATGGTGCCTTGGAAAACAGTAGGTGACTTCGATGATAAAAGTTCAGAACGTGAAGACTCTTACCCTATAGCCCAGGAAGGCTGGTTAGGGGGCTACACTACGCTGCCTTATAATTATACTAATGAACCAGATAACCACTTCATGCAGATGGCTACTAATTTGTCCAATATCAATGGCCAGATATTTGTAGAAGGTCGTCGCGTCCACCACAGTAGTTTTGTGGATGGCAGACACGATGAAAGAAATGGTGAAAACGGGATCTTTGATGATGTAGTAGGCCTTGCTGGCACACACTATATCAAAGAGAGTTGTGCCGGATGTCACGTACGTAACGGCCGGGCTGCGCCAGCGCCTGTCGGTCAGCCTCTGGATAAATGGGTATTTAAGGTAGCGGATGTCAACGGCAATCCGGACCCGCATATTGGCAGTGTATTACAGCCTAAAAATATAGGTATTGATAATAACGCTGACGGTGAAGGCACGGTGTCTATTGCGTCATGGCCTGAGAACAATGGCTTACGTTCACCAGTATATCAATTCAGTAACGGCACACCGGCACGCTTCTCTGCGAGGATTGCTCCGCAACTGGTTGGTCTGGGCTTACTGGAAGCTGTACCGGAAAGCGCTATCCTGGCGATGGAAGATACCGATGACAGCAATGCTGACGGTATATCTGGCAAAGCACAGCGTGTGATTGACCCGCTGACAGGTGATACCCGTCTGGGTCGCTTTGGCTGGAAAGCCGGTACCTCGTCAGTTAAGCACCAGGTGGCGTCAGCATTTAATACAGATATGGGCGTAATGAACAGCATGTTCCCTGATCCTGACTGTGGGACTGAGCAAACGGTATGTGGTGATTCAGGATCGGAAGTGTCTGACAAACATCTGGATGAACTGGCTAAGTACATTTCACTGCTAGGTGTACGGGCACAACGCGACCTTGACGAGCCCGAAGTGCAGGCTGGCAAGCAATTGTTCAGTGATATTGGCTGTGCAAGCTGTCACACGCCGACGCTGCAAACCAGCGAGTTCCATCCACTAGCGGAGCTAAGAGGCCAGACTATTCATCCTTATACCGATTTACTGCTGCATGATATGGGTGAAGGGTTAGCTGATAATCTTGGAGAAGGTGAGGCGAGTGGATCCGAGTGGCGTACTACACCGCTTTGGGGCTTAGGCCTCTCAGCCTGTGTCACCGGCGGAGTGGTGAACCCAATCGGTGGGCAGGGCAATGAAGTATGTAGTCCTGAACACAGCTACCTGCATGATGGTCGCGCACGTACCATCGAAGAGGCTATTCTTTGGCATGGTGGTGAGTCTGAGAGTTCACGAGTTGCTTACGAAAGCCTGGGGAATACGGATAAGTCAGCCCTGCTGCGGTTTTTGAATTCACTATAATAATACTTAGAAAATCCACTTTAAGGGGCCGGCAGGCCCCTTTTTTTGTTGTCAGAAGTGGATGTATGGATAAACAATATCAACTGGCTAACAACGGCAGCGAGCAAAGCCAGATGAAAGCCATAACTATAATTTCCACAAAGAGTGCAGAATTCTAGTCGTGCAGTTTAGCGCCTTTAAACACCTTATCAACGAGCTTTTTATTTCCACACATTGCAAGTCCCACTAACGGGAGTTGATCGCTTGCGTACTGACTAACCGTTTGTCGGTTGTCTTCATCATTACCAGTGGCAAACATATCCTCAATGTAAATTGCCAGTTCGGCCTGATTTCGGTTTGCCCGGCTGATAAACGTACTGAGCTTTTCCCGGCTGGCTTGTAGTACAATAATTGGCTGCACACAGAGGGGCAGATATTTGTTACCTGAGGCGTCTGTGTAGGCCTCGCCGGTAAATACATCTGGGCTACTGGTTACGCCGCCGGACAGAAAGCTAACCACATTCAATTTTTGCCAGACTGGCAGATCTTCAGCGACGACAATCGCGAATTTTGTGTCAAAGTGCAAAGTTTTGCCTCCCGGCTGTTTAACAATACCTATTTAATGAATAAAAGAATTTAGTCCCAGACTTAGCGCAACAACGAACAGGAATAGCGCCATCAGTTTATTAATCGCGGATAAATATCGGGTATGATTAATGTTCTTTCCAAGCAGACGACCAAAAACAAAGTAAAACCACGGTGCCCCGAACGCAAATATGGCCAGTCCCACACACCAGGCAAACAAGACGAATCCGGTTATGCCTGCCGCAGGAAAGTGCACTGTAGCTACGGGCAGTGCGACAGTGATCTCTTTTGGATTAAGTAATTGCATAAGCAAACCATCACGAAATGACAGGATCCGGGGTGTTGCTTCTGCATTCTAAGTGGGTGTCGACCGGAAAATTTTTATTGCCAACCAGAGTATATATAAGCTCCCGAGCACCGAAGTCAGTGTCAGTAGTGACGAATTCATTACCCGTTCGCCAATAAACGCGACAGAGAAAAACAGGATGAACATGGCCACGGCGACGCCGGCGAAGAACCCCGAAATGCGGTTTTGTCTTTGAATTCCATTGTTAAGCCCAATAGCATTCACTGGCCCAGACGTATACATCACGCCAAAGGCATAAAGAATTATGTCAATCATGGATTACTCTAAAGTAGTGAGATCGTAAAAATCAGGTGACTAACTGACGCTGGTACTGGCGTGGCGTAATGCCGAAAGTCCTTTTGAACTTGCGATTAAAGTGGCTTACATCTGCAAATCCGAGGTCAACGGCAGTGTCAAATACACTGTTTCCCATTTCGAGTGCCTGTCTTGCACGGTTAATCCTGCAATTCAGAACATATTGATGGGGCGTCATTCCGAACTGCTGGTTGAACAGGCGGATAAAATGATATTTGGACATGTTGGCTGCCTGACATATCGAATCCAAAGTCAGCTTTTGATCCAGGTTGCTGAGAGTGGTGAGAAAACGCAGGAAGGGATTAGTGCGTTGCAACAATATTTAGCAGACCTGCAAGCCACCTCAATTGATACTGTTGATTTGCCAAGTGCAGACTGAGCAAACCTTCGTCTGGCCGAACTGCTTATGAATAATAACGAGTTTTCTGAAGCCAAAACAACGTTAGTTTCTATTAGTCAGTCAAGTGACGATCGCTTCAATAAAATTCTGAAAAGTTTAAAAAAAATTAAGAAACAGGTTAAAACCAGGTTCACTCGTTTACTCGTTAGTGGATTTTGAGAACGGTTGCTTATCCGTTTTGCCAACTGGTAAGCCTCTGTGCTACTGATAATGCGAGCACAGAGGCAATTCGCAGCTGACTCCAGCAACGTTTGTCGCGCTGAGTTGGCTAGCACTGGTAGAGAGTAGGGAAGTTGTACCTGACAGGCTATTTTCAATAACTTCGCTGGTTGAGACCAGAAGCCGTTCCTAAGCTACTCGTTAACTACCCTTTGACGTTGCGAGTTCCGGCAATTCAATTTTCCAGCCTCTTGACTTAATTCAGCCTAAAACCATAGTTTGTTTGATAATACATTCTTAACGCACGGTAAAATGGATTGCCGATTACCGTTACGGCTATCTTCGAGCAGAGACGTCTTTGTACTACTCTGTAAAAAGCGCCCTGATGTAGTGCGATCAACCCAAATCATATTACGTACGCTCTTATATCAATACAGTAAAGACCTGTATCAGGCTGCGATTAATCTTTGTGTTGTGGGATATTTACGTCTCGTCGCATTCAACATGAGTCGATTGCGCTTATCAAGAATCTCTTCCTGAAGCGGTCTACTTGTAGCGCGGTTGAACTGAATAGTATAACCATTAAAGGAGTCTACCGTGGGCTGGTCAAAACACTTGCCCCGGTACATAGCGCCTAATGCGCTTTGGTCAACAAGCGGCTGCTTCTTAAGTAATACTTTTCCGTCAAAGAAACGAGAATAATTCATGACTGCACCTTTTTGCTTTGCTTAATTCATTATCGGCAAAACCACTCTGAAACTTTAATTTGAAGACCGGTAAGGCTTCGGGCTTTGCTATAAAAGGGCAATAGTGGCTGAACCACCGTATAGGTCACTAGATTACGACATAAAGAGCTAGCCCATTGATAATAATAAATTATCTAGATGGAAACATCGCGCATCTGGTTTAAAGTCGCATTAAACCTGCTTTTACCTACTGGGTTAAATTCGTAAATACCCATAAAGTTAATATGGGCCCAAGCAATGACTGAGCCAGTTGAAATTGACTTTATTACTTTTGCGCGTTGTTCTTCAGAATCGAATGTTAAGCAGTAGTCAGAGAGGAAAAGGTAGTTCCATAGAATTATCATATTGCGCAGTAAAGTATTGCTAGCCATCACCAACTGAACTTCATCGTGCAAACCAACCTGAAGCTTGCCATTTCTGCCAAAAAGTACTTTATCAGCAAGTTTTTGCCCCAGCTCAACTCTATTGAGCTGCTTTTGAATATTTTGTCTTAGTTCTTCGTCGTCTACATAATTGAGAATAAAGTGGGTTTTTAGCAACCTACCGAATTCTTTAAATGCCTTATACAAAGTATTATCACGCTCACTGCTGGATAGCATTTTGAGCATCTGAGATGAACTACAGCGTTTTAATTTCATCGATGCCATCAATCGTAAAATGTCGTCCCAATTATCCAATATAAGTTTTTTATTGATTTGGGACTTAGGGGCAAGTGGTGAATCAGAATACTTCTGTGTTGATTTGGAATGATAAGCATAAAGCGTTTGGTGATGAACGTTTTTAATGCGAGGGGCAAATGAAACATCCATGAGATAAAGACCGGCAAATACCGCCTCTGTATACCCATGGGTGTCTGTACTGTGAATATGTTCCTCAATGTCGTCTTGCATCAGTGTGTGTTTAGAAGATACCAATCCTTCTAGCACATAAGGCGCTTCACGATCTGATGATGTCAAAACGTTAACATGAAAGAAAGACTGTTTTTCGTCCAAGAAGCTATTTACGCTTATGCCTTGTTCTTTTCCGTAGTATTTGTATGAGTAATTTGCCAACAACGAATTGACGTTTACGACAACCTTCTTACCGTCGCTACTTGTGTGCAGCCTGCCATTATTTTCGTTATAGATTGTCGGCAGCGAGAGAGATTGAATAGTCTTAACCAGACAGTCATTCGCTCGTTGTAAATTGGTAATCGATACCCAAGAATTTTCAGTATCTTTCAATGCTTTTTCAGAAAATAGCTTACTGGCTCTGGCCAGCTCAGTGTGCCCAAGGTTCGTTCCCAAACTTAACACCGTGGCAAAAAGTAAACGAATATCAATCTCTGTATTACCGCCGCGAGGAAGCCGATTGCTAAAGCAGCTTGAAAAATTTGTATGTCGGTCAATTTCGAACATGACATCTTGAAGTGTGACTGAACGCGATGATCCTAGTAAGGTTGGGATGTATTTAGCAATGGAGAATTCTGGATCAGGGTATCGAATACGCCAAGTTCCGTCGTCTTTGACAGAGAAATGGGGGTTTTCATCTTGAGCAATACGACGAGTCACGTCTTCAAATCGCTGGGTCACACTCATACCTATACCATCGAGAACCGAACGACCATAAATAAATTTATCCAGGGAAGCAGCCGCCAATAATCGCTTCTTATGATTACGCCACTCTTCGACTCCAATCATGTAGCTGGGCGTTTGCTTGTAGCGGTACGAATATTCTAGGGTGAGTGATTTGTCTTTGAGTCCTTTTGCTACTGCATTGAAAAGAAATACACGATACTTATTAAGCGGGTTTATATCGTCTTCCTCAAACAGAAGATTAGCTTCGGTTTTCGTTAGAAACGCAGTAGGAGAATCTTCGTCAATCGCTTTGGGCTGCGAAAGGTAAAAGTCAATTGCATCTAGCAGCGCTTGATTTTTACTCTGTTTGTCAAAACTCATCGCTTTAATAAGTGAACCAAGTAAACGTTGAAGTTTAAGACTGTTTTCAAAAAGCGAGCTGTAGTAATCAGCGTGTGTTGCTTGTTTGATTATGCTGTTTCCTACACGCTCAATATGCTTATCAAATTCCGGATTTTGCGCATTAAAAAAAGCGCTTATCAACTGTTGGGAACGTTCGTTACGCTCTTCAAATGATAGATTTGGATCTTTGGTAATTGAAAACACCAGCTCTAAGACGCGTTTGGCGTCTTTCGCACTATTGAGCACGGTTCTATTTGCTTCTAATGTGCTTAACCGTTGTTCATCACGTTTGCTTCGTTCATCACCTTTTGCGCGATTCGTAAATTGTTTAACGACTTTGAGAAGTGCATCAGCGGCAAAGTCATTACGTTTGTGAACCTGATCATAAATAAAAGAAAGATAATAAAGCGATTGTTTATTGTCATTTTTCAGGCGCCTGATTTCGTCATTGTTTCCCAAATATATAGCATCAGAAAGATGTGTGATGGCTTCATCTGTCAAGTTAACCTTTTTATACACTCTGGCTAACTCACTAAATTGCTCACTAAACAGTTTTAAAATAGAAGCGTTCTGATTGAGGCTTCGTTGCCCAAGCCCTTGGTCAATCCTTTTCAACTCGCCTATGGAGTGTAGATGTGAATGTTGTGGAAAAAATTGAATTAATGCGTTTTTCTTTTTTGCGGATAATGATGTCTCGACTCGCTCAAGCATCCGTGTTTCATAAGATTGAAATCCGATAGAGATAATGTCCACGAACTGGTTGTATGAAGGGATCTCCACACGTCGCATCCAACAAAATGACACCAATGCAAATAAGATGTCTTCTTTATTCATGCGAATAGAGACCAAACTGTCTGTGTGTAAGGCTAACAGTGCTGCGGTCTCATTGCTGTAGGCCTGCCAGTTATACTGAGCGAGGATTTGTTTCCTATGACGAGTTGCCATTTCTGGGGTGTATTTTTCCATATCGACAGCGTGACTGAGCGCCAGTACACGCGATGCTCGTTTAATATCAGCAGCAAAGAAACGACTCGATTCAAAAAACCGTCCTTTCGCTTGAAAATAAGCCTTTGAAACGAGAAAACCCACTTTCGCCACATCCGATTGCATTTTACGTAAGATTTTTTTTGTTTCTAAATCCAAAGTAAAATAGCCAAGCGTTGCTTCTCTGGTCAATTTTGGTACGCTATTAAAGGCTTGTTTTCTTGCAGCAGATAGCACCTTCATTTGTGCCATGTTCATTCCTTTTCGATATTAATATCGACTTTTTAATAACATTATCGATAAATTTGTGCAGTGTACACTGTACAAAATAAAGTATTTTGGAATCACTCTTCTATTTTTAATAACCGTATCTTCTAACAAAACTGTCGTCACTAATGTAATGTACATTGTAACGAATGTCAGAATAGTAGTAATTACGTCATGTCGCCTACAGATGAACTTTACGCACCGCTCGTGACCGCATACGATCATTTTAATGCATGCTTATTTGACAATGCGTTGCCTCCCGTGATTTTCACCTTACAACGAAAAAAGAATGTCATGGGGTTCTTCGCGGCTAAGCGATGGGGTAACGCACAAGGTAAACTGTGTAGTGAAATCAGCATCAATCCCGCCTATTTCGCCTCATCAAGAATGATTGAAATCTTTCAAACGCTCGTTCATGAAATGGTCCATGCATGGCAGTTTCATTTTGGACAGCCTAGCGATGGCCATTACCACAATAGACAATGGGCACAAAAGATGATGGATGTCGGTTTGATGCCCTCCGATACAGGCGAGCCCGGAGGTGCGATCGTAGGACGTCATATGAGTGACTTTATCATGAAACAAGGTCCTTTTATGAAGGCGGCGAATACCTTGACGCAAGATATAGATTTCAGACTAAACTGGGTAGATAGATTGGCGCTGCCCAAGCTTCATGAGCCTGTGATTGTCGACACACCCACGTTGGCGCAGGATGCATTAGTTGAACACTGTGCTCATGCAAGTGATGTATTAAATGCCAACGTTGTGTCATTGGATGATGAGGCAGCATCTGGCGCATTACCGTCTACGAATGACGATTTCAACGCTATGCCAGACACATTTTACCTTCCAGAAGTCGCTAAACGTCAAACGCGCAGTAAACATGTGTGTCCTGGATGTGATACAAAGATCTACGGCAAAGCCACACTTAATGTCATTTGTGGAGATTGCGAATTACCTTTTGAGCGAGAATAAAACAAGCAATAAGGTACGCGTTGTTTAATCCAATCAAGCTAATTTCCTCTGTTTCGTTTGAACTGTTTTTTTATCGTTTCCGATTTATGTGAAACGGAGTACCTCTTTTTCAAATCTTCCGTACGACGTTAGCGCGACCAAAGCGCTAGAAGTCGCCCCTTTATTCGTCGCAGTCTGCGGCTCTGTAAGGCTCAAGCCTTCTATGGTTTGAGTTGTTATATTTGTTACAGGATCAGGCTTTAGCGTGTCATTGGATGAACTTACTGATGTCATTAAACTGCTGCCTTTTTTCTTACGCCAGACCACCGAAACATGTTCAGGAATTTCTGCTTTGAGTATCGCGGCAAATTCACTTAACTCTGGGTGCGCAGGAACAATCAAAGTTGCTTGTTGATGATTATCTTTTGGGCGCTTCCTTAGGATACGGCCAAGCACTTGTCT
Source organism: Alteromonas sp. H39 (assembly GCF_047556435.1). Lineage (GTDB taxonomy): Bacteria > Pseudomonadota > Gammaproteobacteria > Enterobacterales > Alteromonadaceae > Alteromonas. The sequence goes on from NZ_CP180210.1 coordinate 2,174,764, forward strand.
AAAGTGCAGTTCAGTGCAGATCCGACTAAGGTGACAGCATACTTGTAGTCTTGGAATATCGGTTCCCTCACTGACCATACCAACTGAAATTAACCAAGGCGCAGCTGAATTTCTAAATTGTTGAATGACTGCATGGCTTTTATCTGTGTCACTCGTAACGAGCCATGGCTCTTGCTGCGTAATGTCTCTTAACATTCGTTGTATTTGAGGGGTTCTACCCAGATTTTACGGACACATCCATAAGAAGGCATAATAGGCCTAGAAGGAGTGTCTATGACCAAACGAAGAAAATATTCCCCCGAGTTTAAACGTGAAGCCGTTTTGCTGACCCAGCAACCGGGTGTGAGTTGTCGCCAGATAGCACTGGATATCGGTGTTAATCCTAACCTGTTAAACCGCTGGAAGCGTGAAGCTGAGCAGGCTAAAGACCAGGCATTTAAAGGCCATGGCAGCCCTCGCGATGAAGAGATGGCAAAGCTAAAAAGAGAGCTGGCTAAAGTCAAAAAGGAACGCGATTTTTTGCGAGAAGCGGCAACGTTCTTCGCCAAAGAGTTACCGTAAGGTATCAGGCGATATCGCGTTGCCGCGAAAGCTTTGCCGTTCGCATGATGTGCCGCTGCCTAAACGTGTCACCGAGTGGTTATTACGCGTGGGTGGAGCGTCAGCCCAGTGCGCGTGACATCGCCAATGCTCAATTGCTTGAGCGTATGCGAGAAATTCATGACGACAGTGGCGGTATTATTGGCGCGCCGCGCATGTATGAAGACCTGCAAGCCGAAGGCTTTGAAGGTAGCTTAAATCGCATTGCCCGGATAACGTCAGTCAATGGGCTTTATGGCTGGCCACGTAAAAAAGGCAGAGGCGCAAAGCGAAAATCAGTGCGTCCTGCTGGACTAGCCAACCATCTTGAACGTGACTTTACAGCGCAGGAGCCGGAAACCAAGTGGGTCACTGACATCACTGAAATCGCGACACTGGAAGGCAAGCTTTATCTGTGTGTGGTGCTTGACTTGTTCAGCAAACTCATCGTGGGTTGGTCAATGCATCATCGCCAGGACAGGCACATGGTCATGCGTGCCGTCGAAATGGCGGTCTGGCAGCGTCAGGAGCAACATAACGTAGTGCTGCACTCTGATCGCGGGACACAGTTTACCAGCGGCGATTATCAGAAACTGCTCAAGCGCGAGAACCTAATCAGTAGCATGAGTGCCGTAGGCCACTGCGCTGACAACGCCGCCTGTGAAGGTTTTTTCGGTATGCTGAAGCGTGAACGGATTAACTATCGACAATATCGAACAAGGGATGAAGCGAGAGCTGACATATTCGATTATATTGAGCTGTTTCATAATCCAAGAATGCGACGTAGACTAGCGAATCAAGACAACAAGTTTACGTCTTTATCAAACCGTCCGTGAAAACGGGGTAGAACCCTACCTATCAAAAGTAAAGGGAGTGTACCTGCACTTAGTTCAATCGCTTGGTGAAGGGGATGCTTTAACAATCCATTGAACCCGTACAATCGTTCAACGCTATGATGAACCGCGTGTAAGCGCCAAAGCACTTTGTATTTATGACTAAAATAATGTGCCATCGTTATCCCAAAGTCAGCGACGATGATGGCAAAGCCAAGTTGTACTAGTAGTGGCCAATGGTGAGGCCAAATACTGAAGTGGGGCACTATCGCGGTCATTATTGGGATAAACGCGACCGTGAGAGCCAAAGAGCCTTCATTGACAATGGCATGCACTATATCTCGCCCGAAATCTCCCTGCGGTGTATTCCATGCTTTTTCATATGGTAACCATTTCTCAGCTGCAAAAGATAAGGCGATGGCGAATAAAAGCAGGGGGATAAGCCAAGCTGGAGATCCTGTGTTTTGGGAAATACTGGTTGCAGCAAAGATAAAGCTTAAAAAAAATAGCGGACTGAACATCCATTGGACCAGCGTTCTCATAGTATTTACACATTCGCGTTTTTATAGATGCGTATATTATTCCCTAGTCAAACTTGATTCGGCTTGTATCAAACGGCTAATTACTGTGAATTTTAATGGTGTGCGGTTTGAATAACGAGGAAGGTGCAAATCCAAACAGCTGTTTAAACGTTTTACTCATATGAGGTAAGTCAGAAAAACCCGAAGCATGGGCAGCCTCAGTCAATGTTGCTGACTTACTCAGTTGTTCTATTGCGGCGCGCACACGCCACCAGACAATAAAACGACTAATAGGTATACCCACTTCTTGCTTAAAAAGATGTGTGAGACGACTTGGGGACAAGAAAACCTTCGATGATAAAAACGCCATATCGATTGCACAACCTCGCTGCGAAGCAATAATGTCGATGACCGCTCGTACCCGTTTATCCTCTGGGCGCGATGAAAACGCAGGACTGTAGACTAGTCCTACCGCTTTATTTACTGTTTTCCACACTTTGTCGATATCGACGTCAGTAAATAGATGCTGAGAAATGTATCCCAATTCTTTACCAGTAAGCGGCAGAGTATTAATTCCATCACTCCTGGTTTGACGCAAGGCAGTGAGAAATTGTTGGTTATGCCTATCTTCAGGCTCTAAATAGATGACTACAATTTGATTATCCTGTGCCAAAACCTTGTGAGGGACATCTTCGAAAATCACAATACATTGTCCGGTGTGAATATTTTGTGCCTTGTAATCTTGAACCGCGATGTCTTTGTCTAAACCAATGCAAATTTGGACAGCATGATGTGCATGAACATCATTGTCAGGACTGACTCCGATGTAAATCGCTTTGTAGGGCCACAAATGAATATGCATAGCTTACTCAGTATCAAAAGTTCAGGCTAGTATTTTTTGCTTCACAAATCTATACGCATGACGAATGTTAGCCGATAGATACACGTTGAGGCGAGCGCGCACAGTAAAATTATGTGGTTCTTATACTTTTAAGTGTGTAAATAATTTAAAATGCCACAGTCCCTAATGGTTTTGTCTTGATCACACTTTGACGCCATATTTTCGAGTGATGACTTTAATGCGTTTAGCTCTTCAATGCGAATAATGACGTCTGATAAATGCTTAGCTATTAACGTATTGATATTTGAACAGCTCTGATCTGGCTTCGAACGACTGTCCATGAGCGTTTTTACTTCCGTGATAGACATATCTAATGAACGACACTGTTTAATAAACAGGAGTTGTTCAATAGTCCCCTTGTCGTAGACACGATAATTTCCACTTGAGCGCTTGAGCTCAGGTAAGAGACCTTTCTTTTCATAAAAACGAATGGTCTGAATACTACAACCTGTCGTCTTTGCGACATCACCAATTTTCATTTTTTTCTCCTAACCGTTGACTCTATACCAAGTATAGACTTTATACTCATGTCATTCATCAGTAAAGAGTGTGTTTCTAATGAGCGGATGTGGGTGCGAAGTTGAAATAAAAGACCAGTCTCAACGACAGGTTTTGTATTGGCTTTTGGGAATAAACGCGACAATGTTTGTTATAGAAATGGGGATCGGGTTGCTTGCTGATTCAACCGCATTAATAGCCGATTCACTTGATATGCTCGCCGACGCAGTTGTCTATGGTGTTGCCCTTTATGCTATTGGTAAATCGCTATTACACAAAGCGAATGCGGCTAGAATTAGCGGCTTTTTTCAGATGGCACTGGGTCTGTTGATTATCATTGATATTGTAAGACGGTCAATTTACGGTAGCGAACCTGTATCGGGACTAATGATGGCTATGGGGGCAGTTGCACTGGTTGCTAATGTCATTTGTCTTGTGATCATACGCAAACAAAGAAATGAAGAAGTGCATATGCGGGCAAGCTGGATATTTTCAGCCAACGATGTGATTGCCAACTTAGGTGTTATCTTTGCTGGCGTTTTGGTGTTTTGGCTCGATTCTCGATGGCCTGATTTGGTTATCGGTGTGATAGTTTCGTGCGTTGTGTTGCGCGGGGCAAAAATGATCCTCGAAGATGCTAAAAATGAAAGACAGCGAGCGCTTAGTGCGCAAAATTAATAAGAACATGCCAATTTTTAATTGCACATCAAAACTGCGTAGGTTGGCATGGTTACTTATTACTTTGCTCATGTGTCAATCGGGCTTTTCGTTCGCCGCTCAATGCGATGACTACCCGGCGGAGGTATCGTCAGTCCCTGAACAATCAAAGTCCATAAGCAATTATGGTGTTCCCGAAAAAAATGTAAATGCTAATGATACGTCGAGTGAAGAGTCTAAGTGTTTGCATTGTGTGCTGTGTCAATGTGGACAGATTAAGTTTCTGGCACAACACCCAATAAGTGACGTAGCTAAACCGTTATCTACCAATCAATACAGTTATTCCCGCAACGTCACTGACGGCCTAGTCGAAGGTCTTTTACGCCCACCTCAACATTAATCCATTCCCTTCTACATGTTTGCATGGGCGCTTTCCATGTATGTCGTTATCTTATGAAAAAAGGTTCTTTTATGAGTTTTTCTCGCCCATTGGGCATAAAAAAAGCTAGCTCAGCGTATCTGAAATTGATATCTGCTGTACTCGTAACAATGAGCATATCTGTTCAATCTGCCAATGCACAAAAGTCTTCAATCACGCTTGAAAATGCGCTCAAACGCACATTATCAAACAACCCAGATTTAGTTGTGTTCGATTTTAAATCTTCGGCATTGGATGGTGAATCAAAAATGGCCAATTTACGACCCAAAATGTCTGTTGGGGTTGAAGTTGAAAATGTGTTGGGAACAGGCGAAGTGTCTGGTATCAAAGATGCCGATTTGACACTGACCTTATCGTCGGTCATCGAGCTTGGCGATAAAGTCAGCGGCCGAATGAATGTGGTGAGCACAAAAAAAACACAACTGCTTACTCAACGGCGAATTCGTACGCTGGACATCCTAGGTGAAACAACTCGACGATATATCAATGTCATTGTCCAACAAGCGTTGCACAAGACTGAGCAACGAGCTGAAATGCTGGCTCGCACAATGCTTCAGACAGTCTCTACACGGGTTGAAGCGGGAGCTTCTTCACCACTTGAGAAAAAACGTGCAGAGTCGGCGTTGTCGCAGGCGCGTTTGTCGTTATTGATAAGTGAACAAAAACTCAATGAGTATAAACGCGACCTGGCCATCATGTGGGGTGACACTAACGCTGCGTTTGCGGAAGTTGAAGGGACACTGTTATCGTTTCCAAATTCACTATCACTTGAACATATGCTTTCACAGCTTCAAAGCAATCCACACGTTCTGCTTTATGCTGATAACTATCGGGTACAAGAGGCCAGATTGAGAGTGGTTCAGGCCAGTCAGCAGTTCGACATTGCGTGGGAAGCCGGTATCCGAAGAATGCAGGGAATTAATGACACAGCGTTAGTCGCCAGTATTTCGGTGCCGTTAAATACCAAGCAGCGGAATCTAGGAGAATACGAACAACAGCGCGCATTGCTTGACAGTATCGACTATCAAAAACAAGCGAAAATTCGTGAACTCACTCGCCAATTAAATCAAGTCATTAGCGCAAAAGACCAAGCCTTGCTCACTGTTACGACCCTTCAAGACAATGTCGTTCCCACATTGGAATCTGCATTGAAATTGGCGCGGGATGGCTATGAAAGTGGTCGCTACAACTATATAGAGTGGGTGACAACGCAACAGCAACTCATAGATATGCAACGAACACTGATAAAAGCCGCAGGCTTAGTCCACCTTCGAAGCGCAGATCTAGAGGCACTTACGGGAATTCCCGTGTTTTCTGACTCTCCCTCGACGTCTGCTCAATCATCAGAATTACTAGAGAAAAAATAATGAATACATCACAATTTACATTACTCACTAGCGCACGTGACTTGCTTGGCGTGTTAGCCATGCTACTTACTTTACTGTTTGCTACTGTCGCCCTGGCTGATGATGACGATGAGGAAGCCGAAGAAAGACCCGAGTACGTAGTGTTATCTCAAGAACGGATGCTTGAACACGATATCGTGACTGCTTCAGCCGCGTCAGGATCATTATCGCTCACAACCAGAACATTTGGGCGGATAGTTCATGATCCTGCGTCACTGAGTCATATTCGTGCCCGCTTCGACGGTGTTGTAAAACGTATCATGGTGAATATTGGAGATAAAGTAAAAAAAGGTGACACACTGGCAATCATTGAGTCAAACGAGAGTTTAAATCAATACTCAATCACCTCACCGATGTCTGGAAAAATCATAGCTAGACACGCCAATGATGGTGAGCTCACCAACGGTCAAGTGCTGCTTTCTGTTGCTAATTACTCTCGCGCAATTGCTCAATTGGCTATTTTCCCCAAACAACGTACTCATATTGCCGCTGATATGGAAGTCACTTTAAGGCTTGAGGAATTGCAGCAACAATCAAGTATAAGCCACATTACGTCCTCACCGGATGACAAACCCTATTCTATCGCGTTTGTGAACGTTGATAATGGCAGTGGTTATTGGCCTTTAGGCGCTATGGTAGAGGGTTATATTCAGATTGGTTTCCAAGAAGTCAATCTGGCACTCCCCAAAAGTTCAATACAAGAGTTAGATGGGCAAACCATTGTTTTTGTCAAAGAAGGGGAACGATTTTACCCCCGCCAAGTAAAACTTGGGAACACGGACAACCGTTTAGTAGAGATTGTGAAGGGCGTTCAAATAGGCCAGCAAGTCGTTGTAGAAAATAGCTATCTACTAAAAGCTGATTTATTAAAAATGGAGGCGGGCGATGATGACTAATTACCTGCGCATTTATTGTCAAAAGCAAAGCCAAGTCCATAAAAACGGTGAGGTGAGAGCATGATTGCACGAATACTCCGTCTGTCGATTGAGCGCCGTGGTGTCATGATGTTGTTCGCCTTGTTTGTCGCCTTTTTTGGTATGTACAGTTACAAACAACTGCCGATTGATGCTGTGCCTGATATCACCAACGTGCAAGTGCAGATAAATACCGCAACCCCAGGTTACTCGCCTTTGGAGACTGAGCAACGCATAACGTTTATAGTTGAAACCTCGCTGGCCGGTTTGCCTAATTTATCGTATACCCGCTCGATATCACGCTATGGCTTGTCGCAAGTCACAGTCGTGTTTAAAGAGGGCACCGATTTATATTTCGCACGAAATCTCGTCAACGAGCGTCTCACCGCCATCGCGGCGCAATTGCCAACAGGGTTAACCCCTGAAATGGGCCCTATCGCCACAGGCTTGGGTGAAATTTACATGTACTCGTTAAGTGCTGAGCCTCAGGCGCGACAGGACAACGGTCAACCCTATGATGCTATGGCATTAAGGGAGATCCATGATTGGGTAGTTAAGCCCCAATTGTCGCTTGTTGAGGGGGTAACCGAGGTTTATGCGGTAGGCGGATTTGAAAAGCAATATCATGTGAATCCTAATCCAGTCGCAATGATAAACTTTGGGATAAGTACAGGTGACCTTCTCAGTGCGCTAGAACGCAACAATGCGAATCAAGGCGCTGGTTTTGTAGAACAAAATGGGCAACAAGTACTGATCAGATCGGAAGCCCAACTGAAGGGCATCGACGATATCGGCCAAGTGGTTGTTAAGATCATTGATGGCGTACCGGTAAAAATTCAAGACATCGCCCAAATCAACCTCGGTAAAGAGCTGCGCTCTGGAGCCGGCACGTTAAATGGCCAAGAAACAGTGATTGGCACGACAATGATGTTAGTGGGAGAAAACTCTCGTACGGTCGCCAAAGCTGTGGACAGTAAGCTCGAAACCATTAAAACAAGCTTACCCGAGGGCGTTATCCTTGAAGCGGTTTACGATAGAACAAGCCTCGTTGACAAAACCATCGACACAGTACAGAAAAACCTCGTCGAGGGCGCTTTACTTGTCATCGTTGTGCTATTCGTTTTGCTTGGGAATGTGCGAGCTGCACTTATTACAGCCGCTGTAATACCCCTGGCAATGCTTGCCACGATATCCGGTATGGTCAAAACCGATGTGTCTGCTAACTTAATGAGTTTAGGCGCACTGGATTTTGGCTTGATTGTCGATGGCGCAGTTATCATTGTTGAAAACTGTATCAGGCGATTATCCGAATCCCAGAAGCAAAACGGCGCAACTCTACCGCTCAAAGAAAGACTGAATGTTGTATATGAAGCCACTAATGAAGTCATACGTCCCAGTTTGTTTGGTGTATTGATCATTACCATTGTTTATATCCCCTTGTTCACGCTCACTGGCGTCGAAGGTAAAATGTTCCACCCCATGGCAGCGACCGTGATAATGGCTTTGCTTGCCGCAATGGTATTTTGTTTTACCGTAGTGCCTGCGGCGATAGCAATTTTCATGAGAGGTAAAATTAGCGAAAAAGAAAGCCCAATTATTAAAGGTGCAAAGGCAGTCTATCGTCCTGTTTTAACCGGAGCGCTGCGTTTTAGATGGCTAGTGGTAGTAGCAGCGAGTGCTTTGGTTGTCGGCAGTTTATGGATGGGCAGTAAATTAGGCTCCGAGTTTATTCCCCAGCTCAATGAAGGTGATATCTTAGTACAGGCAATACGGATCCCTGGGACAGGGGTAGAACAAGCAGTTGAAATGCAAAAAACTCTTGAAGCGAAACTTATGCAGTATGAGCAAGTACAGACGGTATTCGGTCGCACGGGTACGGGTGAGGTCGCCACCGACCCTATGCCACCAAACATTACTGATACGTTTGTTATTTTAAAGCCTCGGGAGCAATGGCCCGATCCATCAATGACAAAAGCTGAGTTAGTGGAAACGTTTGAAGAGGACTTGTTTACTTTGCCCGGCAATAATTATGAATTTACGCAACCTATACAAATGCGTTTTAACGAATTGATTAGTGGCGTAAGGGCAGATTTGGGGATAAAGCTATTTGGGGATGACTTAGATACGCTCTTTGCATCTGCTTCTGACATTTTGACCGTTATTTCAACGATTGAAGGAGCTGATGACGCGAGGCTTGAGCAGGTAGAAGGCATTCCAATCTTCACCGTCACACCAAAGCCTGATCAATTGGCACGCTTTGGTTTGGATATAGCCGACTTGCAGTTATGGCTCAATGCTGCGACAGGTGGAGAAACCGCTGGAATGATTTTTGACGGCGACAGACGCTTTGAGATTGTCGTGCGATATGGCGACGACATTCGAAATGAACTCACTCAGCTTGAGAGCGTTCCCATCGTCACGCCCTCTGGTGAGCATGTACCGATAAGCGAATTAGCCACACTGGCATTTAAAGAAGTACCTAGCCAAATAAGCCGGGAAAATGGCAAACGTAGTATTGTTGTCACAGCAAATGTGCGTGACAGAGATATTGGCACTTTTGTTGAAGAAGCTCAGGCGAGAATCAATGATGAAGTAGATTTACCTGCTGGTTATTGGCTCGACTATGGTGGAACCTTTGAGCAGCTCGAGAGTGCGAGTCAACGATTGACTATTGTGGTACCCGTTACGTTGTTTGTGATATTGACTATGCTGGTGATTGCGTTTGGCTCTATACGCGATGCGTTAATTATCTTCACAGGTATCCCTTTGGCATTAACAGGCGGTGTAATGTCTCTTTGGTTAAGGGATATGCCTTTATCCATATCCGCATCGGTAGGGTTTATCGCATTATCGGGAATTGCCGTGCTAAACGGATTGGTAATGCTGTCCTTTATAAAGCAACGTTTGCTAGAAACCGGAGAATTAGTGAATAGCATTGTTGAAGGAGCACTGATTCGATTACGTCCAGTGCTAATGACGGCATTAGTGGCAAGCTTAGGGTTTGTGCCCATGGCGCTGAATACAGGTATTGGTGCAGAAGTACAAAGACCGTTGGCTACCGTTGTGATTGGCGGAATTGTATCTTCGACGCTCCTCACGCTTGTCGTTCTTCCGGTTCTTTATCGCATCGTATATGCAAAACAGGAAGTTGCACTTCGTTAGCGCTAAGTCGAGGAAGCATTCGTTGCCGATAAACGATCGCTTCCTTTTTTCATAGTCAAAGAAATCCGTGACAGCCTATTTATCAGTTGAAGGAGCAGCTCTCAGAAAGTGAATGACGTGCCATATGAGTTGTATCGTTAACAGCTAAATAAAGGAACGTAAATAATTGGGTTAACGCCACGCAACACTTGGGCTCAGCAATCTAGACATTATTGTGATCATAGAATGATGTGGGGTGGCACATTTTATGGCTGTCTTTTATCAGGCAGAGGATGGAAGAAACTGGCGAGTTAGTAAACTCGATTATTGATGGTGCAATGACTCGCTTGCGGCCAGTACTCATGACCGCGCTAGTGGCGAACCTTGTTTTTGTGCCCATGGCGCTTAACGTAGGTACTGGCGCAGAGGTGCAGCGACCTCTGGCAACCGTGGTCATTGGTGGGATCATATCCTCTACCTTGTTAACTGTGGTTGTACTACCTGTACTCTATAGACTCGTTCACAGCAAAACTGCAATCTAATGTTAACGGCTTTCAGATTAATGACGAAAGCCCTTATTTCGAATTATCCAGAACGGCGAAACTAGTATATTGTCGTGTCATTCATTTTTTGACGTTGCAGGAAAAAGTATGGAACCAACAAGAAAAAGTGATTTAAAAAAGGCGAGAAAGCTTCAAATATTAAATGTCATCTATGATGCAATTGAAGTAATAGTCGCTTTAATAGCAGGGATAACTGCCAATAGTTCAGCGCTCATAGGATGGGCATTGGACAGCACAATAGAGGTGGTAAGTGCTGCCACCCTTGGCTGGCGTCTACACGGTGAGCTTAAAGGAATTGATAAAGATCAGGTGAACAGACGGAAAAAAATAACTCTTTACGTGATCGCAGTATCATTTGCTTTGGTCTGCATATTTATATCTTATGATGCAGTTACAAAACTTCTTAGTCAGCAAACTTCAAGCTGGAGCACTATGGGGTTAATCATTTTAGTAACTTCTTTGCTTATCAACCCTATTTTTATTTATTTCAAAAGAAAATATGGCCGTAAGCTGGACAGTCCAGCGTTACTTGCCGATGCCAAAGATACCTTTATCTGTTTATACCAAACTATCGTTGTTCTTGCTGGTTTGCTATTGGTAAATTGGTTTGGCTGGTGGTGGACAGATCCTGTGGCGGCGTTGCTCATTGTACCTTATGCAGCAAAAGAAGGTTGGGAGGCCTACACTAAAGCAAGAGAAATCAACGTTGATAAGAAGTAACAGACCTCTAGACGTTTACAATACATTCGCTCAAAACTGACGTTATTCATTTTGTAAAAACTATAATAGTTTCTTAATTACTTAGATTTTTATCAGGTAATGCTGTTAGCGGAGCAGTTCTATACTTCGGTGATCGTAGTACGGCACATAAGGCAATGATCCATGCGTCCAATGATTAAAATACAAATACACAGGAAGCCATAGCGCTTTTAACTGAATCAGGGTTAGATTTACATCGTGCGAAAGGAGGGGAAACATGAGTGAGTTTTTAACGCAATGGCAAGAGGCCGCCCACACTACTTTGGGCCTATTTTGGATGGCTTTTTGGGCCTTCGCGCTTGGTTACCTAATAAGCTCAATGATCCAAGTTTTTGTCACCAAAGAGAGAATGCAAAAATCCATGGGAAAAACTGGACCCAAAAGTGTCGCATTGGGCACTTTCTTTGGCTTTATTTCCAGTTCCTGTTCCTTCGCAGCTTTATCTACAACGCGTGCTCTATTTGTAAAAGGTGCAGGCTTAATCCCTTCGCTTGCTTTCATGTTGGCGTCCACCAATTTGGTGGTGGAATTAGGCATAATCATTTCTATTTTTCTTGGGTGGCAGTTTGTTGTAGGAGAATATGTCGGTGGTATTCTACTTATCCTAGCCGTTTGGCTGTTGGTCAAACTGACGTGTAAAAAAGAGTTTGAGGAAAAATCGCGAGAGCATGCAAAAAAAGCAGAAGGTGGCGATAACCAAGCGAGTAGCAAGGAAAAAAGCTGGAAAGATAAAATAGCGAGTAAAGCGGGATGGCACCAAGTTGCTAGCCGCTACACGATGGAATGGAAGATGGTATGGAAAGATGTGACCATTGGGTTTACGGTCGCCGGTATCATCGCGGTATTTGTCCCCACTGAATTTTTTCAATCACTTTTCATCGGAGCCGGGCAAGAATCGAACTCCTTTTTGCAGATTCTTGCACAAACCATCGTTGGCCCCGTTGCGGCCTTTTTTACTTTTATCGGCTCCATGGGCAACATTCCGCTAGCGGCCGTGTTATTCGGGCAGGGGGTAAGTTTCGCTGGAGTAATGGCGTTTATCTTTAGTGATCTGGTGGTATTTCCAGTGTTGCGGATTCAGGCGCAGTACTATGGCTGGAAAATGGCCATTTATATACTGATTGTATTTCTATGTGCGCTTGTGGGCGTCTCGCTCGTCATGCACTATGGACTCGATCTCTTGGGGCACTTGCCTGATGCTTCAGGATTTCAGTCAATGACAGATCGTGAGTTTTTTAACATAGACTACACGTTTTTCTTGAATTTGCTCTTTCTCGCGCTAACCGCTGCATTCATCGTTTGGCAGTTCTACAAAAAAGAAAAATCGATGTCAGCTAATCGAAGCCTAGGCGACTGGATACTGCTGTCGCTTTCGATTGTCGCGTATGGATGGCTTGCAATTGGTGTGGCTGTGCTTCCATTTTTATAGTTTACCAGTGAAAAGTTGTTTGGGTGATGACGTATATTATGAAATATTTATCGGGGAAACCTCACACACCCAAACAACTATTGATAGCGGCTTAAAGAATTCCTACAATTAACTGCTGCTTTAAATGGGGGGTACATATGCTCTATTCGCGGATTCAACCCCGAAGTGCACCACTCGCTAAATTAAGCCACGTTGCGTAATTCTTTGAATACCGCGACTGGCTGTTTAAATCCCAGACACTTTCGCGGTCTGGCATTCAGTGCCTTTTCAATGTTCGCTATCTGTTCGTTTGTTACTGTTCGTAAATCGGTGCCTTTACGGATGTATTTGTCGTAACAATCCGTTAAAGTTTTCGTTCAATCCGCGCTCCCAAGACGAATAAGGGTTAGCGAAGTAAATGTCCGTCTTCAACTTCTCTGCAACCAGTCCATGGTCACAGAATTCACTGCCGTTGTCCGCCGTAATAGTGCGAACATGGCGGCGATATCGCCACAACATGCCAACCATGGCTCTGCTCACCTCCGCCGCACTTTTCGCGGGGACTTTACGTATCAGGTACAGCTTACTCTTGCGCTCGACTAAGCTGACTATCGCGCCTGTTCCTTGCTTCCCTAAAACGGTATCGGCTTCCCAGTCCCCAAACCGTTTCTTCTTATCTACAATAGCTGGGCGACGTTCAATCCCTACGCGATTCGGGATAATGACACGTTTCGCTCTGCTGCCTTGTCGGTACTTCCGGCGACCATGTCGCAATTGCTTATACAGCTTACCACCACGCAGTTTGTCTCTCTGGACGTAGCCGTAAATCCATTCATGGCTTACCGAATGTCCAATGATTTTACCTACACCTGCAATTTGCTTAGGGCTCCATTTCTGGTTAAGCCCGAACTCAACAAACGTAATTGTAAGTGCTGGTATGCCGTATTTGGCTGCCAGACATCGTCGTTTAATTGTCTTAGCATGAGCCACTTCCGGCAGGTAGTGATTATCACGAATTCTGTTGCGCCGGACTTCACGGCTAATCGTGCTGTGACTCACTTTCAGCCGCTTTCCAATATCTCGGTAACTGAAACCCTCGCGTAAGTAGGCTTCGATCTGGTATCGTTGCCCTTCGATCAACTGCTTGTAACTCATGGTAACTACTCATGTTTGTTTGGCGACTACAGAGTACCACCAACAGGCAGTTGATCTCTCCTCACCGTTTAACCATGAGTGGTGCACTTATTATCTGAATTCGGGTTTAGTAAAATAGAGATTCAAACAGCAGGTTAGAAAGTTTTTGAGAACTAGACTTCCAAATTATTTAAGGGTGATTTAGAAGTCTCAGTATTTTTGCCATTCGGCCTGCTAAGTCATTTGGTCCGTTTTCACGTGGTTTAATTGAAGTGACTAGTTCAATTAGGGTTAAATCAAACCTTAGCCGGAGAAAGAAGATGGTCGATTTCAGTCCGAGGCTAAAGCTTTCTCGTCGAACCTTTTCGAACTCTATCTCTGTGCGCAGGCGCCACATAAACTTCAACAGTAGTCTTTACGCTAGCATGTCCAAGCTCTTCAGCTAGCATGGTTTCATTTGATTCGTCCAATGCCTGAGTAGCGCCCGTATGACGCAACCAATGTGAAGAGGCACCCGCAATAAAAAGTGCTTGCTGCTTCCTATTAGTCTTAACTAGTTCTTTTATTACCAAATCAAATGCCTCTTCAACAACATTATTCAAGCTATCTTGATGCAAAGGTGCACCTGTTTTGCGAGAGGGAAGCATTGGTGAATCTTCATCAATTCGGGGCAGGGGAGTTAACCCTAGAGAACTCCTATAGCGCGACAAAACATTGTCGATGTATGAATCCGGCACTGTAACTAATCGCTCTTTTTTACCTTTGCCAATCACGTTTAGAACCCAACCTTCGCCACTTGAGTCTAGTCTGAAATGATTAAAAAACGGTGTGTAGTGGCATAGTGAGTTTGGCCACCTAATTAGAGCTGCTATGATAGCAGCATAACAACATTAGGTGACAAGATGGCTAAGAAGAAAGGCCCTAATTTCAGTCCAGAATTCAGATTCGAAACCGCACAGTTGGTGGTTGACCAAGGTTACTCCCATAAAGAAGCGGCCGACGCGATGGGTGTCGGTTATTCCACGATTGGTAAGTGGGTGCGCCAATTGCGTGAAGAACGTCAAGGTAAAGCACCACAGGCGACACCCATGACCGAAGAGCAGCGCGAAATCCGTGAATTGAAAAAGCAGGTTGAACGTCTTGAGTTAGAAAAGGAAATTTTAAAAAAGGCTTCAGCTCTGTTGATGTCGGACTCCATGAAACACTCGCGTTAATCGAGAGACTGAGTCAGAGCAATAAACGTCGTTATTCAATTAACCACTTGTGCGCGGTACTGGATGTCCATCGCAGCACGTTTAAATACTGGCGACAGCGTGACAAGCGCCCATCGCCGGAAGCTATCAAGCTTCGCAGCCTTGTCCGTGAAGCCTATCGTCTGAGCGGTAGTTCAGCTGGAGCCAGAACCATTGCTGATATCATCACAAACGATGAATCACACGATATTACTCTGACACGTTATCGTGCAGGACGTTTTATGAAAGCTATGAATCTGGTTAGCTGCCAGCTTCCTAAACATGCATACAGGAAGGCAGCACAAGAGCATGTTGCTATCCCGAACCTGTTGGACAGGCAGTTCGTGGTAACCGAGCCGAATCAGGTTTGGTGTGGAGATGTGAGCTTTATCTGGACAGGCAATAGGTGGGCTTACCTGGCAGTAGTTATGGACTTGTTCGCTCGTAGACCAATAGGCTGGGCGATGAGCTATTCTCCTGATAGCAGCCTGACCTGTCAGGCACTGACAATGGCGTTTGAGTATCGCGGACAGCCAAAAAACGTAATGTTCCATAGCGACCAAGGTACTCACTATACCAGTCGTAAATTTCGTCAGTTAATCTGGCGCTATCGTTTAACGCAAAGTATGAGTCGCAGAGGAAACTGCTGGGACAATAGCCCGATGGAACGCTTCTTTAGAAGTCTTAAAACAGAATGGGTTCCAACAATAGGCTATCGAAGTTTTACCGAAGCCAAACGAAAGGTTGGTGATTATATTCTTGGCTATTACAGCCGACTGAGACCGCATTCATACAACGGTGGTTTAACGCCAAATGAATCGGAGAAGCGGTACTGGAATAGCTACAACGGTGTGGCCAAAATGACTTGACCACTACAGTGTATAGTAATCACGGTGTGACAACTCAGAAATACGTAAAAATAGCACTTTGAGTGTTAGCACTACAAAGCGATGCAATTCGTATTTTGGGTTTTCATCAGCAGCTTTGGTTAAACTCTCAATAAATAGATCCCAAGTATCATCATCAAATGTGTGTGGTGGTTGGTATATCTTGCCTTTAACCAGGTACTTACAGTTTTTCTTCGCATCAGAGACATGGTTACGCCTAACCAATTCAGCGTCAAATAAGAATTTAAAAAACACGATGAGGAATAAGATAACGTTGACCCAGAATATGTGCACGCTCTAACGCAATGAAGGCAGATGATAAACCTCCTGTTGCTTCAAGTTCCCGAGCCAAAGTCTTTGAGCGTTCATATTCACGTTTTAGAAGTGGTTTCATAATTTTGCTGCCTTCAAACTGTCTATGTACCGGAATTATTCATGGTTTTAGTCGAAGGGTATTGAACAAATCGCCTGTATTAAGCAAAAGCGTCTATCGTTTATCCATATGTTGGGTTTGTCCTGGTGTTACGCCAATAGTGTCGCGCAGAATTCGTGTAAAATGAGCTTGATCGGCAAACCCTGCATCATAAGCGGCATCCGCTAAGGAAGCGCCTTTTGCTAATGATTGAAATGCCAAGTTTACCTGTTTCCATACAATGATTTTTGAAAATGGGACGCCAAAGTAGTGTGTCGATAAGGCGCGAAGTCTAGAGACTGAAAGACCTACATGTTTCCCGATAAGCTCGACAGTTGGGCGTTTATCGATACTGTTGAGATAAGTCATCGCCGAGATTAATCGTGCGTCAATGACACTGTTATTTTGATGATAAAGTGTTTCCAGCTTATTCATCATGTCACGCAAAGGAATATCCGCTAACAACGTGTCTAAAATTTCCAGAGAGAGGCTTTGTACTACTGAACCTTTTTGCTGAGAGGGTTGCAGAGCGTTGGCAAAAAAAGAATCGGGTTCAATAAGTAGAATGACAATGGGTGATGATGTAGTAATTCTATGTTTAACACCTGAGGGAATTAACCACCCATTACCTTGTTTTTCAAATGTGTTGTCATCGGTAACAGTAATGCCTGCGCCTGCAACCAACTGCAGAGCGGCATGGGCATGCAAATTATTTTCTGCGCTCATACCTCGAAACGCAATCCATGTTTCACCAAAACAATATTCGCCTTGCCATTTCAAATTAAATTTACCTTTGTTCGCCAAAGAGGAAAGGTTTATTATCACCGTCGAATATCCTATCTTTAACCCCCTATGTCTAATACGGTTTAGTATTAGACATAGTGTATAAGGGTAAGTTATAGTGTTGCCATCTTAACCTACAATAAAAACTCACTTGGCCATCACTAAACCCACACCTTTGTTTCCCACGTATGCTGAGCTGGCAGAGCTCAGTTTGTCTGACTATCCGCAGCTAAGTTCATTCTTAGAAAAGCAACCGACATGGATGAGACAGCACTGGGACTGGGCGAAAGAATACCTTTTATATATAGGTCGCAACAAATCACAGCACACGTATGTGCGTTTTCGAAATGACATCGAAAAGTTTCTACTGTGGGTCTTTATGGTGGATAAACAGCCAGTGGACGATTTGCGCAAAGCAGATATTTTACGATACATCGATTTTTGCGTGGCGCCACCGGTTAAATGGATAAGTACGCAGCTCCATGACCGATTTAGCCTCAAAAACGGATACTTTGCTTCAAACCTTAAGTGGACGCCGTTCAGGCAAACGCCGCCCAAATACGATAAGGATAGAGTGCTCGATCCGAAAAAGTACCAACCATCATTGCAGACCCTCGAATCTACTTTTGTGGCATTAAGCTCTTTTTACCGCCATCTCATCGATGAAGAAATTTGTTTCGGCAATCCCATTCCATTGGCGAAACGTGATTGTAAATATTTGATAAAAGACAGTCAGGTGAAGACGATCAGTCGATTAACGGAGCAGCAATGGCAATATCTCTTAGATACCGCAGTTGAGATGGCTGATAACGATCCACTTGTGGAACGCAATTTATTCGTTATTGCTACCATGAAAACCCTATTCCTAAGGCTTTCAGAGCTCTCGGAGCGCCAAGACTGGACACCATTGATGAGTCATTTTTGGACAGATGAGGACAACAACTGGTGGTTTAAGGCCTATGGAAAAGGCAAAAAGATTAGAGATATCACGGTACCACCGGGTTATCTTACGTTTTTAAAACGCTATAGAGAATGGCGTGGATTGTCATCGTTACCATCAAAAGGCGAGCAAACCGTGTTGGTTGAAAAAATACGAGGTCGTGGAGGTTTAACAAGCCGTCAAATATCCAGGCTCGTGCAGCAAGTATTTGATGCAGCTTTCGATAAAATGAAGTCTGAACATGGAGTAGAAGCCGCACAGAAATTAAATGAAGCAACGACACATTACTTGCGTCACACCGGTGCCAGCATGGAGATTGAACGTGACAGGCCTTTGAAAGATTTATCTGAGGATCTAGGTCATTCAAGTAGTGCGACCACTGACACGGTTTATGTGCAAGTGGAGCGAAAACGCCGAGCGGCATCAGGTAAAGACAGAAAAGTTCAATAGCTACATTTGACATTTAGATAGACAATATCTCGGTTTAAGCCCTTGATATAACAACTTGTGTCTTATAATTATATTGTAGAGGTGATTCGCTTATGTCAGGGACAATCGGAAAGATTGCAAAACTAATCGGTGTGAATAAAGAAACCATTCGCTTTTATGAGCGCAATGGCTTAATCAGTCAGCCACAAAAGCCCTCTGAGGGTTATCGAGTATATCCTAAGGAAACGGTTGATAGGATCCGATTCATAAAACGCGCTCAAGAATTAGGATTTACGCTTAAAGAAATAGATTCTCTGCTGTCCTTAAATAGCGAGTGCTGTAGCAAGGTAGAAGCGCTAGCAAAACAGAGACTTGCATCTGTGCAATCTAAGCTGGAAGACCTAAAACGATTAGAGCATGCGCTATTGGAGAGCATCACTAAGTGTCAGACGAATGATGATGATAGCCATTGCCCCATTATTAATGCCCTGTCACCAAAGTAAATGTATTTAACTATCTAGAGCATCCCGCTAAAAAATCACAATGAAATAACTAATCAAGCTTGACTCTGTACGAAGGTACATACTTTATACTCGGTGCTATCTTATCCAATATCGAGATTAAATATGATCAACGACGACTCTAAAATGCCGATGGTGGGAGGTATTATCGCGGCGATCGGGGCAGGCATTTGTTGTGTAGGTCCGTTAGTCCTATTGTTGCTTGGAATAAGTGGCTCATGGATTAGTAGCCTAACCGCTTTTGAACCGTACCGTCCAGTTTTTGTAGTGACCGTCATGCTCTTCCTTGGCTATGCAGGTTATAAAATCCATCGGCCGATTGAAAAATGCCAACCAGGAAGTGTCTGCGCAATTCCGCAAACAAGGCGTCGTCGTCAAATTGCCTTTTGGATAACGTCATTAATAGCACTTGTTTTGATCACAAGTAACTATTGGCTAGTTTGGTTAATCTGATTTCAAGAACCTTACACAATCCCTAAAACATTTTAAAACAGGAAAATATTATGAAAAAACTATTACTTACGATGGCTTTACTTTCAAGCACCACGGCGTGGGCAGAGTTAAAAACAGTCACGCTAGAAGTACCTAGCATGAATTGTGTTACTTGTCCCGTTACGGTCAAATTAGCACTGAAAAAAGTGAAAGGCGTAAAAACAGTCGAGGCTACATATGAACCAAATGAAGCCATTGTTACCTTCGACGATACGAAAACCAATACAAAAGAGTTAATGGTAGCCACCGAGAATGCAGGCTATCCGTCTAACGTAAAAAGTAGCGATTAATCTATGAACGCACAAGGCAGCTCTAATTGTTGTGCAAGCAAGGCGAAGCAACTTCATGTTGCTATTATTGGCAGTGGGTCTGCGGCATTCTCATGCGCCATTAAGGCGGCAGAAAATGGTGCAAGGGTCACCATAATAGAAGGAGCCGACGTAATAGGCGGGTGTTGTGTTAATGTCGGCTGCGTTCCATCAAAAATTCTCATCCGCGCCGCTCAATTAGCGCATCAACAACGAAGCAACCCTTTTGAAGGCATTGAAGACCACGAACCTAAAATAGACCGCACGCTTTTATCGCATCAGCAAATCAGTCGCGTAGAAGAATTGAGAACTACAAAATACCAAAATATATTGGAAAACAATCCTGCATTAACCTTGATTAAGGGGTATGCCCGGTTTATTAGTCAAAATGAGCTGAATATTACCCATACTGACGGTACCGAAGTAACACTACTTGCAGACAAGTTTCTTATTGCAACAGGCTCAACACCCACCATCCCTAAAATAGAAGGACTACAAAACACCCCCTATTGGACTTCAACAGAAGCGTTGTTCGAAAAAAAGCTACCTAAGAGCCTTGCAGTAATTGGCTCATCTGTTGTCGCTGTAGAAATTGCTCAGGCATATGCTCGATTAGGTTGCAAAGTTACTATTTTAGCGCGCAATACCTTGTTGAAAAGTGAGGATCCACTGTTGGGCGATAGATTAAGTCAGTGTTTTGAAAAAGAGGGTATTGAAATTAGAAATAATTCTCAAGTTACTCGAATCACCCATGATAAAAACGGTTTTTTAATACAGACCCAAGATGAGAATTTGCTCTGTGAGAAGTTATTGATATCTACAGGTCGTCACGCAAACACTTCAAGGCTTCACTTAGATGTCGCAGGTGTTGTGACAGACAATAAAGGTGCAATCATTGTTAATGAAAAACTAGAGACAAATATCTCTCATCTATACGCCGCAGGTGATTGCTCAACCATACCTCAATATGTGTATGTTGCTGCGGCTGCTGGCAGCCGTGTTGGTTCGAATATGACAGGTGCTAACGTGAAACTAGACTTATCAACAATGCCTGCCGTTATTTTTACCGATCCTCAAGTTGCCACTGTTGGTTTGACAGAAGTTGAAGCCGAAAAACAAGGTATAAGCGTTATTAGCCGAGTTTTAGAGATGGACAATGTTCCAAGAGCCTTAGCCAACTTTGAGACAGACGGTTTTATCAAGCTTGTAGTAGACAAGCAATCTAATAAGCTTATCGGAGCACAAATTCTAGCACACGAAGGTGGTGAGCTAATCCAAAGTGCTGCCCTTGCGATTTACAATAAAATGACAATCGATGACTTAGCAAACCAACTCTTTCCTTATCTTACAATGGTCGAAGGACTGAAACTGTGTGCGCAAACTTTCAGTAAGGATGTCAGTGAGCTGTCTTGTTGCGCAGGTTAGTAACTGAAAACCTATTCAGGATGTTATTTATGCAAATATTTCTCATTCGCTATGCATTATTTTGGTTTTTTGTTTAAGAAAAGCATTAAGTGAAACCTTTAAAAAAATAATATATAAATAACAGGTGCTTACGTTATAATATCGAATTTCAGTGACCTAAACGGTAGTTCAGCCAATAGTGCTCACGTATTTTTTCACGTTAAGGAGTTTATTCAGATACTTCCATTAATACACTCTATTTAACATAATATACATTATGCGCTATTAAGTATTGAGATGGATGAGGGCGGTCATAGCCAGCGCTGGCCTGTTACCCGCGGGTTTTATAATTGGTGTTTAGATGGAATTATCAATGCGTGCGCTACGTGAAATCTGACGCACTAATGTGTGTTATCGCTCGCAGATTTCATCAGAATACACGAGGTAAATATTGCCGCTAGAAAGCTTTTCAGATTCTTGATCGCAGGATTAACATTGCAGCCTTTCAACCAGTATCAACTGTTCGCTTGTTGCTGGTGTCAGAATATGAATGACTCAATGAGCAAGTCTTCCAGTAGAATCCCAACAATTAAAATAACCGGTTTTTCAGGGGCACCGTATAATGGACTTTGCTTTAAATGAGAACTGTAATGAGCAATGAATTTTCGTGTGGATTCGTCATATTTAATATCACTTAAATAGAAGTCTAACTCTTCCAGTGCGGATACCTTTATCTCGTCACCTTGCCAGTAATCTGACGTGTAGTCAGATGCCGCTAACAACACTCCGTCTGCATTGGTCAGCATAATTTCACCAATAACCGGATTATTTTTCTTTATTCGACGTAACGATATCGACAATTCGTTTGCCAGTATTTCGTCGGCAACTGCTGTTCGGGTGCCGTTTGTAAATGCGTCGCGCCATAATTTGTCTGCGTGAAGAATTTCACTCTGATCTGCCGATAACGCAGATAACGCTTCAAACGCATTTTCCCGGATAGCATTATCAAACTGTGGCAACACCGTGGTACTTACATACTCTAATATTTTAGCTCGCTCGACCTCGCTTAACGTCGTAACCTCAGTGTTGCAATGCGTAATACTAGCATTAAACCGCTGCACTATTTTAGGGTTGGACTCCACGTACTGCTTTGAAAATGTTAAGGTTTTTGCTGCGTATCTCACAAAGGTACTATATAGCCGATTATTGTTCGGCGTAGTCATGTTGTCTAATGCGAGCGATTTGCTGTCTGCAATGAAGGCCTGCACCCGGTCTGCAGATAGCAATTTAAACAACTGCGAATAGCTAACCGCCTCCATGAACCGCGACATTCCCTGTGACAGTAACCATTGGTGCTCGTCACTACCTCTTATGACGCCAAGTCGCGGTGTTTCACCCAGTGCATCCGGAGGCTTTACCGTATAGGCATGCCATTTTTCGAGATAAACCGGGTTGGTTGGCACTCCCAGTGAAATATTTTTTTCACTGGTTAAAAAAATACCCTCTACATTTCCGGCCTGCAGCTCACGCTTTGCACGTACCCACGGCATCTCAAGCACTTCCATGTCCAAAGATAAATTATCAAAGATACACCGCAGCACAGGTACAATTCTCTCGTGTTCTCTGATTGATAAGCTGTCATTCCCTGATTCCTGATAAACCTGTGTGGCCAGCAGTATCCGCTCAGGCATTGTAGAGCCATGAATTGATGGAGTCATGATAAGAAACATCAGTACCACGCTTTTCACAGCAACCTCACTCAATATGGAACAAAAAAGTCGTACTGAAATCCCACGGCCAGATAGTCGTTATCTTCGACATCTTCTTTATCAATTTTCGTATACCATGTGTATAGCTTAAACCGGTCTGTAAAGCGGTAATCCGCACCAATGCTGTACGTTAAATCATCTTCCATTGTCTGGTATTGCACGCGATAATCAATTTTTCCGATGACATAACTCAGGTTAACTAAATACCCGCTTCTGCTTTCACCACCTCCATCAGGCTCTTCTGTATGATAAACACCAGTGATTTTAGCGCCAGCAAGCTTAAACATCGTTATCGCGCGTGTTACATCGTAGTCATTTACATCTACATCATGGGATAACCCGGCATAAAAGTTGGTTTTTTTCAGTCTTCTGTCGCCGTAAAACACACCCGAAGAAAAAGCGGAGTCACCTTCTGCCGTTTTTTCCGCTTGGTATAGCGCTTCAAACCAGAAATTGTTTATTGAAGGACTGGTGTAAGTAACAACATCTGCCAGCCGGTTATCGCCTTCCCAGAGAGCATTTACGTCGCCTTCATAATGAGGTACGGCCACGATTCGTGATAAATCGACCAAAAAATAGTTTAACCATATGAAATATATTGAATATCTCAACGAACTAACAGCAGACTTTGCGCTATTGATACACTGTTTGTTATATTCGTACTTTCAACTTAGAATTTTACTACCCACTTCAGTACCGACAATACGGTTAAATTATGTATGTAATTGGTCAACTTGCCAAATTGGCAAGCGTAAACGTTGAGACCGTTAGATATTATGAACGGTGCGGCTTAATTGAACAGCCCCAAAAACCCGTTAAAGGTTATCGTCGTTATCCTGAGACGACTTTGAATCGCATTCGGTTTATCAAACGTGCTCAAGAGTTAGGGTTTTCCTTGGATGAGATCGCTAACTTGCTGATGCTGGAAGAGACTTCTTGCCAAGAAGTACAAAGTATAGCAAACCACAAACTTGCCAGTGTTCGTGCAAAAATGGCTGATCTACGCCGCTTAGAAACAGTCTTAATGATTTACTGAAACAATGTGCAAGCAACACTGAACAGGCACATTGCCCGATTATTACTTCCCTTCTCCCAGAAAACAACTAATAACAATCGCTAAACCCCTTGACTCCGTACTTGGATACGGAGTTTATACTGTTTTCTATCAGAACATTTGAAGTGGAGTAAGCCATGGCAAAAAACGATACCAGTTTACCGCTAGTTGGTGGTATTGCTGCTGCTATTGGTGCTGGGCTTTGTTGTGCTGGGCCCTTAGTCTTGTTACTACTAGGCGTTAGTGGTTCTTGGATTGGCAATCTGACCGTATTGGAGCCATACCGCCCTATTTTTATCTTGCTGGTACTGGTTTTATTTAGTTTTGCCGGTTGGAAAGTTTATCGACCTATAGAAGAGTGTGAGCCTGGAACCGCTTGTGCAATGCCACAAGTACGTAAGCGCCGGCAGATCATTTTCTGGGTAACCGCCTTCATTGCATTAATATTAGTCACTAGCAATTACTGGATTATCTGGTTTGCTTAATTATATCGTTGAGAAATAACCCTTGGAGAAGAAGATGAAAAAAATTGCACTATTATCCCTACTATCAATACTTAGCTTGGGTGCGTTTGCCAAGCAGCAAACAGTCATGCTTGAAGTTCCCACGATGACCTGCGTAACTTGTCCGATTACGGTGGAAAAAGCATTGCAACAGGTTGAGGGAGTTACCAAAGCTGAAGTGACCTTCGAAGATAAGTTAGCCGTGGTCACTTTTGATGATGAAAAAACTACGGTGGAAAAGCTGACCGAGGCCACAAAAAATGCCGGCTATCCATCTGTGGTAAAGCAATAAAGGACGAATACTAATGAAGAACCTGCTGAGTCTTTTTACCCGCATTGGCGACAAAGCCAGCTCATTAGGTGCCGTGGTGTCTGCCATGGGTTGTGCCATGTGCTTTCCGGCCATCGCCAGCTTGGGGGCAGCCATCGGGCAGGGTTCCTCAGTCAGTGGTAGTGGTTCTTTATCAATACACTCTTGCCTATATTGGCTTGGGTTAGCCTAATAGTTAACGGACTTGGCTGGATTGGTCACAAGCAGTGGCATCGAACCTGCTTGGTATGCTAGGGCCTATTCTGTTGTTGCTATCACTTTATCCGTTCTTTCAATATGCCTGGAGCACTTATGTGACGTACTCAGCCTTGGCACTGATGGTAGCGGTATCAATCTGGGATATTTTTTCGCCAGCGAATAAACGCTGTGACAATGAAAGTTGTGTGCTTCCTGCCGACAACACTCACTCAAATCCATAAGGAGGTCTTTATGCGTAAATTCTCCATCTCTGGAATGACTTGTGAAAGATGCCCTCAGCAGATCGAAGATGCCTTGATCGTCATGCCTGGCGTCAGAAATGCCACCGTTTTTTATACGAAATCCAGTGCAGTCGTCGAAGCAGAATCTGATGTCAATGAACAGACGCTAATCAATACCATCAAAGCTCTTGGCTACACGGCTCAACCTGTCGCGTTAGATGGCTGCGATAGTGAAGATGTGACTGACAAAAAGTCGCTGCATGTCGCTATCATCGGTACTGGCTCGGCTGCTTTTGCTTGTGCTATCAAGGCAGTGGAAAATGGAGCACAAGTCACACTCGTTGAAGCTGGAGATGTGATCGGAGGTTGTTGTGTTAATGTCGGTTGTGTACCTTCGAAAATTCTGCTCCGGGCTGCCCAGCTGGCTGAACAGCAGCGTAACAATCCTTTCGACGGTCTAGAAAATCATGAACCTTCTTTGGATCGTAGCTTGTTAGCGAAACAACAAACTGCACGCGTGGAAGAGTTACGTGCCGCCAAATATCAGCATATTCTGGATACCAATCCAGCATTGTCATTGGTACAAGGTTATGCATCTTTTAAAGATACTCATACCTTAACTATTCGCAACAAAGATGGTTACGAGCAAGAGCTGGTTGCAGATCGCTTTTTGATTGCCAGCGGCAGTCAGCCATCTATTCCTCCTATTCCAGGCCTGGTTGATACCCCTTATTGGACTTCGACGGAAGCTTTATTCGAAACTGAGCTACCTGAGCACTTGTTAGTGATAGGCTCTTCAGTTGTGGCTGTCGAACTTGCTCAAGCTTATCGTCGGCTGGGTGCAGAGGTCACTATCTTGGCTCGCAGTACTTTATTGCTCCGTGAAGACCCACTGTTGGGAGAAGGCTTAACCGTAGCTTTTGAACAGGAAGGCATTCGCGTACTGGAACATACCCAAGCCAGTCAGGTGTCTTATGAAGATAATAAGTTTATCCTTGATACCGAGCAAGGAGAAATTCGTGGCGATAAATTGCTGGTCGCCACCGGCCGTGCACCTAATACCGGTAAGCTTAATCTTGCCGCTGCCGGTGTAGAAAAAGAGGCCAATGGAGCGGTCACTGTAGGTGATCAGATGCGCACATCACAGTCACATATTTACGCAGCAGGTGATTGTAGTAACATGCCGCAACTGGTTTATGTCGCGGCAGCGGCAGGCAGTCGTGCAGGGATTAACATGACAGGGGGTGAAGCTCGGTTGAATCTATCCGCGATGCCAGCCGTGATCTTTACCGAACCGCAGGTAGCAACGGTAGGGTTGTCAGAACAAGAAGCTCATGCACAGAATATTGAGACCGAAAGTCGAGTATTGCCACTGGAAAACGTGCCTCGAGCACTGGCTAACTTCGACTCTCAGGGTTTCATCAAACTGGTGGTTGAAGCTGGCTCCCAACGCCTGATCGGAGCCCAAGTATTAGCTCATGATGGCGGCGAGATTATCCAGAGCGCGGCACTGGCGATTCACAACCACATGACAGTGGATGACTTAGCGGATCAATTGTTTCCTTATTTAACTATGGTGGAAGGCCTGAAGCTTTGTGCACAAACTTTCAGTAAAGATATTAAAGAACTGTCTTGCTGTGCTGGGTAAGCTTTATCTTTCGTCAGAAAAGATATTTATGAGTCTGCTTTTGGTTTCCAGTGATACGGTACTACCAATTTACTGCATATTTCTTCGTGGAAAGTTTCTTCAGTAACTGTTTGAGAGCTAGCCTCAAGCAAGATATTTGGCCACAATAGGAGATGTGATCATCTGAATTACTGCAAAGAATGTGGCTGGTATTACTATTTCTGATGGCAACCGGGATGCAGCCACAAAAGCCGCTGCAATGCTAAATTCTTTTTTGCTGACAGTAAATAGGTATGCGATGACTTCCGGTCGGTCTGTCGTTATAAACCGTGAAGCCATTCCAATTAAGTAGCCACAAAGATTTAGACTTAAAGCTGCTCCAGCAATTACAAAAGCATACTATCCATAACCAATGATGGTTTCTGCATTGGAAGCCACTACCGCAAGTAATATTACAAGATAGAAGACTGACCCAATTCCTGCGTAAGTCGAATCATGCTTTGAAATAATCGTCGGAAAGTTGGTGCGTAAGGTTACACCGAGAATTGTAGGCACTAAAACAACTAGAGCTAACTCCAGGATGATGGAAACGAGAGGGACTTCTAGCTGTATCCCTGTCAGCCATAGAAAAAGGAGCGGAACTACGAAAGGAGAAAAGGCTGTATTGACCGCATTGAAAAAGGCGACCAGTCAAGAAGCCTGCAATTGAATCGGGCCATAGACGAGCCCCATTGCCAAAAACTGTCTTGACGGTTTGCGAAAGACTATTCGTACGGCATGTGCATCAAATGTAAGGCTGATCACAAACATCAGAATCACAAGTAAAGGGGCTATTGAGGAGTCGAGGTACTTCCCGGATTCGGGCAATATCAGGCCAACTCCAGCTACAATAATCACAAACCAAACAAGATTTGATTCAACGAAATAAATTAATCGACGCATAGGTCAAGGGTACCAGTTACAGTGCGGCCACAATATAAATTATAGCTGTACACTCCCAATTACAGAGCTTGAGAATCATCGCGACATTGCTCATTTGTCATTTCAAGCTCAATGGTCGTATGCTCTAAATTAAATTTACTCAATCGTTCTGCTATGGACTTTTTTAACTCCAGTTGCTGTTGAGTAGACAGTGCCTCTTGTAGAGCTAGATGAGCAGTAAGTACATGATGCTCTCCATCCAATGACCACAAGTGCAGGTGATGGATACTATCCACTTCTTTGAGTTCTATTAAGGTTTTATAAACTGATTTTGACAGTTCTTTGTCAGGGATTGCCTGTAAAAATAACCTTATAGTGTGCCAAAGGTTTTTAGCAACATTAATTAAAATATAGAGAGTGAAAAGAATTGATAAAGCTGGGTCAAGAATGGGCCAGTCAACAAAAAGAAGTACGATGGAAACGATTAAAACTGCAACCCAACCCAGTACATCTTCCAATAAATGCCAATTGAGTACACGCTCATTAAGAGTTTTGCCTTTACTTAATTTATAAGCCGCAAACCCATTAACTAGCACCCCAAACACGGCTAAGGCGATCATGCCCTCAACTATAGGCATTTCTGGTTGCAGGAGTTTAGGGATAGCTTCTGTCAGAACCCAGACGGAACCAATAATGAGGACTAGACCATTAATAAGTGCACCGAACAATGATAACCGGCGGTAACCATAGGTGAACTCTGAATTTGAACCTTTTTCACTAACTTTACTGAGAAACCAAGCAAATCCGATGGATAAACTGTCGCCAAGATCATGAACGGCGTCGGCCATGATGGCGGTACTATTGGTTAAGATACCTCCTATAAATTCGATAATGGTAAAGGTGACATTCAGAAAAAATGCCCAACCTATACGATTATTTGAACCATGTGAGTGCGAATGATCATGCATTTAAGATTACCTCTTGTGGAGCTCTATTCCTACCTTAGGATTTGATCTTCAATATACGAATACCGCCAACTAAAACAATTAATCCAATGATAAACCCAATGATTAAGTCTGGATATTGTGAGCCCGTCCATGCCACTAATCCTCCGGCAATAATAACGCCTGCGTTAGCGATGACATCGTTAGCAGAAAAAATCCAACTTGCTCTCATGTGAGCGCCGCCATTTCGCTTTTTGGCAATTAAGATTAAGCACCAGACATTTGCTACCAAGGCAATTAAGCCAAACACCATCATAAGGTTTGACTCAGGCTCACTCCCTTGAACCAGTCTCCTCACAACTTCTGTTAATACACCCAGAGCTAATATAATCTGTAACCATCCTGATATATGCGCTGCACGGAGTTTTTTTCGGACGCCATGCCCAACGGCGTATAGTGCCACCCCATACACTGCTGCATCGGCAAACATATCCAATGAATCAGCTATCAATCCGGTCGATTGTGCCCACCAGCCGATAACAAGTTCTGTAATAAACATCACTGCATTAATAGCTAATAGCATTTTAAGTATCCCAGCTTCCTCTGCTTCTTCATTTTGTGCCGTCAACCTTGCTTTATGGATAATCTCGCTGTCCACAGCGTTAGTTGATTCCAATCTAGCCCCAAGCCCAAGAGACGTTATCCGGTCTTCTACCATGTCCCTGAGTTCAAGGTGATGAAGCACTCTAACTATGCGTTTATGTGTATCAAACTCGAGGATTACACTTGGCTCAAGACTGTCCAGTGCCATTCGGATCATGCTTTCCTCTGATGGGCAGTCCATTTTAGGAACGTGGTATTCGCTTACATGTGCCCCTTCAAATAACTTGTCGTCGTTAGTAATATCTTGTGTTTCATCTGTAGCATCTGCTTTGCAGTCACGGTTACATTTCTGGCTCATAGGTATACCTTGCATTTTTTGATATTGGCTTTCCCCCTCCCCGATCACTATAGTCTAAAGCGGAGAGTCCTCGATACGAAAATGGGCGAGCTTTCAGCATTAATGGGGTGTTGGTTCAAACCATCTTGCTATTATAAAGTATTGCCGACTCCAAAATAGAGCCGGCAGATTGCTAGTTAGTGTTTCTCCTTCAACTTACCTTTTGAAAACCAGGCAAACAGAACGGGCAACACAAACAGTGTTAAAAATGTGGCTGTTATCAGCCCGCCTACGATAACACTGGCAAGCGGTTTTTGTATCTCTGCGCCAACGCCATTTGATAGCAACATCGGTATTAAACCTAACGCAGATGTCACTGCTGTCATCAATACCGGTCTAAGCCTGGATACGGCACCATCAAAAGCGGCTTCACTGACAGGTAGGCCATCCTTGATACGCTGATTGATACTTTCAACCATCACTACACCGTTAAGTACCGCGACGCCAAACAGGGTAATAAATCCGACCGAGCTGGGCACTGATAAATACTGCCCTGACAGCCAGAGTGAGAACACCCCACCAATAACGGCTAGAGGTACATTTACCAGGATCAGCATAGCCTGACCAACCGAAGCAAAGGCAAAGTAAAGCAACAAGGCAATAAGCGCCAGCGATAATGGCACGACCAGCGACAGACGCTTTTGTGCTCGCTGTTGATTTTCGAATTGTCCACCTATATCCACGGAGTAACCCGTTGGCAAATCAACTTGTTCAGCAATCGCTGCGCGAATATCTGCTACCACACTGCCCATATCACGCCCTTGCACATTGGCCTGAACGACTACTCTGCGCTGAACATCATCGCGGCGAACCTGCGGCGGGCCGGAAGCAATATTTACAGAGGCTACATCACCAAGGCGAACCCAGGCTCCTGAAGGTGCCTGCAAACGAAGGTCAGCAATAGTTTCGCGATCTTGGCGAAAACGTTCATCCAACCGAACATAGATATCATAACGTTCGTTACCATTGATGATTTGTCCAGCGCTGGCACCGCCAAGCCCATTTCGAACCACTTCCATGACATCCGCTACGTCGAGTCCATAACGAGACAATGCGCGGCGATTGGGCTTTACGACCAATTGAGCTTCACCGACAATTTGCTCCATGGCAACATCACGCGTACCGTCGATCTTTTTGACCACTGCCTCAATTGCCTGCCCTTTTTCAGCCAGCACATCAAGATCTTTACCAAAGAGTTTTATCGCTAGTTGCGCTTTAACCCCCGATAACAGCTCATCCACACGGGTGGCAATTGGTTGTGAAAAATTGAACAGCAATCCGGGATGTTGTTCCAGCTTTTGCTCCATCAGGGATTGAAGTTCATAACGATTATCGGCGCTGGTCCATTCTGGCACTGGCTTAAGACCAATATAGATCTCAATGTTATTCACTGGCTCTGGATCACCGCCAATTTCGGCACGTCCAATGCGTGATAACGCATAGGTGACTTCCGGGAATTCCATCAGCATTGCTTCGAGTTTTGGAGCGACTTCAAGCGCAGTATCCAGGCTGGAGGACGGAGCGAGAGTTACCCGGAGGTTGACCGTTCCTTCTTCGAGTTCAGGCACAAACTCGGTACCCAGACGCGGTATTACTAAAGCTGCCGCAACCACGAGCGTTACAGCAATACCAACGACGACCTTACTGTGGCTCATAGCCCACGACAAACCCTTGCGGTAGAGTTTATCAAGTGGTTTCAAGACGAAACTCTCCCGCGGGCGTATCCCTTTGCGAAACAGGTAGGTGGCTAATGCTGGGACTATGATTAAAGCTACAACCAGCGCGGACAGCATAGACAGCATGATACTGATAGCCATCGGCTGGAACAGTTTGGCTTCGACCCCTTCGAAACTGAATAGCGGCATGAAGACAACTAAAATAATTGCTGTCGCAAAAAATATAGGTCTTGCTACCTCTCTGCCAGCTTCTTGCAAGCGTAAAGCAATCCCATGGCTATCATGAGCTGCATCAACAGGATCTGGATCATCCTGAACCATTGTCTGTCTATCTTTGTCATGGGTGGCATCGGGATGGGTCAAATGTTTGAACATGTTTTCGACCATCACTACAGAGCCATCCACGAGCATGCCAATGGCCACGGCAATACCGCCTAGAGACATTAAGTTTGCCGAAAGACCAAACCACGCCATCACCATCAAAGCAATACCGATGGAAATTGGAATTGAGATCAGTACCAGTAAGGTAGCACGCAAATTCATTAGGAACAGCGCCAAAATGACCACAATGAAGACAAACGCCAGTAACAGAGCATTGACAACGGTATCAACCGCTTGCGTCACCAGATCGGCCTGATCATAGTAAGCCTCGAACTTAACTCCTTCCGGTAACGCCTGATTAATACGCTCGATACGGGCATTAACCCCATCAATGGTGCTTTTGGTATTGGCGCCTAAACGTTTTAATACAATGCCTGAGACGACTTCGCCTAGTGTCTCAACTTTCCCATCCGAAGTTCGGCGTGTCATGGTCACTGCGCCCTGGCGGATTTCGCTACCCAGATTCACTTTGGCTACATCCGATACGGTGATAGTGGTGCCATCCACCGTTTTCAGGGGAACTTGACGGATCTGCTCCAGCCCTTGCTTGCCATGATCGAGCCAGCCGGTACCTCGGATCACCAATTGCTCCTGACCACGGTTCATATACCAGCCGCCAACATTGGTGTTGTTACGCTCCAGAGCCGCCATGATATCGTCCTGGGTCAGATCGTAAGATAACAGCTTTGACGGATTCAGATCGACCTGATACTGACGCACCTCACCGCCGAAAGACAGCACATCAGTCACGCCTTCGGCCGGGATAAGCAACAACTTGACCACCCAGTCATTTAAGCTGCGTAGCTCCATGGCATCGAAACCCGAACCGGGTTCGGCAACCAGTAAATACTGATAGACTTGCCCCAGCCCAGAAGTGTTTGGCCCCATTTCGGGTGTACCAACGCCCTCTGGAATCAGCTCTTTGGCAGCCTGAAGTCGCTCGAATACCAGTTGCCGGGCAAAGTAAATATCAGTGCCTTCCTTAAACACAACAGTAACGCCAGACAAGCCAGTCTTTGAAATAGACCTTACTTCTTCTACATCAGGCAGAGCGTACATGACAGCTTCAATCGGATAGGTTATCAGCTGCTCGACTTCCTCAGCAGCCAAGCCAGGAGCTTCAGTATTGACCGAGACCTGAACGTTGGTAACATCCGGAAATGCATCAAGATTCAGCCTTGGAATAATAAAAAAGGCGCTGACCGTTAGTGTAATGAGCGCAATCGCCACCAGCAAACGGTTAGTGACCGCCCAATCGACAATTCGATTAAACATAGAGTCTCCTTAATGCTTAGTGGTTATGCGGATCAAAACCGCCTTTGGCGATTTGTGAAGCAACAAAAAAGGCACCGTCGGTAACAATACGTGTTCCGGGAACAATGCCGTTAATTTCACGCAACGAACCTAGTGCTCGCTTTAGTTCAACTTCTTGAGAGCGAAACTGCCCTGGACTCTCTTCTACAAAAATTGCCCAGTCTCCATCGGGATTTCGCATCAGTGCTGACTCTGGCACAGCCAATACCGGCTCTTCTGTACGAAAACGGAAGAAGACCTCTGCAAACTGTCCCGGATGCAGCCTATGCTCCAGGTTGTCCACCAATAAGCGCACTGTTCGGGTTCGTGTAACGGGGTTTATGGTATGTGCTTCTTGGGATACCTTGCCTTGAATTCGGATATCACCAGCCACAATGTCAGCCAATGTACCGAGCGGAAGTGATATAGACTGATCTGCTGGAAGGTGTGCTTCGACCCAGAGCTGCTTCTCATTGGCCAGCTTGATCAGAGGAGAACCAGCTTCGACGCGCTGCCCCTGCTCGAAGTCGTCAGATAACACAGAACCATCGGTTTCGGCACGTAGGGTATATTCGCCCAATGCCTTAATATCTTGCGATGCCAGAGACTGCAAATCTGACTCAGCTAACCCATAGGCCTGCAACGTTGCCCGAGCAGCCTCCCAGCTGGTTTTGGCCTGGATATAACGCTGCTCTCCAACGGTTTTGCGACCGAGCTTGCGGACTCTTTCCCATTCAGGCCAAGCGGTGCGATAGTCTGCCTGGGCCTGCGCCACATCCTCACTGAACAGGGTTACCAGTGGCTGACCTTGTTCGACATGAGCGCCCAATGCTACGTGACGACGTAATACAACGGAAGCTACTCGCGGTGACACTATGTAGCTAGTGTATCCATTAGAAAGAACTTCCCCTGGTGCGTAGAACTCATAATCAACGCGCTCGGCAGTGAGAGGAGCAACCTGGATATCAGCAATCGTCATTTGAGTAGCATTTAGTGCCGTAGTGGCAGAAGCTTCTTCTTGATGCCCATGTCCATCTTCTTCAGTATTACTTTCGCTGTGTCCCGCATCATCATGACTTTCATTGTGGGAACTATCGCTAGACCCATGTTTTGTATCACCATGACGCTCATGTTCATCCGTGGCATTTGATGGGTGCTCCTTGTGAGACGCATCATCCTTATGCTCAATAACCTCTTGAGCAGGCTTGCTCTTATCATGTTCGTGCGCCTCACCACTCATCGTTTCTGCAAGCCCTATGCTTGGTGCAGTCATTGCGGCGCTTAGCATCGCTATCAATAATCTATTCATGTTCATTATCCTATCTTTAATTCAGTGGCTTAGTCGCAGTTGGTGCAACAGCTCTGAGCTGGCCGGAGTGCAGCAACACTTCGGTTAACGCAAGTTGTGTGTGCTTTTCGAGTGAGATTCCTGCCAGCAGGCTCTCCGAACGCTGGTTGAGAGCGAGCAGGTAGTCAGTTGTTGATAGGTCGCCGCTTCGCCACTGGCGTTCCAACAAGTCAGCACTATTTTCAACTCTGCCACGAGCTAGCTCGAGCCAGCGTCGGTATTGCTCGTCATAACGTTTCCAGGCAGCTTGTGCAGCCTGCCAGTCAAACCGTAGATTGCGATAAACGGCCAAGAATCGGGCCTCTGCTTCTAGTGCTGCACGATTAGCCACACGAGTTTCGGCACTGTAGTCATTACGTACATTCAAAGGAATCGAGAAGGTCAGGCCGACAGTATTTTCTCCACCGTCGCGACCAGCATTGACTCCAAAGGTCGGCTCTGCTTTGGCTGCGCGGCGGGTTGCTACGGCCTCTTCCTTGATGGACTTCCAGCGAGCCTGAGCGCTGGCAACATAGGGATGTTGTAACAACTCCTGGTCAGTAATGGACACTGGCTCCGAAGGCCAGAAATCTTCGGGAATGCCTCCTTTTTCAGGAGTCCACTGTGGCAAAAGTTCGCGCACTCTGCTTTCTGCTTTTTGCAAAGCGACTTCAAGCTCAGCGACCTGTGCCAGCTGTTTTGATAAAGATAGAAAGGTGAGTTCAGCATCAATAGTGCCTATATCCCCTGCTTTTTGGCGCTTTTCAGCCACTTGCAATAATGCATTAAGCTGCTCTTTTTGTGCCTGAGCAATAATGGCGGCTTCATTACTGGCACGCCACTCAACCAATGCTGATAGAGCCTCAGCAGTCTTACTCATAACCTGTTGCTGATACTGGGCTTTGGCTGCTTGTCGGATAAAAGCCGCTTGCTGCTGTTTAGCACCTCGTCTATCCCACCAGTCAACCGTTTGAGAAACACCTACACGGTAGTTATTTTCTTCACCAACCTGTTCCAGCTCAGAAGATAACTCCGGGTTGTAAAGTGGCTGTTCCGCTGCGTCCGCAGTAGCTTCCGAGCCTTGCAGTTGCTCGCGGGCCGCGATGATGTCTGGGTGCTGCTTTATCTGTGATGCCAGCCAGCGCTCCCAATCAACGGGTTGCGCTTGCGCCGAAGCCGACAGCAAATAAATAACGGCACACATCGCATAAGAAACGGATAGTTTCTTCATGAAATTTCCTCACAATTAAAATCAAAGTACATCAGGTACAGCTGGGTTGGCATTTGCACAACGCTATACCTCAGAATAAAAGTTTATTTGTACTGTATTTAACTGATCGGAGGGGGATTATCAGGGAAGGCTATATGGGAACGGTAATGGGAAGGGTTGCCTAAAATAGCACCCTTTTGATAAAGAGAAGCAGAGATATCTTGGCGACCCAGAAAGAAAGGGTGTGATGAGCCATGACAGTGACAACAATGGTGGCAATCAAGCTGGTAGCTTTTGCTCTTTTCTGATTCTAACCAACGCTTGTCATCATCTGGTATTGGAGAAGAGTGAGCTTTTTGATGCTCGTGATCAAAAGTAAGATGCTCAGAACCGGATTGATGAAACTGATGAACGTCCGCCACAGCAACTACCGATTGCAGGGCAATCAATATGGCTAGAGCGAAAGTTAAAAGTTGACGGTTCACGGTAAAAAAGAGTCTCTACTCGTTCTCATAAATGCAGGGCAGTAGACTAGCAGATTATCAGTTAGTTCACAAAAGATAAGTGGATACTAACCAACTATTACACAGCTTTGTGCTTAAAGGCTAGCTTTTAGACTTGGCTACTTCCTGTTTTTTTGCGAGTTTCTCGGGCGATTTCAATTCCTCAACCTCATGCTCTAGCTGAACAACGGAAGTGTTTAGCTCATTGTTTTCTTTGGTTATAGCATCAAGTTGCGCTAGTAGCTCCTCTCTGTCAGTACTGGCTGACTGCACCTGTTCAGTTAACGCTTTTAATGAGTTTTGAAGTTCGCGCTGTGACTTGGCCAACAACCGCTTTTCGGTGATTAGCTCAGCGTTCTGACGGTTCAACTGCGTGAGTTCTGACTGTTGAGAGGCAATGGTTTGCCCCAGCTTTCGCTGCTCTGCTCGCAATCCCGACACTTCTTCAGCGTGCTTGCGCTCTTGTTGATCACGCTGTTCTTTAGCGGATTCGCGGAAGTGGCTCAAGTTGTCATAACTGTGTTGCAGACTCTTCTCCAGATCGATAATTCGTTCATCTTTTTGTCCACAAACAGCTGTAAGTTCTTTCAAGTCACTTTGAATACCTTGCAACTCAGTGTTCAGTTGCTCACTCTCACGGCTGGCAGTATTGAGCTTCGCCTGTAGTGAGTGAATGTGAGGGTTGGCAGGGATTTGATTGAAAAATTTCAAATGCCCCATTAGGTTATTGAATAATATAAGGTAATGATTTAATCACCCCATTCCCTGGCGTTTAACTGCATTACAAAAATTAATTATCTCCAGCTGTTACTAATTAGAAAATCAGAAACATCTCTTCATTGCATCTAACTTCCACCAATTCAATTATTATCGAAATCCGATAACGGTATTCGTTAATGATAGTGTTATGCAGCAATGAACTCTACTTTGTAAGGGTTGGACTGGCACCTTTCAGCTCGCGCCCTGCTTACAATTAAAGCCCTATCCACTGCTGAAATAATAAGCGGGAAGATGTCGTATGTGTAATCTTCGTGCAGTTTTGCAGTGATAAAACTGAAAGGTGTGGATTGTATAGTTTTCTACATACAAATTTAAATGAGACGAGGAGTGAGTGGCGTGTCTAACAAATTAGTTAGGGGAACAGGATTGCTTGGTGCACTTGTTATCGGACTAGGTTCGATTCTTGGTACTGGTGCCTATGTCAGCATTGGTTTGAGTGCTGACATTGCCGGAGATAACCTTGTTTTTGCCATTTTGATAGCTGCTATTACTGCCCTAATGAACGGCCTTTCATCCGCTCAGTTAGCCGCGGCACACCCTGTGAGCGGCGGAACCTATGAATATGGCTACCGATTTTTGAGCCCGCTAAGTGGTCGGGTTGCCGGTTGTCTTTTTGTTGCTGCCAAAAGCGCCTCTGCGGCAACAGCGGCGCTGGCTGTCGCCTGGTATATTAGTCTTACTTTCAACATATCTGCACAAGTTGTCGAGTATATTGCTGTCAGTCTGCTGCTTATGTTTACCGTGCTGGTGTTATCGGGTATTCGCCGCACAAATTGGCTCAACGCATTGCTGGTTCTAATAAGCCTGCTGGGCTTACTTACCTTCATTGGAATTGGCTTAACCAGTAATGCTATTTCTAGAACAGACACTGCCGACTCTTCATCTTTATCATTGTTTCACGCCGCGGCACTAACGTTTGTCGCTTTCACCGGGTACGGAAGAATTGCAACAATGGGAGAGGAAATACGTGAGCCCCGACAAAATATACCCAGAGCAGTTATCATTACGCTTGCAGTTATCAGCACTATTTATATCGCGGTGGGCTATACGATTTTGCATTTGGGAGGTATTAAATCGTTCGAACAAAGCAAATTTAATATTGCGACCCTGATCTCTAATCATAACTGGAGCAGGCTTGTAGTAATTGGCGGTGTAATTGCCATGAGCGGCGTCGTGCTTAATTTAGTGTTAGGCGTTTCTCGTGTCATTCTTGCTATGGCTCGTCGTGGTGATTTACCTGCCAAGCTGGCGAATGTGAGCAGTGACAGCAAATCGGCTCCAGCAGCGACATGGATGACATTTGCGATAATGTCGGCTATTGCTTTGCTTGGTGGTATTGAATCAGCCTGGACACTAAGCGCTTTTACCGTGTTACTTTATTACGGAATCACCAATATTGCAGCACTTAATGTACCACTCTCTGATCGTTTTATACCCAAATGGGTGTCTGTATTTGGCTTACTGAGTTGCTTTGGACTGATAGCGCTAGCAACTCTTTCTTACGTCATTGCGTAGTCCGCTCCCAGTCAATTTGTAAACGTCGCCTAACCGCGTTAAGCCATATTAAATAATTGACAATATAAGGATCAATGAGTGACACACATGGTTGGAAGCAAACTATAACGACGTCTGACTCACCCACCAATTTATTTATTCGTCTGGCAGTTGGCTGTGTTTTTTTACCCGAAGGTATTCAGAAGCTAATCTTTCCTGAAATTCTAGGCTCGGGTCGCTTTGCAGATATTGGCATTCCATGGCCTGAGCTAATGGGACCTTTCGTGGGATGGGTCGAGCTGATATGTGGGTTATTCATTCTGCTTGGTTTCGCCACCAGAGTCAACGCTATCCCGCTGACGGGCATCATGATTGTTGCACTAATTTCAACGAAAGTGCCGATCTGGCTTGGGGAAGATTGGTGGATATTCAATGTGCGAGAGTTGGATCGTTACGGCTTTTGGAGTATGGCTCATGCATCTCGCACCGACTGGGCAATGTTAATGGGATCGATTTATCTTCTGATTGCTGGCGCAGGGCGGTGGTCCGTTGATGCATGGTTAACGCGTAGAAAGTATAGTCGTTTGGCCGATTAAAGCAGGTTGCGCAGGAGCATAACATAAACCCAGCCAACTTATTGTTACCCGGCAGGATTTGCTCATTAAAGGGGCGTCAAATGGAACATAGAGACTTATATACCGGATTTATTCGCCTTCATATTTTACATCATGCAGCACAGGAGCCTATTTTTGGCATGGGAATGATTGAAGAGCTTCGCCATCATGGCTATCAAATTAGTCCTGGTACCTTGTACCCAATGCTGCATAAGCTTGAAAAATACGGTTGGCTCACCTGTTCGACGAAAGAGGTAAATGGCAAAACTAGAAAGTATTATCGCTGTACAATGGAAGGGCTAAACGCGCTGAATGAAGCGAAGATTAAATTAAAGGAATTGATAGGCGAGTTGTTGTAAGCTACCAGCAACGGAACGCTCAACGGTTTTAATTACATAATGTGGTGTGGTGACTGGACTATTCTGACAAAAGACGAGGAATTATGTACAGTACCACTGACTATGGCAAAGCTTGATTAAGTTGTCACTCTCAAAACGCTTTTAAGCAGACAGATGAGAAAAAAATGAATCGATTTTGTTCGTGTCGAGACAGCGAGATCCCTCCCATTTTCAGGTAGCCGGTTTTTCACAGGTGCCGCTCATGGTCATGAATACTTTCGAGGCCGAGCAGCTTATCAAAAGAAAACCCGTAGCTGATTCTACCCCGGCTAGCATTCTAAGATGTCCGGTTGGCTCAATACTGCCAAGGCCAAGCGTAGTGATTGTTGTCAAAGAAAAATAGAAAATATCGACAGCTGCAGCAGGCTGTTTAAAACCTCCCAATTCCAGGGTCAGCCCTGTTGCATAGGCCAATGCAAAAATGACAGCAAGTAAAAGCTGGCTGCAAATAGCAATGAATACCACGGCCTGTGTTTTTGTCCAAACTTTACTCAGTTTTCCGACAAATTTGTCAGCAACCACCGATATATTAAAAAGGTGTAAAGCCACGCTTAATAACAGCGCTATCGCGCTGATAATTATTGCAAAAAGCATAGCTATTCCTCCAGTGGTACGAATCTTGAACTCACGTATATTTGTTCATTTATTCCCTCTTGGCGAGAGAATATTACACAAATAGTCTTTTCTTAAGTAAGGATTACATATGAAATACTCAAAATTTGCTGCAATGATTGTAACATCGACTGCCGCGATGTTTATCATGATGTACCTGAACACGTACGCAATATCGCATGTATGGTTCAGTGAAACGCGAACTTATATGGCATTGTATATGGGAGCGGGCATGGCAATCATCATGTTGGCGTTTATGCTGGGTATGTACAATAATAAAAAGCTTAACGTGACTATTTTTCTGATGGCAGCAGTGATCTTCGTCGCTTGCGTTTATCTTGTGCGTTCTCAAAGTACCGTATCTGACACTGCCTATATGAAAGCGATGATCCCTCACCATTCCATTGCCATTCTTACCAGCGAGCGCTCCAATATCGAGGATGTGCGGGTGCGTGAACTGGCAGATGGGATTATCAAAGCGCAACGAAAAGAAATTAAAGAGATGGAATGGCTGATCAATGATATTTCTAAAAATGGCAAGGCCACATCTCAGGTCCAGACCGAGCGACGTCCACTCCCAGAGTTTGAGGGCAAACTGAATAAAGGAGAGTAAAATGAGTAAGACAGCTATCCTGTATCGAATGGTTACTGACGAACATATTTGCCCTTACGGTTTAAGATCGAAAGATTTGCTGGAGCGTGAAGGGTTTTCAATCGAAGACCATCACCTAACTTCTCGT
Source organism: Alteromonas sp. H39 (assembly GCF_047556435.1). GTDB lineage: Bacteria > Pseudomonadota > Gammaproteobacteria > Enterobacterales > Alteromonadaceae > Alteromonas. Next base: position 2,215,521 of record NZ_CP180210.1, read on the forward strand.
GAAGAGACCGATAAATTTAAGGAAAAGCATGGGGTCGAGACTACGCCCCAAACGTTTATAAATGATGAGCGTATTGGGGGGTACGATGATCTCAGGGATTATTTCGGCAAAGACAAGGCAGGTCAGACAGGGACAACCTACACGCCTGTCATTACTATTTTTTCTGTAGCGGCCCTGCTGTCTCTGGCATTTCAGTATGTAGTCTCAGGTGATTTCATCTCGGTAAGAACTCTGATGTTATTTATTGCCTTTTCCATGACGCTTCTTGCAGTACAAAAGCTCAAAGATTTGTACAGCTTTACTAACTCGTTTATCACCTATGATCTATTGGCGATGAAGTGGTTGCGTTATGGCTATATTTATCCTTTTATCGAAGCTTACGCAGGAATTGGCATGGTTGCGCAGCTGCCAGCCCTTGCTGTTGCTCCATTTTCACTCTTCATCGGGACGGTTGGGGCCATATCCGTTTTCAAAGCGGTTTACATTGATAAACGGGAACTTAAATGTGCTTGTGTAGGGGGTGACAGTAATGTGCCACTTGGATTTGTTTCGCTATCTGAAAACTTATTTATGATCGCGGGTGCATTAATTATGTGGTTGATGTAAACGGTGGGCTCTTTCTACGAGCCCCTGACAATTCACGCTCAGGGCCTGCCAGAAAGAGCGGCGGCCCAAGACAGTTACTCACTCACTTTGCCGTTGACCAGTGCAAGTGGGCTATTTTCCATTCTCCGTCACGTTTGGTCAGAATTGCGGTTTCGAACGAGCGGTATGTTTTACCGGCTTCAGTGGTATTGACGGAAATCAAGAGTGAGGTCGCGGAATCGCGATACTCTGTCACCCGATGCTCCAAAAGCTCTGAAGATAATGTACTGACAAATTTCATATCAGATAACATGTGATGAGACGCATATTCCTGAGCGCTGCGTTCGATACCGCCACCTTCAACAATCGTGACATTCTTTGAAAGCAGCGATTTTGCAGCGATTTCATTTTGCTCCCGCAACGCCTCATGAAAAGACAGGACCACCTGTCCCGGCGCGGTCTCACTGCCAGATAGTGTAGGCGGGTGTTTCTGGGTTTTGTCGCTATGAGCGAACAAGGAAGATGAGACGGCAGCAAGTATGACTGTCACCAACAGTTTTCGCATTATGATTTTCCTAACTAAACTCGGGGCCAACCACACTGGTTAATACCGAGGTGATTAACAGAAGCACGCAGGCTAACACTATTTCAATATTTATAGAGCGTTTCAGTTGCGCAACATCGCCAGTGTTCTGCATAGCGGGCACCAGAATAAATCGGTGTCTTGCGGCAATTAATAGCAATAAGCCAACAACCAGCAACTTGCTCAGAAAGGTAAGCCCATATTCTGATTGAACCAGATCATCCAGAGAGGTAAATATGGTAATCGCCATGTATATACCGAGGAGGATCAGTGTGGTCACAAGGTAACCTGCAATTCTGCCAAAGTCAGTCATAACTTTTTGCGTATCCTCTACCGAGAAGCGCAGACATACAAGCCTCAGCGGTAAGAGCGCGCCAAACCACCACCCCATGACAGCTATGTGCGATGCCAATATGAGTTTGTCGACGAGCCCTTTTTCTGCAATGTGTCCAATAAGCGTAAAACTGTATAGGCCATAAACTATCAACACAGTCAGTATCGCTCTTATTGCAATAACGTGGACACGCTTAGCGAAAATCAAAAGCAGTGCAGGAATCGCCAGGCCGGACATAAGCATCCTGACCAGAGCGACATCGCCCACAGGTGACGCCCACATTACCTCAAGCATCATAGGGTCAAATGCACCTTGCAGACCACTTTCAGAAAATGCGCCCGTTTTAGCAATAAACCACACCGCAGATGCTATGCAAGAGACAACCATTACGGGAACAATCTGGCATAGAAGATCTTTGTAAAAATCATCTTTTGGGGCTGGCTGACGCATCAAAAAAGCACAACCGACAAGGCTAGCAAAGCCCACATAGAATATGGCTTTAGACAAAACAATCGTTGCATTCCAAAGAATTAATTCCATGACTTTTACTTAGTGAACCATGAAAGAGAACGTCGACTTCATTTTATGGCCATCCCCGCCCATTGCTATCCATTCGACAGTATAGCTATCCGCTTTTAAGGCAGGTAATTGCCAACTATATGTTGCCTGCTGCTCTGATGTAGGCGTGAAATCAAAGTCGATATCACCGGTCTCATTTCCCTTTAGACTGACCTTCATTAGCCGTAGTGGCTTGGAATAGGTCAACGTCAGTGACTCTGGGGCGTTCATTAACATCGCATTATCTGACGGAGAACTGCTTTCAAGCTCTACATTACCGTGGGCAAATGCTCCGGCGCTAAACGTAAGCATCAGAATTAGACCAATTTTATAAATTAGTTGCATAATAGTAACCTTCTGTCTGTTTATTTTTCTTGCAAGTGACTCTTTCCACATGCACATTATGTGCGACTGTTCGCTCGCGTACAACAATACTTTTCTATGCTTATCTTACTATCCTCACCTTTTAACTTAAAATTTGACTAATGTAAGTATTTAAAAAAAACTCTTCCTGGTTTGTATGTATCGCTGACTTGTTTTCGCCAGTCAGCCCATCTTCTTGAAACTTGCATCGAGGAAAGATTAAAAGATATAACTTGTTCTTGAACATGGTACGAATGCACAAGATGTTTTTGATATGCATTTCGTGTAGGATCTGAGAGGCAAGATAGGTTGCCTGAGATCTTTTCAGATGGTTTCTCGTATTTTTATTAAAATTCATGTAAGTGTTGAAAGCAGAAAATACGCCTCTCTATTTTTAATACATCTTCAATTGAAAAGCTACGAAGATGCAGCCGCAGGTCTCTGAGCCATGAGTGTTAGGATACTTTTCATCGGGGTTGTAATATTTCTGGTCGCGTTTGCGCTGCCGGTCAGTGCGTGCGATGTAGAATCGAGTAAACAGAACGCATCGGTAGACACCTTAATGCCGAATGTTAGCGCTATTGAAAGGCATGTCGGCCAGCTCGCCTACAATCCGCTGTCGGTCAAAGACGGGCAAAAGCACGGATCTCATAAAGACGGCTCAGATTGTTGCGAGGACGGTTGCTTCTGCACAATGGCGAATTGCAATCATGTATCGACGTTGGCTTGTTTCTCTCACAGCCATTTAGCGCTCAACTATGCTGAGCAATATGATTTTATTAGCCTTGCCGTTCCTGTAGGTATTTATTCCCCCCCATATCGACCACCCATAGCCTGACTTTCGAATACCCCAACAAGATATTTTCCCAGGTTGAAGTTTTTCTGCCTGAATACAATCATATTTAAAGGCTAACTTTATGCGTAATTCATTTAATGATGGTCGTCGCAGATTCGTTCTTGGCGCTATGACTGCGAGCGCAGCGGCGGCCCTGACTAAGGTCAGTCCGCTTTGGGCCGCGCCCGCTGGTCGTCACTTTAAAGATCAGGTGCTGACTGATGACATTAAAAATCTGACGATTTCTGAGGCCAATTTAGCAATAGGCTCAAAAACTGGCCTGCCTATTACCATCAACGGCCAGATGCCGGGGCCCCTGATAAGGCTAAAAGAAGGTCAGCGTGCTCAACTGAATGTTACCAACCGACTTGAACAAGATACGTCTATTCACTGGCACGGCATTATTTTGCCCGCTGGGATGGATGGAGTACCAGGCGTTTCGTTTGCTGGGATAAAGCCAGGTCAGACATTCAATTATGCGTTTGATGTAGTGCAAAACGGAACATATTGGTATCACAGCCACTCCGGTCTTCAGGAGCAACGCGGGCATCTTGGCCCACTCATCGTTGAGCCTGCCGACGGGGACATCGGCGCAGATCGGGAACACACTATCATCCTAAGTGACTGGACCTTTGCTGACCCTCACGACGTGATGAGAAAGCTGAAAGTGGCTGAGGGTTATTACAATTACCAAAAGCGAACTATCTTCGACACATTGGAAGATGTTGAAAAAAAAGGTCTTAGCGAAACATGGAAGGAACGCGCCATGTGGGGCGCAATGCGCATGAGCCCTCGTGACATCGCAGATGTCACAGGCAGCACTTACACCTACCTGATGAATGGCCGCACCCCAGAGGATGACTGGCAGGCGCTGTTTAATGTGGGTGAGAAAGTGCGTTTACGCATCATCAACGGTTCTGCTATGACCTACTTTGATTTTCGTATTCCGGGATTAGAGATGACGGTTGTTGCTGCTGACGGTCAGCCCGTTAAGCCGGTCAATGTAGATGAGTTCCGAATTGCAGTAGCTGAAACTTACGATGTCATTGTCCAACCAAAAGAACGAAAGGCTTATACCTTTTTTGCTGAGAGTTTTGACAGAAGCGGCTATGCCCGCGGTACGCTCACCCCATCGATAGGTATGACCGCAGCGATTCCACCACAACGAACCATCACGGAGCGCGGCATGGCAGCCATGGGCATGGACATGTCAGGGATGGACGGAATGAACATGCAAAAATCAGAAAGCATGAAAGAAGGGATGACTTCTTCAGAGATGGATATGAAGAAAATGGCACAGCATGGCGAACATACAATGCATAGCAACATGATGCAGGGGGATATGAAGTCTTCACGGGTGCTGCCCGTAGAAAAGATAGACATTGTTCATAGTGAAGACGGGCATGGTCAAGGCGCCGCTATGATCGCACAAAATCCACGGCCGCGTTTAGACGAGCCGGGCATTGGGTTGGAAGACAGTCCACATCGCGTATTGGTTTACGCTGACCTAATAGGCGAACATGCATGGCCTGATGAGCGAGAGCCAGAGCGTCAAGTCGAGCTTCATTTAACAGGAAACATGGAAAGATACATGTGGTCGTTCGACGGCAAGAAGTTCCGCGAAGTAGATGGGTATGTCCGTTTTAATTTTGGAGAGCGGCTTCGTCTAGTTCTGGTTAACGACACCATGATGGACCATCCCATTCATTTACATGGTATGTGGATGGAACTGGAAAATGGCCAGTATCCAAGACCGAGGAAGCATACCATCAGCCTCAAACCCGGTGAGAAAGTATCGTTGCAGATTAGCGCAGATGCACCCGGAGAGTGGGCTTTTCATTGTCACCTGCTTTACCACATGGAAGCGGGCATGTTTCGTGTTGTTCAGGTTGCATAGGAGATGAAGATGAACAAGATATTGTCAACAGGGCTCATCGCCTTTGCTCTAGGCTTCAATAATATGGTAATGGCGCAGTCAAAAGATAACTGGCCGTCTCCTATTCCGAATGAGAACTTTGGTCAGGTACTGTTTGACCGACTCGAGTATACGCGAACTGATGAACAACAAAATCGGGCTGTGTGGGATATGCAGGCCTGGTATGGCGGTGATTATCATCGCTTAGTGTTTAAAAGCGAAGGTGAAAATACCCAAAACGACGGCATGCCCACGGATCTTGAACGCGCCGAGGTACTTTACGGGTACCTCGTTTCTGCTTTCTGGTCTGTGCAGGTCGGCGTTGGTACGAAAGGCGAAATGTCGTCAGATGCAGACATGGAAAATTATGCGGTGATCAGTTACCAGGGACTCGCCCCCTATTGGTTTGAAATGGAAAACTCACTTCGTATCAACGAAGACGGTGACATGCAGTTCATCAATGAAACAGAATACGACTGGCAGTTAAGTCAGGTTTCCTATCTGCAACCGCGCCTGGAAGTAGTAGCTAACCTCACCGATTCGGAAAAATATAACCGTCAAAGCGGGCTGAGTAACATTCGTATCGGTTTGCGATACCGCCATGAGATAGTGAGGGAGATAGCGCCCTATGTTGGCGTTTATTACAGCAAAGCCTTAGGGAATACAGCTGATGCGTTAAAAGCAGACGGCGAGTCAACCAGTGAAACTGGCGTAGTAGTAGGGGCTAGGATCTGGTTCTAACACCACGCATAAAAAATAGCCGAAAACATATTTCGGCTATTTTCTCTGTCTACTACGGGAGAGCCAGCAGCGTTCATTCATTATGGTTATTACGCATTATTTGTACTTCACTAGCGAAGATGTGCAGTATGAGCTGCATATTAAATATGCATTATTTTCAACTAACTCTTAACGTTTGAAATATTATCGTATCAGTATATTGAAGGGCATACTAATGATATATCATCCCATCTTCTCTTTAACTGAGATAGATTTTAAAAAAGGAGGATAGGTTAAGGGTAAATATTTGTGAGACTTACTATTATCTATTCGACGTCGGATTTATTAGCATCAAACTTCGCTTAGTAAAAATAACAAAACCACCACTGATTGCGATGCTAATAATCGAAAAATCCTCAAAAATCACTCTACCGGGAAGGAAGCTATGGTCGAAGTCTGTTACCTCTGCTTCACTGGTAATATAAAGCTGCTTATCTAACTCGACGAGGATACCAAAATGCCCATACTGACGAAGCGCTTGCCTGAAACGGGTCGTGCTTTCACTCCAAGTAACGAACCTTCGCTCTGTTGAAGGGATTGCCTGATAAGACGACAGGGCTTTTACTTGTGGTATCGCCTTGTCATAAATTTCATTAAAATCATTCAGCAGCTTCTCAAGCAGTGACTCTGCGAGCAACTGAGACTTTACCATTAAAGATGAAATAGTTTCGTTATGATCAATATCAAATTTCTCTTGAACAAGAATATCTCCATCGTCTGGAGTCTCGGTGAGTTTGTGTATGGTAACGCCTGCATATTCTGGGTTATCAATCAAATATGTCAAAGGCGTGGGTCCCTTTCCTTTGGGTAATAATGATGGGTGAATATTGACGGCATATTGTACATCTGTCTTTGGTAATATATAACCATAATCAGCTACGATAAAAATAGTTGTATCAATACTTATATATTGATTAAGAATCTCTTTTACCGGTCGGTCTGAACGCCACTTTATGTTATTCTCATCTGAAATTTTCTTAATGAAGTTCGCGTTACCTTGTAAGTCATTAATAAAAACGACTTCAATACTTATTCTTTTTCTGATTAAAAGTGATAAACAGTTCGAAAACAAATCACTTCCAAAATAAATGATCTTCATATTTGACAGACTCTCTCACATGCTAACTGCAAAGACATTAAAGCTGATGCATTATGGAATAAACATGTCGGTAATGACCATTCCCTTGTTCGAGCACAAGGTTCGCCCCATTGTTTAAACCCCGAATTGAATTATCGTTTTGTATTCTCACTTATCACCTCATCAATATATGTGATGCTACCACTTAATTCAGTGAGCAGGGTTGAACTGTCGCTACGTAATTTTCCTGTCACAGTTAGTTATTCACTTAGGTGAATAATTAGACCTAGAAGATAAAGCGAGGCAAACAATATAGGCTGGTGTAACAAATAGATTAATAAAGAATGTCGGCTGCTCCACGCCATAACATCCGGTAACTTAATTCTTCTGAGCGGATCCTGCCTGAACCAGGATTGATGCGCCAACCATATACCGAACAGGGGTAACGCCAGCCAAGGAAAGGGGGAAACAAGGTCCTGAGTATAACTAGGTAGATGTTCTTTAAAAAGCGAAAACGACCAATTTAAAGGGACAAACTCTCCAAAAAATGCCACAAGAACAATAATACCGCTTATAACACACAGATTGGGACACCGCCGTACCCAGGTTAATATTAACGTCGCAACAGTAATAAAGTGCAAAACACCAAAATAAATCCAGCTTTCTGGCGTCATGATAAGTGAACTCATCGTAACTACTAACGATGCAATACTCAGTAAGAGAAGACGGTTCAGGTATTTTTTTATCGCTAGTTTGTCTGAAAAAGAGAACACGAGCGATGCGCCAACTGACAATAAAAATAAACTTACTATCAACGCTCGCCATTCTCGCCAACCGCTACCTGTAGGTATTTCGGTATTAATGTAGCCAAAAAATGTGAGGTCAAAGATGATATGAAACGCCACCATCATCACAATGGCGGCAGCCCTCATAAAATCTAACGTTTTATTTCTTGGCACGATTTCGGCTCGAGGAATGGGTATGGATCACTTTCCATTCATCGTCGACCCTTTTAAACAAGAAGGTCTGAAAACCGGTTTTATCAAACTTTTTGCCTGATTTTCTGACCTCTCCCTTAACCACTGTGTCTGCTAATGCCCAGGCAAAGTCGCCTTCAATGTGAACGTCGATGTTATTGTAATCAATATCCAGAAACGCCAGCGCATCTTTTTCAGGCTCCACATGATGCTCAACGAGATCATCCAAGCCCACATTTTGCCCCCCCGACTCAATATAACGTGCGCCTTTAAAATCAAGGAAATGCTTTCTAAACGGTTTTCCATCGCCATTTTCCCAGCCATAATCTATCTGGCTGATGATGTGCTTAATCTGAGCTTCATTGCTATGATGGGCTTCTTCATGCGCAATTCCAAAAAAAGACATTGTTAAAAGTAAAATTGTTGTTATTTTTTTAAACATTTTTGTTTTCCTTTAGTGGGCCCAATGAATAGGACAATTTTCCAAACTTCTTTGTGTTTTGATAAATATTTTTTCAATTTGTCCTACATCCGCTTGGACAAAGTTAATTAAACTGTTCCTCGTACGTACTCACTTTCTTATAAACCTTACTTGACCCATCATTCATTAACAGGAGTATTTCGTAGGGTTGAAAGCGATCATTAAATTCCATTCCAGGACTTCCTAGCGGCATGGCAGGTACACTTAATCCCACCACGTTTGGCAAAGGATTAGCCTGAAATTGTCGAATAAATTTAGCAGGGATGTGACCTTCAAATACAACACCATGCTGATCTACCGCTGTATGGCAAGATTGATAACGAGGCTCGATTGAATATTGAGCCTTAACTGAAGTTAAGTGTTCATGGTTTATGATTTTTGTCTCAATTCCAGCTTCCTCTATGTGACTTACCCATTTTTTACAACACCCGCAAGACGAGGTTTTGTGAACAGTTAATTGATAAAGATCCTGTGCTACCGCACTCAACGAAAAATGCGCAGTTGCAAAAATTAACGCAGACAAAAATGCTGACTTTTTAGTAATTTTGTATTTCATTGTTTCCCCCCGGGAATGCAGTTCATGGTGCGCAAAGGCCCCCATTTAATTTTGACAGAATAAGACTATGCGCTTTCGATGCGCACTAACAATAGCTTAGGAAAGTTTTGGAGGGCGTAGGTAGGGTTTCGACATTACTTCGAAGCTGGGTTGGTCAGTCATTTGAATTTTGCCATCAGGCGTGTGAGCAGATGCCAGAAATAGAACCGGAACAATAACAGAAACTTGATGACAGACCGTCACAAGACAGTTGCATTCATCGGGGCAGTGTTGACCGGAGTCATTCGAGTGAAAGTGATGAACTGAATCAACGATTTCGCCCGAAAAAGAATGGGCTGTCGATTGGGCAGAACTTGCCATGACATTGTGATGACTATCCATTTCACATTGCGGAGACGCAACCACGAGTGATTGAGCCATAAGCGCAACCACACAGAAAATTAACACAGTAACTCTGCTAATAATATGTTTCATCACCCCAGCAAGGTAGCAAATTATAAAGATATGTACAACATTAAACACTCAAATCTCTCTGTTAGTTGACGAACCACTGGCCTTATCATTAATTTGTTTGATAGTTTTGATATTTAAAAGATGAGCGCTGCCCTGAGTTTGATCGTTGCGACACATCTCTTGCGTTTTGATCTATTTTCAGTGGAAAAACTTTAAAGGTAAAACAAGACAACTCGTTCAGGTGTGATATGTGGAATGCTAAATAGTCTAAACAAAACGAACAATCCAATTCCATACCAGAAAACTTTACCCAATTAGCGAAAGAGGATGATTGACGATGAATGATCACGAGCATTCAAACAGTAAAGATTCGTTAAGTCTTTGGGGCGCAGTGTCAATGGGAACCGGTGTGATGATTGGCGCAGGTATATTTGCCTTAACCGGTCAAATTGCTGAGCTGGCTGGCACATGGTTTCCTTTTGCGTTCCTGGTAGCGGCAATAATTGCAGGGTTTAGCTCATACAGTTACGTCAAAATGGCGCAGAAATACCCTTCCGCAGGGGGTATCGCCATGTTCTTAAAAAAAGCTTATGGCAGAGGCCTGATGACCGGAGCCTGCGCATTGCTGATGTTTTTTTCCATGGTTATCAATGAAAGTCTTGTTGCCCGTACTTTTGGCACTTATGTTCTACAGCTGTTCGACACCCAGGGCGCTGAGTGGCTCATTCCAGCACTTGGGGTAAGTCTTCTTATTGTTGCGTTCATTGTCAATATTCTCAGCAATCAATTCATTCAGACGCTTTCGTTTATTATGGCTTTTATCAAAATAGCCGGGCTGGCGATTTTGGCAATAGGCGGGCTGTGGGCAACTGGTTTGTCGTTTGAGAGTGTTTCAGCACACCCCCAGGAAACCAGCGCAACCGGATTTCTGGGGGCAGTAGCACTGGGTATTTTGGGCTACAAAGGCTTCACAACAATCACAAACAGCGGCGGAGAGCTAAAACAACCGGAAAAAAATGTAGGAAGGGCCATCATCATTTCTATTTCGATCTGTGTGGTACTTTATGTTTTTGTGGCGGTCGCAGTAGGAGCAAACCTGTCAATTGACGAAATAATACAGGCTAAAGACTACTCTTTAGCTGAGGCATCACGACCTGCCTTCGGCCAGTATGGCGCATGGTTTACTATAGCCTTTGCGATTATTGCCACCTCTTCCGGTGTCGTTGCCAGCATATTTGCAGTTTCTCGCATGCTATCGATGCTTACATCAATGCAACTTGTGCCTCATCGTCACTTTTCGTTACCAGGAGATTTAAGAAGACATTCCTTAATTTATACGTTGGTAATCGCGATCATTCTGACCATATTCTTTGATTTAAGCCGTATAGCCTCGATCGGTGTAGTTTTTTACATCGTAATGGATATTTTCATCCATTGGGGCGTGTTTAAGCATTTGCGAGAAGACGTACACGCTAAAGCCTGGATCCTAGTAAGCGCGATTATTCTCGATTTCGTTGTCCTTTTGGCGTTTTTGTGGGTGAAAGCAAAGTCAGATATCTTCATTGTTTGGGTTTCTGTGGCCGGAGTTCTTATTGTATTTGCGGCTGAGAAGTGGTTTCTAAAGCTACACGCGTATGAAGAAGATGACAAAAATTATAACTGATGTGAGTCACTGTGCAGTATACGAATCACGCCCACTGGAAAATACAACCGTAGAAGCGGGCTGAATAACGGTCGAAACAGTGTGCCCTGCTGTCATCGGGCAGTAAGGGGAATAACCGGCATTAGCGCGCCGGTTATTTCTTCTCGCGGCATCCTTTAGCCGCTTTTTTGTTGCTTTATTGTATCCAGTATTTCAGCAAACTCTTGTCCCTGCTGCTTTGACTCAGAAGACTGGCTACAGCCCGATTTCTCTGTACTGGGTTGGTCGAGTAATTGCGCAGCGGGCTGCAAGGTTTCTGGATTACTAGTGATCATAGGTGCCTCACTGGTTGGTTAAAAACATTAATACGCAAATACTGTTCCGAAGTTAAGATTTTTAGAGCGAAGTATTTACAAAACCATGCGTCCTGAAGTTGTATATCATACATTATTGGCAATAAACCATCCCAACTTACTGGCTAACAACACACACTGATTTCCCCCTATTATTACACCAACTTCGCATTTGCCATGCCTTTCCAGTCTGTGTGTGCCACACATCATCTGTTGTGGAAAACAAGAGGCGCTGTCAGTATGAAAATATTATTTGGAGAGCTTCGGCAAGCTCTTGGCTTCGCTTAAGATGAATTAGTCTACGTCGTGTTACAGTTTACCCCAATCAACTCTCTAAATGGCCTGTTCATCCCCCTTCATCGCGATCAGTCTGAACAGCAGTGAGCTGGGTTAGGCTTTTTATTTGCAGTAACTGCTCAACAAATGTCTCTTTTGCTTTCAATGCTGTACTCAGTTGAATATTACTGTGACGTAATTGTTCCATTTCTGCTTGTTGCGTCAAAACTTGACGCTTATATCCAGCAAGCTTTTCGCTTTGTGCTATCACCACCACCTCTTTTTGTTTCAAATTACCTTGTATCACTGTTAACTCACTCTTGAGCTGAGCGGCATGCTGCTGCTCCTTTTCAAGATTTTGACGGGCGCTGGACAACTGCTCATGTGTCACCTGCAACCTGGCTTCTAGCGAAGCGTGGTTATGCATTGCCTTATCGAGGCTTTCCTGAACAACAGCAACCTGCTGCTGCGCCTTGCGCAATTCAGCCTGCACCAGTTGCACCTGATGCTCGTGACGTTGCAGATCTTGTTCGCGCTGTGTTTTCGTTGCTGCTCTGAAATGTTCCAGCGCTTCCCGGGCATGGGTATGCTTTTGCTCTAGCGAGGCAATATGAGCTTGCCGTTCGCTTAGACGCTGATGCAACCCTGATTCTTTTTCGGTAGCCTGACCCAGCGAGATCCTCAGTTGCTCTCTTTCTTCACGGAGTGACGCCCCGATACTCTCCAGCTCATTGACTTGCGCGATAAGCGACGCGCTTTGCGCCTGAGCGCTGGCGAGCGCGTCCTCCAGCTCCTGTTTCTGGGTCTGCCATTGCTCTCGCTCATTTTGATAGCGTGCCTCATTCTGTTCGATACGCTCTTTCGCTTCTTCTTGCAGGCGGTTGGCAACCTGACCAATCAACTGGCCCAGCTCGGCAGACAGAGCGTCCAGATTATCCATCTTCACCTGGTGGTTTTGGTCTAGTTCATTCAGGTAGCGGCTGATGGTCGTCTTTGAACCGGTATTACCCAGCTCTGCGCGCACCGCATCAATGGTTACAGCCTGCTGCCGCGCTTTCAGTGCTGCCTTAGCGGCCTGTACTTGCTTTTTGGATATTCCGGTTCTAGCCATGCATTTCATACCGTATTACATAATATGTATATACACATAATAGTACGTTTTGAGAAACGCGCAATAAGGCCATTAATTAAGATGATATAATAGTAGATTATCTATTGTGATAGACATTTTTGGACGATATGATGAGATAAAGTCGTACATAACACGCATATATGCCCGATTCTAAAAATATTGATTTAGTGAGTTTTTACGTCAACGCAGCCACTCGCGAAAATACGGTACGCAGTTACCGTACCGCCATTGAACACTATGAGCGTCACTGGGGGGGACTCTTACCTGCCACTCCAACTGCGATTGCACAGTATCTCAGTCACTACGCTGATAAGCTGACTTCAAGCACCTTAGCACACCGGTTGGCCGTACTTGCAAAATGGCATCATGAATACGGTTTTCCAGATCCTACGAAAGCACCATTAGTAAAAAAAGTAATGAAAGGTATCCGAGCAACGCATGCATACCAAACCAAGCAGGCTCGGCCTCTCCAATTAGAAGAATTGAAAATCATTATTCAGTGGCTTGAGGAGTCGATAAAGGAGTCAAAGGATTATAGGAAAGGCTTGAGACTCATTCGAAATAAAGCCATTCTGCTACTCGGGTTCTGGCGTGCTTTTCGAGCAGATGAGCTCACTAATATCCATGTTGAGTACGTGACCATGATCCCCAACAAGGGAATGTCACTGTATTTTCCTACTACGAAAGGCGATAGGGATAATAAAGGGGTGACCTATAAAGTTCCAGCTTTGCAAAAACTCTGCCCTGTCACTGCTTATCAGGACTGGGTTACGGCCGCTGAATTAAGCAAAGGACCGCTATTTGTAGGGATCGACCGCTGGGGACATTTTAATCATAAGAGCATGACATCCAATACAATCATTAATATTGTTCGAGAGTGTGCAAGTGGTGCTGGACTATTACACCCTGATGCCTTTAGTAGTCATTCGTTACGACGGGGGTTCGCATCCTGGGCCGACAGTAATGGCTGGAGCCTTAAAGAGCTTATGGAATATGTAGGTTGGAAAGATCCAAAAACGGCGCTTCGTTACATTGGTTCATCGCATAAGATTCAGCAACACTTTATTGAACAGCTAAAATAATGCAGTACAGTGACTGGGCCACTTCATCATGAGTTTTAAGCATGAATTCAGTATAGATTGAACTTGGACACTAAACGTCTTGCGCAAGTTTAATAAACTTCTCAGCACTAAAATTACTTTAGATAAACTGCAAGGTGATTGTGGCTGAGCTAAACAGTCGAACATTTTGTAATGTAACCAAATAATCAGACCTCCTAGCTGGCCTCGAGATCCGTCGCTGGTATTTATATCTCTATGACAACAATCAATGAAACCGCTTACCCGCGCATTAAACCTAACATGAGTCAGTCTGAATTACAGTCTGTATATACACCCACCCCCGAGGATATTGCCTATGTTCGCCAGCAGCGCCGGCGCAAATTGGATCAGCTTGCCCTGTTAGTCCATATTAAATTAACTCAGCGTTTGGGGTATTTTCTCAAGTCTCCTGACATCCCTAACAAGATTATTAGTCATATTTCTGAGCAGATGAAAATGAGGAGCGCTCCGAGAAAGTACTTATCACGGTTCGATAGAGGTGGAAGTCGAACCCGGTTAAAGGCTTTAGTGAGAAGGTATCTAGACATTAAGCTAATTGAAAGCAATGATAAAACAACATTATTGCTTCATAAGCTGTCATCCGAAGCATCTGAGAAAAAGCATGAAATCGCTGATATTATCAATATAGTCATTGAAGGGTTGGTTAAACAGCGCTATGAATTACCCGGCTTCTCAACTCTGGTAAAATACGCTAAATCAGCTAAAAAGCAAGTCAACGATGCCTATTTCAAGCAAACGCATAGAAAGCTGAATCATGAGCTGACAGCTGAGTTGGATAGAATGCTTAATAGCTCTGGAAGTAAAACACGCTGGGACTCGATTAAACGAGAAGTTAAAAAACCCACGAATAAAGAAGTCAAAAGCTACCTTCAACATTTACAATGGTTACAAGGCCTAGTCGAACGCTTACCAAATATGGAGTTCCTACCGTTAACGAAGAAACATCATTTCACTTTAGAGGCTCGTTCATTGGATGCTTTTCACTTAAAAGAAATGAAGCAGGCCAAACGTTACACACTGATGGTGTTGATGATCCAATCAAAATTAAGTCAATCCTTAGACGACGTGGCGGGTATCTTTAAACGAAAATTGAATAAGTTGCACCAATCTGCGGAGACCCGACTGATGGAATACCATCAGGAGCATACACAGCGAACGGAAAAACTTATCAGCCAGTTTCGTAATGTCTTAAAAACTTATGGTGATAATGAAGCTGGCGTACCGCCATCACTGTCGGATATTCGAAACGCCATGAGCGAAGAGCCAGCGATACTATTAGCTGAGTGTGAAGAGCACTTAGCCTATGCTGGAAATAATTATTATCCCTTTATGCTTAAATTGTATAAACCGCAACGTGCCCAGCTTCTGAACTGTTTGGAGCTTTTAGAGTTAGGGTCATCATCTGAAGATAGCTCGATTCTACTGGCGCTAGAAACCATTCTGGAGTATCGAAATACCCACAAGCAGGAACTGGGTCACTATGAGGAGTTTGTCGCGCAGCCCTGGGTGAACGATAAATGGAAGAAGCTGATATTCAACGCAGACACGAAAACGGTCAACCGTAAATACTTTGAGTTGTGTGTTCTGTCTCGGATCAAGAATGAACTCAGCTCAGGTGATTTATTCATTCGTTACAGCCTGGAACATTCAGATTATCGCAAAGAACTAATCAGTTGGGATGAATACGAGCAAGGTTTATCTGAATATACTGACATGCTAGGTTTTTCAAAGGATAGCAAAACCTTTGCAACTGAATTAAAGAAAACTCTCAGCGAATTATCAACTCAGGTGGACGAGCAATTTCAATCCAATGAGTTTCTTGATTTCAATAATGATCAGCTTGTGATTAGAAGACATCAGAATATCCCTGAGCCCCAACAACTCAAGAAGCTTGATGAAGCCTTACGGGACTCTCTTGAGGAAAAGAGCATTGTCGATATTCTGGTAGAATCCGAGCAATGGCTGGACGCCCACAAATTGTTTAAGCCTGTATCTGGATTTGAAAGCAAACTTGATAATCCTCGTAAACGCTTTATATCGACCCTTTTTTGTTATGGCTGCAATCTTGGGCCAACTCAAACAGCTCGCTCAATCAAGACCTTAAGCCGTAAGCAAGTTGCTTGGCTGAATTTAAAGTATGTCACTGAAGAGAAACTTGAAAAAGCTATTGTAAAAACCGTGAATGCTTATAACAAGTTTGAGCTGCCATCCTTCTGGGGATCAGGTAAATCAGCATCAGCTGATGGTACCAAGTGGAACGTGTACGAACAGAACCTATTATCAGAGTATCATATCCGTTATGGGGGGTATGGCGGTATAGGTTATTATCACGTCTCGGACACTTACATAGCTTTATTCAGCCACTTCATTCCGTGTGGCGTTTATGAAGCTATCTACATCCTTGATGGCCTCATTAAGAATGAATCGGACATACAGCCGGATGTGATCCATGGAGACACTCAAGCTCAAAGCACAACCGTTTTTGGCCTGGCTCATTTGCTAGGTATTGACTTGATGCCCCGAATACGAAACATCAAGAAGCTGGTATTTTACAAAGCTGACGGTCGAACCAAGTACAAGCATATAAACCGTTTGTTCCGAGGTAATATCAATTGGTCATTGATTGAACGACACCTGCCCGATATGTTACGTGTGGCACTGTCTATTCAGGCAGGAAAAATATCACCGTCTACAATTTTAAAACGTTTGGGAACTTACAGCCGTAAAAACCGACTGTATTTTGCCTTTCGTGAGTTGGGTAGAGCGATACGAACTATATTCTTACTGAAGTACATTAGCGATGTCGAGCTCAGGCGCACCATTCATTCTGCTACCAATAAAAGTGAAGAGTTCAATAACTTCACCAAGTGGTTGTTCTTTGGGGGTGACGGTATTATTGCGGAAAATGTGCGACATGAACAGCGGAAGGTCATTAAGTATAATCAGCTTGTGGCTAATCTGGTTATTTTGCATAACGTTCAATCCATGACAGAAGTTCTGTCGCAATTGAAACAACGTCAAATGCCAATTTCAGAAGAGGTGTTGAAGTTTCTTTCGCCATATCGAACTGAGCATATTAATCGCTTCGGCGATTACCATCTCGATTTAAGTAAAAAGCGAAAGCCCCTAAACTACAAACTTGACATCATAAAAAGCCAAAGCCCGCAGTAATACGGTTGGACGAGATTTTACATTTTGTTGTATACAGCGTCGGTAAATATATTAAATGGAAAACTTCAAATAGACTTATCTGATAACTTCGCAAAGCAAAATCAACAGTTTGACTTGAATTTTTCTTTTAATTCAAGTGGTTAATTATTTTATTGGTCGATTTGTTACGAATCGTGGCCGTACCTCTTATACATAACCTGGAAAACCTCCGAGCGTTATGTATAACCAGACAGATGCCATTTTATTGCAAATTTAATCCGGCATAAAAACGGCGCGTTGGCAGATACCCAGAGATCTGCCAACATATCTTCGACAACAGCATTACAGTGATATCTAACGTACAGCGCGCTTTTAAAAGTAGGTCCGGTCTATCGTGTTATGAACATCAAGTAAGTGCACCTGAATATCATCCATCACCTCATGCAGTCTTGCCTGTTTTAAGGTTTGTGTATCCAGTGACTGAAGTTCTGCCCTCACCTTATCCACCGACTCCTGCACGAGCTCTGGCTTGGGCAATTCAGAAACACACTTGATAATTTGACCCAGCGAGTGACTAAGCGAACGAGGAAACGTATCTCGCTGCAATAAGAACTCCAGAATATCAGCGCGCTGGATACGCAAACGCATTTCCTGCCTGTACATCTGATACGCTGTTAGTGACTTAAGCACGCCCATCCACTGAATATTCTCAAAGGCGGTGTGATCTTCAGCGAGTTGTGGTAGCAACGAGGCTGAGCGAACATCAATAATGCGCGTAGTCATGTCTGCACGCTCAAGATGCCTGCCTAGTCGCAAAAAAGCATACGCCTTATCGCGGTTCATAGTGCCGCCTACCAGACCGGTAATGGTCTGGTTTCCGGTTATAACCCGATTCAGGCAATTAAAGCGATGTCGACGGGTTAATACACTCTGACCATCTTCTTTCGCCTGAAGGTGTAGCTGATTAATTAACTC
This sequence comes from Alteromonas sp. H39, assembly GCF_047556435.1. Lineage (GTDB taxonomy): Bacteria > Pseudomonadota > Gammaproteobacteria > Enterobacterales > Alteromonadaceae > Alteromonas. Next base: position 2,233,668 of record NZ_CP180210.1, read on the forward strand.
CCAGGCTTCGGAAGGAATTATTTCCCGAACAATTCGCGCATTTTCTCTGGCGCTTGCCAGCGAATTAATAATTGAGCCAGGGTTTGTGGCATCCGTTACCATAAAACGGATTACGCTTTTTTCGTCAGGCTCACTGTAGCGTTCATAAAATGTATCGCGAAACGATAACATATCGATGATAGGTTCCCAGCCAAGTGTCACGTTCTTTGGCAGATCCAATAATAAGTGTGTATTCACCTGAATTAATCTTGCGGTATTTTCTGCCCGCTCAAGGTATCTGGCCATCCAGTAAATATGATTAGCAACACGTGATAGCATCTGATTAGGCCTCCATATCCACAATCCAGGTGTCTTTACTTCCGCCACCCTGTGAAGAATTAACGACGGTAGATCCTTTGCGCATGGCCACGCGGGTTAACCCCCCGGTTGTGACAGAAACACTGCTGCCCGACAAGATAAAGGGTCGCAAGTCTAAATGGCGGCCTTCTGCTTTTGTATCAATGAGTGTGGGTGCCGTCGATAACAATAACATGGGCTGTGCCACATAATTTCGCGGGTCACGACGAATAAGCCGGACAAATTTTTCCCGTTCGGCTTTTGTCGCATGCGGTCCAATTAACATGCCATAACCACCAGACTCATTGGCCGGCTTCACAACCATCTCGTCAATGTGCTCAATAACATAATCACGCTCCTCTTTATTAATACACTTATACGTCGGAACATTTTCAAGCAGCGGTTCCTCGTTCAGGTAGTAGCGAATAATCTCGGGAACAAATGCATAAACAACCTTGTCGTCTGCTACGCCCGCACCAGGTGCGTTGGCAAGGCCAACATTCCCAGCTTTCCATGCGCGCATAAGCCCTTTCACGCCTAGCATTGAGTCTTCACGAAAAGCTTCCGGATCCAGAAAAGCATCGTCAATTCGCCGATAAATAACATCAACCCGCGACAGTCCTTCCACCGTCCGCATGTAAACGATATCGTCATCGTCAACTACCAGATCACTGCCGACTACCAGCTCAGCACCCATTTGCTGCGCCAGATAAGCGTGTTCGAAATACGCTGAGTTGAAGATCCCCGGAGTCAATACGACAATTTCTGGCTGCTCAACATCCCGCGGTGAGAGTTCACACAGCATGTTATATAATTGCGACGGGTAATCATCGACTGGAAGAATGTTATACTTTTCAAAGAGCTCGGGGAAAACGCGTTTCATAACATGGCGATTTTCGAGCATGTAAGAAACACCGGAAGGAACACGTAAGTTATCTTCCAGGACGAAAATGGTGCCATGCTGGTCGCGAACTAAATCAGAACCACAAATATGCGCCCATACCCCAAGAGGCGGAGATATCCCCATACATTCGGGCAGGAAGTTTTTCGATTGGGTTAAAATAGATTCGGGAACGATATTGTCTTTAATCACATTCTGATCGTTGTAAATATCGTCGATAAACATGTTGAGCGCTTTAACACGTTGTTTCAGGCCCTTTTCCACTTCCTTCCATTCACTTTTATCGATAATTCTCGGAATAATGTCAAAAGGCCAGGCCCGGTCAATCGAGCCCTCTTCCTCTGAGTAGACAGTAAAGGTTATCCCCATTACGTGAATCGCTGAAGATGCTGCAGTTTTATAATCCAGCAACTCTGCATCTGACAAGGACCGAAGATACTGACATAGCTCTTTTGCAGCCGGCCGCGGCTTATTTCGCCCTTCAATGAGCTCATCAAAGAACGGCCCGGTCTTATAGTTTCCCCACCTGATCGCCATATTCGTTCCCTTTTCCGAGTTGTTCAGAATTTATACTTATCTAATCTTGTTTGGTTCGAAAAATCAATAAGGTACTGTGAGTTAACCTTTATTAAGCAGTGGAAGGTGTGATTGAAAATAGAAACCGAATCAACGCGCTCAAGGATAAGGGCTCTCTCAACAGCTAACATTAAATCCCATAATTTTTGATTGCGAAAAGTATCAACACACGCCATGCTATGTGACTATGATTCGTTATTTTTCAGAGGATTAACGTGACCTATTGTCTTGCCATTAAAGTCAATAAAGGTGTGGTGTTCGCATCAGACTCACGGACAAATGCGGGCGTAGATTACATCGCCACGTACAGTAAAATGACGCGTTTTGTCTGGCCTGGAGAACGCGTAATTGTGCTACTTACTTCAGGCAGCCTGGCTACGTCTCAGGCAGTAGTGAATGCGATTAAGCGTGATCTAGAAGATCCTGAGGCAGAATTTACACTGCGTAGCGGGAAGTACCTGCATCAGGTTGCCCAATACATTGGTGAGCTTAGCCAGAAAGAACAACGACGTCATGAAAAGGCGATGGAGAAAAGTGGCAACAGCGCCGAATCCAGCTTCATACTGGGTGGACAGATTAACGGTAAATCACACGAAATATTTATGATTTATCCGCAGGGTAACTTTGTTTCTACGTCAACCGATACCCCCTACCTTCAGATTGGCGAGAACAAATACGGTAAACCAATCCTCGATCGAATAATTACGCCTAGCACCAGTCTTGAAGACGCTGCCCGATGTGCAATGGTGTCGCTGGACTCTACTATCCGCAGTAATATCTCCGTGGGACCACCAATTGAGCTGTCTATTATGACTGCGGGTACCATGGAGGCCCCCTTCCATCAGACTCTGACAATGAACAGTCCAATGTACAAGTCGATGCAAAAGCAATGGACACAAGGTTTGAAACGTACTTTTAACCGACTCCCCCGGTTTGAATGGGAAAAAAGCTGACGCAAATGTGAGTACATCAGGGGCAAGATGTGTTTGCCCTTGATTTTTCTTGACACGCTATTGCTAAGGGTAGCGTTACTCACCCTGTATGAGATTATGTATATACCTGAGCTTTTCTGATGCTGCCTCGGGAATAAGAAACGGGTAAGCATCATCAAGTCCCATGCTTCTGTTCAAGGCATTAAGTACCGTGGTCAGTCTGCCCCAGTCTTCGACAACACGATCGAAATCGACTTCCTTATTCGGGTTCACAGGCGCATCCACCTGTTGCTTCCCTACCGCCACATCATACTCAACGGCGGTTTCCAATGTATCGACAATATGCAGGTAATGGGCCCAGGACTCGGCCCAGTCTTCCCAAGGATGTGCACTGGCATAAGCGCTGATAAAACGCTCCTGCCAATCTGCAGCAGGCCCGTTTTTATAGTAGGTCTGCAAAGACTGGGTATAATCCTGACGTTCATCTCCAAAAATATCGCGAAACTCATGCAGCTTTTCACTGTCTCGGACAAACCAGTCCCAGTAAAAGTGACCGGATTCATGTCGAAAGTGGCCGACTAAAGTCCGGTATCGTTCGTTCATTCTCTCCCGCATCATAATACGGGAGCTGTCTTCGGCTTCTTTCAGATTCAGAGTGATCATACCGTTGTTATGACCGGTAATAACCGTAGATTTTACGGTAAGTTCCTGCCCGTACTCATCTTCCTCAACATCTTCTAAAAACTGGAACTGAAGTTGCGGTTTACCGGGCCGCTGACTCCAGATAGGAAGTCCCAGCGATATCAATGTAAAAAGCAGGCGTCTTTTTGCATGCTCCATTCGGTACCATCGTTTCGCGTTCAGCTCTTTAGACTGATCTGGAATGATCTTGGTCAATTCACATGAATGACATAAACTTTTATCTGATGTGTTCTCAACCATCCAGTTGCAAATATGATTAGATACATAGTTTACGCAAGGTCGATAACGTTTATCTGACAATGGCGTTATCCAGTCTCCATTGTCTGTAACATCAAACGACGCCATTACCCCCATCTCACTGATGAAACCCAGTGGCCGATTGCAGGAAAGGCATTGCGTGTTGGCAAAGTACACTGTATTACCACACTGGCAGGTAAAGTTTCTCACGTTAGCTCACTGTTATTTGATGACAATTGTAAGCATCATAATTTACTTAGATGACACATTCAGGGCAGGTTGATTACCACTGTAGTATGCCTCTCGGATATCTGCAAAGTTACCGGCGGCTATACCCTCGCTTACAATGCGGGTTAATCTCGCCTGCAACCGCGCGGATAACCCGCGACGAATTGCCAGGTGAAAGTTGTGTGTCTGTTCAGGTTGATAGCTGGATTCGACGATGTCATTTCGCAACCCTTGCGACTGAATGCGGGAGTTGGCACTATCACTAAAATGTACAAAGCCATCTATCCGTTGATGCATCAGCATCGCGATTTTCTGTTCCAGAGACTCGACATTGATTTGAAAGGCCTGTGGCATCGAAAGCAGTGTGTCTGAATATCGCCCTTGTCGGGTAAATGCAATGACGGCATGGTAAAGGGCTTCTTTCGAATCAATATTACTCACATTTTCACGTCGCACATACAGAGTATGCGTTAATGATTCATAAGCTGGAAAAATATAGGTGAATTTCCCTTCCCTACCAGCCTGAAGACCGACCATTAAATCGATATCACCTGACTCAAGCGAATAAAGGCGGCGGGCAAACGGCATCTCTGAAATCTCGACAGGCGTTGCCAGCTTTTTTTCAATGTATTTTAAATATTGAAAATGCAACCCTTTAGGAAAGTCAGGTGAAACTGCACTTTTCAACGATTCGCTATAAGCCGCGCCACTTAGTATCAATGCAATGATAACCGGTACTATACGCCGAAAATTCATCGATATCTTCCGTTTTACGCCAGTGACACTCAATGTCACTTACGCTATCACAATTCTGGCGTCATATCCCATCGGGTGGGTGATAAATAAATCAGTTGCTCCCTTTGTCGAGGCTTTCAACTTTCTCTCTGTTACCGGCGCAGCGTCGGGAACAGTATTTGACCTGCTCCCAGTTCTTCTCCCATTTTTTACGCCAGCTAAAGGGGCGCTGGCACACCGGGCAAACCTTCTGAGGTAAGTCAGACTTCTTCATCTTTACTCAGTTTCTGGAGAAAGATAGCGGCAGACTGCCTTGCAGCATCCAGTTTGTCCTGACTCATTTTCTCGTAGGTACGATAAATCATTGCCATCCGATGGTTGTCACGCAGTTTATCTTCATGCTCGTCGATAAAACGCCAGTAGAGATAATTGAACGGACAGGCATCGTCACCGGACTTTTTACTTACTTTATAACCGCAGTTTTTGCAGTAGTTGGACATTTTGTTGATGTAACTACCACTAGCGATGTAAGGCTTGCTGGCAAGATTGCCACCGTCCGCGTACAAAATCATACCGGCAACATTGGGTAGTTCGACCCATTCATAGGCATCTGCATACACCAGCAGATACCATTCCTGCACTTCCTGAGGATTAAGCCCGGTTAACAGACAAAAGTTTCCAATAACCATCAGGCGCTGTATATGATGGGCATAAGCATTATTTTTTGTTTCCGTTATACATTGCCGCATACAATTCATGTTGGTGTAGCCGTCCCAGAAAAATGACGGCAAGGAGCGGTTATTAGAAAAATAGTTGTCTTTTGCGAGATCTGGCATGAAATGCCAGTAAAAGCCCCGCACGAATTCGCGCCACCCCAGGATCTGGCGGATAAACCCTTCAGCTGAATTTAACGGTGCTTTTTCTTCATAATATGCCGTCTCGGCCCGTTGAATCACTTCTTTCGGAGTGAGTAAACCGCAATTTATATAAAAAGACAGATGGGAATGGTATAGCCAGGGTTTACCCTCCACCATCGCATCCTGATATTTACCGAACGTGGGTAAGCGCTCCTCAATAAACGTATTAAGAACATGCAGCGCCTGCTCACGCGTTACCGCAAAATAAAAATTGTCAATATCACCAAAGTGATCGTCAAATTCCTGCTTCACCAGCGCTATGACATCGTTGGTAATGTCGTCTGGCTCAAAAACTGTTGGCTCAGGTACTTGGTGATCAGCAGGCATGGGTTCGCGGTTTTGAGAATCATAATTCCATTTACCGCCAACCGGCGAATCATCATCCATCAGAATTCTGTAGCGCTTGCGCATTTCGCGATAAAAGAACTCCATACGCAGCTGCTTTCGTCCCTCTGCCCATTGCGCGAAATCTTCGGGACTGGACAAAAAGCGGGGATCATCAAGCACATTTACCGGTACGCCCAATTGATTTGACCACTGCTGCATGCTTTGCTGTAAACGATATTCGCCCGGCTCGGTAACAATGACAGAGTCCAGCGATGGGTGTTTTTCCAGTGTATGTTTTAGCTGTTTGAGCAACGAGCCCTGATTGTCATCATCGTCATACCGGCAGTACTCTACTTGATACCCATTATCTTTTAGTTCTTCTGCAAAGTGACGCATAGCACTAAACAGAAACGCTATCTTTAGTTTATGGTGCTTTACATAGGTTGCCTCTTCCCGCACTTCGGCGAGTAAAAAGATGTCACGGCTTTTCGTGGCATCCTCAACAATGGGTAACGACAGGGTAAGCTGATCGCCAAGTATTAACCGCAAGCTCGCGCTCATTCAGCCTCCTTTGATTTCAGAGAATGCGTCCAGTGCGCGCTGTCGACTGGCCTTCAAGTCTACTAACGGTGCCGGATAGTCCTTACCCAGCTTAATACCCGCTTCTTCCATCACTTTCTCCGGGGCATCCCAGGGTTTGTGGATATATTTATTCGGCAGGCCAGAAAGCTCGGGACAGTAAGTTCTGACGTATTCGCCCTGTTTGTCGAATTTTTCTCCCTGTAACACCGGGTTGAAAATTCGGAAATAGGGTGCAGCGTCTGCGCCAGAACCTGCAACCCACTGCCAGCTTGCGGTATTGCTGGCGATGTCGGCATCAACCAGGCAGTCCCAAAACCAGCGTTCCCCTTCGTGCCAGTCTATCAACAGGTTTTTTACTAAGAACGAACCCACAATCATCCGGACACGGTTATGCATATAGCCGGTTTGCCACAGCTCGCGCATTCCAGCGTCAACAATGGGGATCCCGGTCTGACCGTTTTGCCAGTCGCGTAAATTCGCGGCGCTTTTACGCCATGGGAACTTGTCGAATTTATCGTTAAAGTTTCGGTTCGGTAAGGTAGGAAAATGATAAAGCAGGTAGTAACTGAATTCCCGCCAGCCCAGTTCGCTCAGGAAGGTATCAATGTTTTTATCGTCCGTGTCACCAAACTTGTCCTTGATGGCATACCAGACCTGATTTGGAGAAATTTCTCCAAAGTGTAAATGTGGAGACAGGCGGGATGTGCCGTGAATTGCAGGATGGTCGCGATCTTCTTTATAACGTTTGGCCGACTCTTCGATAAACGTAGCCAATCGGTCAGCCGCGCCTTCTTCGCCAGGCTTCCACTCTTTTGCAATCCCCTCGTCCCAGTTGATGTCCGGGAGAAGTTGTAATTTCTTCAGTGGAATGCCTTTCGCAGGCGCATCATCGTAGGTAATGCGTGCGGGCGGCGCTTTCGGATAGCGTGGAGGCGAAGCATTCAGACATCCTTTGCGATAATAAGGCGTAAACACTTTGTAAGCCCCGCCGTCCTGCTTGCTTATTTCCATCGGCTCCCACAGCAAGCTACCGTTACAACTGGTTACCTGATACCCGGCGTCTTTAAGCGATGATTTCAGGCTTTTGTCGCGTTTGATTTGCCAGGGAGCGTAGCACCGGTTCCAGAATATGCTTGTTGTGCCAAATTCATTCATGAGCTTAGGAATGATGTCTTCTGGATCGCCCTTGAAAATCTGTAAGTGCCCGTTAAGTCGCTGGTTCAATTGTGCAAGGGAATGGTGTAACCACCACGCAGAGGCACCTCCAGGCTCCCTGCCATTAGGAACACTAGTGTCATAGATGTATATGGGAATAATTTTGCCGTGATCACACGCAGCGTTAAGAGCAGGGTTGTCTTTCACCCGTAAATCCTGCCGGAACCACATGAGGCTTACTGGTACTGACATTTTTGTCCTTATTATTAGTCTTCTTGCCCTTCTATTACGTAACTTCTGCACAGGAGATCTGTAAAAACTCAATAATAAGCCCTTAATTATGAATAAAACCCGCGGACTATTCTGGTTTCGCCTTGACCTGCGCCTGCACGACAACCCGGCGTTGTCAGCATTGTCAGAGCAGGTTGACGCTATGACCTGCGTCTACCTTTATCCAGAAACCTTTTCCTCTTCTCACGTTCCTGACGAGGTTGGTGATGGCCGGTGTCAGAAGCTGTTTCGTGATCAGTCATTGTTGGCGCTTCGCGATGCGCTGCAAGCTATAGGTTCTGATTTACTGATTGTTACCCGTGGTGAGAATAGTGAAGCCAGGCAAATGGCGTGGTTGTGCGAGCAATTGAAAATTAATGTGCTCGGTGTCACCACTCATGGCGGCTTTTATGAGCGTAAGGCTGTAGCGCAAATCAGTGCGTCGATAACTAACCTGAAAATCGTATCTGAACAGTCAGTCACGCTGTTTAACGAAGAGGATCTGCCTTTTGAGATTAACGACATGCCGAACGTATTTACGGCTTTCAGAAAGAAAGTCGAAAAGCACGCAGACGTGTCGCCTCCCGCTGATACCGTTACCGCATTGCCCCCCGTTCTAGATGCCCGGTGTCAGTCACTGTCCTTAACCACGCAGGGAAATAACGGCAATTTCATAGGCGGTGAACGTGCGGGACTTAATCACCTCAAGTACTACTTTGGTGAGACACGGGCAGCTTCTGATTACAAAAATACTCGCAACGACATGGATGGCTGGCTCCCTTCCACCAAGTTCTCGCCCTGGCTGGCAAACGGTTCGCTGTCACCCAGAACGGTTTATCAGCGCCTGCGACGCTATGAACAGAACGTAGAACAAAATGAGTCTACCTATTGGATTTTTTTCGAGTTGCTGTGGCGCGAATTTTTCCACTGGCTGCAAATAAAACATGGTTCTGACTGGTTTGCTTATTCAGGTTTTCAGAGCAGCACGCCTGACACCTGTTTTGATCAACAAACACTTAAGCGCTGGTGCGACGGCAATACAGGCTATGATATTGTTGATGCCTGTATGCGACAGCTTAACCAGACCGGTTATATGTCTAACCGTGGGCGTCAGCTTGTTGCCAGCTGTCTGGTGCATGAGTTAAAACACGACTGGCGTTGCGGTGCGGCTTACTTTGAAAAGCAGCTGATAGATTATGACGTAGCCAGCAACTGGGGAAACTGGCTCTATCTGGCTGGAGTAGGCAGCGATCCCCGTGGCCACCGGCGATTCGACCTCCAGAAGCAAGCCGATTACTACGACAAGGACGGCAGCTTCAGAGCAACATGGCTGAAATAACCGAACCAGTTACCGTCGTCTGGCTTAAACGTGATTTCAGGCTGCGAGACCATGCGCCGCTAGAACAGGCGTCGCTGACAGGACTCCCGGTATTGCTGCTGTTTATCGTCGAGCCTGAATACGAGCGCGATCCTCATTACAGCGACAGACACATGGCGTTTATCGGGGAGAGTATTGCATGCCTTAACGCGCAGTTATCGTCATTCTCCACCTCGGTACTGGTGTTACATGCCAGCGCAACAGACGCATTTGATTATTTGCGATCGCAAGTAGAAATACAGCATATAGTAAGCCACCAAGAGGTCGGTCTGGCGTGGACTTTTGACCGCGATAAGGCGATGGCTAAGTGGTGCCGGGAAAACGACATAACCTGGAACGAGTTTCCCTATGGGGCTGTAGTACGTGCCCTGCCCCACAGAAATAACTGGCAACGTCACTGGAGTTCAGTCAATGCCCAACCAACCCGCGATCCCAGACTGTCGGAAGTGTATTGGGTAAACGATTCGCAGATAACTCACCTGCAAGCCGGGAGGTATGTTTTTCCCGCTGGCCATCCTGATATGCAAAAAGGCGGGGAACGCCGCGCATGGCACGCGATGAAGCATTTCTTTGCAGAACGCGGTAAGCACTACCATCGTCATATTTCGTCCCCTATTCAATCGCGCATCAGTTGTAGCAGACTAAGTCCATATCTGGCGTGGGGAAACCTCTCAATAAGACAGGTGCTGACCTACATCAGAAACAACCAAAATCTGAAAGACGCAAGCTGGAAACGTCCGGTACAGGCCTTTACATCACGACTGGCCTGGCATGATCATTTTGTTCAGAAATTTGAGAGCGAGCATTTGATGCAACATGTTGCGCTGAATCGCGCCTATCAAGACTTCCCTTATCTGGATGGTCCCGAGGCACACCGTCGGTTTACGTTGTGGGCGAAAGGAGAAACCGGTGTGCCGCTAGTCGACGCGTGCATGCGCGCGCTTTCTGCCACCGGATATATTAATTTCAGAATGCGGGCTATGGTAACCAGCTTTCTGTGTCATCACCTGAATGTCCATTGGGCGCATGCAGCAGAATATCTGGCATCGGTATTTCTGGATTTCGAACCTGGTATTCACTATCCGCAAATTCAGATGCAGGCAGGCATAACCGGTACCAATACTATCCGTCTTTACAACCCGGTAAGTCAGGCTGAGAAATTAGATCCCAACGGCGAATTTATCCGCAAATGGGTTCCTGAATTATCTCAGGTACCAGCACACTATATTGCCGCCCCATGGCAAATGCCACCGCTGGAAAAAGCCATGTTGGCGACAACAATTCCCGACAGGTATGCGCAGCCTATTGTCGATGTGCAGCAGGCCTACAGAGATGCCAGGGACCGGCTATGGTCATATCGTGAACGCGACGATGTGAAAAAAGAGGCCAAACGCATCCTGAGGCGACATACGCTTCCTGATAGTCCAAGTCGTCGACACGCTGCGGGACAACAATAGGAAGAACTGGTTTTACGCTTTGGTTATATATCGTCAGGCGCAAGATACTCACCGCACAATGGATGAACTGCCTACATTTTCTTCCTCAGTGAGTAGCCTTAATTGACTGTTCGCAGTTTATCTCCCGTGATCTTTTAACCACTCATTAAGCAGTTTAATCTGTCCACATTTATAGGCGGCATACATCAACCTCAATGAGTTTGACAGAACGTCTGAGTCACTCCAGCCTGTTTTGTCGCGGATCTCGTCATAGCACTTCATCGCGTCTGACGTAACATAACCGCGAACCAGCTTCTTTCCAGCTGCTTTTTGACGCTCCCGGAAGCGACGTTGTTTTTCTGCGTTTGCAGATGAATTCGTTTTCTTGTTTTCTGCCATTGTGTGCATTTCCTAAATTGAAATCGCAGTGTAACACGGCAGTTTTATCATAAAAATTACTGTTCGGAGTTGTTTAGCGTACAAGTGTTCGCTAAATTACCCGCGTATGTTTTTTCTAATCAATTGAGAAGCGAATGTCAGATAAACAAAACAGTTTTGATCGTGAAGATTTATTAGCCTGTAGTCGCGGTGAAATGTTCGGACCGGGAAATAGTCAGCTACCAGCGCCCAATATGTTAATGATGGACCGTGTAGCGAGTATTACCGAGGATGGTGGTGAACACGGTAAAGGCGAAATCGTGGCGGAACTGGATATTACTCCCGACCTTTGGTTTTTCGATTGCCACTTCCCTGGCGACCCGGTTATGCCAGGCTGTCTTGGGTTGGATGCCATGTGGCAACTTGTTGGCTTCTTTCTGGGATGGAGTGGTGGCCCAGGTAAAGGCCGGGCGCTGGGCGTTGGTGAGGTGAAGTTTACCGGTCAGATCCTTCCGACAGCGAAAAAAGTCACCTACCGCATCACCATGAAGCGTGTAGTGAAAAGAAAACTGTTTATGGGACTGGCTGACGGCACTGTAGAAGTGGATGGCCGTGTTATTTACACAGCAAAAGACCTCAAAGTGGGATTATTCCAAGACACGTCCAAATTCTGAATTAGCTAATTTGTACGAAAAAGAAAAAAGCCCCGTAAAGGGGCTTTAATGAAAGTTAACTCGAAAGAGATGACCTTTACCTGACGTTGAACCCCAGTTGCCTGTCTTCAACCGCCTCGCGCCATCCTCCTAACCATTGCGATCTCGCATCATATTGCTGAAAGGGACAAAGCTCTTTGGAGCGACCAGTGATTCCTGCCTGATACCCTTTTGCATGGGCGCGGGTCAATTTATCTCTTTTTTGTCTTTTCATTGATTAGCCTCTTTTCTTGGTTAACGTACACCGATAAAAACACAGGCGCTGGCAACAAATTATAGAGTGGAAGAGCCGTGAAAATTTACCGTGCACATTACTTAGATAGTGCAGAGACAGATTTGGTTCAAGAGCAATTAAAAAACTTCTTACTTGACAACCCCTAACGTCATGAGAGAGAAACGCTTTTTCTGTTACATTTTTTTTTCATAATTATGACGCTGGTTAAAATAAAAACACATAAAAAAGGCCGCTTACTATCAGCGGCCTACGAAATATCATTTTCGTTTTAATATAAGGTGGAACTATCGCAGACGACGTCTGAAACCAATAACAAGCGCCAGTAAGCCAAGCCATAGCGCACTTGTAGTTGCTCCCTGGCGTTCGTACTTCTCTTCTTCCTGGCTTTCTACCGCGCAGTCCTCAATTTCACCATTGGCAATTGGAGTCATTTTCAGAGAGACAATATTATCCACTTCAACGGTTTCTCCGTCGTTGTTTAAAATCTCATTTCCAGTAACGTAGGTGGCGTTTTGGCTAACGCGTGCATTGACAACAATTTCGTTACTGTCGTTAATCGAGACAGCATCCATGATGGTGTAAGGGCTGTCGCAGCCTATCAGGGTATTGAGATTTACGAATTCCTCTGTGCTCAGGTCATACATAAATGCACGCGTTTCGCGGACGCCACTCGTGGAGGATTCAAACTCAGACCTGCCAACAACGATATTATTGTTATTAATGTCTGTTGGATACACCGCTGCGTTATTGAAGAAGCCCTGAGGGTAACGCGCTTCGCCTGTATCAATGTTATACAAAAACAGACGTTGACGCGCTACAGACGTAGGAGCACGCAGCACACCGCCGGTGATCCAACCATTATCATTAATCGCAACCGCATTACTACGAAGGTTTTCTTCGCGGGGAAGAAACTCAGTAGTTTCGCCTTCAAAGAAGGTGACCGCTACAGATTCATCTTCGTTGGAGCTTCCCACAGAACCTGGACGTTGGACTCTAACCCGCTCACCGGTAGCAGCATCACCAACTGCGATCCCCTGAGAGTTGATATCAAAGGCACGAGTATAGTAGCCGCTGTCGTCATCTTCCTCAGGTTCAAAAATTAGCGGGTATGTGTCAGTAGAAATCACTTCGCCCGAGGCATCTAACTGCCATATGTGGGCATACCGAACCGGGAATAGAAAGTCTTGGGTCGCTTTCACCCTTCTTAAGCAAAACTCTACGGGTTGATCACCACGCTCTTCGTCATCATAACAGTCGTCAATCAGCGGCTGTAAGTCTTCTGAAAAGTCGGCTGAGCCATATCCGACAACCTGTAGGTTTTGGTTGATGGCATAAGCATGGCTGCTGCCACCCAGTAATGTATTAATCGGTGCAAGCCTGATCGTCTCGCCATTTACCTGCGCAAAGGCTTGCTGCCCCATATCACTATAGGTGTACACAATGACGTTATCATCGTCATTGGTATACTCCAGAGTTTTGAAAATACCTTCAGAAGTGCCCACGATGTAATCACCAGCAAGACTGTCCCTGGCCATAGACACGACTGAGTGCGTGTACCCATCAAACATGTCAGTAACTTCATCGAATCCCGGCACTAAAGACACGTCCACAGAGTCCATGATGTAACTTCTGTAACTCGCAAGTTGCTGCGTTCTGCCACTTCCCCGGTTATTCAGCAGAAAATTCACAATAGTTTCGTAATCTGCGTCTGTAAAAACCCCTTCCATTGCATCTTCTGGATTCTCGAGCCTGTAGTCAGTACGGTCAAAGAAGTTGGCAGCTTCAAGAAGCTCGACACTTACAGGAGGGTTATACTCTGATTGCGTAGTCGCCAGGATAAAACCACTGTTATCGATTGACGCACCAAAAGTATATTGAGCCTTGTCATTAACAGGTAGCGGCGTTATTGAATACGTTGCGGCAGCTGCTGAAAAGCTACCTGATGCCAGCAATACGGCAGCGGCAAGCTGAGTTCGTTTCATTTAAAATCCTATTTACTGCTGATTATCTTCCAGCATGCTTTCTAATTCATCCCAGCGCGCATATTTCCGGGATAGTTCATTTTCGGTATCGGCCAACTGCTCCAGCAACGGTGCGGTAGCAGTGGCGTCCTGCTTAAAAAAGTCCGGGTCATTCACTTTCTCCTGCAACTCGCTTAAGCGCTCCTCAAGCGTTTCAATATCGGCAGGCAGTGTATCCAGTTCCCGTTGGTCTTTGTATGATAACTTTTTCGTCTTGCGGGGAGAAGACTTAGCACTAGGACTGTCATTAGTGCCATTAGTTTCATTCTTTAACGCTGACTGTGCTTCTTTTTTCTGCGCATCGCGTTCCTTCTCCCGGGCCTGGTACCACTGTTCGATATCAGTAAATCCGCCAACAAATTCTCGCAGAACACCGTTTCCTTCAAATACCAGACAACTGTTAGCAACGTTATCAACAAACTCCCTGTCGTGACTGACCAGAAGCACAGTACCTGCGTAGTCATTTAACAGCGTTTCCAACATTTCCAGCGTCTCGACATCCAAATCATTCGTCGGCTCATCGAGAACCAGTACATTGCTGGGTTTGAGCATCAGCTTGGCGAGCATCAGCCGGTTTTTTTCACCGCCGGACAGGGACTTCACCGGAGAATTCACCCGTTCAGGACTGAACAAATAGTCCTGCAGGTAACTCATTACGTGGCGTGGATGACCGTTCACGGTCAGATCGCGTTTTCCGTCCGCTACCGCATCAATGACCGTTTTTTCCGGGTCCAGCCCCTGCCGGTGCTGATCAAAATAAGCGACTTCCAGGTTAGTCCCTGGTTTAGACTCACCACTGTCAGGCCGAAGCTGACCCAGTAACAACTTGATGAGGGTACTTTTCCCTACTCCATTGGGACCAATCAATGCCAGTTTATCACCTCGAAGCACGTTAAGGTTAAGGTGACTGACGATTTGTTTACCTTCAATGGAATAGCTTAAATCATTAACTTCGAAAACACGTTTACCAGAGCGGGACGCCTGATGTTGAGATACCACCGCTGAGCCCATTAAATCACGTCGCGCCTTGCGGGCTTCACGCAGCTTTTTAAGTGCCCGCACCCTGCCTTCATTGCGCGTTCTGCGGGCTTTAATCCCCTGTCGGATCCACACTTCTTCCTGAGCTAGTTTGCGGTCAAACTCAGCATTCTGCGATGCTTCCACTTCCAGATCCTGCTGTTTTTTGTCAAGGTACATCTGGTAGTTACCTGGGTAGCTGGTCAGTGAGCCGCGATCTAAATCTACAATCCGGGTAGCCATATTGCGAATAAACGCCCGGTCGTGGCTGACAAACACGATAGCGCCTTTGAAGTTAAGCAAGCTTTGTTCAAGCCAGCGTATCATCTCAATATCGAGGTGGTTCGTTGGTTCATCCAGTAACAATAAATCGGGTTGACGCACCAACGCTCTGGCCAGCGCCGCTTTACGTCGCCATCCGCCGGAAAGCGTAGACAATGATGTATCTGCATCCAGCTTAAGCATGGTCAGGGTTTGCTCGATTTGTTGTTCGAACTGCCAGGCGTCGCGGCTCTCAAGCGCTTCCTGTAGCTTCTGTAGCCGGTTTAAATTCGCTTCCGACGGATCCTCTGTCACCAGACGGGTTTGCTTAAAGTAGTCTTTCAACGTCTGGCCGACATCAGCAAGACCTTCTGCGACGTAATCAAATAAGCTGATATCTGTGGTTTGCGGTGGATCCTGTTCCAGGCGCGCAATGATCGTATTGCCCTCGATGATTCGCTGGCCGTCGTCGGCAATAATATCACCCGCGATGACCTTCATCAGGGTAGATTTTCCACTTCCGTTGCGGCCAACCAGACATACGCGTTCGCCGGGCTGAACCACCAGTTCGACACCATCCAGCAAGGGAGGATTGCCGTAAATAACAGTTATATTCTTTAACTGCAGAATGCTCACTGTAAAAATGCCTCCAGCATTTGGCTGTTAAAAGGCCAGCCTATTTCTTTATCGTTATCAACGCGTTTTAACACCGGAATACGGACGCCATAATAATGGTACCAATCCGTATTGTCTCTGACGTTTCGCATCTCAATCTCAAGTGACTCATAACATGAGGTTGCTTCCAGCTCCTGCTTTGCAAGGTCACAAAGCTCGCAATGGGGGCCGGTATAGAACAGTATTCTCATGATTGCAAAATCCAGCATTTATGAATAGGTGAAGCCTTCTTGAAATCTTCCGGTATTGTCTTATCCGTTATCTCTTCAATCTGCAGGCCCAGTGCTTCCACGGCCGCGTTATCTAACTTAAATCCCTTGCGGTTATTGGAAAATATAATGGTGCCTCCTGCCGTCAGACATTTCACAGCACTGCTGAGCATGGCAACATGATCTCGCTGCACGTCCCAGGTCGACTGCATTCGCTTCGAATTGGAAAATGAAGGCGGGTCGATAAATATCAGTCCGTACTTGCCATCATGTTGATCAAGCCAGGTGGTACAGTCAGCCTGTACGAAGGCATGTGCCCCCTGTAGCTTGTTCAGAGCGAAATTCTGTTTTGCCCAGTCAAGATAGGTTTTCGACATGTCTACAGTAGTAACAGAACGCGCCTGTCCCATTGCGGCAAAAACCGAAACACTGCCGGTATACGAAAACAGGTTCAGTACGTCTTTCCCTTTTGCCTGTGCTTTTATTATCTGCCGGGTATCTCTGTGATCTAAAAACAACCCGGTATCCAGATAGTCTGTCGGATTAACAATAAAGCGAGCGCCGTTTTCCCAGACTTCGATGGTGTTGCCTTTCTGCCCCATCTTCTCGTATTGTTTCTGCCCTTTTTGCTGACTGCGAACTTTCAGCGCAATTTTTTTAGGGGATACTCCCGTGACGGCCGGAAGATGTAGCAATACCTCCTGCAACCGCCGGCGCGCCTTGTCTTCTGAAACGGTCTTAGGCGGAGCATATTCCTGCACCACCAACCAGTCGTCATAGCAGTCTATTGCGACGTTATAGTCTGGCAAATCCGCGTCGTAAAGACGGTAACAATTTGTATCCTGAGATTTTAACCAGCTCTTACGTTTTTTCAGGTTTTTACGCAGTCGGTTAGCAAACTCATGAGCTTGTGCATCCCCACTAAATTGTTCGCAATTGGCGCTGTCCAGCACATAGTTTACGAGCCGGCATTCGAGCTTACCGTTATTCATGGCGTACTCTTTCGCGGCACGCAGCTTCATAACCCGAAGTAAATCGCGATTACTGCTAAGCAAAGAGACATGCCAGTCTTTCCATGCGTCTTTAAAACGCTTGCCCCACTGAGAAAACAACGGAATGAGATCAGTAAGTTCACCAAGACGCTCGCCATATGGCGGATTACTTACCACATAGCCAGGTGTCTTATCCGGTGGCGAGGCTTTCGTCGCATCCTGCACGTGAAACTGAATGTCGCTAAATACCCCTGCTACATCTGCGTTTTTCCTCGCGACCGCAACAAGCGTGCGACTGACGTCACTGGCGTTGATACTGCAGCTTGCCTCAGTCTGTCCCTGTAACGCTTTCTCAACCAGTTGCTCCCATAACCCGGCATTGTGACCCAGCCACCGGTTGAAGCCCCAGTAGTCTCGCTTGATACCAGGCGCAATGTTTTTGGCAATATAAGCCGCTTCAATGGCGATCGTCCCGGAGCCACACATGACATCCACCAAAGGTTTGTCGGTTTCCTGAGTCCAGCCACTGCGTATCAGCATGGCGCAAGCAATATGCTCTTTAAGCGGTGCTTCACCGGTATCCTGGCGATAGGCGCGCTGATGCAAGCTGGTGCCGGATAAGTCCAGTCCTATGATGACATTGTCCCGATGACACTTAGCATAAACAGGGAAATCAGGCTGCTTGCGTTCAACGTTAGGGCGCTGCGAACCGACCTCTAGAAAGTGGTCGACTATCGCATCTTTAATCTTTACCGCCCCGAACTGGGTATTTCTGATTGCCCGATTGGTGCCGGTAAAATTAACCGATAAGGTATCTCTCGCATTCATGTGCATTTGCCAGTCAATATCGCTGGCTGTTTTGTAAAGTGCTTCTTCCGAGTCAGCCTTACCACTGTTCAACACCCAAATTACCCGGTTCGCCAAACGCGACCACAAGCAAAGTGTATAGGCTTGCTCTAGGGTGCCTTCAAACTGAATGGCGCCGGGTGATAGCTTCACCTCTGCCCCCGGACAAAGCATTTCGATTTCCTGTTTAACAAGTTCATCGAGTCCGCGGCTGGAAGTGACAAGTATACTGTTCATAGGTTTCCTGTGTTACGAGTTTGCAGAGCTTCACGCATCAGATTGACTTCACAATACTGCGTATCAGAGCCGGGCCCTGATAGATGAAGGCAGAATAGACCTGTACCAGTGATGCCCCTGCTTGCAGTCTGTCTTGAGCAGCCTGTGGACTATCAATCCCTCCGACACCGATAATGGGAATTTCGCGATCCAGCGCTTTGGATAGCTTACGGGTGACATCCAGACTCATCTGCGTCATCACTGAGCCACTTAAACCGCCTGCTTCATCGGCATGAGGCAGCCCTTTAACCGCGTCGCGGCTAAGCGTGGTATTGGTAGCAATGACACCGTCCATCTTATTTTTCAGTAATGACGCTGCGATACTCTCAATTTCTGCGTCACTTAGGTCTGGCGCAATTTTTATAAATAACGGAACATATTTGCCATGTGTCTGACAAAGCGATTCCTGCGCAGCTTTCAAGCCATGTAACAACGAATCAAGTGCGTCACCATACTGAAGGTTACGAAGCCCGGGAGTGTTTGGTGAAGAAATATTCACGGTGACATAACTGGCGTATGGATAGACCTTGTTCAGGCAGATCAGATAATCATCCAGTGCTTTGCTCTCTTCCGTGTCTTTGTTTTTGCCGATGTTGATGCCAATGGCACCTTTAAAATGGCTGCGCTTCACCTGCTCTACCAGATAGTCAACGCCTTTGTTGTTGAATCCCATTCGGTTGATGATGGCTTCTTTTTCGCTGATCCGAAACAATCTTGGCTTTGGATTTCCTGGTTGCGGGCGCGGTGTGACCGTGCCGACTTCAACAAAACCAAATCCCATCGCAGCGAAGGCATCTATGCACTCGCCGTTTTTATCCAGACCCGCAGCCAGGCCAACCGGATTATCGAAGGTGATCCCAGAAACCGTCACCGGCTTTTTAATGGTTGGCGTGGAATATAGCCACTTTAGTGGTGTGTGCTGCGTTTTGTGCAGCCAGTTAATCGTAAAATCGTGGCTTTTTTCAGGCTCACACGCGAGTAGAATTTTCTGTGCTATTGATTGCATACATCACACGGTTGGGTAGCTATAAAAAAGCCCTGTTAAACAGGGCTCTTTAATCTGTTGAATGTGCGTATTCTAATGGTTCGACTTAACGCTTAAAAGCATCAATTCACGTAAAGCCACAGAAAACTTGGCAAATTCATGGGTAGAGCTGGTTTTGAACTCTGACATCATGTGATACCAGCGTTTTAACAGCGTCTCGTTACTGTCAATCCAGGTATTCAGGATTTCATCAGCATCTGTTGCATCTGGTCTTGAGTGCAACAAATTGGCTGTAATTGAGCGTTGCTGCCAATCCAGCTCCTCACGATAAGAGGCTCTGGCCAATGCCTGCCAGTGGTTACTGACGGCCTGGTTGGTGATTTGGTCCAGGAACCAGTGCAATTCAAGTCTCGAGCCTAACTGGAAGTAAAGCTTGGCAATCACTGATGTTTCGTGCTCATCACTTTCGTTAATTTGTGCAAGATCAAGACTGGAGAACATATTCGAGAAGCTGGCTACCTGATAAGCGATATCCGCCGGCACACCCGCCTTGACGTAACGACTGGTTTTCTCCTCAAGTTGCGCGTACTCACCCTCAACCAGATAATGCTCAAGGTTACGGGACAGATTATCGAACGTATCGCGATAACTTGCGATAGCTTCTTCTACGCCCAGCGATTTATTGCCATGGCGAATATACCAGCGTGCGGAACGTCGCATTGTGCGGCGAGCAGCCTCCAGCATCTCTAGTTGCAGACGAGCCGGGATCACGTTATCCAGCTCTTCAATGCGCTTCCACAGCGAATTGATGTTGAAGATACCTTTCACGATGGCATAGGCATTGGCGATTTCATCTACCGTAGCGCCAGTTTCTTCCTGCATACGGAAGACAAAATTCAGGCCCATATCGTTAACCATGTTATTGGTTAACTTGGTTGCGATAATTTCGCCTCGTAATGGATGTTCTTCCATTTGCGCGGCAAACTTCTCACGTAAAACCGGTGGGAAGGCCTCAACCAGCAGTTTGCCGTGGAACGGGTTCTGGGTTATCTCAGGAATATTCAGCGCATCCTTTAATACCATTTTACCGTATGCAATTAACACGCTCAGCTCAGGGCGGGTTAAACCACGATTTGACGCAACGCGATCTGAAATTTCATCGTCGCTGGGGATGAATTCCAGCTCACGGTTTAAGAAACCTTCACGCTCAAGGCCATGGATAAACCGCAGTTGCTCTTTAAGTTGATTAACCCCAGCCATTTCGGTAATTGAAATCGATTGTGTCTGACGGTAACAATCGTGCAGCACGATCCGTGATACATCATCCGTCATATCGTAAAGCAGGTTGTTACGTTGTTTGACGGTAAGATCGCCCTTGTTTACCAAGCTGTTTAGCAGGATCTTGATATTAACTTCATTATCCGAACAATCTACGCCGCCAACGTTGTCGACAAAGTCAGTGTTAACGCGGCCACCTACAGACGCATATTCAACACGCCCAAGCTGGGTCAGGCCAAGGTTACCGCCCTCACCCACGATTTTAGCCTGAACATCTCGGCCATTTACCCGTAAGTCATCGTTCGCACGATCACCAACTTCCGAGTGACTTTCTTTCTTACTCTTAATGTAGGTTCCGATACCACCGTTCCAGATGAGGTCGACCGGCATTTTCAAAATGTTGTGAATAAGCTCGTTTGGCGTCATGGTGACCTGGCGAGTACCCAACCACTTCTTCATCTCTGGTGTGAGCTTAATTGACTTGGCCGAGCGGTTAAAAATACCACCGCCTTTAGAAATCAGTTTGCTGTCATAATCTTCCCAGCTCAAACGCGGATTCTCAAACAGGCGCTGACGTTCTTTGTAGCTTGACTCAGCATCCGGGTTCGGGTCGAAGAAAATGTGCAAATGGTTAAACGCAGCAACCAGGCGCGTGTGTTTGGACAGCAACATGCCGTTACCAAAGACATCGCCGGCCATGTCGCCAATACCAACACAGGTAAAATCTGTCGTCTGACAGTCAATACCGATTTCGCGGAAGTGTCGCTTAACGGACTCCCAGGCACCACGTGCGGTAATTCCCATTTTCTTGTGGTCATAACCGATGCTGCCACCTGAAGCAAAAGCATCACCAAGCCAGAAGTGGTATTCATTGGAAATACTATTGGCAATATCAGAGAAAGTCGCGGTGCCTTTATCCGCAGCAACAACCAGGTATGGGTCATCCTCATCGAGACGAACGACATCTTTAGGCGGCACAATTTCACCGTCTACGATGTTATCTGTTATATCCAGCAAGCTACGTATAAACGTGCGATAACACGCCTGCCCTTCGGCCTGAATGGCTTCGCGCCCTTCCCCTACAGGTAATTGTTTACAGACAAATCCACCTTTAGCGCCAACCGGTACGATAACCGTATTTTTTACTTGCTGCGCTTTTACCAGACCCAGTACTTCTGTACGGAAGTCCTCCTGACGGTCTGACCAACGAAGTCCGCCACGGGCAACCTTACCACCACGAAGATGAACACCTTCCACCTTCGGTGAGTAAACAAAGACTTCAAATTTAGGCAGCGGTAGTGGCATGTCTGGGATCAGTTCAGGCATCATTTTAAACGAGACGTAGCTCTTCTCGTTATTTTCACTGTCTGTCTGATAGAAGTTAGTACGCAACGTCGCACTCATCATATCCAGATAACGGCGAATGATACGATCGTCATCCAGGTTAGATACGTTATCCAGTTGCACCTTAATCTCTTCTAAGATGGCGTCTTGTTTTTTCTGCGTGCGCTTCTTGAACGGGTTGAAACGTTGTTCAAAGAAATCAACCAGCAAACGTGCAATATCTGGATAGTTAGCCAGTGTATTAGCAATATAATCACGGCTAAAGGAACTGCCCGTCTGGCGCATGTACTTGGCATACGCTCGCAAGATAGTCACCTTACGCCCAGTAAGACCCGCCCCCAGAATCAGGCGGTTAAACGCATCATCTTCCAACGCGTTGTACCAGACCTTAGCAAACGCATCCTGAAACAGCACCTGCGCCGTTTCCATATCGAAATGCTGACCGCTTTTGTGAAGCATGGAGAAATCCATGATCCAATTGCGTTCACCTTCTGCGCACGTGACTTTATAAGGGCTCTCGTCAATTACGCGTAACCCAAAGTTCTCTAACATCGGTAACACGTCAGACAAATGGATAGGCTCAGCACGATGAAACAATTTCAGTTTTACAACCTGGCTGTCTGCCTGTTCTTCCTGCGGACGATAAAACAGCATATCCAGCGTATGCTCATCACTGAGAAGCTCAAGTTTACCTATGTCGACAAGCGCGGCACTAGGTAAATTGTGATCGGTATAACTGCGCGAAAAGGCGTTGGTATATTTGCGCTCAAGGGCTTTACCGTTTGCTTCTCCGTGGGCCGCAGTAATTGCCGCGGCAAGTCGGTCGTTCCAGGTTTTGGTAAGCTCTATAATATTTTTTTCGATTTCTTTCACGTCGTATTCCGCATTATTGTCTTTCACCCGCGCAATGTAGTGCGTGCGAGCATACACAGACTCAGAAAAGAAAGTGGTAAATTCCACTTCACCATCTGCGTTAAGTGACTTCTTAAGCAGTTCCTGTGTTTCTTTTCGAAGCTGGGTGTTGTAACGCTCCCTGGGTACAAACACCATACAGGAGAAGAAACGGCCAAAGGTGTCTTTGCGGATAAACAGCCGGGAAATCCCCCGCTCCTGCATTTGGAAAATGCCCATAACGATTTGTGCAAGCTCTGCAGCCGGGGTTTGTAGTAACTCGTCACGCGGGTAAGTTTCTACAATGTTCACGAACGCCTTATACGCGTGGGTCCCAGGCTCGAAACCAGATAAATCCGTTATGCGTTGAATTTTCTCTCGCAGGATAGGTAACTGAGTGGCGCTTTGGTTGTAAAAAGACGCGGAATATAATCCCAAGAAGCGATGTTCTCCGACAACCTGTCCGTCTTTATTAAACACTTTTACACCAACATAATCCATGTAGGCAGGACGATGCACCCGCGAGCGACTGTTTGTTTTCGTCAGGATCAGCGGATTGTCGCTTAACGCCTCGGCCCTGGCTGACGCCGGCAGTTTTGAAATCAGGCGCTCACGATCGCTGATTGAGTTTTTCATCAGGCCGAGGCTGCTATCATTAGCAGGGATCCAGCGATGGTCCCCTTCGATGGCTTTAACGTCGTAGTAACGGTATCCCATCAGGGTGAAATTGTGATCTGCCAGCCAATCTAAAAATTGCTTGGTTTGTTTTGTTTCGCTGCTATCAACTGGCCAGTTAAGTTTACTGGCCTCTTTGGTAACAGCATGCAACTTATCTGTCATTTGCTGCCAGTCCTGCACAGCAAGACTGACTTCATCAACCACAGAAAACAGTTCTTTTTTAAGGCTGTCGAGATCTTTTTTCGCGGTCTGGCGGTCGATTTCAATAAACAACACAGTTTGCTTAACCGTGTCCTTATCTTTTTCACTCGGATCGATAAAATCACTTATCTGCCCTGCCTTGTCGCGCTTCAACCAAATTGGGCTGTGAAGAAACAGGTGTGCAGTAATTCCCAGCCTGTTTAGTGCCATTCGCACGGAGTCAACCAGAAAAGGAACGTCGTTAACGATAATCTCAACGATGGTATGACTTGAATGCCAGCCGTGCTTAGCAATTTCAGGATTAAAAACCCGGATATAGGGTGATTGGCTATCGAATTTGTCCAGCGCGTTCCACAGGCTCAGCGTTGCACCGTAGAGGTCGCTGTCGTTGCGGTGCTCAAGATCGTCACTGGAAATATTCTTATATAACAGGCGACCAAATTGCTGAACCAGAGATTTTTTATTGGCATCGACCTTCTTGTCGATGAGTGAATATACATTCTCTAGCAAAACGGAGTGTCGCTGTGAGGTGACTGTCATGTATAAACCTTATAATTGTCGTAAGTGCAGAGTATCGCTGAGTATTTTCGCTAATTTAGAGGGACTTATAAAGCCCCTTTTTAACGGATTATTAACAGGATAGATAAGTATGCAGAAAACACCCAAAAAAAAGGGCCTTACGGCCCCTTTTTCTGATTAGCTATGCAAAAATAATTTTATGCACCCTGGTCGTTTCGCTTCCACCACAGGAATCTAGCTAATGCAGGTAGGACAATAATGGCGCCTAACATGTTCACGACAAACATAAAGGTTAGCAGAATGCCCATATCCATTTGGAATTTCAGTGAAGAGAATACCCAGGTACTGACGCCAATCGCCAACGTGATCCCGGTAAACAATACCGCACTCCCGCGTTCTTTCAATGCGGCGAGATATGCTTCCTGAACAGAGGCCCCCTGTTTTAGCGCAATGCTTTTCGTGGACAGGATATAAATACCATAATCCACACCAATACCCACGCCTAATGCGATTACCGGTAACGTAGACACGGTCAGTCCAATTTGCAGATAAGTCATGAGCGCCTGCGCCAGTACAGAGACAACGTAAAGCGGAATTACCACCACCAACGTTGCACGAATTGAGCGGAAGCTGATAAGACACAGCGCAATAACGGCGCCAAATACATACATCATCATTGGCGTTTGAGCCGCCTTCACTGCTTCATTGGTCGCAGCCATTACGCCTACGGGACCAGAGGCCAGACTAAACTTCATGTCATCCGTCTCGTAATCAGTGCGATAATCTTTAACGGCGTCAACCACACGAGAGATCGTTTCGGCTTTGTGATCTTCCATGAACAGGATGATTGGCATCACCGAGCAGTTACCGTTTAGCAGACCCGATGAGGTTGGTACACGAGAAATCGCCTGCACCAGTGTCTGCTGATTGCGTGGTAATACCTGCCACTTCACGTTCCCTTCGTTGTAACCGGCGTTGACTACCTTCGCAACCGAAGCCAGAGATACCGATGACTGCACGCCCTTAACGTTTTCCATCTTCCACTGAAAATCGTCCATGGCTTTCATCACACTGTGTGACGTACACGCCTCTGGCGTGGTCTCTACAAGTACCGATATGTAATCTACCGTGACTTCATATTTGTCGGTAATAAGAAACGTATCCTGGTTATACCGTGACGACTCATGTAACGCCGGCGCACCAGCATGCAAGTCACCAATTTTCATTTGATGAGACTGGTAATAGCCAAAAACAAATAGAATTGCCGTGACAATCA
This sequence comes from Alteromonas sp. H39, assembly GCF_047556435.1. GTDB lineage: Bacteria > Pseudomonadota > Gammaproteobacteria > Enterobacterales > Alteromonadaceae > Alteromonas. The sequence continues at coordinate 2,259,175 of NZ_CP180210.1, forward strand.
GGATCACTGTAGCCGGACCTTTCCGCGAGCATGCCGCAATGATGTTCCAGAACGCCTCAGATTTGCGCTCTTTGCCATCAAACTTGCTCACGTAATCTTCGTCGAGCTTCAGGAAGCTCATTAGCACAGGTAACAACAACAGGTTGGTGAGGATGATAACCGCAACACCTAAACTTGCTGTAATGGCAAGCTCCCGGATGATACCGATATCAATCACCAATAGCGTCATAAAGCCTACGGTATCCGACAACAATGCAATTCCGCCAGGAACCAGCAAGTTACGGAATGCACCCATTGCGGCGCGTTTTGCACCAATCCCTTTGACAGCTTGTTTTTCCACGGCATTGATCATCTGCACGCCATGGCTTACACCTATTGCGAATACCAGAAACGGTACCAGAATCGACATAGGATCCATGCCAAAACCAAGCGATGTCAGCAAGCCTAGCTGCCACACCACCGCGATGACGGAACATAATAATGGCAGTACCGTAAGCATGATGCTGCGACAGAAGAAGAACACCATAATTGCGGTTATCGCGATAGCGATGGCAAAGAAGAATACGACATCTTTGGCACCATCTGCGACATCACCAATCATTTTTGCAAAACCGATGATATGAATAGAAATTTCATCATTTTCATACTGGCCTCGAAGTTGCTCTTCGAGTTCAGCAGCAAAGGCCAGCGTGTCGAGCGGTTCTCCGGTTTGCGGGTCGAGTTCCAGTAACTGCGCGGTCACCATCGCACAGGAGTAATCGCTGGATACCTGCCTGCCAACAATATTCGCTTTCTCAACATTGGCAGCCACTAAATCAAGCGCACGCTGATTAGATGAGTCAAAATCTGCGGGAATGACCGGGCCCCCGGCAAAACCGCCTTCAACAATCTCGGTGAAACGGGTGGATGGTGAAAATAGTGACACAACTAATGAACGGTCTACGCCATTTATAAAAAACAGCTGATCGTGCACATTTTTTAGCGTGTCAAAAAAGTTTTGATTGTAAATATTGCCGTTCTTGTCGCATACAGACACCAGAATACTATTGGCACCACCGAAGTCTTTACGATGCTCCATGTAAGTCTTCATGTATTCATGATTCAACGGAATGTTTTTTTCAAAACCCGCATCAAGACGCATCTGGGAAGCCTGATAACCGAGAAACAGCGTGGCGATTGCAAACACGGCCACGACCAGCTTTCGGTTGGAAAATACGATCTTTTCGATAACCTGAGTGATTCTCGACATAATTCTCTTACTTCAAATTCATTATTTTAATGCCGTTTGCGGATACCGCGATGGTATTGCCTTTAAACTGCACTGCGTTTAACAACGCGGCTTTATCATCCACCTGGCGTGTATTAATGCCTTTGGCAGGCTCACAACGTGACGTTGATGCGTAAGGATCGTGCTCACTCACCGGTAATGGCCTTTTTGCAGAAACCAGCATACCGTTGTTGCCCATAGCAACCACGCGCTCATCGCTTGCAACAAACACTGAGTTTAGTGTACTGGTTGAACAGGTGTTCACATATTCCCATGCATCATCACGCATCACAAACATGTTGCCCCGTAACCCTACGGCGAGGAGTGTCTCATTATCAAGTGGACGAATATCAAAAAATGAGCCGGTGTAATCTACTTCGTAGCGCACCCATTCACGGCCGCCATTTTCACTGTAGGCCAGTAAGCCCGCTTCACCTGCTAAATAGAGTATGCCGTCCTGTGGGGTTACACGGTTGATATGTGGCAATATAGAGTTCAGTTCTTGCTGATAGAAATCAGGATCCTGTTCTTTGATATCCTCAAGATATTCGCGATCCATGGGGGCAAGCAAACTAGCGTGACGCTCTGATTTCCAGGTGGTGCCACCATCAGTGGTTCTGTAGAAAAGTCCGTATGCACCTACCGCGATCCCTTCCTGCTCGTTAAAAAAGACAACATCAAGAAAGGGGCGCTGAAGATCAGGCTCAAAGTTCTGAATTTCCCAGGTTTTACCACGATCTGCCGAATACAGAATAACGGCATCGTGACCTACTGCCCAGACGTTATCGCCCTGAATGGTGGTTGCAGTGAGCGTAGATTGCGTTGGAACCTCAACTTGCTCGAATGTTTCACCATCCGACGAAATAAGAATATGCCCTCGCTCCCCTACAATCACAACGTACTCACTGGCATCTACGTCCAGCAGCACTGACTCTTTGACCAGCGGCGCCATAAACGCTTGTTCAGCCATGGCGTTAACGCTTAATACTGATGCTGCAATACATGCCGCAAAGGCTTTTTTCATATCTCACAACTTCCTTAAAACTATGAAGTTAATACAAAAACGGTTGGCATTGCCAACCGTTTTCTTACTCTCAGGCAAATTAACGCATACCTTCTCGTCTTAATGCCTGTGGGGTAAACTCGCGGTCCTGAGGACGGATGGTGAAGTCATACATGCCTTCTTCGTTGTCCAGACCAATCGCCAGATAGCGACGAGAGTTCAGGTCGTGATATACGTCAAGCGTAGACCATTGTGTAGGAACTTCGTAGTAGTTTATACCGTATGCTACGCCAACCCGATACAGCTCACCGCGGTTGTCGTACATATCAGCTACCTGGATCTGCCAGCTGTCTTCGTCAATAAAGAATACACGTTTCTGGTAAACGTGACGGAAACCTTCTTTCAACGTGGCTTCAACAACCCAAACGCGGTGCTTCTCCCAACGCGTCAGATCAGGGTTAATATGATTTGGTTGAAGAATGTCAGAATAACTTACGTTATCACTATGCAATGCGTAGTTGTTGTAAGCAATGAACATTTCTTTTTTGCCTTTCAGCTCCCAGTTGTAGCGGTTAGGCGAGCCGTTAAACATATCGAAATCATCCGTGGTACGCAGGCCATCAGCGGCAGTTCCCGGAGTATCATAAGCAATGTTTGGCGCAAGACGCACACGACGCTGACCGGTATTGTATGTCCATGCCTTACGCGGCTCTTTAATCTGGTCAACCGTTTCATGTACCAGCAGTGCAGTACCGGCAAGACGTGCAGGCTCGGTAACTTTTTGCTTGAACATGAACAGAATATTGTCTTCAACCAACTGCTCTGGCGTTACACCTTCTTTCGCATACTGGATAAGAAGCTGTTCATCAAAACCAATGACGTTATAGTCACCAGAGGATGTTACCGCTGCCTGTCCACCATTACGCTGCACCGCTTCACCGCGATAGCGAAGAATGTGATTCCAGATAGCTTCCAAACCATTTTGCGGAATTGGGAATGGGATACCTACTGCAGCACCTTTAATGCCGTTACCACCGTCAAGCAATTCGGCACGAGTCGCGTTGGCTCTCGTTGCCTCATAAATGTCCTGAGGGTTAGAAGCAGAACGGCGGGTTTCATATACCGGCATACGGAACGTTTCCGGATACGCTTCGAATAGCTTTTTCTGCCCTTCAGACAGCATGTCAGCATATTCTTTATAGTTCTGTGCGGTTATTTCAAACAGTACTTTATCATTTGGATACGGGTCAGGGTGGTGATCGCCCACTGAGTACCCTGAAGGTGCCTCGGTGATACCACCAGTCCATGCAGGAATACTACCGTCTGCGTTTCCCGCCTTTTCGGCACCCAGCGGTGTCAGTTCGTTTCCAAGTTTATTCGCCTCATCTTCTGAGACCTTCGCCATAACACTGGCACCGGATAGTGCCAGTGACAATGCGGCTGCGATAATTCCTACTTTTCTAATCATAAACACCACTCTATTAGATTGAATACTTGATATTGAATGATACGAAGTCACGGTCTGCAAGCGCATTTGTTGTGCCGATACCACCCCAGAACGCGCTATAAGACGCTGTTGCGGACCACTTGCTTAAGTAGTCAAAGGTAAAGGCAATGCTTGCCGATTTCGTATCTTCAGTGAACAGGAACAACGGATCAGGTGTTGTACCACTTACATCGTGCGAGAAGGTTGCTCTCGTACGCAAGTTAATACCAGAATAGATATTGTTGAAATCTGCGACTGCCAATACACGATATCCCCACGCATCATCGGTGGCAAACGGGTTGGTTTCAGGGCCATCAGATAATCCAACATGTAATCCCGGACGAGGATTCCCGTCAGCTGTGGGTTCCAGTGAAGGTGTACGTGATGTGCCTGGTGCATTCAGTCGGATAACGTCAGGATCCGGGAAATCAACGATGTTTACGTAACCCGCTTCACCCAGCAGGATGAAGTTATCTGAACCGAACGCCGGACCAAATACATGGGATGCGGTGAACTGTGCCTGCCAGGTATCTGAGAACAAATACCCTTCTGCTGTCTCACCAGGACCAACTGCACGACCAATGTTGTTAAGCTGTGAAATACCTTCCAGATCAGGACGTAAACCAGCATTCGCCAGCTGTTCCGGCATACCCATATACAGCAATTCTACGTCGTCAATTTGTAATGGCTCATCCACACGGTAAGCAAACTCACCTGATACGGCCGTTGTTCCAACGTTTGTATTGAAGCTGAAGCCATAAAGCTTGATATCTTCAGGGTAATAAAACTTGGCTTCAGTAAATGCGCCTAACTGCGTGATGTTATTTTTTGTCACTTCGTTTTGCGCAATGAAAGCCAAGTCCTGACCAATTCCCTGCGGAGTAAAATCAGACGTTTGGCCAGAAATCAGAGGACGCTGACTGTGATAATTAATATGGTAGAAGCTGAGCTCAGACTGATTCAGCATTTCCGCAAACCACGTCAGGCGAATACCATACTGCCCCTGATCATCCGCATCTACATGCGCATCATCCGAGTAGCCTCGAATAGCAACTTTTGTTGGGTACGCCAGATAGGCCTGAGAAATCTGTGAACTGTCGGCACCGGCTCTCAGCGCGTCGCCAAGACCATTCAGTGATGCTAACAAGTGGTCCAGATCAATATCCGGGTTACCGGAGAAGCCTAGTTGTACGTTATTTGACTGACCACCCTCGCCCGCGAAATCGTTTGTGGCAAAGTAGCTTCCACCTACTGGCAACCAGCTGCGCTCCCACTCATATTGATAATAACCAGAAATACTGACAGTGTCGGTAAGACCCAAAGAGGCGAATACCATTCCTACCGGAATAAAGACTTCTTTTAATTCTGCACCCGGTGCACGGGCACGGGTAACATCAACCGGGTTCGTGGTATTGATACCGTGTTGAATAAAGGTACTTTCACCCCAGCTGATTACCTGCTGACCTACGCGAACAGTCAGAGGCTTATTACCAATCCACCAGTCACCGTAGAAAAATGCGTCAAGCAGACGTACGTCCTGGCAAAGTAAATCTTTTGCTTCTGGGTCTGAACAAAGGTCATAACGCTGCCCGGTAATAGGGTTTGCGTAATCGCGCTCATTGTTCATTTGCTCGAAGTCATAAAACCAGAAGCCACGCGCGAAGAATCCGTAGTCACCGAAGTTAATATCTAACTCATGGTTACCCGATATTTGCGTAGAGAATGGGTCACCCGGATCGTGCGCCAGGTTGCCCAAGTCACCGTTGGTAGAGTAGCCACCATCGGAGAGTGCCCATACATCAGCGCTGGGATAAATGACATTGGTAGCAGCGTTGTAACCTGTCCAGTCAAACTGGAAATGGTTACTGTTACCGATCAGATCGAAATCCCTGTCTTCAGTTCGAATACTTGTCGCTAAGGTGATGTTTGAGTCAAGTGTGACGCTGACATCTCCAAAGTCCCAGCTGGCAGCGGATGCTGGCAGTGAAGCTGCACCGAATAAGGCAATAATTCCAGCAGCGATAGGCGACTTTTTAAACGCGCGAGGCCTGTTTGTCATAATTTTTATTCTCCCAAGTCAGCGCAATGGTTGCGCAGACATAAAGACCAACCATATTGATTAACAAAATGATTACATCATTTTGTCGGGATCGCAAGAACTAATCGTACCAGTTAACAATTAAAAGAAAATCTTTTCTTTCATAGAGTTAATCATACAATTTGCAACATGAATAAAATTTGAACAGGAGATTAACGGATACGCTCAAAGGATTTAATTTTATTTTTTTGATCTACCACCATACGAAAACTGCCCTTAACACCATCAGAGCCAACGAAATGGCGGAGTCTTGAGGTAGGAACCTGAACGCGCAAACCGTTATCTGCGGTGAGCACAACCGCAGGCGTGTTGTTTTGGTACAGTGCCTCACACATCCGGTAAGGCACTGAAATGTTAAAATGATAGACCGTATCAGTCGGCGTTATGTTTGTCATAAGCGAGACTTTTACTCACCTTCTCAAACAGATCCCTGCTAAGGCCCTTATGATTTAACAAGCGGGATAATTGCTGCTTCATCTGAACCTGGTGGCTGCTGGCAAACTGTTGCCACTGAGTGAGCGGTGTCACAATGCGCGCCGCTACCTGCGGATTAGTTTTATCAAGCGCTAACAGGTAGTCGGTAACGAACTTGTAACCGCTACCATCAGCAGCATGAAAACCGGTGCTGTTATAAAAGGCAAAGCTACCGATCAGCGCTCTCACCCGGTTCGGATTTCCCATACTGAACTGGGGGTGCTCCTTCAACATGCTGATATGGGCCAGAATATCTTCTCTGGGCTGAGTTGCATGTAGCGCAAACCATTTGTCCAAAACCAGTGGATCATGCTTCCAGGTATTTTCAAACGCCTCCATCAGTGATGAAAACTGTTTTGCATTTCCATACTGCGCCGCTTTCAGAGCACCGAGCGTGTCTGTCATGTTATCTGCCTGATGAAAATGCACGTCGCACAACGCGTCATGCTTTTCTACTCTGGCAAGATGTGAGAGAACGACATTCTTGCAACGACGAGCATTCACTGCCTGCTGATCATAACGATAATCGCCAGTCGCTGTGCTCTCTAGTAAGGCCAGCAGTGGCGATGACAATTTATTGGCAAAATCCTGACAGAAAGCTTCACGGGCTGAAACCAGGGACGCAACTTCAATATCGGTACGTGTTTGACAAAGCGTCTCAAAACTGGGGATGACGAGGCACTCACCCAGTAACTCATTGTTGTCCTTCTCAGCTTCTATTACCTGATGCAAGCCCTGCCAGATTGCTTCGCTCACGAATTCAGCTTTTCCTTCCTGATATTGCGAAATACACCAGTCATATAACTGTTGCAGCGCATCCCAACGATTAAAGTCGTCATTTGCAAAGCGGAAAATGGTTAGGTAATCGTCTGGAGAAAGCGAATTATGAACTTTTGCCGGCGCAGAAAAATTACCCAGTAGCGCGGGGGTGAGTGAGGATGCTGATGATTTTACAGTGAACTGAATACTTTCCCTCTCCAGCACCAACATATTATTCTGAATAATACCTTCCTCGTCAGTATAATGATTTCCTTCGCTATCAAGTATCTCAATGCCAACCGGGATGACCAATGGTGACTTATCCTTCTGATCGGCAGTTGGCGGCGTATGCTGGCTTAATGTAAAAGTATGCGTGTGCGTATTCTTATCGAAATCTGAATGAATGCTCAGTACAGGCGTACCTGACTGACTATACCAGCGTGAAAATTGAGTAAGATCGCGGTCGGTAGCGAATTGCATGGCATCAACAAAATCATCGCAGGTCACCGCCTGACCATCATGGCGACGGAAATATTCATCCATGCCTTTGCGAAAGCCGTCAGCTCCCAGCAGCGTATGGAACATGCGAATAACTTCAGCGCCTTTATCGTAGACGGTGACGGTGTAGAAGTTATTCATCTCCATCACTTCATCCGGACGAATGGGATGGCTCATCGCACTGGCATCTTCTGCGAACTGATGTTCACGCATCACCCGGACGTGCTTAATCCGGTTGCTCAATTCAGATGTCATATCAGCACTAAACTGCTGGTCGCGGAACACCGTCAGGCCCTCTTTCAGGCTAAGCTGAAACCAGTCCCGGCAGGTAACCCGATTGCCCGTCCAGTTGTGAAAATACTCGTGGGCAATGACAGACTCGACATTGAAAAAGTCATCATCCGTTGCTGTCTGCTGGTCAGCAAGAACAAATTTGCTGTTAAAAATATTCAGCCCTTTGTTCTCCATTGCACCCATATTGAAAAAATCTACGGCAACTATCATGTAGACATCGAGATCATATTCCAGGCCGAAGGTGTCCTCGTCCCACTTCATCGCACGTTTCAGCGACTCCAGGGCGAAGTGTCCACGATCCCGCTTTCCTTTATCTACATAGAGTTCCAATGCGACAGTTCTGCCACTTGATGTCGTGTAGGTGTCAGTCAGTTGGTCAAAATCCCCGGCAACGACCGCAAACAAATAGCTGGGTTTAGGAAAGGGATCTTCCCAGGTGACCCAATGTGTGCCATCGCCATTATCTCCCTGCTCAATTAAGTTGCCGTTCGCCAGCATGGTAGGCAATGTTGATTTGTCACCGTGAAGGGTAACCCGATAAGTGGCAAGTACATCTGGCCTGTCGAGAAAATACGTAATACGTCTGAACCCTTCGGCCTCACACTGAGTACAGTACACGCCGTTTGAGCGATACAGCCCTTCCAGTGCCTGATTATTATCAGGATCGATTTCGGTTTCGATATGCAGTTTAAAGTTATCGGGCACAGACTCTAGTGTCAGTGAGTTCTCTTCGATGACAGGAGATGGAACGACTCTTCCGTCTATTGCGACTGAAATAAGATTAAGCTTTTCACCATCCAGTACTAATGGCGCCTTCTTATCACCTTTTCTTACAACAGTTAAATCGCTGACTACCCGTGTTTTGGTCGGGTGAAGGTATATAGATAACGATACCGAGGAAATTGTGAAGTCGGGTGGAAGGTAATCCGCCCGACGTTTAACGTGAACTGACATAGTTGCTCCTGTAAAAGAAAACTACGCGCGCTCTTCCTCATTTTTCTGATAAGGAGGCTCAATTCTGAGAATCTTAACGCCCAGATACGCGTATATCACAGCAAGAATAGGATTGATTACGTTGAAAAACGCATAGAAGATGTATTCAAAAGGATGCACCATTAACACACCGTGCATATAAGCCCCACATGTATTCCATGGAATGAGTGGTGACGTAATGGTTCCGCCATCCTCAAGACTACGCGACAGGTTTAGTTGATCTAATCCGCGCTTAGCGAATTCTTCTTTATACATTCGGCCAGGCATCACGATCGCCATGTATTGATCGGCGGTTACCAAATTGGTGCCAATACAGGTCAGGATGGTACGGCTTATCATATCACCAGCCGACTTTGCGCCGTGAAGGATTGCACTGACTGCCCGCTTCAACAGCCCAACTTTTTCCAATACCGCCCCGAAAGACATGGCACAAAAAATCAGCCAGATTGTATTTAGCATCGAAGACATACCACCGCGAGATAATAAATCATTCAGGTTGGCATCTGGGGTGGAAAAATTTACCCCATCGTACAGCGCTTTCCAGACAACCTTGATACTGCCTATGGCTGCAGAATCGTCTGGGTTAGACATGCCCGAAATGACCTCCGGTTGGAATAACAGCGCCCAGATTCCACCCAGTATCGCGCCGATGGATACTGCAGGAAACGCCGGCATCTTTTTTATTGCCAGCGTCAGCAGCACAGCCAGTGGCACCAACAGATACCACCCCAAATCAAACGAATCATTGAGTAAAGCCTGCATCTGCTCGATACGTCCGGCTGACACAGAAGCGTCTTCACTGAAGCCCAAAATGGTAAACAAAATTAAGGCAATGATAAAACTCGGAACTGTTGTCCAGAGCATGTAACGAATATGTTCGAACAAATCTGTGCCCGCCACTGCCGGAGCCAGGTTTGTAGTTTCAGACAACGGCGAGATTTTGTCACCGAAGTACGAGCCAGAAATTACCGCACCAGCGGTTATCGCTGCTGACATCTCCATACCGGTTGCTACGCCCATCAGCGCAACACCGACTGTTGCCGCGGTAGTCCAGGAACTACCAATACTCATAGCAACTACGGCACAAATAAGACATGTAGCCGCATAGAAAAAAGACGGATTAAGTAACTCCAGGCCGTAATAAATAAGTGTTGGGACCGTACCTGACAACATCCAGGTACCGATAAGTGAGCCTACTGCCAGCAAGATTAGACACGCCCCTAGCGCCATGGAGATACCACTGACAATACCTTTTTCAATCGCTTTCCAGCTATGGCCGTTTTTCATGCCGATGATGGCAGCCATTCCCATACCCAGCAAAAGCGCAATTTGGTTAGGACCGTAGGAAGAGTTGTCGCCGAACAAATAGACGGCGCCGCCCATCATAATGATAAGCGCGATAATAGGGATCAGTGCATCTATGAGCGATGGCGTTTTAATGGTTTTACTCATTGTTATTATTCTATCCTGTTAAACGCAGTGATTAGGCCACAGACCGAAAAAACATCACGAATATGATGACGGGGCAAACGAACCGCACATACCATGGCCATATCTTCCAGAACAAACCGCTTTCAATTTCGTCATTTCCTTCACGCAATTCTTTAAGTATCGCGTCGCGTCGCCACACCCAGCCCGCAAAAATACAAAGTGCGAGACCAAGAAGCGGCTGACTGTATTGAGTTGTGATAGAAATAACAAGTCCAAACAATTGCTCGAAATTAAAGATTATCGTCGTACTGGCGGCAAAAATGACCGCGGTTACCAACCATACTGCACGCTTTCGGGCGATACCTTTACTTTCCACCAGGTAAGCAACAGGTACTTCCAACATTGAAATTGACGACGTGACCGCAGCGATAACCATTAACGCAAAGAACGCGAATGCGACTAACAGGCCAACGGTTCCGATGGTATCAAAAAGTGCAGGTAATACCGTAAAGATTAGCGTGTCACCTTCAATCAAGGCCCCTTCAGCAGTAAAGATCTCAACACCATTATTTAAGGCTACATACATGGAAGGGATGATCAACATGCCGGCAATGACGGCAACCCCGATATCCACGAGCGCTACGGATGCGCCAAGTGTAGGCAGGTTTTCTTTTTTACTGACATACGAGCCATATACCAGCATGGTACCTACCCCCAAAGACATCGAGAAGAACGCCTGTCCCATTGCGGAGATCAACAAATCCGGATCCATAATTTGTGAAAAATCAGGTACCAGATAGGCGCTCCAACCTTCAACTGCACCAGGCTGAAAACTGACGTAAACGATAAGCGCCACAATAATCAATACCAGGGTTGGCATTAATCGTACTGACCACTTTTCGATTCCTGATTTAACGCCACCCAGTACGATAAGTGCGGTAAGAATTAGAAAAAGTGCACAAAACAGCGTATCGCGTAACCCTGAGCCGCTGAGCAACCAGTTCGAGACGTTTTCCCCGCCTACGATGTTTACCGCAGAGTCTGCAAAATAAACTAACATCCAGCCACCAACGATGGCATAAAATGACAATATCAGGGCAACTGTAACTCCCCCCCACACACCGGTAGCGCGCCCTATCCAGCTGTTTGAAATTTTGCCAAGCGCATCGACCATATTAGACCGGGTTGCCCTGCCGATAATCAGCTCAGCCATGAGTACGGGATAGGCCAGCACAAACGCCAGCAACAGATATACCAGTACGAAAGCTGCGCCCCCGTTACTGGCTACTTTTGTAGGAAAGCCCCAGATATTGCCCAGCCCCACTGCAGAACCTGCAGCCGCCAGGACAAACCCGATTCGAGAGGAAAATTCACCTCGGATAGCCATGATGTCGTCCCTTTATTATATTTTTATTGGTATATTTTATTTTCAGACACAAAAAAAGGGCTGGCGATACACCAGCCCTCTTCATTCAGGTCTTAGTTGTGCGTAATTGCGTATTTTCCGGTTTCGATAAGGTCATAAGTGATATTCGCAGCCTCATCCAGGAATGGATCTAATTCCTCCAGCTCGTCAAGATCCTCTGGCAAGTCGTCCATCTTCGCAATCGGCTCGCGATTCATGCGCTTAAGCCGCTCATTGGTACGAGCCAGCTCTTTTTCCTGTGCTTCCTCTTTCTCAGCAATACGCTCAGATTTCACCAAGGAAATATAATCACGATCTTTATGTTTGTTATATTCCTCGATGTCTTCATAAATATAAGAGAACTCAGGATCTTGCATAATACGCTTGTTGTGTTTAGCAGTGAGAACATCTAGGGCATTCTGGCCATCACCGAACGTCGTGTAGTTCGCGCGGTTAATGCTGTCCCACGGCAGCGCTGTTTCTTCCTGACTCTCGCCCCAATCGGCCGGCTCTATAGCCGAAGGATAAAGGATATCGGGTACAACACCTTTATGCTGGGTACTGCCACCATCAATCCGATAGAACTTCGCGATAGTAAATTGCACACTGCCTAAGGGATTATCGTAGAGATCATAAATTCTGCCAAGGCCCCGGTGCTGTTGCACGGTACCTTTACCAAAGGTCTGCTCACCGATGATGAGCGCACGGTTGTAATCCTGCATCGCAGCGGCAAAAATCTCCGAAGCAGAAGCACTGTAACGGTCTACCAGCACAGTTAATGGGCCATCGTATGAAACTAAGCCATCAGTATCACGGTTCACGCTAACCTTGCCTTCTCCATAACGGATTTGTACAACCGGCCCTTTTTCAATAAACAAGCCCGTAAGCAGTGTAGCTTCGGTCAGCGAACCTCCCCCGTTACCACGCAAGTCGACAATAACTCCACGAACGTCCTGCGCTTTCAGAGAATCCAGTTCTTTTTTCACGTCAGCATGCAAATTATTGTAAAAGCTAGGAATGGTAATCACGCCAAGCTTGTCACCTTCATGCGGGCCAGAGTCTGGCACATACACTTCAGACTTTGCTGCACGGTCTTCTAACTTGATTTTGTCTCGTGTCATGCTGACAACAGACATACTTTTCGACTCTGTTGCACCCTTTTGAATTTGCAGGCGAACCGTACTGCCTTTAGGCCCCTTGATTAAGTCGACAACCTCATCCAGACGCCAGCCGATCACATCAACGAACTCTTCGTCATCCTGTGCTACACCGATAATTTTATCTTCTGGTTTTAATGCGCCAGACTTATCTGCCGGACCACCCGGAACGATACTTTTAATGACAGTGTAATCTTCTTCGCTTTGTAATACCGCGCCAATCCCTTCAAAGGACAGGTTCATTTCCATTTGGAAACGATCAGCATTACGAGGCGATAAGTAACTGGTATGGGCTTCAATGCTTCTGGCAAATGAGTTCATGACGGTCTGAAAAACATCTTCGCTTTTGGCCTGCTTCAGACGCTTGATAGCTCGCGTGTAGCGTTTTTCCAGTAACTCTTTAGCTTCTTCCCAGGTCTTATCAGCCAGGATCAGGTTTAGCGCATCATACTTCACGCGCTGACGCCACAACTCATCAAGCTCGGCATTCGTTTCGGGCCACGAAGCTTCCTCACGGTCGTAATAGAACTTGTCGTCTTTCTTTTCAAAATCGAAAGGCTCATCCAGTAATGACAAGGCATACTCGAAACGCTCGATGCGACGTTCTGCACTTTTATTGTACATGTCATAAGCAATACTCAGATTGCCGCGACTCAATGCATCATCAAATTCGTTTTCAAATTTATTGAAACTGGCTACGTCAGATTTCAACAATACCTGTTTGTTATGGTCAAGCGACTCAAGATAGCGCTCGTAGATTAACTGCGAGAGCGTATCATCCAACGAAATTTCCTTATAGTGTGCCCGGGTGAAAAGCGCGCTGATACGCTTTGCTGCGACACTATGCTGTGTTTCCTGCTGCAAAACAGGAAGATCTTCAACCTCAGGAGAGTTGGTCACAGCACCAGCACCCACTCCTACGGTCAGGAATGCACTGGCTATGGAAATTCGAAGGATATCTTTCATATTACGACCTCTTGGAACGTGCCAAACGTAAAGCCTCAGAAGTGACTTTGACTACCATGCCCGAATCAAGCTGAACGTGTACACCATCTTTCGCAACTTCAGTAATTACAGCAGGCATAGGCGCTTTGCCTAATTTTACTGTTACCTGAGTACCTTGCTTAAGATCGTCGTCCGTCAATTTTGCAGGCGGTGTCTTATTTGGTCTGTTTAATTTCGGTTTAGTTCCCTGCTTACCGTCGTTTTTACGATTCGCTGTTGCCGTATCGCTTCCCGGCCGGCCAGGCTGGCGTTTGGGTTGACCTTTCGGGGCCACCTTTTGCTTAGCCTTTCGCTTTTCAGCGGCTTTTGCTTTGCTTTCCTCGAGCTGTTGACGAGCATGATCAGCGTGCTCTTTCTCGATAACATCGCCGGGATTCCCATCGAGATCAACCCGATGTTCGCCTTCCTTGATGCTATGCAAATAGCGCCAGCTATTCGTGTAATGTCTCAGCGTGGAGCGAAGCATGGTTTTGCTTACGCGCTCTTCTTCCTCAAGTCGTGATGCTAAATCCTGAAAAATACCAATTTTCAGTGGACGCGCTTCACCCTCGACGGAGAAACAGTTCGGAAATGACTCTGCAAGAAAGGCAATGACTTCCTTACTGCTTTTAAACTTCTCTGGTGATTCCATTAATGATATCTAAATGTGGTCAATACAATTCGTTATTATCCGAATCATCCCAAGTTGCCAGCGTGTGGTCAACCCAATCAAGCAATTCATCGTCATCTATATCCATTAAATTGCTATCTTGTTGCCATGATTCCCAGCAAAAGTGCAAAATTCGCTCAAGTCTTTCCGTTTCAATCTCTTCTTCCGCACGATCGAATACCGCATGAAGAATAAAATTTAGTCGCTCAGACGCCTCACTTGGGTCATCATGCACATCGAGCATATCTTCCGGTGTCGACAATACGACCTGAATATCCACACTGTACTTCATGATTGCTGACTGGCTACCAATGCCTGGGCAATCGCCTCAAGTCCAGCCTGATCCTCTTCATCAAAGCGGCTAAACTCAGGACTGTCAATATCCAGCACGCCAATCAAGGTATCATTTACGATAAGTGGTATGACTATCTCTGAGTTGGATGCGGCGTCGCAAGCGATGTGCCCGGCGAACGCGTGAACATCGTCAACACGCTGTGTGGTTCTGGTTTGTGCTGCAGTACCACAAACCCCCTTACCCATTGGAATGCGAATACAGGCAGGCTGGCCCTGAAAGGGTCCCAACACCAACTGTGACTCTTTGAACAGGTAGAATCCTGCCCAGTTTACACTGGTCATGTTGTTAAACAACAGCGCGCTGATATTTGCCATATTAGCGATTAGATCGTGTTCGCCGTCCACTAGGCTGCGGGCCTGGTGAACTAATTGTTCATAATTGGTTTCCAATGCTTGTTTCCTGTTACTGCTCTATAGAAAATGTGACGTTCACCCGAGCGTTAATCTGTTGTTGACCGGGCATGGAGGCACTCATATCCTCGGCAAATGCCTTTGCACGCATCACCGGAACCGGCATATTGCCACCAGACTCGGATATTGCAACCACATCACCCACTTTAACGCCCAACTCTTTTGCTAACAACGCTGCCCTCGCCTTAGCGTCGCCGACAGCAGCAATCAGCGCTTGCTCGTATGCATTTGACTGGCCGCTTGCCACGAACTCAAATTGTTGAATGCGATCAACACCACGCCCCAGCACACCGTCAATGATTTTATCATAGCTACTTATCTCAGAGTGTGTGATTTGCACCTCACGGCTTAACACAAATCCGTTTTGTTCACGGCCCGTTGTCGTATTCTCATACCGGGGATTAAGTTGTACCTGCATCGATTGAATATCTTCTTCCTTAATGCCCTGACTGAGGAGAAATTTTACTACGGCATCCAGTTCGCCAGACAAGTGCTGATTTAGCTTGGCTACCGTTTCGCCCTGTTCTTCCAGAATAAACGTAACAGAATAGGCGTCCGGAGTAACCGCGATGGCACCCTGTCCCTGTACATTAATCGAAGCCGATTGCTGAGCGATGGCACCAGAAGAAACAAGCAAACTACTGGTAAGCGCGATACCAGTTAACACAGACTTCATTGAAAGCATACAAACTCCTTGATTGATGATTCATACTTACCATCACATTCTAGACATGAATCAATAATGAATACTGTCTGAATTTGTTACCCGAAAAACCAGTAACTCACGGCAATGGCTGCGGTTATCCCTGCCGCATCCGCGGCAAGGCAACACGCTACGGCATGACGAGCGTGACGGACACCAACGGCGCCAAGGTAAACTGCTAGTACGTAAAAAGTGGTCTCGGTAGATCCCTGTAAAACCGATGCCAGTCTCCCGGCGAATGAGTCTGCACCATGATACTGCATAGTTTCTATCATCATGGCGCGCGCGCCACTGCCACTTAGCGGTTTCATCAACGCCGTGGGTAGAGCGTCCACGAAACGGGTATCAGCGCCGATAAACGCTACCATGCTGGCGATAGACTGGGTGAGTAGTTCCATCACGCCACTCGCGCGCAGCATACCAATCGCAATTAACATCGCAATCAGATAAGGGATCAGTGAAATTGCTACCTCAAACCCTTTCTTCGCCCCCTCAACAAACTCCTCATAGCAGTTTACCTGTCGTCTCCAACCTGCGATGAGTACAACGATAATGAATGTAAACAACAGCACATTGGCCATTACCGCTGATTGCGCGGCCAGTACGTCAGAGGCAAGGCTGCCAAAATACAGTACTACGGCTGTGAGTAAGGCAAAGGCTGCCCCCAGGTACCACAGCACAACTTTATTTAGCAGGTTCACTCGCTGTACCAGACAGGTGACGATCAACCCTGCCAGTGTTGAGGCGCTGGTCGCCAGAAGAATTGGAATAAACACATCGGTTGGCTGTGCGGCCCCCTGCTCTGCCCGATACAGAAATACCGCAATAGGAAATAACGTAACGGAGGACGTATTTAAGACTAAAAACAGGATCTGGCTATTGCTAAGCGTATCTTTTTTCGGCGATAGGGTTTGCATATCCTGCATCGCCTTAATACCAAAGGGTGTTGCAGCATTGTCCAGTCCCAGTATGTTAGCAGACATGTTCATTGTAATGCTGCCAAGCGCAGGGTGATGCGCAGGGATGTCAGGCATGACGCGGCGAAGAAAGGGTGACAGCACTGCGGCCATTTTGTCTACGATGCCAGATTGCTCTGCAACTCTGAAGATACCGAGCCAAAATGCCAGCACGCCAATCAGCCCGATAGCGATGTCCACGCTCAGCGTAGCCATCGCCGTGACGGCATCCATTACATCCTGAAAGGTGCCGGCCTGTTGATTGAACAACGCCTGATAACACGCGGCAATAAAAGCCAGAATAATAAAGCAAAGCCAGAGTCGGGATAACATAAGGACCTATCACATCTACGGTTTGACTAGTGCGGACGGGCCTTCGGATATTCGGAGCATGCCCCGAGACAACGCTCAGAACGCTACGTTACCGTTTTCTGGCAGATTCGGTAAACAAAACCTAACTCTGCCCATTTTATTTACTCTGTACCCCACAAGATAAAATCTGACTTAGAAACTATTTATCAGTTTATTCAGCCAGTTTTCTTATCAATGCGGGAATTACTTCCTGCGGCTTTTACGTCGCAATAGCAAGCGCTGAGACACGCGGGATAGTTCCAGACTTATCCGCACCTTCTTTAACACTCAGTGTACAGGAACTGGCTCTAAAATCAGCGTGTTATCACGAATATTTGATACGTTTTCTTCAGGTAAGTACCCGTTTCAAAGCGGCAACGCAATGATCGATGTTCCGATCTTTACACGCATAGCCCATCAGACCAATTCTCCAGACTTTACCCGCCAGGTCTCCAAGCCCGGCACCAATCTCAAGATTGTAAGTATCAAGTAACTGCTTTCTGACTTGCGCATCATCGACACCTTCGGGGATCCTGACCACGTTAAGCTGAGGCAATCGATAGTTTTCATCCACAACCATGTCGATACCGATATTCGCCAGCCCTGCAACCAGCTTCTTATGGCCATCTGCGTGCCGTTGCCAGGCATTTTCCAACCCTTCCTCTTTCAACATTACTAACGACTCGTAAAGCGCGTAAATACTGTTTACCGGCGCGGTATGGTGATAAGCACGCTTACCGCCCTGCCCCCAATATCCAACGATAAGGTTCATATCCAGAAACCAGCTTTGCACCGGCGTTTTTCTGGACTTGATTACCTCAACCGCTTTATCACTAAACGACACGGGAGAGAGACCCGGCACGCAGCTCAGACATTTTTGCGAGCCTGAGTAGATAGCGTCAATTTGCCATCCATCCACATCAACTTCAATGCCACCCAGTGATGTCACTGCATCGACGATTGTCAAACAGTCATACTGGCGAGCAATCTCACAGAGAGCCTGAGCGTCATTCCTCACACCGGTGGATGTTTCGGCATGCACGAAGGCAACAATCTTAATATCCGGATGCTGCTTTAACGCGTCTTCCACCTTTTGCAGCGACGTTTGCTCTCCCCAGGTATCTTCAACGATAACGGGGGTCGCGCCCATCCGCTTTACGTTCTCTACCATTCGCGTACCAAACACGCCATTAACACAAACCAGTACCGTATCACCGGCTTCGATCAGGTTTGCAAAGCATGCTTCCATCCCTGCTGAGCCGGGTGCGGAAACAGGCATCGTGAGCGCATTGGTTGTCTTGAAGGCGTATTGCAGAAGTTGCTTGGTGTTATCCATCAATTCAATGAAAAGCGGATCCAGGTGACCGACGGTAGAACGTGCCATCGCATTGAGCACCCTGGGATGCACATCAGAAGGGCCAGGTCCCATTAACGTACGCTCTGGTGGCAAAAATGTTCTGAAATCTTGCATAATTTCTCCTGTAATCTGCAACGGTAACCAGCATTCTATTATGTCGCCATTGTTACAATGATTCAGGTGAACAACAACAGACTGTCATGAAGATAAATCTGATGAATAGTAGCCCGTTGGATTTGGGTTGTGCAAAAGTAAGTGGGTAATTTGTGAGCATCATGTGGATAATATTTAACCAACACAACGATGCTCAGACCAGATAAAAAACCATTGTTTTAACAGGAATAATGGAAAATACGCTAAGTGTCTGATACGATTTCACTAAAGATTCATGAAAAAATTGTTTATAAAGTAATCAAAAGTGATCTATGATTACTGTCCGTTGTAACCAATTTGCATGAACTTCTCCCTTGCAATAGTTAGCGCACGGCTCAGCAATGAGCCATTCCCCTAGGCCCGGAACGTATGTTCTGGGCATTTTTTATTCAGGGGAAAATTAATTTCACACGTAAGCTGCAGGGTCGCTCACTGTGCTTAGCTCTCTGGCGTACCGCCTGCCGTTTTCAACATAATGCTCAGCTGACGCCTGCAGCTTATCCAAAACAGCGTTATCCAGCGTTTTTACGATCTTTCCTGGTGAACCAACAACTAAAGAGAAATCAGGAACTTCCATATTTTCTGTGATCAGTGCATTGGCGCCTATTATGCATCCCTTACCTATTTTTGCTCCATTTAAAATGACGGCATTGATGCCTATTAGGCTATAATCACCAACACTACAACCATGAAGCATCACCTTGTGTCCAACGGTGACACCTTTCCCTAACGCCAGCGGAATTCCTGCATCGGTATGCAATACACTACCATCCTGGATATTAGTATCTTCACCAATAGTGATGGTATCCATGTCTCCGCGAACCACAGCGTTAAACCAGACACTGACATTATCCTTAAGCACCACATCGCCTATAACATGCGCGCCAGGAGCAATGTAAACATCTTTTCCTACTTTGGGTGTTTGTCCTTCCAGTTCATAAATCATGACTTCTCCTACTTGTCGATCTTTCGCATTAAGCCTTCCTGCATAGTGGATGCTACCAGCTCACCTTGCTGATTAAACAGCTGTCCCTTTACTATTCCCCGGGCATTACCGCTGAAGGGGCTTTCCATGGCATACAGCAACCATTCATTCATGTTCACCGGGCGATGAAACCACATTGCGTGATCAATCGTGGCTATCCGCAAACTTTTATCAGTGACCGCAATACCATGTGGCTGCAGTGATGTACTTAAGAAGTGGTAATCAGACGCATAGGCCAGAGCCGCCTGATGCAAAGCCTGGTTGTCAGCCAGAATGTCTCGTGAGCGCATCCATATATATCGCACTGGCTCTCTGACGGTGGCCTGGTAAGAATTAGCGGCGTCTACCGTACGGATATCAACCGGTTTATGATAACTAAGCGCTTCCTGCATGGGCCTGGCCATTTTTTCGAAGTTTTTCTCGTAAAACGCAATATCCGGCTCAACGTTTTCGGGGGGCGGTACGTCAGGCATATCCGCTTTCTGGTGTTCCATTCCCTTTTCTATTTGCTGAAAAGACGCCGTCATGTAAAAAATATTGCGACCATCCTGAATGGCTTTAATGCGGCGGGCAGAAAAGCTGCGTCCGTCCCTCACGACTTCAACATCGTAAACCACTGGCTTTTGTGCATCTCCGGGTAACAGGAAGTAAGAATGGAATGAATGCGCAACTCGATCGTCATCAACAGTTCGATAAGCTGCTGCCAGCGCTTGTCCGAGCACCTGACCGCCAAATAACGCCCGGAAACCAAGGTCCCAGCTCTGGCCACGAAGCAAACCAGATTCTATTCTTTCCATCTCAAATAATGATGCGAGTTTAACCTCTGACATGCGTGTATTGCTCTCCTGTTAGTTCGCTTTTTGGGTTTCTCGGGTAATACTTTTCTGGCAATTGTGCCTTGTGCTCAAAATAACGCGTATCTTTGTAAGGCAATTTCATAAAACCTGAAATACCTACTCCATCAATTGTGGGTACCTGATCAACAATCGCATTCAGAATTTGCGTAAACCTTGCAGCCTGACTGTGATCCAGCAGCATATAATAGCTGTGTATTTTTAAATGGGTTGGCAGTGCCTCGAAAATGATACAGCCAGTATGGTGAATGGTGTTAAGTTCTTCCAGTAACGACATCAATTCAGGCGGAAGCTTTAGCAGCTCATCCGGATCGTCTCCATCCTCAAAGTAAGAGTGTGTTCTGCTGTCGTCTTTTACTACCGAAACACGGGAGAGTTCAAAGGGGATATGGCAGGTATCATCAGGAACAAAAGGAACCTCCTCACTCTCGCGCTCAATATGCAGCGTATCTTTGGCATTGAACATACAGCACTTAAAAATACCGCTGCGGTGAATGGCTCTGGCCAGGGTAATGACATTATTGACTGCCATCTCAAATGCTGGCTTTAACCCCTCGTCATACAAGTTGAGACTGGAATCGACGTAAATTCCATCCGGCTCCCAGCGTATCGCCAGCCCTCCTACCACAGGATACCGGCCAAGTCGGCTAACTGCAGCAATGAAGCCTTTTTCGGTTTCGCCCATGCCCTGAAGGTAGTTCTTATAGTAGCGATCAAACTGCGCATCATTGACATACCGCAGCTCATTCTCCGCATCCACATTTTCCTGACGTAAGAAAGACTTCCGCGAAGAATACACCACCGTTTCTATTTCATGATCGGTGTCGCCAATCCATGTAGGTATGAACGCCTGGTATTGCGCAGGCTTGTCTTCAGCAAACACAAGTTGCCGGAGTACATGAATATTCTTAAAGAAATAGTCGCCCCCCTGACGTCGCTTGTTGTCGTCATCGCTGAGCATATAATCCAGGATATTGGCCAGCATTTTTGGTAAGCCAAGCGAAAGCGGCGTGATCACTTTTCTGCCATATCGGCTGGACTGACCGGAGGCCAATGCATAGAGCGTGCTGGCCATGCCCTGTTCATCGAACCGTGGCGATGACAAGGCGCCGTTTAGTTGATCTTCACCGATAAAATACACGTCGCCCAGTCGTGCATTGGTCTGGTGTAATTCGCCGGACATGAGATCCATCACGTTGTTACCAACATACTGTCCGGTTTCATCGGTCTGCGCAAAAACTGAGGATCCCCAGTCGATTAGCCCCACCGTTTCTGTATTTGCATCCCAAACAAGATTGGAAGGTTTAATATCACCGTGAACCAAAGGTTTCGCTTCCCCTTTTTCACGATACTGGCGAAGGTATAGCAGCATATCTCCGATTTGCACCGCCAGTTTTACAATCAGTCTTGGCGATAACGGCCCGCAGTTCAGGCTGACTTTCTCCAGATCTTCACCGATGGCTCTTTCCATCACAAGAATGGCCTGTTTGCCAATTTGCTGGAACTCAACAAGAGAGGGCACATTTGCGTGATGGACGTGGCCGAGCATAAACGCTTCTTCTTCCAGCCGGTCCTGAATATGCTGCGGTAGATTTACTCTGGAAAATTTAAATACGCGTTCTTTTGTATCTGGCGCTATGCCCGAAAAAGCGAAACCAAATGCGCCTTTTCCTATCATTTCAATATGCCGGTAACCCAGCCACTCCAGTTGCTCTTTGCACAGATTCACCCAATCTTTAAGCTTTTTAGCATCTGCGTGCGATAGCAAATACACCGATTGCTCTTCGGGGATATAGAAGTGCTTCAGCGCCTTGGGCTGGTTCATCGCTATGTTGACTCCCGCTTACGCCACGTAACCGACACGTTGATATCGCTACCCAATGTCGGGGCGATGGTATTCAGGGCATTCTCCAGTTGGGTATCAAGCTGCCAGGACGGATTAATAAACAACAATCCCGAACCATACATACCTGTATCCATTGCTTTGTCTGCTACATGCAGTTCCGCGGTAAACGCGGTTTTCCCACACTCTGCAAGTTTTTCAACCATGCGTTCACTGCACCCGCTCTTCTGGCCAGCCCGGGCAGACAGTAAGGGATACCAGATCACAATTTGTGCCTGTGCCCACTTTTTGAGTGTGGCGCTCACTGTGTTCGTAACTGACTGATATTCTGACAATAACTCATAGGGGGGATCGATTAACGCGGCACCTCGCACTGGAGACGGTGGCGCTAACGCGTTTAATCCTTCAAGTCCGTCTCTGTGATGAATATGAACTTGTCCGCGTGCCAGCCTCTTTACTGAAGCTTGCAGTTTAGGTATTTCACCAGGATGCAGTTCCATCACGTGTAGCTGATCGTTATCACGCAATAATGATGCGGCAATCACCGGCGATCCAGGATAATGGCGCTGTTGGTAAAATTCGCCACAAAGCGCAAGGTATTTTTCAATTAATGGATCCGTAGCCGCTGTATCTACCAACCTCGCGATCCCAGACTCGTATTCACAGTTCTTACTTGCCTGGTCGTCATCAAGCGAATACTGCCCTGCCCCCGCGTGTGTATCGAATAGCGTAAACGGTTTGTTTTTTTTGCAAAGGTAATCAATGACAGCAATCCAGCCTATATGTTTAATAACATCTGCATGATTGCCAGCGTGAAAAGCATGTTTGTAACTTAACAAAAGCGCCCTATAAATTGGTATACGTAAAAGCGTAGTGTATCGTTACCGGCATCAGGTCACAATCAGGAAGGTGCGCCCTGCTATGATTTACAGGGCGCTTGATGTTATTTCAGATGCATCAGCATTTTGGTGGGTGATGAAAGGTAGTCGCACCACAGATTGTTAAATCGAACCATAGTGGCCCCATCAATGATCCTGTGATCCCCTGACCAGTTAACCATCATAATATTTTGCGCTTCTACTTCGCCGCTTTCACTAAAACGTGGTAGTGACTGCGTTTTGCCTAACGCGACAATGGCAGCTTCTGGTTTATTAATGACAGGGGTAGCCGTCATGCCGCCAATCGCACCGATATTGGAAATACTGATGGTACCGCCTTTAAGGAAGTCACCGCCGAGCTTTCCTTCACGGGCTTTGTCGATAATGTCTTGCAT
This sequence comes from Alteromonas sp. H39, assembly GCF_047556435.1. GTDB lineage: Bacteria > Pseudomonadota > Gammaproteobacteria > Enterobacterales > Alteromonadaceae > Alteromonas. The sequence goes on from NZ_CP180210.1 coordinate 2,282,934, forward strand.
TTGCCCGGCTATTTCAAACAGACTCAACTCCTGAACGCGTTTGATATTCGGAACCAGCAGGCCAACTTTTGAGTCAACCGCGAATCCGATGTTGTGATCGTCAAAAAAGGTCTGCTCGGTACCGTCATCGTTAAGCTGACTGTTGATGTTCGGAAAATCCTGCAGCGCCAGCGACATGGCTTTTACAAAAAACGGCATAAAGCTCAGTTTCACGCCCTTCTCTGCAAATACGGGTTTCAGCTCTTGGCGCAATGCAATTAGTGCATCCATTCGCAGCTCATCACTGACAGTGAAATGCGGGATGGTCTGAACCGACGCCGACATCTGTTTCGCCATTGCTGCCTGTACTCCGCGCACTTTCTCAGTACGTGTACCGCCAGCAGCCATAGTACTCGCCTGCGTTTCAGGTTTTGTAGTACGAGGGCCCTGTGTCGTTTCAGATTCGCTTGTTGATAACGTCAATACATCCTTTTTCAGAATACGGCCTTTTTTGCCGGAACCTTCAATTTCGGTGAGATCCAGTGATTTTTCACGGGCAATCCGGCGCACGGCCGGGCTGGCTAACACCTTGCCGGGAATTGCGACTGGCGGCTCATATGCCCCGTCAGGCCACTTTGCGTTGGCATCTGCAGTGCCTGTCGATGATTTTTTCTCGGCATCCGGTTTTGCTGCCTCTGTGGCTGATGTCGCTTGAGTGGATGTCTCTGTTGAGCCTTCCGTCGCCAATGCGAACAGTGGCTCATGAACACGGGCGATATCACCCTGCTGATAATACAATTTATGCACCGTACCGGCATGCTTAGCGGGTATTTCAACTACCGCTTTGTCGGTCATCACTTCAACGACAGGTTGATCTTCTTCAATACTGTCGCCTTCAGCAACGTGCCATTTTACAATCTCACACTCAACAATACCCTCACCGATATCAGGCAAAATAAAGTCTTCAGTAGTGGTGCTGCTTTGCGGAATAGATGGTATTGCGTCTGGCTGCGAATTCGGTTTTTCCGCACCTGATTCCGGCTTTGCTTCAGGCTCAGCTTCAGCATCTGATGCAGAGTCGCCATCAATCTCCATCGCGAACAGTGGCTCGTGAACCTTGGCGATTTCACCCACTTTATAATGAAGCTTTTTTACAGTACCGGAGTGCATTGCAGGGATCTGTACTGTCGCTTTATCGGTCATGACCTCTGCAACAGGCTGGTCTTCCTCAATCACGTCGCCTTCTTCTATCAACCACTCCAGCAACTCGCATTCAACAATGCCCTCACCGATGTCGGGCAGAATAAATTCAGTCGTCATTATGCTACCCCTTAGTAATTTAGTGTGCGTTTTATGGCTTCGTAAGTTTTGAACTGATCCGGCATGTATTCTTTTTCATGCGCAAGCGGATATGGCGTATCCAGTCCACACACACGAGAAATAGGCGCCTCTAAATACAGGAAACATTTATCCTGGACAGTCGCGGCAATTTCGCTGGCAAAGCCACCCGTTTGCGGCGCTTCATGATTAATTAGCAAACGTCCTGTTTTCATTACCGATTCACAAACAGCGTCTACGTCCCATGGAAGAATGCTTCGTAGGTCGATAATTTCACAGGAGACACCATCATCCAACGCCATTTCTGCAGCTTTCTGCAGGATCTCAATTTGCGCGCCCCATCCCAGTAGCGTGATGTCGCTTCCTTCCTGTACCGTGTCGGCTTTACCCAGTGGCAATTCATAATCGTCCTCCGGCACATCCGATACGGAGGCACGGTAAAGGCGCTTTGGCTCCATGAAAAGCACAGGATTGTCGTCGCGAATAGAGGCCAATAGCAAACCTTTGGCCTGATATGGATTTCTGGGGATCACTATTTTCAAACCCGGACAGTGAGCAAAAAAAGCTTCAGGAGACTGACTGTGATAATGCCCTCCCGCAATGCCACCACCATAAGGAGTGCGAATTGTTAAGGTACCAACACTGAACTGACCACCGGAGCGATAGCGGAACTTCGCGGTTTCGTTAACTATCTGATCGAACGCCGGAAAAATGTAGTCACCAAACTGAATTTCAGCGACAGGCACAGAACCTTGCGATGCCATTCCATTTGCAAATCCAATAATGCCCTGCTCTGTCAATGGCGTGTTAAAACAGCGTCCTTTGCCGAATTTTTCCTGAAGATGGCTGGTAGCGCGAAATACGCCTCCGAAATGGCCGACGTCTTCACCGAAAACCATAACGCGTTCATCCTGTTCCATGACAGTAATGAGTGCATTATTTATTGCTTGCAGAAGATTCATTTTAGCCATTACTTCACTCTCCCTGAGGTTTTGGGATAGGCATCCGGGTACTTTTTGATGTGCGATTTCAATGCGTCAAGTTGTTCTTTAAGGTGCCAGGGCACGTCGTCATAAACATCGGTGACGATATCTTCGATAGGGCAAATATCCACTTTTTCTGACGTTTTAAGTGCCGCAAGTACATCCTGACGGGACTTTTCTATCAGCTTTTTATTGGCGTCTTCGTCATACCAGCCTTTTGACGTCAACCACTTTGCCATGCGCTGAATAGGATCTTTCGCTCGCCACTTATCTTCTTCTTCACGCGAGCGGTAGCCGGTTGGATCGTCAGAGGTTGAGTGTGCTGCAAGGCGATAGGTCATCGCTTCAATCAACACTGGACAATTCTCTTTAAGCGCAATTTCACGAGCCTGTTTGGTGGCAGCATAAACCGCCAGAGGATCATTACCGTCTACGCGAATAGTTTTTACCCCATAGCCAATACCGCGTGATGCAATGCCATCGCCGGCAAACTGTTCATCAGCTGGTGTTGAGATAGCGTAGCCGTTGTTGCGGCAGAAAAAGATAACAGGACAATTCAGCACCGCTGCCATATTCAATCCGGCATGAAAATCACCTTCAGACGCCGCACCTTCACCAAAATAACAAATGGTAATGGCTTCATTCCCTGCCATCTTCTGGCCATAGGCATAACCTGAGGCTTGAGGAATTTGCGTTCCAAGCGGAGAGGATATGGTCATAAAGTTCAGCGGCTTGTCCCCGTAATGTATAGGCATTTGTCTGCCTTTATTAGGGTCCTCCTGGTTGCTGAACATTTGATTCATAAACTGTGTGGTTGTGTAGCCACGATAGGCAAGCGCACCCTGTTCTCGATACTGCGACATGATCATATCGTTATCAGAGAGCGCGGCTGCACTGGCAACAGAAGCGGCTTCCTCACCGGTGCTGGCAAGATAGAAACTAATACGCCCCTGACGCTGAGCACCAATCATTCGCTCGTCAAGAACGCGGATATACTCCATGGTGTCATAGATACGCGTGGCGGTTTCGCGGTCAATGTCAGGCTCTACCGCCTCGTCATGAAGACTGCCATCTGGTTGTAGGATTTGTAGCATGGGAATGTCGATCAGGCCATTTTCGATAATATGAACCTGATGTGTCGTCGACACGCCGGCAAGGTGATTTCGATCTTTCACAATCCATCCCTCTTATTTGGTGATGAGTACACCTATGTACCCGAATGAGACTATGCTAGACCAGAACCAAACGAAACACCTTGCTATTTACTTTCAATTAACACCTGGGAAGGAATATTTATCCCAACCACTACCCTTCAATGCGGATAGCCATCCTACATTTTACAAATCAGTCCTAACAATAATCATTTTGGTTTACAAATATGTAACGCGAGCTAGAAGAACGCACCTGCAAACCCTATCTGTAATTTCACTATGCGTATAAATAAATGAACACTTAACTTAATGAAATATTTAGATTAAATATAAAGCTATATGAGCCCTTGTATGTTCAACATGATTGAAATTTAATTCGCAAATCAATTCTCACTGCAGTACTTTTGTGCTAGAAATGGATGCGTCTACAAAGACATAAAGTGCGTCGACGGAAACGGCGTCAAAATAAAAACGAAGGCATGATTATCATGACCGACAATTAGGAACTACCAGGGGACCACGTTAAGTGGCTATATAAAAATATGAGAAAATCAATTCTTAGTACGGTAGTCGTTGCTGCGCTAGCAGGCACGACGGGGGCGGCTTTCGCCTTCAATCAAAATATCTCCGGTCACACTGTTGAACAGAGAGATGCTGTAGAAGCAGCTTTCGATAAGAAAGCATTGATCAACGATTCGATTAAGGTTGGAAACGACCAAATTCGTGTCATTGTCCAATTGCAAGATGTGCCGATGGCGCAGTTCGCTCCGATTAACCCGATGATGAGAGCTGACATTGCGTCTAAAGGTCAAAAAGTAAACTTTAACTCACCCTCAGCGAAAGAATATCAAAGCTTTCTTGTAAAACAGCAACAATCGTTTATTGCTGCAGCAAAAAAAATAGACAAGCGATTTAAGGCTGACTTTACATACAGTGCAGCATTTAACGGTGTCGCAGGTATTGTAAGTAAAGAGCGCGTTGACGCTTTGATGAAACTTCCAAATGTAAAAGCAGTATATCCAGACACTATTCAGCATGCTCAAATGGATGCAAGCTTAGACATTATTAACGCTATGGATGTTTGGGAAAAAATCGGTGGGCGTGAAACAGCTGGCGCAGGTATTAAAGTCGCAATCGTAGACAGCGGTATTCGTCCTGAAAATCCACTATTTAGTGGAGAAGGGTTTGAGGCGCCTGCTGCAGATACACTACCCACAGACGATTATTGCTCAGTAGCAGAAGATTTTTGTAACAATAAGTTAATTGTTGCTCGACATGCAGTGGTACCAGAAGGTTTCTCTATTGTTCCTGAAGAGTATGATAGCCCCCTTGGCTTCAACGGACACGGTACTCACGTGGCGGGCACTGCAGTTGGTAACTATGGTGTCACTGCCGAGCGTGACGGTGCTACAGCAGAAATCTCAGGTGTCGCTCCAGCAGCTTACTTGATGGTTTACAAAGGACTTTATGCGACTCCTGCAAACCCGGCATCATCTAGCGGTTCAAACTCAATGTTGTTGTCAATGCTTGAAGCGTCATTGATGGACGGTGCAGACATTGTAAATAACTCATGGGGTGGTGGGCCGGGTGGTTCTCCTTCAGGTTCTCCGTACGCTGACGTATTCGAAGCAATGAACGACGCAGGTGTAGTTACCGTATTCGCTGCAGGTAATGATGGTCCGGGCCCACAAACAGTTGGTTGCCCTGGGTGTTCCGATGATGTTCTAACGGTCGCGGCAACAACAACTGACAGGTTGTTTGCTAACGAAGTTTCAATCGAGGGCGATGATTCAATTGGTTCAATTCCTGCTCTTCATTCAGGTGTAGTGCCAGTAACAGAACCTATTACGGCTACGGTTGTTTTTGCCGGTGAAATTGATGAAGCTAATGTAGAAGGCTGTGAGCCATTTGCGGATGGCGCATTTGATGATTCTATCGCCTTAATTAGTCGCGGTACCTGTGGTTTTGTAACAAAGATAGAGAATGCAGAATCAGCTGGTGCTACTGCAGTATTGATATATAATTCAGCAGGTAATGGTGAAGCTCCAATATTGATGGGTGGATTAAGCGACGAGCAGACAATTCCTTCATTAATGCTTCCATTTACTCCAGGTTCTGCACTTGCAGAACTGGCAGAAACCACTGATGAGCCGGTATCTATCACTATTGGCGACGAAGTAATTCGCACCACTTCTGATAGCCTTGCGGATATTATGGCTGACTTCAGCTCTAGAGGCCCGAATGGTGATCCAAGGTTCCTCAAGCCAAACCTGGCTGCTCCGGGCGTCCGTATCTTTTCAGGTGAATCACCAGATGCACCGGGTCACGTAGGAGAAAATTTCTCTTTCAAAAATGGCACATCAATGGCAGCGCCACATGTTGCCGGTGCCGCAGCTTTGATCAAGCAGATGCATCCTGATTGGTCTTCAATGCAGATAAAAAGTGCACTCGTGACTTCTTCTATTCGCGATATCGTAAAAGAAGATGCTGTAAGACCTGCAGACAATTTTGATATGGGTGCTGGTCGACTTGATGCAGAGAGAGCTAGTACAGTTGAGCTGACTTACAGTGATTTGAGCATGGTCAATGGTAATTGTTATCTGACATGTGAGATGTCAATAACAGTTACGAATACAAGTGATAGTGAAGTAAGCGTTAGCCCTACGGTAATGTTCAACGATAGTGCTATTGATGCATCTATCTCACCTGCGGATGCAACGCTACCAGCAGGAGCTTCCGCAGAAATCACTCTTTCCGTCGACGTCAGTGCAGCTGATACCAACGCATGGTCATTTGGTGGTGTTAACTGGTCTGATACTGATGAATCAACTACTGATTACTTCATTCCGGTTGCTCTATATCCAATAAGTAGTGATAACCCAGGGCTATTCTATAGCATGGTCTCACAGCAAACCGCATCAGCAGGAGATGTAGTGGAAAATTCTGCTGCGATAAGCAACCAGGCAGTCACCGGGCTTATCAGTATAAGCGGTAATATTGATGAGAAGTTTGATATAAACCCTGCGACCATATCTGCTGTGAAAAATGGTGATCAGCAACCAGTCACCTACGATGACGAAACACGCACAGTTTACTGGGAAGGGGCACTAAACACTGCATCCTTTACTATGACAGCTGATACAGTTATCGGTGATTTGTTAGCCGGATTTGGTTTGCCTAGATATACGTCTATGGCATCGCTAGGGGTTTTGCCTGTAACCTGCTCAGAGGTTTGCGACGATACATCAATCGCCATAAACATGCCTACAGTGACATATTTAGGTAAAGAGTATTCTTCAATGCAGATCTCTTCGAATGGATATGTATCTTTAGGCACTTCATCTGGTTCTACATCAACACCTTATACGCACATTCTTCCTGGTCTAGCAGAACCAAACAATGTAGTAGCACCATTCTGGGCAGACTTTGACCTTGATGGAACAAGTGATAGTGATACTGGCGCAGGTAATATCTATGCTGTCAGCCTAACTACTGGTCATTTCGTAGTCGAATGGTCAGGTGCAGAGCTTTATGGCATTCCCGGTTCCAATTACAACTTCCAGTTGTGGTTTGACTATGAGTCGGGTGAAGTTCACTACGTATATGGCGACATGGATGCAGCATCACTCGCTGACTCGCCTCTCGGCATAGTTGTTGGTGCTGAAAATGAAACTGGTGCTGTCGGCACTACGCACGCTGCTGTTACACAAAGTGAAACTATCGGTGCATTACCAGCAACTGGTGATGAATTCACCTTAACGTCTAACGCAGGTGATGATATCGAAATTAGTTTCGCTGGTGCAATTAAAGCGAGAACCGAATACATGGACGATTTGGTAACCCTAGAGGAAGACACCAGCCTGACAGCAAATGTACTTTCTAATGACATGGACTCCACGGTAATTAATACATTTACAATGGAATCTTTGTCGGGAGATTTTAGAACTTATACACCTATCATCATTGAAGCATCTGAAATAGACACAGAATCTTTGTCTGTAACTAACGAGCCTTCAAACGGTTCTGTAGTAGTAAATGAAGACGGTTCTATTACGTACACTCCAAACGCTGATTACTTCGGAGAAGATTCTTTCACTTATACAGTGATGGATGAAAATGAAGAAATTGTTGGCGAAGCAGTAGTAAATGTAATGGTAGAGGGTGTTCAAGATGCACCGGTTCTGAATATTAATGCTCCTTCATCAGTAGATGAGGGCTCTTCCTTTACTGTGACCGCTTCAGCAACAGATGCTGATGGAGATGATGTATCAATCATGATTAACGGTATTCAACAGTCAAGTTATACCGCTACGGCACCTGGTTCAGATACGGCAGATTCTGTCTCTGTCGAGGTAACAGCTACAGACGGTATCAATACGACAACTGAAACAGTTAATATTGCTGTTAACGACAAGAGCGGTGGTTCTATGGGATGGCTGGCACTATTGCTGGTTCCTGTAGCATTCCTGCGTCGTCGTAAAATGCATTAATCAGTTACCTTAAGTAACATAATCAAAAGGCCGCTTCTGCGGCCTTTTTTATTGCTCCTACCAGTATTACTTGCATTTACCCAACATCTGCCTTCTGTATAGTGAAGAAAGATTAATATGGAGACAATTATTTATGGGTAATGGGCGCTATCGCATCCCCCGTGACGGGCAAAATGACTACAGTCGTGAACAGGCTGAAACCCGGCGTACTTTTTTAAAAGAGCAAACAGGAGCAGAGCTGACGCATACCGGCAACTTTTCTATCGATCCTGAGGCTTTGCCGGGCAACATAGAAAACTTTATCGGTATTGTGCAAATGCCTGTTGGTGTAGCTGGCCCCATAGACATTGACGGCGAGCATGCCAAAGGTCGCTTCTATGTGCCGCTGGCAACCACAGAAGGTACGCTGGTGGCAAGCTACAGCCGCGGCATGCGGGTTATCAATGAGTGTGGTGGTGTAAAAACCACCGTCGTTGAACAGTTCATGCAGCGTGCACCTGCTTTTATATTTGATGATGCCAGAGCCGCAAGAGATTTTGGCGAATGGCTGGATTCCAATTTTGACGCGATCAAACAGGCCGCAGAAACCACCACATCCATTGGTAAGCTCATTCACCTTGAACAATGGTCTGTTTCTAAAACCCGTTACGTGCGTTTTAACTATACCACCGGCGACGCAGCCGGCCAGAATATGGTGGGTAAAGCCACGCTCGCAGCCTGCGAGTGGATCAAAGATAACTATCCGCACGATTGTGAGTTTCTGCTTTCAGGCAACATGGACACTGACAAAAAGCATTCACACCTGAATATGCTGCATTCCCGGGGCAAACGCGTTATCGCAGAAGTGGTTCTGAAGAAAGACATCATGAAAAAGCTCATGAAGGTCGACACCTGGATGATGGCACGCTCATCTGTTTTAGCCAATATGGGGGCAATGCTGGCAGGCGCTGCATACAATGGCCCTCACTCTGCTAATGGCATTGCCTCTCTGTTTATAGCAACCGGTCAGGATGAAGCAAATGTTGTAGAGTCACACGCAGGCTTACTTTCCCACGAGCTCCTTCCTAATGGTGATCTTTACCTGTCCGTTACCCTGCCCTCACTGATCGTCGCTACTTATGGTGGCGGTACCGGACTCCCTACACAAAAAGAATGCCTGGATTTACTTGGCTGCTATGGCAAAGGTAAAGCCAACAAGCTGGCTGAAATTGTTGCAGCTACCGTATTAGCTGGTGATATTTCACTGGCGTGCGCGGTGATTACCGGCCACTGGGTATCCAGCCACGATAAATATGGAAGAAATAAATAAATATTTTTTATCCCGGTTTAAACTTTTTTAATTTCAAACTCGACATAGCAAGAAACCAATAACAAGGAACTTGCTATGACTATTGCTGACACCAGCGGCCAGGATACCCTGCTGTCACCCAAACGATCGCCCAAACGATGGCTGCTTGCTGCTATGGTGATGGGCGTTTTTATTAGCGCTTCTTATCTTTTCCCACTCATTACCCAGTGGGGAAACTCTGAAGCCAGCGTCCCTTGGGACAGGCTTCGCGTAGCCACGGTTGAGCGTGGCAATCTCACCCGCGACCTCTCTGTTCAGGGGCGTGTTGTTGCCGCGGTCAGCCCCCGATTATATAGCCCTGCCCAGGGCACAATTACTTTCTTGGTAGACGCTGGTGATGAAGTGTCTGCCGGTCAAAACCTCGCCACCATCGACAGCCCGGAACTACAGAACGAGTTTGAGCAAGAGCAAGCCGTTCTGGATGAACTTTCCACAGAAATCGAGCGCCAGAAAATTCAGGCCAAAAAGCAGATGCTTGAAGATCAAAAAGCCATTGATATGGCTGCGGTCGCGCTGACGGCGGCCGACCGTGAAAAACGCCGCGCTGACAAGGCCTACGAGACCCGCTCTATCAGCATGATTGATTTTGAAAAAGCGCAGGACGACCTTCACAACGCCCGCCTGGTTCATCAGCATGCAGTTGAAGATGCCAGCCTCAATGCGGAGAGCCTTGAGTTTGAAATTCAGAGTAAGACTCTTCAGCGCAACCGCCAGTCCCTGAAGGTGGAGGAACTTGCGCGCCAGGTTGAAGAATTAACTCTGCGCTCGCCCGTAAGCGGAATCGTCGGCAACCTTGCCGTTGACCAGAAAAATCAAGTGGCCCGAAACCAGGCGATATTAAGTGTGGTTGATCTCACTGAGTTTGAACTAGAAATTGGGATCCCTGAAAGTTACGCCGATGACATGGCCATCGGCATGCTCGCTGAGGTCAGTGTAAACGGTCATCCCTACCCCGCTGAACTTATTACCATTTCTCCCGAAATTGAAAATAACCAGGTGACTGGTCGTGTCAGGTTCGTTTCATCTGCCAATAGCGAAACCGCTTCCAGTATCCCGGAAGGACTGCGTCAGAATCAACGACTGACCACCAGGATCCTAATGGAAAACAAAGAAAATGTACTACTTGTTCAACGCGGTCAGTTTCTGGAAAGTGGCGGTGGCCGCATCGCATACAAAGTTGAAGACAATGTTGCGCGCCGCGTCGCCATCGATACCGGTGCTCGCAGTCTCGCATCCGTTGAAATACTCTCAGGCCTGAATCAACACGACCAGATTATCGTGTCAGGTATCGATCAATTTGCCGGTGCTGAAACCGTGCTTATTACACAATAAAAAGGAACGCTCATGCTCACTATGACCAATCTGGAAAAGACCTTTCGCACCGATCTTGTAGAAACCCATGCCTTGCGGGATTTTAACCTTGAAGTGAAAGAAGGTGATTTTGTCTCGGTTACCGGTCCATCGGGCTCAGGAAAAACGACATTTCTTAACATAGCCGGGTTACTGGAGTCATATACCGGCGGTACCTATATGCTGGATGATTACAATGTTGCCACACTTAACGATAATCAACGCAGTCGGCTTCGCAATGAAAAAATTGGCTTTATCTTCCAAAGCTTTAATCTGATCCCGGATCTGAATTTATTCGACAATGTTGATGTACCTCTTCGCTATCGCGGGGTGGGAAGCGCTGAGCGTAAAAAACGTATTACTGAGAGCCTTGAAAAAGTGGGGCTGGGAAATCGGATGAAACACCTTCCCTCGCAACTGTCAGGCGGTCAGCAACAACGTGTTGCTATCGCCCGTGCTCTGGCAGGAGAACCGCGTTTCCTGTTGGCAGATGAACCCACCGGGAACCTGGACAGCCAGATGGCAAAATCGGTCATGACGCTGCTAAAAGAAATTAATTTACAGGGTACCACCATCATTATGGTGACTCACGATCCTGAACTGGCCAGGCAGACCTCACGAAATGTGTTCGTGAAAGACGGAAAAATCTGTGATGCCGCAGAGGTTCACACCATGCCACTGGCATCTAATCAATAGGAATTCTGACCATGTTCTCCTATTACCTGAAATTATCGCTTAAAAGTATCCGCAAAAATCCTTACCTTAGCGGTCTGATGATGATTGCGATTGCACTGGGGATTGGCGCCAGTATGACAACAATTACGGTTAACTACCTGATGTCATCCAATCCGATCCCGCACAAAAGCGAACAGCTTTATTATGTGCAACTGGATAGCTGGAGCCCCCATTTTCCAGCAGAAGAGCCTAACGAGCCGCCTGATCAGATGACCTGGCGTGATGCCAACAACCTCATGGACGCCCAACAGGCATATCGACAGACGGCCATGGCAAGCTCAGGCGCTGTCATCGAACCGCCTGACCGTGATAACAAACCGTTTATGGCATCGCTGCGACTGAACTTTTCCGACTTTTTCCCTATGTTTGATGCGCCATTTTTATACGGCCGGGCGTGGGAATACGCCGATGATAAGGCAGGCAACTATGTCGCCGTCATCAGTAAAGAAATAAACGATCGCGTGTTTGGCGGTGAGAACTCAGTGGGACGCCCAATTACCATTGCCGGTCAGCAGTTTACTGTCACCGGCGTGCTGGACGACTGGGTGCTGGTTCCCCGCTTTTATGATGTGACCACTGGTGCGTTTAAAGGAACCGAGGATGTTTATATTCCTTTCGCGATGAAAGAACTTATGCAGCTTCCTAACGGTGGCAATACCAATTGCTGGAAATCACCTGAAGGAGAAGGCTTTGAGGCGTTTCTGCAGTCTGAATGCGTAAATTACCAGATGTGGGTAGAGTTACCTACTCAGGCTGATAAAAACGCTTACATGGCATTTCTTAACGCGTATGTCGAAGAGCAAAAAGCATTGGGCCGCTTTCCACGACCGCTTAACAACCGGTTGTCAGATGTGATGACCTGGATGGAAAACCAGGAAGTCGTGGCCGATGACGCGCAAATGATGATGTGGATGGCTTTTCTGTTTCTACTGGTTTGCTTGTTAAACACTATTGGATTGCTGCTATCAAAATTTGCCACCAGAACGGGTGACATTTCTCTTCGTCGAGCCATCGGCGCCACGCGCTCTGCCATTTTCTCTCAGTACATCATCGAATCAGCACTCATCGGTGTTATTGGAGGCTTGCTGGGACTTGGTCTGGCGCTGCTGGGGCTGCAGGGCATTAAACAGCTCTATGGCAGCTTTGTCAGTGATCTTGTTGAGCTTGACCTGACCATGGTCATGCTGGCAATTGCGCTGTCGATAGTCGCGTCGATTCTCGCCGGCTGCTATCCGGCATGGCGTGCTTGCAGTGTTCCGCCTGCCAGCAACCTGAAAACACAATAAGGATTATAATTATGAGTCGCTGGGAACTAGGCCCGATTCTGCGGGCCATGACAAGAAACAAGGTCGGCGCAATTCTTATTGCGCTGCAAATCGCAGTCACGATGACGATTATTGTAAACGCGGCCTACATTATTGTTGAACGCCACAATATGATGCAACGTGACAGTGGGTTAGATGAACCAAACAGTTTTTATCTCACTTCGACGGGCTTTGGCGCTGATTTTAAACCGAAGCGCGTGATCACCGAAGACCTGGACTTGATCAGAAGGACGCCTGGGGTTATTGATGCCATTCAGATTAATGCGATCCCGATATCCGGTGGCGGTTGGTCAATGAGTCTCACAACAGAAACCGGAGACGACGCAGATGATGTCAATACCGCAAATTACATGACCGATGAGCACGGAAGTAACGCGCTCGATTTCGACATTATCGCAGGTAGTGATTTTGTCGCCAGCGATGTTCGCTGGCGTGAGCGAAACCAGACTGACTGGCCCGACAAAGCGTTAGTTACCAAAGCTCTGGCTGAAAGCCTCTTTCCTGAAAGCCCGTGGCAGGAATCGGTAGGTAAAACGGTATACATAGCAGAAGATGAGCCCGTCATAATCACCGGAATCATTGATAAATTGCAGGCCCCCTGGATTGGCTGGAATAATTTAGAACACGCCATGATCACCCCTGAATATCTGGTCAGTGAATCAACCCGCTATTTCATTCGAACCGAGCCAGGTCAGCGCGACCGACTAATGGCAGAGCTGGAATCTACGCTGGCAGATAAATATCCAAACCGGATTATCAGAGATGTCACCACGCTTACCGACACCAGAGAGCGCAGTTACCGCCAGCATAGTGCGATGATTACTATTCTGACAACGGTAGTGTTTTTACTGACACTGGTAACGGCGGTTGGCATAGTGGGTCTGACCAGCTTCAATGTAAACCGTCGTAAAAAACAAATTGGCACTCGCAGAGCGCTTGGGGCAACGCAAGGCGCGATAATTCGCTATTTTATGCTGGAGAACATGCTGATTAGCGCAGGCGGACTGATGCTGGGTGTAGTGCTAACCATCGCCCTGAATATGGCACTCATAGAGTGGTTTTCTATTACTGCACTGGACTGGTTTTACATTCCCATAGGAATTGTAGTGTTGTGGGTTGTGGGTCAGCTGGCAGTTTTGGGGCCTGCGCTACGGGCATCCCGTGTACCGCCGGCAATTGCGACACGCACTGTCTGAGCGATAAACAGCTACGCGCCCCCGGATGCAAGACACAGCCGGGGGCTTTCCCATTCAACCGATAATCGCCACTTTACCTACCTATCTGCGTCAATAACAAAACTTTCACCGACCTGATTGTGGGTGGAAGGCTTATCGATTGGCTTGACAACAAAACTATGACGAAGTTTGGGTTCAAGCAACGATAGTAAAGCATCGGTATTTGTTAAAGAATCATCCAGCCACTTATCGATACTCCCGTCCCTGAAGGAGAGCATCAGCGGACTGGCTTTTCGGTGAATTGCTTCCAGTTTTGGGTGCGGCGGAACTGTCACCACAGAGCAGGAAATCTCATAAAACACACAACCGTCAGGTCGAGTTCCTTTCCACCATCGATAAAGTCCGCCCATCGCCAATGGGTTGGCATCGTCAGCGGCAATCAGATCGTGGTATTTGGCATCGCTGCCGCTGCCCAGTGTTTCACCAAAGCCAGTAGCTGGAATGATGCAGCGTTGCTGTCGAAAAGCCTGATAGCCCGCGCTGCCTCTTTTAGTTAGTTTATCGTATCGCGTGTTAAACGATGTATATTTGGAAGGCTTAAATATACTACCTTGCGACCCCTTCTGACTGTCGAGCAACAACCACCAGATTGCGTTATGTATTTGTGCCATACCATCACGTTTTAACACCACAGATACACGATCCGTGGCTCTGATAAACCGTCTATGTATCATCCCCTCTTCCGGCCACAGACTGATATCCAGCTGCTCGCACAGCGCTCTTACGCCTGAAGAATCGGTTACATTTAGCCTGCCACACATCGACTTTCTCCCTGACCTAGCATCCAGTGAAACCTGACTGCATCGGATCGAAACCGGTATTAAAACCACTGTCACTTATTACATAATATTAAGTAATAGTTAATGAATTTCACATCATTACATGGCAAGGTGAAAGCAAGAGAGAGGTGATCGCCCCCAAATCTAGCGTAATGTCAGGGATATTTTGTGAGCTCATCTGAGGTAGAACTGGTAACCATCATCGCCTTCATTGCGGGCCTGGCAGCCTGTACGTGGGCGCTGATGGCGCATCCGTTACAGCTGTATCGCAGTGCCAGTCTGCGGTTCTCGGTAACCAACATTTTACTGGTTATTGCGCTGCTGCTCAGTTCATGGAGAGCAGATTCTACTTCTGTCAGTTTATGGCTTCTCACCGATATGGCTTTTCTGGCGGCCCTGATCACCTACAAGTTCGCGATCGCTCAGTTATTCAAAACCAGTTATCAACCCAGACTCACTGCTGCAGCAATGATTATTGCGTTAATCACATTGCTGGCTAGCTTTTTTGTAAATGCTGACGCGCTTTACTTCAGCGCAATTATTTATGCTCTGGCGGCCGTATCTCTATTCAGTACAGCCAAAATAAAGTACGAGGCGTTGTTTGAGGAATTCTCGCCTGTCATTGCCCGGCTCTTCTGCATTCCGGATACCGTGCTTTCTGGTTTGCTATACGTGAAAGTGCTGTCATTTACTTTTATCCCGCATGTCGTCGCTGATTACTTGTTTACCGAACAATACAGCAGCGAGCCGTTTCTCTGGGCGTACTTGTGCCTGGTGCTGCTTCTCAATATTACGGCAATGGCCACCACGATCACTCGCTTGATTCTGAAAATGAAGTTTTTGGCGCACCGGGACCAACTTACCGGACTACTTAACCGTCGAGCAATGCAATTGACGATCAATGATTTATGGGCAGCACATATCAAAGAGCAAAAGGAGTTTTGTGTGCTGATGGTCGACATTGATTATTTTAAAAACGTGAATGACAAGTATGGTCATCACACAGGAGATATCGCGATCAGACACATCGCGACACAACTGTGTGAAAGCACTCGGGAAACCGATGCCTGTGGCCGCTTTGGTGGAGAGGAATTTCTCATCGCGCTTCCCGACACCGGCCTTGATGAGGGCAGACGCGTCGCAGAGAAACTCCTCACGGCCTGCTCGCAAGTTCCCTGGAGCGAAGGAAAAGAGCAACTTACCGTTAGTGTCGGTGCCGCCGCTGCTTGCCAGGCTGCCTCTTGCGATAAACTGGTTACCCTTGCCGACCGGGCACTTTACCGGGCGAAATCATCAGGGCGAAACTGTGCAATAGCCTACGGTGAGCACATTGATTATTCACTGGCATCTTCGTCCTCTAGCTGACCGGCAACGGAATCAGGCAGTGATTTGCTTGGTTGCACGCCAAGCGTTCTGAACTGCTCAATCTGACGAACGAGATTTCCTCTCCCCTGACTGAGTTTGTTGAATGCCCCTTCATAGTGCTTTTGCGTGGTGTCCAGCGACTTACCGATTTTTTCCATGTCGCCAACAAAACCACTGAATTTATCGTACAGCTTGGCAGCATGTTGCGCGATTTTCTGAGCGTTCTGATTCTGATATTCGTACTGCCAGATATTGTTAATTGTTCGAAGCGCAACCAAAAGATTAGTCGGGCTAACCAGCATAATATTGTGATTCAGTGCCAGCGTTACCAGGTCAGGATCTTCCTCTATCGCCAGCAGAAATGCCGGCTCTACCGGAATGAACATCAGGACATAATCCAGTGTTCTGAGACCTTTCAGTTCCTGATAGTCTTTAGCGCCCAGCCCTTTTATGTGACCTCGCAGTGACGCTACATGCTCTTTCAGATGTTGTCTTCGCTGATCGTCATCATCTGTATTAAAAAAACGTTCATAAGCGGCCAGGCTTACTTTACTGTCGATAATCACGTCTTTGTCATTAGGAAGATGAACAACGATATCCGGCTGCTGCAACTTGCCTTCATCGGAGCGCAGCGATACCTGTGAGTCAAATTCGTGCCCTTCACGCAAACCAGACTCTTTCAATATCCGCTCAAGAACCACTTCTCCCCAATTGCCCTGCTTCTTATTATCGCCTTTCAGGGCCATGGTAAGTGCATTCGCTTCCTCAGTGATCCGTTGATTCAGCTCTTTAAGTCCCAGGATCTCTGTTTTAAGGGATGCTCGTTCCTGACCCTCTTTCACATACTGATCGCTAATTTGTCGTTTAAAGGTCTCTATCTGTTCTTTCAGCGGAGTAAGTATCGATTCCAGGCCGGTTTTACTCTGTTTTGAGAAGTTTTCACTTTTGGTCTCGAAGATTTTGTTGGCCAGGTTTTCGAACTGGGTTTGCAGTCGCTGCTCGGCGGCTTCCATTAACGCCAGCTTTTCGTCATGTGACTTCTGTACTTCCGCCATACTTGCAGACTGCGCATCATAGCGAGCACGCAAATCAGAAAAAGAGGACTGTAAGGCTTTATACTCGTCCAACTGGACTCGATAGTCCTGCTGTAATTCCCGTAGCTGATTCGCTTTTTGCGTCAGTTCGCCCAACTGGTTTTGCATTGTCATCAGTTCGCGATGTTGTTGAGAGATTTCTTCGCTCTTTAATGCTAACTGACTTTCCTGCGTATCATTGCGCGCAACCATGCGTCCGAGTTCTTCAGTAGTTTCCGCCAGTTCAGCTTCCAGCGCCTGATGCTTCTTCTTCATTGACGATGAAACCGCAATGTAACTGGCAATCGCGCCCACAGCCAGACCCGCAACTGCGATGGCTATCTGAATCTCATCAAACTGCAGCATGTTTTACAATTGTCCTTTTATTCATTTGTTTAGGCGTTAATGCGGTAGCATAACGCTGAAAGCCGCGAAACGGTAAGAGTAACGGTTATTATTCTGGCAAATACACCTGCTTAAAAAATAAAAAAACGGGTACTCACAGGTACCCGTTCAGGTGAACCGGATGGAAATTTACTTAGATAGTTCGCTATCCAGTTCGGCAATTTTTGCCTTCCAGACCGCAGGGCCGGTTTCGTGCGCATTCGCCCCGGAGCTGTCGACTGCAACCGTCACAGGCATGTCTTCCACTTCAAACTCGTAAATGGCTTCCATACCCAGATCTTCAAATGCCACTACCCGCGCTTTTTTGATGGCTTTGGATACCAGATATGCGGCACCACCGACTGCCATCAGGTAGACCGACTGATGTTTTGCAATAGATTTCACCGTTGCCGGGCCACGTTCCGCTTTACCAATCATGCCTATGAGACCGGTTTTTTCCAGCATCATATCGGTAAACTTATCCATGCGAGTGGCGGTAGTCGGGCCAGCAGGTCCCACAACTTCATCACCCACAGCATCTACTGGTCCAACGTAATAGATAAAGCGATTGGTCAAATCCACACCGTCTGGCAGTCCTTCACCGTTTTCCATCATGGTTTGAATACGCTTGTGCGCTGCATCGCGCCCGGTAAGCATTTTACCCGAAAGCAATACGGTTTCGCCGACCTTCCACTCCTGGATGTCTTCTTTAGTAACATTATCAAGGTTTACACGGCGTGTGCTCTCACCCACTTCCCACGTCACTTCCGGCCACTCCTCCAGCTTGGGTGCTTTTAACTCAGCCGGGCCTGAACCGTCGAGGAAAAAGTGCGCATGTCGGGTTGCCGCACAGTTAGGGATCATTGCCACTGGCTTAGATGCCGCATGCGTCGGCATGGATTTAATTTTTACGTCAACCACCGTGGTCAGGCCACCTAAGCCCTGAGCGCCAATGCCAAGCTTGTTCACGCGATCGAATATTTCCAGACGCAGCTTTTCATCGGTAGTTTCGGCGCCACGATCCATCAACTCCTGAATATCAACCGGATCCATCAAAGACTCTTTTGCAAGCACAGCGGCTTTTTCAGCAGTACCACCGATGCCTATTCCAAGCATCCCCGGTGGACACCAGCCTGCGCCCATTGTAGGTAAGGTTTTCACTACCCATTCTGCAATGTCATCGCTGGGATTGAGCATCACCATTTTTGATTTATTTTCAGAGCCACCGCCTTTGGCTGCAATCATCACTTCAATTTTGTCACCGGCAACCATGTCCAGATGCACGACAGCAGGCGTATTATCTTTGGTGTTAGTGCGCGCACCGGCAGGATCGGCAACGATAGAAGCGCGCAGCGGGTTATCACTGTTGGTGTAGGCACGACGTGTACCTTCATCCACCATTTCCTGCACCGTCATATCAGTTTTATCCCAACTCACGCCCATACCGACTTTAACGAAACACGTCACAATGCCCGTGTCCTGACACAACGGTCGCTTGCCCTCAGCAGACATACGGGAATTGATAAGAATTTGTGCCATGGCATCTTTCGCAGCCTGGCTCTGTTCTTTCTCGTAGGCCTTTTCTACGGCTTTTACGTAATCTAAAGGGTGATAGTAAGAAATAAACTGCAGGGCATCTTCTATACTGTCAATGAAGTCCTGTTGACGGATAACGGTCATAGCATCCTCTTTTAATAGGCTTATCGTGGTCTTGGCTGAGTGTATCGCTCTTTACCGTGAATTGGTGTTCATTTTCCGTGGTATGACACTGTGCGACACGCATTGTCTTTACTGCCCCATTGAAAAGGCAACAACGCTGCAAAACGCACAGCAAAGGTCGACACACCCAGGATAAAAAAGCGTATACTAGCGCAACTGAACGATACGCACCAAGGAAATCCGATAAGACTTTGGTGGCGCACATAAAGTCACGGCCCGGGCCTGTTGCCCTGAAAAGAGTATTTGTTGTAACGTCATGTCTGAAAGAAACACTATGTCCGCCTCGCCCACAATCATTATTTCACCGGTATCTTTTAATTGCCCGACAACCCTGGTGGACCTATTTGATAATATCGCCGATGCTCCCTGGTCACTGCTTTTCGACACTGCTGGCAGTAGCGCTAGCAATGGCCGATACAATATTATGATGTGGTCGCCCCTACTCAGCTGTGTGTCTGAAAAAGGAGTAGTGTCGATCACCGATCACCAACGCGGGCTCCGGCAAAAAACTCATGCGCTTCCTTTTGAGTGCGTTAAACAACAATTTGAGGCGATATTCGCCAACGCCCGATTAGCGAAAGATAGCAGACAGTATTCACATCTTCCTTTTATCGCAGGTGTTGCCGGTCTCGCAGGCTATGATCTTGGACGTAGTTACGAGCAACTTCCGGACAATGCAATCAATGATTATGTCTGCCCGGATATGGCCGTCGGCGTCTATCCGCAGTCGTTAATTGAAGATACGCATTCCGGAATTATTTACCACTGCCGGTTGTCGGGGATCCCTGAGTTTTCAGGTTTTGAACCTGTAACGCACGTTCCTTTCGTCCTTACCTCAGACTGGCAATCGAACTTATCACAACCGCAGTACACACAAGCGCTGGACAAAATTCATGAGTATCTGTGTGCCGGCGACTGTTATCAGGTTAACATGGCGCAGCGTTTCAGCGCGGGTTACCAGGGCAGTGAGTGGAACGCGTTTTTACATTTACGCAAGCAGAATCAAGCGCCTTTCTCTGCTTATATGAAACTTGAGAAAAGTGCCATTATCAGTATTTCACCAGAGCGTTTTTTATCAGTTAAAGGCGGCCACGTTGAAACAAAACCGATAAAAGGTACCCGCCCACGCAGTGCTGATAGCACTGAGGATAAAGCAAGCGCAGATGCATTGCTTGCATCGGAAAAAGACCGTGCAGAAAACCTGATGATCGTGGATTTACTCAGAAACGATCTCAGCAAGCATTGTCAGCCTGGTTCTGTGGATGTTCCTCACCTGTTTGCCCTGGAGTCTTATGCCGCAGTGCACCACATGGTAAGTACGGTCGTAGGAAAGCTTAATGATAACGCATCACCACTCGATTTACTGGCCGGGGCCTTCCCGGGTGGCTCAATAACCGGTGCGCCCAAAGTCCGGGCAATGGAAATCATTGATGAACTGGAGCCACATTGTCGGAACATCTATTGCGGCAGTATGCTATATATGGGCTTCAGGCAGGATATGGACTCCAGCATCTGCATTCGGACACTGCTGGCAGAGCAAGGTCACATTCACTGTTGGGCTGGTGGGGGAATTGTTCTGGATTCTGATGCACAAGAGGAATATCAGGAAACCCTTGATAAAGTTGCTCGAATATTACCGGAGCTAAGTAAGTTACGTGACTAAAGCGGAATTTCTCAGACAATTTCATCATGCTCGTACAGTATGGCAGGAGCAGGATTATCCCTTGCGCGTAAAGGGTCGTCCCGCTGCGGTATTGATCCCGTTAATCGATTACGGTGATAGTCTGAGTGTACTATTAACAGAGAGAGCCCATCACTTAAAACACCACCCAGGGCAAATCAGCTTTCCTGGCGGTGGAGTAGAAAGCCAGGACGCCGGGGTCATCGACGCGGCATTGCGGGAAGCAGAAGAAGAAGTCGGGCTGCCGGGGGATCACGCCACCATTGTCGGCTCACTGCCCGATTACCGAACTATCAGCGGCTATACCATTACGCCGGTAGTAGGGTTCATCAAACCGGGCTTCACCGTAATCAGGGATCCAAACGAAGTGGAAAGTGTGTTTGAGGTGCCTCTCAAGCACGTGCTCGACCGAAAGAATCATCTTATCCACCATACGCACCGAAATAATCAAACCTTTCCTATTTACTTTATCCCCTGGCAGGACAAAATGATTTGGGGAGCAACGGCCGCCATTATCAGAAACCTGTCCCATCATATTCACCCCTGATATCTGAAGCTGGCATGTCTGTGAGGCGGCATCAGACAATAACAACAGCGACAAGGCGAGTGCGTATTCAGATTGACCGCTGGCTGGCAATGGTATCCTCTTGCTCTGGCCCTGCGTCGGGTCAGCTACCTGTACAGATGATGAAATAACGCTAGCGCCAAGAGAGCAGATAGACTGAGATAGCTCTGGTTCTCAGCTTCTGATTGACCTGCAGATCCAGCCGCCCAAATTTTCTGACTTTATGACTCAGTCAGCAAGTAGCAACTATTCTTTACATGTAATTAGCTTAGCTAATCTGATTATTAGCTTTTCTGTATTGTAGTCCTGCGGGTCTGCGTGCATGATCAGTGTCATAAGAATGAAAGGACGACGTACCCTATGATAAGTGTTTTTGATATGTTCAGCATTGGCATTGGCCCCTCCAGTTCCCATACTGTCGGTCCGATGCGAGCCGCAGCTGAATTTGCCAGAGAAGTCACCAGCAGTGCTCGCGCCGATGACATTACCGCCGTGACGACAGAGCTATTCGGTTCACTCGGACAAACCGGTAAAGGCCACGGCACCGGTAAAGCAGTTATCCTGGGCTTGCTTGGCGAGGTTCCTGAAACCATTGATGTAGATAAAATTGATAGCCTGCTTGAAGACATAGACAGCAGTCAGAAACTCATGCTCAATGGCCAGATCGAGATTAAATTTCCCCGAAAAAACGCTATCGTCTTCCATCGCAGAAAAACACTGCCACGTCACGCTAATGCTCTTACCATGCATGCTTTTTGCGGCGAAGAAAAAATCCGTTCACAAACCTACTACAGTATTGGTGGCGGTTTTATTATCAAAGATGAAGAGTTTGAAGACGCCAAGAACCTGGCAATAGGGACACAGGCTAAAGTTCCCTACCCGTTTAAAACAGCAGCCGAACTACTTGAGCAATGTCGTAACAACGGTCTTTGCATTAGTTCGCTTATGTTGAAAAACGAGTCTGTCCATCGTCCTAAGCATGAAGTAAGAGATAAGCTCCATGAAATCTGGCAAACCATGAAAGCCTGCATTCAGCGTGGAACCGAGAGCGAGGGTATTCTTCCCGGTGGCCTGAAAGTAGTGCGAAGAGCTCCGGCACTCTATCGCCGCCTGCAGACTGAGCATACCACCGATCCTATGCAAACCATGGACTGGGTTAATTTGTTCGCATTAGCAGTAAATGAAGAAAATGCGGCAGGCGGCCGTGTTGTCACCGCCCCCACAAACGGTGCCGCAGGTATTATCCCTGCCGTGTTGCAGTATTTTGACAAGTTTATTCGTCCCGTAGACGCTGACACGGCTTGCCGTTTTCTGCTGACCGCTGGTGCGATTGGTATTCTGTACAAGGAGAACGCATCCATAAGCGGCGCTGAAGTGGGTTGTCAGGGGGAAGTGGGTGTAGCCTGCTCTATGGCTGCAGGCGCACTGACTGAAATAATGGGCGGTACAGTACAAGCTGTAGAAAACGCCGCAGAAATCGGTATGGAGCATAATCTTGGTCTGACCTGCGATCCGGTAGGCGGCCTGGTGCAGGTACCGTGTATCGAACGCAACGCGATGGGCGCGATTAAAGCCATAAACGCGTCGCGTCTGGCGTTACGAGGCAGCGGTGAACACAAGGTATCACTGGATAAAGTCATCAAAACCATGCGCGATACCGGCAATGACATGAAAACCAAATACAAAGAGACTGCCCGGGGTGGCCTGGCAGTTAATATCATCGAGTGTTAACCCCGCTACGCTGAAGCACTGACCAAACAAAAACGCCCACATGATGTGGGCGTTTCGTTATCCATCAGAAGAAAAAATTTATTTCACCGGTAAGGTTACACCTTTAAACATTTTCTCTACTTCATCATTATTCTTCAGCATCATGGCTTTTTCGACCTTGTCTTTTGTCAGATGCGGTGCGAAACGTTCAATAAAATCAAACATGTAACTACGTAAAAAAGACCCCTTGCGAAAACCAATCTTGGTAGTGCTGTAGTCAAACAGATGGCTGGCATCTATTTTTACCAGGTCAGAATCCAGCTCCTCGTTTACGGCCATAGACGCGATCACACCAATACCCACGCCAAGGCGCACATAGGTTTTAATGACATCAGCATCGGTCGCGGTAAATACGATTTTCGGTGTCAGCCCGGCTCTCTCGAACGCATGGTCTAACTCAGAGCGACCGGTAAAGCCAAAAACGTAGGTCACCAGCGGATATTTGGCAATATCACTGATTTCAATGGAAGTTTTCTTAGATAATGGATGGTCTTTATTGACAATAACACTGCGATTCCAGTGATAACACGGCAGCATAACCAGATCGTTGTACAAATGAAGGGCTTCCGTAGCAATAGCGAAATCCGCCTCGCCTTTTGCCGCCAAATCACTGATTTGGGAAGGCGTGCCCTGGTGCATGTGAAGCGACACTTTCGGATATTTGTGCATGAACCCCTGAATCACATCAGGCAAGGCGTAGCGTGCTTGCGTATGTGTGGTGGCAATGTTCAGTTTACCCTGATCTGGTAAGGTATGCTCGCGGGCTACCGCTTTAATACTTTCTACTTTTGCGAGAATTTCGCGGGAAATATTAATAACGTCATGGCCGGCATCTGTTACGTGTGTAAGATGTTTGCCGCTTCGTCCAAAAATCTGCACACCAAGCTCATCTTCCAGCATTCTCACCTGCTTACTAATGCCAGGTTGAGACGTATAGAGGCTCTCTGCTGTAGCAGAAACATTGAGATTATTGTTAAGGACCTCAACAATATAGCGAAGCTGCTGTAATTTCATAACGACCGGGCCTTACGTTTGAAAACGATTGATATGCTTTTACGTTATATCTAAATATGCGCTTTATTGCTACCGCCTTTTTCAGTGAACCAGAATAAGCCGTGACAATTTGCAACCTACCATTCTAAGCAAATACCGTAATCTCACCATGATCCCGCACGATCTCGCTGAAATTCTGAAGAGTCTGTATAGAACGGCATTACAACCTGTTCAGCGCGATTCTGCTTACTCAAGAAATGTGAAGAAAGTAGCCAACCACCATGAAAAAATAGTAATGTGACGACATGATTAACATAGCCGTACTGTCCTGCTTTGACTAACCTGCTTGCTACATTCTGACTGTTAAATGACAGAAAGTAGCAGAGGTTGTCGGTAAACATAAAGAGTGACTATGCCAGAAATTACCTCTACGCCGTCATCCATCGACTTTTCTTCCGTGCTGGCCGCTGCCGTTCATGACATGAAAAATTCACTGTTTCTGTTGCTGCAGTCCATTGAAAATCTGGCTGATTCTTTACCTGAGCAGGACACGGCGTCTCGTGAACAGGTTGCCAACGTGCATTATGAAGCCTCACGACTCAATACCAGTCTGGTACAGATACTGTCGTTATACCGCGCTGAGCTTGAAAGGCTTCCTATTACGGTAGACGAATGTTTTATAGATGACCTGTTCAGCGATGTTGTTGGCTCTAATCATATTTATATAAAGCAGAAAAACATCAACATTGAGGTAGCACAGACCAATGACTTAAGCTGGTATCTCGATAGTGAACTGATTTATCTGCTGATTAATGACATGCTGGTAAACTCTCTGCGGTATGGTAATTCCAAGATCCGGTTAAGTGCATTCACCGCAGATAACCGGCTGGTTATAAGGCTTGAAGACGACGGTCCCGGATACCCCGAGGCGATGCTGTTAAACAGCAGTACCCGCCTCTCTGACTTCCATGTGAGTCAGGGCCGAACCGGTCTTGGTTTATTCTTTGCCAGGTTGATCGCTTCTGCCCATACTCAGGGTGAAAATTGTGGAGAGATTTCACTTTTTAATGGTGGTACGCTAGGCGGGAGTGTATTTGAGGTAAAATTACCGTAAACTTTGCCGACATAATAATAAGTTTGAGTGTTTCACGCTCGCGTGGGATGACAGGTATACGGAATCACGCATGGTATTCACGACAATAATAATTCTGATAGTGGTGCTGATCATCGCCGCCATTTTTATCAACGCCTTTCAACAGCATCGCGCTAAGCTTGAAGCTGAGCGTCGCGCGGAGGTGGCAAAACAACGGGCCGTGATTGACGAAACGGAAAACGTCATCCTGGCCTGCAACACAATGCCAATATCACCGAAGATGATGCAGATTCTGCATACCCGTGTGCTGAATGCGCTAAAGGTGCTGAATGAACTGAACCCATCCACAGAAGTGGGCCAACGCATAAAAGACGCCGAGCAAAGGACCCAGGAAGACGACGCCATTAGCTCACCGGCGGACTTTGCTTTACCAGAAAATGACAAGTTGATCATTCAGTATATTCAGGCGGTAAAGAAGCTGAGAATATTGCTTCGCTCTGAACATTCAAAAGGGAAAGTCGATACCAAAACCTTTATTGAAGAAGACAAACAACTTGAAAAACTGCAACTGAAAGTTAACGTTGAAACGCTGACACGTCGCGGGCGTGCAGCAATGCAATCGAATATGCTTGGCTCGGCCCGTCAATACTTTGAGAAAGCGGTAGCGGCTCTGGAAAACCAGACACAGCAAGACGAATACATCGTTACCCGTATCGCTACATTAAAAGAGTGGCTGCAGGATATTCAAAGCAACCTCAAAAACGCCAACGCGCAGGACCGGGCACGTAAAAAAGAAGAAGAGCGTGATGAGCTTGATGAGTTGTTTGCGCCGAAGAAAAAATGGTAACGCAGACGCGTTACCTCCTGGTAGTGAGTGATCTGCCCTCTTCTTCTGTGCATTGCTCCCATAGGGCCTGAGCCGCCACCGACATACCGCCCCTTGCCTGGCGAATAAGCCCTACCCGCTTCACCAGAGGGTTATTGTTGATATCAATACAACATAACCCGCGCGCCTGCATCTGTGCTTTACATAACGCGGGCACGACTGACATGCCAAGCCCCTCTGCAATGAGCTGCCCAAGCGACCCAAGCTGACCGGTTTCTGCAATAATATTGATATTGCCATGATGTGCAGCCGCTTGTTCTGTCCATTTACGGACAGCCGAACCGCGATTCATCGCTATAAACGGGTAGGATAAGCAATGCTGAAGCTCGATATTCTTTTCACCTGCGAGTGGATGATCCTGGTGAACAACCGCCACGAAACAGTCATCAAACATAGGGGAAAATACCAGACCATCGATTATCTCTGGTTCAAAGGTGAAGCCCAGTTCAGCACGCCCCGACAGCACACTGTCGATTACGTCTTCCATCACCACATCGACAATACGCAATCTTATGTTGGGATACTGAGAATGATATTGACTAAGAATTTGAGGTAAACGGGACTCGGCAAAAGAAGGCATTGCGGCCAGTGTCAGTTTGCCTTGTCGGACAGCAAAGAGATTCTGCATATCCTGAAACGTCTCATCCCATTCATCAATCAACCGCTTCGCGGTAGGCAACAATGTTTCCCCTTCCGGCGTCAGATGGATACGACGCGTACTGCGTGAAAACAGTTTCCCTCCCATCTGCGCTTCCATTTTTTTGATAGCTGAAGATAACGCAGGTTGAGTCAGATGCAGCTTTTCTGCGGCCTCGGCAAAGGTGGCTGACTCCGCCACGCGAATAAACGCCAGCATATTTCGATAAGAAACAGACATTCGTAAAAAAAACTTATTAATAATGTTATAAAATCAATTTTACAAAATTTACTTACTCGCAGATACTTTTTTCTGTTCCCTACACTGAATACAGGAGAGACATATGTCAGGTTTCGATAAAGTCGTGACCAGTTACGACGCAGCAATGGAAGGTCTGAAAGATGATATGACCATTATTGCTGGCGGCTTCGGTCTTTGCGGGATCCCCGAGGGGCTTATTGCACAGATTAAAACAATGGGGGCCAAAGGGCTAACCATTGTATCCAATAACTGTGGCGTAGATGGCTTTGGCCTGGGTATCTTACTGGAAGATAAACAGATTAAAAAAATGGTCTCTTCCTATGTCGGTGAAAACGCACTGTTTGAAAAACAGTTGCTGAATGGCGAACTGGAAGTCGAGCTAACCCCGCAAGGCACGCTGGCCGAAAAAATGCGCGCGGGCGGCGCAGGCATTCCAGCATTTTATACCGCAACGGGCTACGGCACGCCGGTAGGTGAAGGTAAGGAAGTCAAAGAGTTTAACGGCCGCCCTTACATTCTCGAAGAGTCTATTACCGGTGACTTCGCTATTGTAAAAGCCTGGAAAGCCGACCGTTACGGTAATTGCATCTATCGTCACACTGCACAGAACTTTAATCCCATGGCTGCGACTGCCGGTAAAATTACCGTGGTTGAAGTGGAAGAGATTGTAGAGCCTGGCGAACTGGATCCGGCTCACATTCATACCCCGGGCATTTATGTCGATCGCGTAATTCAAGGTACGTTTGAGAAACGTATCGAGCGTAAAGTACTGGCAAAGGAGGAGCGTTAATATGGCACTTTCAAGAGATCAAATCGCAATGCGCGTTGCCAAAGAGTTCCAGGACGGCAGTTACGTAAACCTGGGCATTGGTATCCCGACGCTGGCAGCTAACTACGTGCCTGAGGGTGTGGATGTCATGCTGCAGTCTGAAAACGGTCTGCTGGGGATGGGGCGCTATCCCACCGAAGCCGAGGTCGACGCCGATATGATTAACGCAGGCAAAGAAACCGTAACCGCCAGTGTAGGAGCATCAATTTTCAGCTCAGCGGAAAGCTTTGCCATGATCCGTGGCGGTCATGTCGACTTCACCGTACTGGGCGCCTTTGAAGTGGACGTCAACGGCAACATCGCGTCGTGGATGATTCCCGGAAAACTGGTAAAAGGCATGGGCGGCGCCATGGACCTGGTTGCCGGTGCTAAAAACATCATCGTCACCATGACTCACGCGGATAAGCACGGAAACTCAAAACTACTGTCAGAGTGCAAGTTACCGTTAACCGGTGTGAATTGCATTACCCGCATCATCACCGACCTGGCAGTCATGGAAGTCAAGGATGGAGCTTTCTATCTTCGTGAACGTGCACCGGGGGTCTCTGTGGAAGAGATTCGTGAAAAAACTGCCGGCAAGATGGTTGCCGAAGGCGATATTCCGGAAATGAAGTTCTAATTCTGAAACGACGTAGTAAAGGCACCCCACTGGTGCCTTTTTTGTTTTTTACACGAGAAAATGTTTATTTCATTACCACGATTTCATATAAGCCACAGAGAAACCCCCCTTACCCTTTTACTCTGACATGCTTTAATGGATAATACCGCCGAATCAGTCCATGAGGTTACCCATTGCAAGTCAGCGAACTTCCCGTACATCACAAAATCGTTTCCCGATTAAGCGACAAAGGTATTGTCACACTAACTGAAATTCAGGAGCGGACATTACTTCCGGCGCTTCAGGGCAAGGACATTATTGCGTCTTCTAAAACCGGTTCGGGCAAAACATTCGCATTTCTCGTGCCCGCGATTAACCGTTTGCTGACAACCAAAGCTCTCAGCCGCCAGGACCCTCGGGTACTGATCCTTGCTCCTACCCGTGAGCTGGCAAAACAAGTTTTCATCGAAGCAAAGCAGCTTAGTAACGGGCTGCCAGTGCAGTGTGCATTAGTCGTTGGCGGAGAGAATTACAACGACCAGGTGAAAGTCCTGCGTCGCAACCCACACATCATCGTGGGCACAGCGGGTCGCATTGCTGACCACCTGAAAGACAAAACCTTTTTCCTTAACGGCCTTGAGCTTCTTATTTATGATGAAGCCGATCGTATGCTCGATTTAGGGTTCGCCAGCGAGCTGGCGATGATAAACCGCTTCGCCGATCATCGAAAACGTCAGACTATGTTATTTTCAGCAACACTGGACAATATTGAACTTAATCACCTGTCGGGCGATTTTTTACGTTCTCCCGTTCGTGTGGCAGTCGGCGAGGCTACCGCCGCACATGGTGATATTACACAGCACTGCTATTTTGCTGATAACGTCAGTCATAAAGACACCCTGCTTGCACATTGCCTGAGCCAGCTTGATTATAATCAAGCTGTGGTATTCAGCGCTACCCGTGAAGATACTGACCGGCTGACAGACGTTCTCAATAAAGACAATCTTCACGCCATCGCCTTGCGCGGTGATTTACCGCAAAACCAGCGCGCTCAGATCATGAGCGAATTTAGTCGCGGACAGTACAGTGTACTGGTAACTACAGACGTGGCGTCGCGAGGGTTAGATCTGCGAAAAGTGGGTCTGGTGATTAACTTTGACTTGCCAAAACAGGCCGACGAGTACATTCATCGTATCGGACGCACTGGCCGTGCAGGTGAAAAAGGCATTGCTATTTCGTTTGTGGGGCCGCGCGACTGGCAAAGTTTCACATCAATACAGGCTCATGTTCAGTACCCACTGGAGCCCGTGGCACATGAGATTCACCCTGCAACATTCAAAGGCAAACAGGTAAGAAAGCCAGCCGTGAAGGATAAACGTAAAGAGAGTCCGAATGACACCTCGCGTGGTATGCCAGACAACAGGAAAAAGACACAACGAGTCGACACGATGGAAGGGAAAGATGTTGGTTTTGCACCGTTAAAGCGAAAGCCCCGGACGACGCCTTCAGAGGATGAGTAATTACCGAGGGGGTAGCAGCTAGAGACTGTAAGATCTTCTGTGTAAGTGGCTGTTTATCATAGTGATACGCGGTCACTGTACATAATCATAAACTGACTCATAGCCGCTTTCCAATCTCTTATTGGCATTGTCCACTTCTTCGATATCTGGTGAAGCGCCAGATACAGTATTTTCATCACTGAATCGTCTGTCGGGAACGACCGTCTGGTCTTGGTAATTTTCCGAAGACTAGCGTTCAGAGATTCGATGGCATTGGTGGTGTAAATGACCTTACGGATTTCCGGTGGATAGTCGAAGAAGACACTCAGACGTTCCCAGTTATTGCGCCAGGAGAGGCTAATCGTTGGGTGTTGGTCATCCCATTTTTCAGCGAACTCTGCTAGGGCCAGCTCCGCTTCAGCTAGTGTGGCCGCGCCGTAAATACGTTTCAGGTCAGCGGCAATGACCTTGCGCTGTTTCCAGTTCACATAGCGGAGCGAGTGGCGAATTTGATGTACGATACACAGTTGTACCTGTGTTTTCGGGTAAACCGTCTCGATGGCTTCAGGGAAGCCTTTCAGGCCATCGCAGCAAGCAATGAAGATATCCTGCACGCCACGGTTCTTAAGTTCGTTCATCACAGACAACCAGAACTTAGCGCCTTCGGTTTGTGCCATCCATAAGCCAAGTAACTCTTTTTCACCATCGGTGTTGATGCCGAGCGCCAGGTAAACCGATTTGTTCTGCACTGCGCCAGAGTCACGACTGCGCACCACCAGGCAATCCAAGTAAACCACAGGATATAATGCGTCCAGTGGACGCTGCTGCCATTGCTTTACCTCATCCAGCACTTCATTGGTAACTTGTGAGATAAAGGTTGGTGAGACTTCTACGCCGTAAGATTCTTCGAAATGCGCCTGAATATCACGGGTTGTCATGCCTCGCGCATACAGCGAGATGATACGGTCATCGAAACCATTGAGCTGCTTGTCGCCTTTCTTGACCAGCTGCGGCTCAAAACTGCCATTGCGGTCACGTGGAATATCTAGCTCGATTTCACCGTGCACAGAGCGCACCTTCTTGCTGGATTTACCGTTACGGGAATTGCCGGAGTTTTTACCCTCCGGTGCATGTTTGGCGTAGCCAAGATGTTGTTCCATCTCAGCGCTCAACGCTCGCTCAGCAACCTTCTTGGTCAGTTGCTTAAGTAATCCGGCTTCGCCGAGAATATCGTCAGGGGAGTTACAGCCATCAAGAAGCTGATCGATAAGTTTGTCTGATATTGGCATTCTGCATTCCTTTCAACAGGTTAAGAATGCCACTTACACAGATTTTTTTACACTCTCAGCAGCTACCCCCTGATAATGGAAATCAGTATTCCCACCAGCCTTCCTGCCACCATGACAGAAATTCTTCGAAATCAATGTAGCCATCATTATTGCTGTCGATAAGCTTAAAGCCCTCTTCAACGTGGCTGGCTTTCGTTTTCGGTGATAATACGGTTAATAATTCAATGAACTCGGGCAGATCAATTTGACCATTTCCATCCCGGTCGAAGAAATTAAAGTCGCTTCTGATTTCTTCAATTTTTTCTTCTGAAAGCTGCGCGTTCACGTAGGTTCCCTATTTACTTACTTCGTAGAAAAAGCAGTGTAACGCCCTTGTCAGGCAGTGTCTATGCCTGTTTTTCCTTTGCTTTCATAGCTCGCATCCGTTGCGCTTTCGCCTTTTCTTCGCGCTTCTGTTCCATCACCAGACGAGCTTCTGTACCCACGTGCTCCTGCTGTCTCGCTTTGGCCAGATTCACCTGCTTTTCACGCTCTCTGAAGCGAGCGATTTGCTCGTCGGTGTGAGTGCCATAACAGTGCGGACAGCTTACGCCAGATTCATATTTTTCGCTTCGCTTGTCTTCCTCTGTAATCGGAAGGCGGCACGCGTAACACTGATCGTACTTACTCTTTTGTAAATCGTGATCCACCGCTACTCGGTTATCGAATACGAAGCAATCGCCTTCCCACAGCGACTCCTCTTTAGGTACATCTTCCAGGTATTGAAGAATGCCACCTTCAAGGTGGTAAACCTCATCGAAGCCCTGCTCTTTCAAATATGCCGTGGATTTTTCACAACGTATCCCACCAGTACAGAACATGGCCACTTTCTTATGCTTACCCGGGTCCATTTCGCGTTTTACATAGTCGGGAAACTCGCGAAACGTATCTGTTTTTGGGTCTACCGCGTTTTTGAACGTACCGATTTCAATTTCGTAGCCGTTCCGGGTATCTATTACCAATACATTGGGGTCGCTAATCAGGGCGTTCCAGTCTTTTGGCTTTACGTAAGTGCCGACCGTCTGACGCGGATCAATACCTTCTACTCCCATCGTGACAATCTCTTTTTTCAGCTTCACTTTGGTGCGGTAGAACGGCTGTTCTTCGTGGAGTGATTCTTTACAGGAAATCGGATTAATGCGCGGATCGCTGTTAAGGTATGCCAATAGCGCATCTATACCTTCACGCGGACCAGAAATAGTCCCGTTTATCCCTTCGCTGGCAAGCAGCAATGTACCTTTGATATCGTTTGCAACCATAGTGTCATGCAGAGGCTGACGCATGGCTTCAAAATCTTCAAGCGCGACGAATTTGTACATCGCGCAAACGATGTATTTTGACATAATAATTCTCTTTGCTGATTGGAACGTAAGACCAGTGCAAAAATGCGGGCGCGACTATACCAAAGCGCCCGTTGAATTACCAGATGCTACGATGCCAGGAGTGTCCGGGAGCCCTGAATAATGTCATCCAGTTGTGTGGGATCTTCTTCAAGCGGTGCTGGCGTCGAAGAAGCTCGAGCCTGCTGCGTTGCCAGAGCGCAATTAGCAATAATGTCAGCGGAGAGCTTTTTATTATCGTTGATAAGCGCATGAGGATCCGGGTGCATACATTGCCACAGCCTGGCATCCGCTATCCCCTGTTGATTGAGAATGGTTGCTGTTTTACTAAGCGTATCGGCTTGGACGTCGCCGCAGTCCAGTGCCGGGCGGCGATAATGGTTTAGCCGCATCAGGACGGCATCGTCAGTCTTCGTCTCGTCTGATAATGAATGAATGGAAGTAGCAGGTACGCCACTTCCCAGCTGTAAAGCCAGAAGCAGAGCAAAATCAGCTCCACGCCCCGCGGCAGACGAGAGCTGTCCGTTCCACTCTGCCTGATTAACAGGATGAATTTGCGAGACTTGGGATTGCGCTGGCACCTTTATACTATGACCTGCTGAGCTGACGTTATACTTGTATCGGTTTACAACAGTGAGACTTTAGCTTCTGCCACTTGCTCTGAGTGCAAAATTCATTGATGATTGCAGGCAAAGACAAAAACCAAAGCGAAATCAAGCTGGTATTTGAATGAACTATGCGGATAAACAGGTGTTGATCGTGGAAGATCAGCGGCCGTTTTTGTTACTGTTACGCGGCCTTCTGAACACCATGGGCGCAATAAATATTGTTACCAAGCCTTCCGCTGAGCAAGCCATCGCACTCTGTCGTAAGCAGAAGTACGACATCATCGTGGCAGATCTTCATCTTGGCGCTGACAAAAAAAACGGTTTCGAACTAATAGAAGAATTGCGCGTTCGCAAACTCATCAAACCTTCGACAATATTTTTGCTGATCAGTGCAGACAGTGCGAGGCCGGTTGTTTTGGGATCAATAGAGCGACGCCCCGACGATTATCTGATTAAACCGTTCTCTCAGGCACAACTGAAAACCCGCATCACACGAAGCTGGCAAAAGCGCCAGTTCTTACAGCCTGTATATTCCGCCATTTTCGAAGAAGACTGGAATAAAGCGATAGATAATGCTGAACATCTCGCGTCAATGACATCGCCTTATCAACGCTCCTGCGAACAGCTTTTGGTAGAACTGTACTGGGAGATCAATGAACCGGAAAAAGCGCTTGATGAACTGGTGCCCTACACCGACGGCAAGCCATTTTTGTGGGCGCAGGTCGCGTTAGGGAAAACGTATCTGCGACTCAATAATCCGGAAAAAGCCATTGTCACGGCCGAGGCTATTCTGCAATCGAATCGCTTCTCGCCTGACGCTCACGACATTCTGGCTGAAGCACACGATATGCAAAATAGCCATGAAGAAGCCGTAGCCTCCATTAAGTCGGCCCTGAAAATTTCCCCATTCTCTCTGCCGCGGCATTTTGCTGCCTGTCAAATTGCCTGGAACAGCAATGACTTCGTGCTGGCGGCTGAGTCGTCGAAATCTATCTGGGATTTATCAAAACGCACGGTACACCAGGATATCGCACACTGGTGTGGCTACATCAGAAGCATTCTGGATGTTGCTGAGCATTCAGAAGAAAAGCGAACTAAAAACCGCTATCAACAGGAAGCGCTTCTGGCATTGCAACGGGGAAAGTTCGATGATGCATTAGCGCGTATGGCTGATGACTTTGATATCGACATTTATGAACAGGTGATGACCGCCAGAGTTAATGCCATTGATGGTAAGATGCTGGATGCACGCAAGCAACTGGCGGCATCGCAAATTGCGATTGAAAGTAAATATGAGGAGTACCCAATCGGCTTTGCGCCAGACAGCGTCAAGGTCATGTTTGATTTGGGCGAGTTTGACGATGCACAGTCTCTGTTGGCCAGCCTGAACCGCAGGTCGGTAATACTGGACGCCAATAGTCGTGAGTTACTCAGACGCGAAGAACGCAATGCATCCGATAAGCAGTCGAATTACCAACAATTTAACCGTAAGGGCATTAACCTCTATCAGCAGGGCCAGTACGAAAAAGCCAGAGAAGCATTCGCAGCAGCGCAGACCTTTGCCCCGGTAAATACCGGAGTGGCACTGAACCTCTTGCAGTGTCTGATAAAAATTCTGGATAAAAACGATAAAGCAGAGCCAACACTGGTGAAAGAATGCCGACGGGTCTATAAGTTACTGGAGGATATGCCGCTTAGTCATCAGCACCAGCAAAAACTGGACGCACTGAAAGGCGATCTGTTTACCTACATAGGATAATTATGATGACGTCAGCTCGCAGAACCACAACCTTGTTGTCCTTAAGCCTGATACTTAGTGCATGCAGCGCAACACAGCCGTGTGAGGACATTCTGGAAGTCAAAAGACAAGAACATCAGTGTCTTGAACTGGCGAGAATCATGAAAAATAATGAGTATCCGCAACAGGCAATGACAGCGAGAAAACGCTACGAAACAGAGTGTGAAGATCTGCGCTACTACCGTGACGAATACGACACTATCTGTAAAGGTAACCATCAACCCATCGGTAATCGCCAAACCCAACCTGACTAATTTGCACCGACACATTGCACTGCCAGGGTGATCTCTGGCGAATTCCCGTGACCACAGCGGATGACGACATCAATAACCAACCGCACTGACTAGCAAAAGTGAGGGGCTGTTTCGTTTTAGCCCGGTCACCCAACTGCTCGCAGGCGCTCACGCCCCAGCGACGCCAAAACTGATCCGGTAATGACCATAAAGGCGCCCACATACGCTGTCGTATTCAAAGCAGGTTGCGTGAACATTGACGGCAGCAGACGCTCCGCGATTAACATGCTGATAAAGGTAAAAAGCGGTGCCAGTGCAAGGACGGCGCTTACCCGTGAGGCATGCCAGACGCGCATCGCTTCTGTAAACGCGCCATAACCAAAGATAGTGTTAAGGCAACAAAATAACAGGGCGAAGAATTGTAAGCGATTCATATCCCACACATGGTTTAACTCTGAGAATGGCAATAACATCATACTGCCAACAATGTACAGCACCAGCGTTAGCTGCATCGCTGTCATATGCTGCATCAGTGCCTTCTGACACAGTGCGTAAGCTGCCCATGTGAGCGCAGCGATAACAATGAAAACAATCCCTAATACATCTTCGCTCTCAGAAGCAATAATTTGGGGAAGCCGGTGATTAAAAAACAATAACAATCCGCTCAGCAGGCTGACCGCCCCTATAAACTGCAATAACGTGAAGTGTTCTTTATAGAGCAGGATCCCTCCGATCATCAGTGCAAACGGTGCGATTTGCATTAATACCTGTGCACTTGCCGGGCTCAGATAAAGCAACCCCATTACATTTGTGACGTAGTTGGTAACCAACATCAAAGTGGCTGAAACTGCCATCAGCTTGATCAGCAACGGCAGCCGGAAAAAGCGCGGAAGCTGCTGTTTTTTCCAAAGTAACAGTCCGACCACAGCGGCAGCCGTTAGAAAACGATAAACGGTAATCGTGGGACTATCCATTACTTGCAGGCATATCGCCAGAAAAATTGGCAGTATGCCCCATAAAAACGCAGTAAATAATGCCAGGGCAAATCCCAGGCCCGGTCGAACCGGATTACTCACATTTAGTCATCCACAAGATCATTAAGGTCGTCGATAATATCCTGTATCTTCTTCAATAGCTTGCGTTTTTGGTCTGATGTTAGCGTCTCTGAGAGCTCTGCGGCCATGCTGGCGTACAGTCGGCGATTTTGCTCTCGTTTCTGTAAATACGCGTCGCTTCTGTAAACATCGGGATTGTTCATGATGCGCATCAAATCCTGCGTGAAGTCGGGATTCGAATCACGGGTAATAAACACTTTTCGCGCCGCATCCTGGATCGCACGCTGATACGCAATCCAGTCCTGGTAAGTAGATGCAAATTGGGGGGAGTAACGCGCGATAATCGCTTCCTGTTGGTTGGTTAACGAGCCAATTCGGTCTTCTATATCATCGGTAATATCTTCTAAGCGCTCTTCCGCTTTTTCCTGCGCCGACTTATCACTGTCTTCCAGATACTCTTCTTCTTCTTCCTTATTGTCTTTTTCCAGCGCGGCAAATAGCCTGACGACTTGTTCATCGGTAAGCGTTGTCGCCATAGATGCGATTCCAGGACTCAGCTTTTCTCGTACTCTTATCCAGTGCGATGTGGCCTGCTCCAGATGCTGATTAATGGTTTGCTCAGTTAACTGGTCGTTGGAAATATCCGATTTGAGCGTATTCAACTGCGCAATGTAGCGGGTGAGCTCTGTATCTCTATGCCAGTCAATCCAGGATTCAAGGTGATGATCGAACACATTTTCCTGTTTGTCAGTAAGCTCGACATAATCATCCATATACCAGTAAATTAACCAGTCGAGGTTGTTATACGCCAGCTTAGATGAGCAACCACCTAACAAAACCAGTAACGCGAAGATAACACTTTTTTTCATTACTCTTCCTTAAGAGAATTCAGATAACGATGATTTAGTCTGCCGTTCCCGGCAAAGGTTGCATACGAGAATGTAAATAGTTGTGTCTAATCAATAAACTACCATTGTGGCGCTTGAGGCACTTGGCATCAACCGGTGCATCTGCCATGCTTAATAACACGATTAACGTTCCTCTCTGCGATAGAAGCCTCAGTATACTTCCTATACGCAGTAACTTACCGTGAAGGATTATTAACGTGAGTAAGACCGTAGCCGTCCTGACTTCAGGTGGTGATGCGCCTGGAATGAACGCCTGTATCCGTGCAATCGTTCTGGCGTGCGAACGTGAAGGCCACACGATTATTGGATACCTTCATGGTTATAATGGACTTTTGAACCAGGAGTATACGCATCTGCATGCGCCGCGCGTGCACAACCTGATTCAACAAGGCGGTACTATTTTGCACAGTGCCAGGTGTCTGGAATTTAAAACCCGCCACGCTGCGCAGCGAGCTGCGGAAAATCTAAATGCACTGGATGTTGATACTTTGCTGGTAATAGGAGGTGACGGCTCGTTTCGTGGCGCCATGCATTTGAGTGAGCACTGGGACGGGCAAATTATCGGTTTGCCAGGAACCATTGACAACGATATCAATGGCACCGATGCCACTATCGGCTACTATACCGCCATTGAAACCGCTGTAGACTCTATCGATAAAGTCAGGGATACCGCTGATGCCTTTGAGAGGATATTTCTGGTGGAAGTCATGGGACGCCATGCGGGATTTCTCGGCTTGAGTGCAGCCATCGCCTCAGCGGCAGATTTTGTTATTTTACCCGAATTATTTGACTCCGAAGACGCCACGTTGCGCCAGATTGTTGAGCAGTTAACGGAGCGTCGGGAGCAACGTGGCAATATCAGCTACATTATTGTGCTGGCTGAAAACGTGTGGCCTGGAGGAATTAATTCGCTCGCATCTCAACTCACTGAGAGAACCCATTCTGAAGTCCGCCCTGTCATTCTCGGCCACGTCCAACGTGGCGGTTCTCCCGTCAGCCAGGATAGAATTCTGGCCATGAAACTGGGGGCACATGCTGTGTCGCTGGTTGGTACGTCGGTCACTAACATCATGGTTGGTGAATATCACGATAAGCCTTGTGAAGTCCCGCTAGAGAAGACCTGGGAAACAAAACCGCTTTCTGAATCGGATGTTGAAACAATGAAGCGACTGATGAACAACCGTTACGCATAACCTGAATAATCATGAATGCCGTCGTTTCATGTCTTGCTTTCATGGTTGATTCTCAGGTTAAGAAAGAGACTGCTGGATTAAGTAGGATAATCTGCAAAGACTGCTATAAAGCAGGTAAAACGACAGCGGCAAGGTCAATCTCTGTGTAAAGGCACAAATAAAGCACGCAATTAGGCGTGCTTTTTTTTGCGGGAGGCCATTACATTTTCATCGCGGCTTTGACCTTATCCCGATGGCTACGGCTGACTTTGAGTTCAGTATCGTTTTGTAAAATGAGATGGTATTCACCACTAATGTGACTCACCAGTTTTTTTACAAAACGAATATTGGCGATGGCAGAACGATGGACGCGGACAAACCACTGGGGGTTGAGTTCTTGCTCCAACTCTTTCATGGTTTTACGCATGATGTGCATCCCGTCAAGCGCATGCACACACATGTAATCGCCTGCCGCATCAATCCATTGAATATCCTGAACATTAACCCGCGTCACCTCAGAACCATCTTTTATCGCGAGGACTTCAGGATATGGGTTTGTTTCAACAGGTTCACCACTGGCCAGTTTCCGAAGTATCTCTTCGCAGTCGTCTCCGGTAAGTTCGGCAACCAGGTTTACCAGTTTTCTTGACTGCTCGTCATAGTGCTGGGTTGTGAAATATTCCCGCACCTTATTTAATGCAGCCGATAACCTTTCGTCATCAGCAGGTTTCAACAGGTAATCCAGCGCATGAACATCAAACGCTTTGATAGCATAACTGTCATAGGCGGTGACAAAAATAATCATGGGTATCGGCTGCTTTAACTCTCGCAGCTTATGAATAACCTGAAATCCATTGAGGCCTGGCATCTGTATATCGAGAAACACCAGATCAGGTCGATGCTGTGAAATCGCGCTCACCGCGTCAAGGCCATTCTGACACTCAGCCACTACGTCTATATCGCTATGGCGCTCCAGACGTACGCGCAACCCTTTGCGGGCGAGCGGTTCATCATCAACTACAATGGTTTTAATTACTTTGTTCGTCATTTCACGCGTCCTTTACCTCATAGGGGATCCGAATTCTGACCCTGACACCAGAAGGTTTATTGTGCTCAATAGAGAATGCAAAATTACGCTGATATAAAGATTGCAGGCGTTCTTTTATGTTGACCAGCCCTACACCATTCTCACGGCTAAGCTGTCCGTTTTTAATATCTGCCCCAGGGCCATTGTCTGCCACATCCATGAGTAAATCATTACCAAAGGTGCGGGCAGAGATATCGATTTTTCCTCCCTGCTCCATCTTTGAAATGGCGTGTTTAATCGCGTTTTCAATTATAGGCTGCAGTATCATACTGGGAACCAGCGCACTCTCACAACTGTCATCGATATCCCAGTTTACCTCTAGCCGGTCATCAAAGCGTACACGCTCAATCTCAAGATATAGCCTCAGGGCTTTAATTTCCTGACCCAACGGAACCTTTTTAATCGGGTCGTTATCCAGCGAATATCTAAGAAAGTCGCTTAACCGGGACACCATCGCTTCTGCCGTGTCATTTTCTTTAAGCAGAATGAGCGTAGAAATCGCATTCAAAGTATTGAACAGAAAATGAGGGTTAAGCTGATACCGAAGCATTTTGATGTGAGCCTGATGGGCCATGGTGCTGGCCTTCAACGCATTCTGCTTCTCTTTTTGCAGCATCTGAAAATTCTTAATGCCGAAATAAACACCACTCCAGCACCCCACCATGATTAACGAGTTGATGGTGTTGGTGAAATACATATACCAGTCGTCTGGACGATAACCGTGTTTGTAGATTTCCCAGTAATTGATATTTTTCACAACCGCCCACAAC
Source organism: Alteromonas sp. H39 (assembly GCF_047556435.1). Lineage (GTDB taxonomy): Bacteria > Pseudomonadota > Gammaproteobacteria > Enterobacterales > Alteromonadaceae > Alteromonas. Next base: position 2,323,299 of record NZ_CP180210.1, read on the forward strand.
AACGCCACACCATAGCATGCCGAAATGACGGTTAATATCATCTTCAAGGGAGATTGCTTTCTTGCCCAGCGATAGAGGTAACGAAGAGGAATGGTAAGTAACCAGCCGGCATACGCGTTAAGCAGAATGATAAAAACCCAAATGGGTCTGACATCATGCAGAAACGAGCCCACGTAATAAATTATCGCGAAGCCCGTCCAACCTGCGCTGTGCAGCGTCCAGAACAGGCGTTCATTGCTTTCAAACAGGCGTTGCCAACGACTCACACGACTACCGGTTACTTAAATGGTAAAAACATTATACGCATGTGAGCAACAGGCTGGCCGGGCTTAGTCGTAACTCTCTGTAGGCTGGTCGCACGCCCGTTGCTCCTTTTTATAAATTTTTGCTTAAAAATTGTCATTTCAGATGCTGCCATGCGGGAACTTCTCCAATGGCAGGGCTACAGGCCCAACACTAAATCATGGATCAGTAACCGATTTTCATGCGCTTAAGCCAGTGCACCCACCACCACGCGGGACCGACCAGTAAAAAGCGCAGATCTTCCAGAAAAGACGGCTTTTTACCCTCAATTTTGTGCCCCACAAATTGCAGGATCCACATGATGACGAAAAGCGCCAGGCAGAATTGCCAAACTGAGATCCCGGCAGATTCCAACCAATACACGCCTCCGAAACAGGCGATGGTAAGCAATGTCATTGCAGCGCCAATTGGGCCTGACAGCAGAAAATAATAATAAAGCACCGGCACCGCGATAATATGCGCCCAGGTGACATTAAATTGCGCAATCCAGTCAGGTACAGGGATCGCCCACAACAATCCCAATGTAACAAAATAGATGCTCGGCACCGCGATCGCATGTATAAGTACATTGGTTTTATTCTGATGGCTTTCGTCATAGCGCATCAGCAAACGTTCGATATCGCGCATAATTCTCCTCCTTTGAAGGTGGCATTGTTATTATTGTTAGTGGTGTAACGCGTTATCCTATAAGAATATGTCGTTGCAACAGTTTTTCCACTGATTTCTGGTCTTTATCAAACTGTACACCATAGTAAATGTACTCCTGCTCAAGGCTGTTATTTTTAATTTGGCCTTTGATTGATACGTTTTCGCCATCCACCTTGTAGCCGATACGAATTACCTGCTCGCTGCCTAGCACGGGCCAGTCAGGTTTAACTGGCATTGCAATACGGCAACCGTTCGTCGATACATCGACGATAATACCCGTGACATTATCCAGTGACTCAATACCTTCAGCATGCACATTAACGGCTATGCCCGGCTGAGCGCGTTTCACTGCCCGAAGGCCGAGTGTCTGTATCGTGGACGGAAAGGTGGTTAACAGTAAACCCGTTGGATGTGACAACAATTTCAGCACCTTAACCCTGAAAGCAATCACCTGACCAGCGTCGCCTTCCAGTATGTAGCGCACCACAATGGAATTGTCGGGTAACAACAAGTCTCTGACAAAAGTCCATTTTGCTGTGGTCGGGATCTGAAAAATCATGCAATTGGGAATATCCATGCCAACATAGTAAGTTTTAATGCGCTTGGGCGACGTCGGTGTGGTGATTTGCAGGTCAATCGTGGTGCCCGGCACCAAATCTTTCAGTGACTGTATATCATCCCTGCTCAGGGTTATTTTATTTTTGTTTGGCATGATAATTGGCGATTTTCATTTGGCACTATCTCTACAGCATAATGTACGCAGTAAATTGACAGGTTATTTTTAACTCATCTCAATGTAACCAATTTATCCCGGGCTGACAAAGACTTCCGTGTGCGGCATGATAGCGGTATATTTATTAGTTGCGGGTTAACCATGTTTCAAGATAAATCTGTTCTGCAATACACCCTGAGTGTGCATTCCGTAGAAGAACACCTTTTCCGTGTGACGCTTGACCTTCCCACACACGACACAGACTTTCTCGAGCTGACATTACCAGCCTGGATCCCCGGTAGTTACATGATTCGCGACTTTGCGCGGAACATCGTCCGCCTGCGCGCTGAGGACAACGAGGGCAAGCTTGTTGATGTGGCGAAAACTGACAAACAAACCTGGCTGGTTCAAACAAACGGTACTGCTATCACGCTGACCTATGATATTTACGCCTTTGATTTGTCGGTACGCTCCGCGTTTATCAATGATGAGTACGCGTTCTGCAATGGTACCAGTGTCTTTCTTCAGGTGAAGGGGGCCGAGTCCTTACCCTGCTCACTACAAATAAATACGGTGAGCGATAAACCGGACTGGCTCATTGAAACCAGTATGCCGTCTCGGCAGGAAAATGCAGCGAGCATGCGTTTCTACTGTGAAAATTATGAAGAGCTCATTGACCACCCTGTATTTATTGGATCCTGTCAGCTGAAATCGTTTGATGTGAACGGGGTTGAATTTGTGTTGCTGTTTTCTGGTAAGGCACCGATTGATACCGATCGGATCGCAAGGGATCTTGTGCCTGTCTGTAAGCACCATATGCAACTGTTTGGGGAACCTCAGCCCATTTCACGCTATGTGTTTATGACGTTGCTAAGCGATTCTGGTTTCGGTGGGCTGGAGCACCGCAGTTCCACTGCCCTGCTTTACCCACGCTTTGATCTTCCTCTGGTGAATGAACCCGAAGACAAAACCGACGGCTACATCACATTTTTAAGTTTATGTAGTCATGAATTGTTTCATACCTGGCACGTCAAGCGGATAAAACCAGAGGTCATGGTGAAACCCGACCTGCAAGCTGAAACCTACACCGAGCAGCTATGGATTTACGAGGGCTTTACCAGTTTTTACGATGATCTGACGCTGGTACGAGCAGGACTTATCGAGCCAGAAAAGTATCTCGATATCGTCGCGCAAAACCTCAGTCGTTTGCAGGTAAATGCCGGGCGCTTCAAGCAATCTGCAGCCGAAAGCAGCTTTGATGCCTGGACGCGTTTTTATAAGCAGGATGCAAGTGCGACTAATCACATCGTGAGCTACTACACCAAGGGCGGTATCATCGCGATGGGGCTGGATTTACTGCTTCGCACTGAATCTCAGGGCAAGTACAATCTGGATAACCTGATGAAAGTATTGTGGGATACCTACGGCCGGGACGAAAAAGGCACACCGAATGACGTTATCGCCAGTCTTTGCCAACAACACTTTGGTATCGATGTTAACCCATACCTGAAAAATACTGTCTTTGGGGTTGAAGACGTGCCCCTACCAAAGTGGTTGGATTCCATCGGCGTTGCACTTAAGCTGCGGGCCAAATCCGCGCCTGACGATAAAGGCGGTGTTGCCCGCTCCGCCAAGCGTGTAGGCCGGGCTTTTGGTGCCGTAACGAAGACCCTTGAAACCGGCATGATGATTCAGGTTGTGCGGCAAAATACGCCAGCGAGCCGGGCGGGTTTGCAGGTAAACGATAAACTCATCGCGATGAATGGTTACGTGGTTAATCCTGCATTATTTCAGCGGCTGTTAGATAACACTACTGACCAACATGCTGAGCTGTTGGTGATTCGGGAAGGCCGCACCCTGTCGCTATCCATGCCGATTGAGAAGGCTGCCGAAGTGGTATGTTATTTCGACATAACCGACAGGGAAAAGCTGATGCAATGGCTGAAAGTGGATGACTGACAGTATTATTCACTGTCAGTAATCAATAACTGTGGGTCAAGTCGCATTGACCCTAAGTTAATCCGCCAGTCAAGATGAGGCCCTGTCGCACGACCGGTAGCACCGAGGGTACCGAGCTGTTCGCCTTTATTAAGTTCTTCGCCGACTTTTACCGTTATGCTGTCAAGGTGCAAGAAGGTCGAGAACACCCCCATGCCGTGATCCAGGATCACGGTATTGCCTGAATAATATAAATCTTCAGCCAACGTGACGATACCACTGGTCGGCGCCACAATAGGTGTACCGATGGGTCCCCCCACATCAACCCCGTAATGAGGACGTTTTGGTTCACCGTTAAGAACTCGCTGGCTACCATAAACGCCCGTAATGGGACCTTCCGCGGGCCAGGAAAATCGAGTAAACACAGCATCATAGTTGCGGTTGCCACTGCGGGCACGGGCCACGTTCGCGCTGTCGTTGCGGATCCTTTCAAGCACTGATTTCGGCGGCGACACCATTTTTTGATCCAGGCCATCAATACGCTGAATATCGTACTCACGTTTGCTAATGGTTAACGTCTGTGTGTGTGTTTTCCCATCCGGCGCAATAATACGCAGGGTATGGGTGGCTTGTGCATCGCGCTCAAACCCCATTACAAACTTGCCTTGCGGGTTAACGGTTAGCGACTGACCATTGAGACTGACCTGGCTGCCCACAGGCACCTGGCCTCGGATGAGGCTTCCCTGAGTAAGTTTTCCGTTAAGTACAAGTGACGGTTCACTGGCAACAGCCATTGCACCTGAAAACAGCATGCTCGAAAGAAAGGCCAGCGTTACCACAAGGGCATTACATCCTCGCACTTTCATCTACCCTGTCACCATCGCGCCTTTACCCACCCCTTCGTAGGCAATGACTTTATTTTCTTTGCCGGGGTAGCGACGTTGCTGCTCTGACAACAGAAATTGGGCCAGGCACTCAACGGTAGAATCAGTCTGAATCACTTCGCAATCGGCTTGTGGCAACATAATTTCAAAGTATCCCTGGTTCGCCTCATAAGCAAAACACAGATAGTCGCTGGCGTTATCTACTGAACCGGTAATTTTTCTTGCATCGTAAGCGATGGCATCTTCCTGCGTTGCAATATAAATATCAGCCCACCGCTGCGCCCAGTATGACTGACTGGCCTTACACGGCTCACCCTCCACAAATATATCGATACGGGAACGGTGTCCGTGTGCAATACGCTGACAGTTGCCATCATGCTTTTTCAGGCCATGCGTGTAGTGATAATACGGCGTGGTTATGACTTCCGTACGCAAATGCAGCTTAATATCATCTACATTGTCAGGCAGGTGCGTGGCAATAACTTCGCGCAAATACTCCCCCACGCTTGCCATATTCACTTCATCAGAATAAATAAAAGCATACGCATCAGAGGGACAATACAGCATGATTTGACGCGTATCTTCACAGCTAAACTGAACCTCCACCTGATCACCATCCTCGTCGTGTATAACGATAGCATTGGCGTGCTCAGCGGGTACAAGCAGCTTGTGATCGACATAGTCGTCGATCAACCGTTTTAAGTTCTTTTTCACCTTACCGAAGTCCTGAACCATGCTTTCTTCGTTCAGGTCACCGTCGAGTACCACATCGACAATCCAGCTTTCTCCTACCATCCCACGCTTTGGGCAAAGGTAAGAGAAATCCATTACAGTAAGGTCATTTACAAATAATTGCATAACACCCTAATCGTGAATTCGTTGCCGCTATTATACGGCGTTCAAAACGGAGTTACAGGTAATTAGTCCATTCCTGACTGGCGTTTTAACTGATCTTTTAAGTTTGGCGGTATTCCACGAATCGTCAGCGTGTCGGTGGCGGGGTCATAAAATACCCGCTCACCCATCAGTTTACGCTCGAAACTTACCGAAATACCGCCTCCCTGACCGGTGAACTTTGCCAGTTGTTTGAGCGCCGCCGGATCAGGCTGAATTTCTTTTTCCAGCGGTGTTTCCAGAGACTCTGTAAATCTCGCAAAATCTGATTGTGTACTTTCATCTGCGGGTAATCGGCCGGACAGTTCTTTTACCGACAGACTCTCCCCACTATCAATTTTCTCTTTAAAGTAATTTTTTACCTGCTCACGATGCTGATGTTGTTCCTGTGGATCGAGAGATTCACTGGCCAAATAGGCATCAACAGAAGAAATCAGCTGTTTATTTTGCTGCTTAACATCAACCAACTCCTCGCACCCGATAAACTGCATGAAGAAATCTGACACTTTACGCCCCATGCGCCCTTTAATAAAGCTGATGTAGCGTTGTTGTTCAGGTTGCACTGACCACTGTGTTAAATCGATACGCACGGCAAGCTGCATACGCGCCAGATCCAGATGTTCACGGGACGACAGTTCCAGCTCCTGATTCACTTCCACGTGGGCACGTGTGTTTAACAACGCCACCATCAGATACTGCGTCGCCAGATATTCATACTGACAGAAGATAAGAAAGCCGGTTTCTACTGTGCCGGTATCTGCCAGTGCCTTAACCAGTCTTGATGCAGCAGAAAGTGAAAAAGCGTGGAATGTCGCTTCCAGATCGCCCTCGCCTTCATTTCTTTGCTTCCAGTACGTTGTCAGGCCCTGTGCGAATTCACTGACGTCGGCAGGCTGAGCGTCGTCACCCTCTGATGGCGCACTGTCGACGAAATGGCCAACCCCTTTTCCCGGTTTGGCATTAAAACTGTGGTTAATCTGATGCGCCAGTAGTTCAATTTCAGGCGTCACCGTCAGACAGCTGTTGCGCGGGATTGCTTCAATTTTATCATCCTGGTTAAGTACCAGGCGATGAACAACAAAATGATGAATCAGTGCACTCATAGGTAATGTGGTGTCCTGTCGTTAAGAATTAGCAGGGGAATTGCGGGATTTTAGAATGAATGATTGTTATCACTCAAACAACGATTATAATCATTTTATTTTTAAATCCATTCTTTTTATTAAAGAAAACTCTAAAAGAGGCGTGCTAATGCCCCAAAAAAGCCGTTACACCGACGCAGATTTCGAAGCGCTAATGAATAAAGTGATAATGACACTGGAGGAAAATCAGGCGAACAGAGACTTGTCTCTGATGGTACTGGGCAATGTCGTCACTCACATATTTAATACGCAGGTTGCACCGGAAAACCGCGAAGCGATGGTAAATCAGTTTGCCGACGTCCTGAAGAAAAGTGTTAAAGGATAAGCGTTAACCTATGATTTTAGCCGAATCTCCGCGCCGTCAACGCGTGACGAAGCTGGTAAACTGGGGGCACTGGTTTGCTCTGGCGAATATCACCATCGCCATTATTATTGCCTCGGTTTTTGTCTTTTCGTCCCCTCTGCCCGGTACATTTATCGGGTCGGTATATCTGTTTGCAAACTGGTTTGGTCACATTGGTTTTATGACCTTTTTTGGTTTTGTAATATTTATCCTTCCGTTGTGCTACCTGGTTAGTAATCCAAACATTATTAAGGCGTCAGCTTCTGCGATAGCAGCAATCGGGCTGGCGCTACTTGCCTTCGACGCGTTGTTGTACAATCGCACCGGCTTCCACATTAGTGGAAATTCGGCAGACTTGTTGCGTACAGAAGCGCAAACCCAGGCCAGTCAGTTTGGCTGGCAGGAATGGGGGTTTTTGTTAATGCTGTTTGTGGTGTGGCTGGGATTCCAGCTTATTCTCGCCAATGCCATCTGGCAGCGTATCGAGCGCTTGGTTCACTATAAAGTTGGGATACCGGTAACCAGCTTTTTCGTGGTGTGCTTTGTCAGCAGCCACGCCGTACATGTCTGGGCGGATGCACAGCTGTATCAACCCATTATCAAGCAGGATAATATGTTTCCGCTGTCTTATCCCGCAACGGCCAAAACGACCATGTCTCGCTATGGGTTGCTGGACCTGCAGGCTTATGAAGAGCGTAAACAATTACAGTTCGATCCTGATATTCACAATATCACTTATCCTACTGAGCCGGTGTATTGCTCCATCGACAGCAGCCGTAATCTGACCGTTATTGTGCAGACGGACTCACAACCGCTGGCAGGATTAGACACGTTTGCCATGCAAAAAGTGGAAAACTACTTCACCACCGCATCGTCGCTTGACGCATTGATCATGACATCTTTGTTTGGTGTTCCCGAAATTTACCAGGAAAGCCTCGAAGGCAAAAAGCCGGTATTACTCGCACTGCCGGTGGGCTTAGGGATGCCAGTATCGATTCACATTGATGACACGTTACCCACGCAATTTCTTGATAATTATCGCCAGCCATTAAGTAATGAACATGATGGCTTACATATCGCGTTTTTACCTGCCGCAAAAATACAGCGCTATCTTGATGAGTCACTGTTCTCGCGCGGTGATGTAATGATTGCAACCGGCTATAACGCAGACAGCGCGAATGCGAAAGGGACGCTTTACACCACGCTCGACGTTAACACCACACTTGCGAGCACAGAGGATCTGGCGCCCACTATCTTAAATGCATTGGGGTGTCAGGCGCCGGTCAATTTCTATTCTACCGGGCAGAACCTGCTGGATGCAAAGCGCAACTGGCTGGTCAGCACGTCCGGCGAGCGCATTGTGGTGGTGCATAACCTTCAGCGCACTGAGGTGTTGAGTAATGGCAGTTATGAAATCACCAATACCACCGACAATAAGCGCAGTAATGATACCTTGAATGTCGATTTGTTAAGTCAGGCGATAAAGCATCTGACGCGCTTTTCACAGCAGAATTAACGAATGAGGGCCGACAGGCCCTTCTTTTACTTAAGCGCTGCTAGCACGTTGTGTGAGAGGATGTCACTGACCTGAGTCACCTGAATCACGTTGTCAATGCTCTTCGTATTGTCACGGGTTTCTGAGCTAACAAAAATATGGTGTCTTACACCAGCGGCATCCGCTGCCTGAATATCCCGCCAACTGTCGCCAATCATGAAAGAGCGCGAGGCATCAATGTGATGTTCGGCAATAGCGTCAAACAACATGCCAGGCTCTGGCTTGCGGCAATTACATTGCTGACGATACTGACCAATGCCTTGTGTGGGATGGTGTGGACAATAATACACCGGGATCTCAGGTAAACCTGCGTGGTCAAATTGCAACTGCATCCAATGGCTCAGAGCAGCAAAATCGTCTTCCCCGTACAACCCACGGCCAATCCCTGACTGATTGGTAACGATAACCGGCATGAAGCCTTTTGCGACAAAAGTCCGGATAACGTCAAAGATGCCCTCAACAAATTCGATATCCTCTTTACGATGGACATAGCCAGTGTCTATATTGATGATCCCGTCCCGGTCAAGAAATAAGGCTTTGTTATTCACAGTGGTTCTCTTGTGATGTCAGTTTCCGCCAGACCTGGCATATGAAATCTGCGGTCACAGACGTCAGTGCCCCCCGTATCATAGCTTTTCGTTCTTCATCCAGCTTCCACGAAAAGGGCGTCATGGCAATCAGTTCTGACACGTGTTCAGGGTTTTCAAAGTTAAGCGTGAAAGTGATTTGACGGCTGTGCTGAAGGGTAAAATGCGGTAACACCGCATCAGGCGCAACATGGCGTTCGGGCGAGTCATAGATGTGCTGTTTAAGCTCAAACAGATGTTCGGGCCCTGGCGAGACGGTCAGTAACGTGCCTCGTGAGGACAATACTCTGGCATATTCACTGGCGTCTCCGGGGGCGAATATTTGCATTATTGCATCCACTGCTTCATCTTCCAGCGGCAACTGGTGGCTGCTGGCAACCACATATTGATGCGTCTTCGCCTGCTTTGCAGCCATCTCCACAGCCAGTTTAGCAATATCACTGCCAGCCGCGGTGACGCTTTTTCCCTGTAACGCCAGATTCTCAGATATATTTCGCAGATAGGCGCCCTCACCACAGCCGGCATCGTATAGTCTGATTTGCGTTTCTGAATGCGCGTTCGAGATCAAATCTGTCAACGCTTCCATAAGGGGCTGATAACTTTGACGTTGGTGAAACTCACGGCGTGCTCGCAACATAGGTTTGTCATCGCCGGGCTGCAGCGATTTTTTAAACTGTACTGGGAGCAAGTTCACGTAGCCGGCCTTCGCTCTGTCAAATGCATGACCATTGCCACATAGCCAGGTTTTGTCGTGGATGTTTAAGGGGTGTTTGCAGAGTGGACATCGCCACATGATGTCGGGCCTGTTGGTTCAGAATGGCGCAATGCTAGCAGACAAGCCATAAGAAACGAAGCCGGACTGGGTAGTCCGGCACAAATACGCTTTTGCGGGGCTAGTCTTTTGCAAACAGGGTAAAGATGCTGGAAAAATCTTTATCTCCATTACCTTTACGCTGATGCAGTTTGTATAAACCCTGCGCTGCAGCTGCCATTGGTGTAGATGATTCCGAATTCGCTGCCGCATTCATTGCCAGATTCAGATCTTTATTCATCAGTTTCACCATAAAGCCACCCTGATAGTCATTGGAAGACGGGACTTCCTCCATCACACCAGGGCATGGATTGTATTTCTGCAGTGTCCAGTTGCACCCTGAACTTTGCAGCATAATGTCAGACATTACTTTAGGATCCAGGCCATTATCGATAGCCAGCTGTAATGCTTCAGAGGTACCACTCATCAACACCGCCAGCAACATGTTATTGCATATTTTTGCAATTTGCCCAGCGCCCGTCTCGCCGGCATGGAACAGGTTTTTGCCCATGCACTGCAGTACTGGCGTCGCCTTGGCAACGCCATCAACAGAACCGCCCATGATGAACGTCAGCGTACCGGCTTTGGCACCCGCCACACCACCGGAAACCGGCGCATCAACAAACAAACGTCCGGATTGTTCAACTGCCTTGCCAACCACCCGCGCAGAATCAGCATCGATGGTACTGGAGTCGATAAACAGTACATCAGAGCGACTGGCCTGAATTATTCCGTTTTCGCCCAAATACAATGACTTCACGTGCGCAGCGGCCGGAAGCATAGTAACAACCACATCAGCGTCAGCAACGGCATCAACAGCTGACGTTGCGGCCTTCGCCCCCTGCTCCACCAGCGCATTTACACTGGCTTCGACCAAATCAAAAACCGTAACCCGCATACCACTTTTCAACAGGTTAGCCGCCATTGGCCCACCCATATTACCCAGTCCAATAAAGGCAATTTTTGTCATTATTATTCTCCCAGTGTCGTTAACGGATGAGACGCACTGTCCCATGGGGAAGTAAAAAATGTGTCGACAACCGCATCTGGTACCTCAGCAACAGACGCGTATTTCCAATTTGGAGAATTGTCTTTGTCTATTAATAACGCCCGTACGCCTTCCTGAAACTCGCCAGCTTCGCCACAGCGACAGGACATGATGAGCTCCATCCTGAAACAATCCGCCAGACTCATGTGCGCGCCACGCTGGCACTGCTGATATACAAGGTGTGCAGTAATGGGCGAGCCCCCTGCCAGTGTTTTTTGAGCCCGGGCCAGCCATTTATCATCAGCACTGTCCATAGCATTAATCGCATCGACAATCGCTGGCAGCGAATCGTGACTACACACATCGTCAATCAGCGACTGATGCGTTTCCACTACAGATGCAGGCATCTCGTCAGCGTCAGACAACGAGTTAATAACCCCGGCGACCTGTTCATCAACGTCGTCATCCTGCCATGCTTGTTCACATAACGTGTCAAGCAGTTGTTGACGTTTGTCACTGGTAACGAAATGATCTGCTAACCCCAGATATCTGGCATCGCCAGCATTCATACTCGCACCGGTTAGCCCCAGGAATAATCCGGATTTACCTGGCAATCGCGGAAGAAAATAGCTGCCGCCAACATCCGGGTAAAGACCAATAGTTATCTCCGGCATCGCCAGGCGCGAGGTCTCAGTAACAATACGGTGACTGGCGCCACTCATCAGCCCCATGCCACCGCCCATAACAATGCCGGTACCCCAGACAATAATGGGTTTATTAAAAGTACGAATGGTATAGTCAAGGGTATACTCCACGCTAAAAAACGTTTTCAGAAACGCCGGAATTGCCCCTTTATCACGTAACATCGCCTCATGCATTGACACCACATCGCCACCGGCACAAAACGCCTTTTCTCCTTCAGCGTCAATGAAGACACACGCAATATCTTCGCGCGTTGCGAAGTCTTTCAAGGCATCCAGCATCAGCTCCGCCATTGCCAAATCCAATGCATTGAGAGCCTTGGGTTTGTTTAACGTCAGAATCCCGACTTTCTTACCGTTACCGGCATCAGCTTCACTGATAAGTACTGGTAACGCTTCAGCATCTTCACTCATGTCTTACTCCCAATCAGAGAACTTCTCTCTCATCCATTATCAGACGACGACCAATGATTACGCGCATGATTTCATTCGTGCCTTCGAGTATCTGGTGCACCCGCACATCACGTACATGACGTTCGAGCGGATATTCTTTGATGTATCCGTAGCCACCATGAAGTTGCAGCGCCTCATTGCAGACCTTGAAGCCTACATCCGTAGCAAAGCGTTTTGCCATTGCGCAATAGGTGGTTTTGTCTGCGTGATTGTTATCCAGCTTGCTCGCAGCCAACCGCACCAGTTGCCTGGCTGCAACCAGCTCGGTCGCCATATCCGCTAATTTGAACTGCAATGCCTGAAAGCTCGCAATAGGCGAACCGAACTGCTCGCGTTCCTGCATATAGCTGCGCGCAGTATTGAGCGCCTGTTGTGCGGTTCCTACAGAACAGGTAGCGATATTTATACGGCCACCGTCCAGCCCTTTCATGGCCATTTTAAAACCTTCGCCCTCTTCACCCAGGCGCCAGGATTTTTCCAATTTCACATTTTCAAAGGTGATCATACGGGTGGGCTGAGCATTCCAGCCCATTTTCTCTTCAGGCTTACCGTAAATAATTCCGTCTGCATCTGCTGGTACCGCGAAAGCAGATACGCCTTTCGGGCCGGGCCCACCTGTGCGCGCCATTACCACAAGCACATGGGTGCTTCCGGCACCAGAGATAAACACCTTAGAGCCGTTCAAGACGTAACCACCGTCCTGCTCTTTGGCAGACGTTTTGAGTGATGCTGCGTCCGAGCCAGCACCAGGTTCGGTTAGACAATACGAAGCCAGCTTTTCACCGGTGACCAGCTCTGGGCACCAGCGTGATTTGACGTCTTCCTGTCCCCAGGTAGCAATCATCCACGTTGCCATATTGTGAATCGTCAGCATCGCTGTTGTGGTAGTGCAGCCCATCGCAAGCTGCTCAAAGATAATGGAAGAATCAAGGCGGCTCAGACCCAGCCCGCCCTGGTCTTCTGGTGTATATAAACCACAAAACCCGAGCTCACCTGCTTTTCTTAATGCTTCTACAGGGAAGGTGTGATCACGATCCCATTGCGCTGCATAGGGTGCAAGCTCCTGGTCTGCAAACTGACGTGCCGTGTCGGCAAAAGCCTGCTGATCTTCTGTCATATCAAAATGCATTTTCCTGCCTCCCTAGTCGATTGAGATAGTCAGGTTAGGGCCACCCGGAATATCATCCTCCAACCAGCGGGAGGTAATGGTTTTTGTTTCCGAATAGAAGCGGATCGCCTGCTTACCATAAGCATGCAAATCACCGTAGAAGGAGTTTTTCCAGCCAGTGAACGAGAAAAACGGCAGTGGTACAGGAATTGGCACATTGATACCCACCTGCCCTACTTCCACATTGCGCTGATACTTTCTGGCCGCCGAACCGCTGTTCGTAAAGATAGACGTGCCATTCCCATACGGATTATTATTTACCACCTCAAGCGCATCTTCCAGCGAATCTACGCCCATGCAGCTTAGCACCGGACCAAATATTTCTTCCTTGTAGATGGTCATATCGGTGGTAACACCGGAAAATACCGTCGGGCCAATCCAGTTCCCGTTCTCATAACCGGGGACGGTGAAATCACTGCCGTCCAGTAAGCACTCAGCCCCTTCATCTTTGCCTTTCTGAATCAGACCAAGTACGCGCTGTTTCGCCTGTGGACTGATTACCGGACCAAAGCCCGCGTCTTTGTCGTCCCACAGTCCCGGCTTCACTTTACTAATACGCTCTGCCAGTTCCGGGATCCACTTTTGCGCTTCTCCTACAAATACCGCAACCGAAATTGCCATACAACGCTGCCCTGCTGCACCCACTGACGATCCAACCAGGTTATTCAACACGTGTTCTTTATTGGCATCAGGCATAATCACACTGTGATTTTTTGCACCGGCAAAACACTGCGCGCGCTTCATGTTGGCAGTCGCTGTGCGATAGATGTGTTGACCCACAGGCACAGATCCGACGAAAGATACCGCCTTGATTCGAGGATCGGTAAGCAGCGGTTCAACCTGATCTTTACCGCCATGCACTATGTTCAGAACACCCGCAGGTGCGCCAGCTTCCATAAACAGCTCAGCGAGCTTCATCGGCGTTTGCGGGTCTTGTTCGGAAGGTTTTAAAACGAAAGTGTTGCCGCAGGCAATTGCCATCGGGAACATCCATAGCGGGATCATCGCAGGAAAGTTGAAAGGTGTGATGCCCGCGCAAACACCCAGAGGTTGAATGTAGCTATACGTATCGATACCACGGGCGACATTTTCCACGGTCTCGCCCATCATCATAGAAGGGACATTCATGGCTTGCTCAACCACCTCAATTCCCCGCCAGACGTCTCCTTTCGCATCGTCGAAGGTTTTGCCGGTCTCTGATGCAAGGATTCTGGCAATGTCTTCCTGATGCTCTTTTAATAATGCCTGATAGCGCATCATGACACGCGATCGCTCGGTAACCGGCACGTTTTTCCAGGTTTCGAATGCGGCCTCTGCAGACGCAATGGCCTGCTCCATTTCCTGCTCTGTGGCACAGGGCGCCTGAGCGATCACCTCGTTATTTGCCGGGTTAGTAACATCGATATAAGAAGAAGTAGAAGACTCAACGAATTCGCCGTTGATAAGTAAGGGTACCTTGTGCATGGCTGCCTCTGATGTTTTTTCTGTAAGACTTGCAACAGTAACCAATAACTACCCTTGACGTAAACGTAAACCCATCTGGTAATACAAGTTGTATGTAAATTTTTTGTGACACTTGTAACGAGCAGGATAAGAAAATTAAAGGTATTCTGACGAATACCCGGATGCGGACAGATCACATGTACATTTGCGGATACACTGATAAGCTTAATGACTATTATCCATTTTTTCTGCACACGGGCCTGATACCTTGCAATATCGACTCGCCATTGTTGAAGATAACGCCACAGCACGCGCCAGTTTACGAAGCCACATTCTTCCAACTGGCTTGTTTGAAGTAAGTAGCTTTGGTAGTGGTGCAGAGCTAAAAGCGGCGCTGCGCACGCAGCACTTTGAAGTGATCCTGTTAGATTTTCACCTGGGAACAGGCAAGAATGGTGTGGCATGGGTTCAGGCCCTGCGTCAAAGTCGTTTTATCAAGCCCAGCACGGGTATAATCTTCATCACGTCTGACAGATTACCTCAGACCATTGGGCAGATTATCGATGTCCATCCTGACTTACTTATCATTAAACCCTACAGCATCAGCACTCTTACCCGACAGCTGGAACATTACATGACCTATCGGGGCTTTGTTTCTAATGTATTAGCAAGCCTGGACAAAGGAAATACAAAGCATGCATTGAGTCAGCTAGCCCGACTTGCACAGGAAGACGTACCCCGACGGCTGCAGTCTGATGTTACCAAGCTGCAGGCCCGGTTACTTTACGAAGACAAGCAATTTCTGCGGGCTCAGCAACTTTATGAAACCGTATTGACGCAGTCAGATCAGGTCTTGTGGGCGCAATGGGGCCGTATTAAATGCCAGTATGCCGCCGGCAATTATGGCGCTTGCAGTGAACAACTGTCAGCCTTGCTAAATGTGAATCTTGCCAGGGAACAGGCGTTTGAATGGCTAGCCTGCCTTTGCTATGAGCAAGAAGCCTACACGCAGGCGGAACACTATCTGGACAACATAAAACCCAGTGATTTAAGCGTACCAGCAACGCGCCTGAAAACGCTCACCTATCACAAGCAAAACCGGGTGCTAGAGGGAATAGACCTGTTACAAAAAAAACGGGCGATGAACCGCAGCGCAAAAGACGCGTTTAACGACTTCACGTTTACACTGGCGGAGTTTTATCTACAACTCGCAGAAGAGAGTCCGGAAACCAACCGGCAGGAAAGTCTTTCGCAGGCGCGTAAGCTGGTAGGGATTGCAGGTCGCAGTCAGCATGATCAGCAACTTACCCAAAAGCGGGATTACCTGTTAGCGTATGCTGCAGTATTAGATGGTGATAATAAAAAAGCCGCTTTGATGCTTGATAATGACAGCATGAACGCAATCACCCGCACAGATACGCCCACTCTGCTTGTTGCCGCTAAAGTCAACGACGCGCTGGGAAGAAAAGAAAAAGCCAGGCAGCTTATGGAATTGGCAACCCAGCGAAATACCACAATCGAAGATTTGAGCGAGCAAACGGTGAACGCGAGTGAAATTCTGCTCTCAGAACAACAGATGGGACTGGCCGGCGACAAAGCATTTGAACTCAATGATAAAGGAACGCAATGGTTCTTAAAGCACCGTTTTCAGGAAGCGATGCCCTTTTTCTATGATGCTTACCGATTACTGCCCGCCATTGGCGCATTCGCGCTAAACCTGTTGCAGTGTATGGTGGAAAGCAAAACAGTGCAGTATAGACGCTATACTATTCGACGGCTGCTGGCGGAACTGGAGAATAAGGAGATGAACGCCACAAATCGCTCGCGCTTTAGACAACTCAGACAACAGGTCCAAGACGCTGCTGACAGGCTTTTACCTCCTGACCCGGAGCTCGCCGCTCCCCCGGAAGAGGATACTGATGACACCGCAGCATCTGCGACAGCACCAGCCCCGTCGTCACAACCTTCTTAACCCAAACGCGTCAGTAAACTGGACGTATCCCAGCGCCCGCCACCCGATTTTTGTACGTCGGCATAGTACTGATCAATCAGCGCAGTCAACGCGAGTGTAGATCCGTTTCGTCTCGCCTCATCAAGCGCGATAGATAAATCTTTTCGCATCCAGTCAACCGCGAAACCGAAGTCATACTTCCCTTCTATCATCGTGCCTGCACGATTTTCCATCTGCCACGATTGGGCCGCCCCCTTGCTGATCACATCAACCACCTGCTGACAGTCAAGTCCTGCGCGCTTACCAAAATGAAGCGCTTCAGCCAGTCCCTGAACAATACCGGCAATGCATATCTGGTTCATCATTTTGGCAAGCTGACCACTTCCGCTCTCGCCCATACACTGACTATGCCGGGCATAGACATCAATAACAGGTTTCACCTTTTCAAAGACGGCAGCATCACCGCCTACCATCACGGTAAGTTGTCCGTTTTCCGCGCCAGCCTGACCACCTGAGACAGGAGCATCCAGAAAATCAACCTGCTTTTCACGACAGGTTTTTGCCAATTCACGAGCAACAGATGCAGACGCCGTGGTGTGATCAATCAACACGCTCCCAGGCTTCATCACTGTCAGAGCCTGCTCTGCAACGTGGCGCACATCATTGTCGTCGCCTACACACATCATCACGATATCGGCGTCCCTGGCAGCGTCAGCCGGTGTATTGGCAACCGTTCCTTTGAAAGCCTGACCCCACTTCTGTGCCTTAGTCGCCGTGCGGTTATACACAGTAACAGCATACCCCTTGGTTGCGAGATGCCCTGCCATTGGATACCCCATGACACCTAAGCCTAAAAAGCTGACCCTTTTATCGCTCATAACTGATTCTCTTTGCTGATTTGTGTTTATACTGTAGTTGTGCGCAGAGTGTAGCAAATAATCAGTTTGCCACCTACTGTCAGGCAAGGCTGTCGATGACGCCACGCCCCCCAGGATAACAATACTAAGAGGAATTATGAGCACAACGATTTACTCACATACAGCAACTCGAAACAGTGGCGAACAAGAGTCACTTGATGCCTATAAGGGCAAGGTATTACTTATTGTCAACACAGCAAGCAAATGTGGCTTTACCTACCAGTACGAGGGACTGGAAGCGCTCTATAAACAATTTAAAGACAAAGGGTTTTCTGTACTGGCTTTCCCTTGCGACCAGTTTGGCCATCAGGAGCCGGGGGATGATGAGCAGATCGCAGGCTTTTGCAGTGGCTCGTTTGGCGTTACCTTTCCGTTATTTAAAAAAACAGAAGTTAATGGCGACAACGCTCATCCTTTGTATGTAACTCTGAAAAACGAAGCCCCCGGCATTCTTGGCACCAAGAAGATAAAATGGAACTTCACCAAGTTTCTGGTAGATGCGCAAGGTCACGTTGTAAAACGCTATGGGCCAACGACAAAGCCCGAAGCTATCGCCAGTGACATTGAAGCCTGCCTGAATTAACTCACCCTAAGGAAGCGAGATGACATTACGTGTTGGTGTGTTTAGTGCAAAAAGTTATGACGAGAGCATTTTTACCTCTCTTTCTCAACACGACGACATCAGCCTGCGTTTCCTGCCAATGGCGCTCGACGCACAGACTGCGCAATTATGTTCTGAGTACGATGCTGTCTGTGTTTTTGTCAATGATAATATCTCAAAGCCGGTTATTGAGGCGTTACATCAATGTGGCGTCAAACATATTGCGCTGCGTTGCGCCGGCTTCAACAACATTGATATGCAAGCGGCAACGCACTATGGCATTGCAGTGTCGAGAGTGCCAGCCTATGGCCCCGAAGCCGTTGCCGAGCACGCTATTGCGTTAATGCTCACGTTAAACCGCAAAATACACAAAGCGTATAACCGGGTGAAAGAGGGGAACTTCGAACTTTCGGGGCTAATGGGCTTTACGCTGCACAACAAAACTGCTGGCATTATTGGCACTGGAAGAATTGGTGCCGCCACGGCAAGAATTTTGTCCGGCTTTGGTTGTCAGGTGTTATGTTACGACCCCTACCCTGACGAAGCGCTAAAAGAGGCAGGCGTTAATTACGTTACTCTGGACACCTTATTGGAAGCCAGCCACATTGTCAGCCTGCATTGTCCACTCAGCGAAGATACCTACCATTTGATCAATCGTGAAACTATCGCGAAAATGCGCGACGGCGTAATGCTGATAAACACATCACGTGGTGGATTAGTTGACACCTCAGCGGTGATTCAGGGATTGAAGAACCGAAAAATCGGCTATCTGGGCCTGGATGTATATGAAATGGAGTCAGAGCTGTTCTTTAAAGATCACTCTGAACAAATCATTGATGATGACGTTTTTGAGAGACTGGCGACGTTTCACAACGTGATTATTACCGGCCATCAGGGGTTCTTTACACAGGAAGCGCTATCACAAATAGCGGCTACCACACTCGAAAATCTGCGCGATTTTAACAAGGGTAAGCCAGATCCATCACGCTTCCTGTCCGGCTAGCGAAGAACATAGGGTTATTTTTTCAGAATGAGGTGAAAGTACCGGCCTAACCGACGAAATGGCTCCTGACTACCGTATTGTTTTTCAAGTGTCAGAATGTCTTCAAAGTGCGAATTCTGCATTTCACGATTGCGAATATAATCGTGAAAACAGCGGATCCCCGTCATTGCGCATATCGTAAAACCTGTCTGCTCGCAGTGTTCAATCACTATCGACGGTGATAACGGCTGCTTCGGATTTAACCGAACCTGCTTTTTGACCTTCATATCGCGCGCAATGTAGTCAAAGTTGCCATACACCGCATTATTAAACAGCGCTGCATCGCGATTGAAAAAGCTCAGAGACAGTGTGCTGCCGCTCTTCATTTGCTCATAGATAAATGACAAGGCGTCCATCGGTGCGACCAGCCACTCCAGAACGGCGTGACACACGATAAAATTAAAATCGCCAATTGTTGATAATTGTTGCAGCGGTTTTTGTATAAATTGTGTGGCCGGATAATCCGAAAGCAGACTGGCTGCCTGACTCAGTACATCAGCGGAGGGATCGGTGAGCGTAACCGGATGGCCGCGTTCACTTAAGCTCAGCGCCATTTCACCTGTGCCACAGCCTATTTCAAGTATTGGACTATCACTTGCGGGTAACCAGTCAGACATGGCATTAAGCAACAGCGCGTGGCGAAGTCTGCCCTTCGTGGTGCCATAGATATTTTTGCTGAATTTACCGGCCAGACCGTCAAATGTGTGATCGTGTTTCATGCTCAGGCCGGGTTAGGTACATCTATGAAGGTAACCTGTAACTGACATTCCGTTTCCAGGTACTCGCCCAATGCTTTAACACCGTAGCGCTCAGTCGCATGGTGACCCGCGGCAAAAAATGCAATATTGCATTCTCTGGCTGTATGTACCGTTTGTTCCGACACTTCTCCGGTAATAAACGCGTCAACACCATAGGCTGCGGCCTGCTCAATAAAACCCTGTCCGCCTCCGGTACACCAGGCAACGGAACCAATCGCTTTATTCTCCGGACCTGCAACCATAGGCTGTCGGTCGAGTTTATCGGACAGGCGCTGCTTCAAACTCTCAACAGTAACGTCACTGTCGAACTCTCCTGTCATCACCACCCCTTCAGGCTTCACGCCACTAAGCGGTTTAATACTGGTAATGCCGAGTAAGGCAGCCAGTTGCGCGTTGTTGCCTAGTACTGGATGCACATCCAAAGGAAGATGATAAGCGAAAACATTAATGTCGTGCTCCAATAACGCCTTAATTCGGCGATATTTCATACCTGTGATCGTGGCATCTTCGCCTTTCCAGAAGTAGCCGTGATGCACCAGAATTGCGTCGGCCTGATGCGCTATGGCCTGCTCTATCAATGCTTGCGATGCCGTCACACCGGTCACGATTTTTCGAATGTCCCGTTTACCCTCTACCTGCAAACCATTAGGGCAGTAGTCTGAAATCTGGTTGGCATTCAATAGATTATTCAGCAAATCCTGAAGTGCAACATTCGTGATCGTCACGGATCCTCCGGCTAAATTAGACTTTTTGTACAAAAAACGTTATAAAAGTGTCGATATTGTAACACTAACCTAAGTCAAAGAGTCCAATTGAATAATGAGCAAACTAGATAAAGATAAGGTTATTGCCGACTTCACTGCTGCCTATGAAAAAGCTAATGGCAAGTCGCCTGATATCGAAGCAAAGGGTGGCTGGTACAGCGTTGATGGCGGTAAAAACATGCGCCTGGCGCAATTAAAGGAAATGGGTGACAATTTCGGTGGCGCTGACTCAGCACCGGCTGAAAAAGCAAAGAAAACGACACCTAAAAAAGCTGCCCCTAAGAAAGCCGCAGCAAAGAAAGCGTCAGGCAAAGGATTTTCTGTTAAAGCTTTCTGGTCTGATCAAATAAAAGACGAAAACAGCGGTGCCATATTGCCACGCTAGCGTCATCTGGCGAATTGGAAAAGCGACACAGGGTCGCTTTTTTTGTATCTGGCTCTGTCCCTATTGTGTCGTTACCAAATGAACCCGGCACACTAAGCACTGACGTTTTACAGACTGTGTCCATGCAGAGAATTGTTATCGGAACGCAGAAACGCAATCTAAGGCGTCACTTTCAGAACAACATAATACGGGTTGTCTACCCGTTCTCATGGTTAGTGCTCGAGACGCCGCTGGCAACGAAAGGCACAAGCTGAACAATCACATCCGAGATGTCTACCTTTTGCTGAAAATCAGACTCAGCAATCTCCCTCAACGCTTTACTGGATGCCATTGAAAATACAAAACTGCCAATCGCAAAATGTAAACGCCAGAAAAGCTGCTCATCACTCACTTCAGGTAAACACTGCTTTATTGTTTTGGTTAATTTTCTGACAGTAACACCATAGTCCTGCATGATAAAACGTCGCAAGTGTCCTTGCGATTCATTATAACCACGCCCCAGTAATTGAACGAAAAGCTCAGTACCATTTACCTGAACCTTTTTTAACGTCAGCATTGGAGCGATTAACGCGCTGAGTACCGCCTGTACGCCCGCTTCTCCATGCTCAGGCTTTACGTGATCTAACGTACTGTCGATTTGCGGCATCAAGACATCAAAGTACTGCTTGAGTACAGCCTGAATAAGGTTCTTTTTGCTTCCGAAATGGTAATTTACAGAGGCGAGATTCACTCCTGCACGTGCGGTGATCGTACGCATCGAGGTTTGCGCATAGCCCTGCTCTGCAAACAGGACTTCCGCAGCTTGTAAAATCGCTCTTTTGGTTTTCTGAGACATGCAATAGCGCGGTTAGTGAAACCAGGTTCTTGACTGATTCCAGATCCGCATTACGCTGCGTTCGGCAGCTTCTGCAAATGACAGACCCAACTTTTCAGCCACGTTCTTTTTAATGCTGTATTTCACGGCATAAATTTCACGTTCAGGATAGTGAGACAAAATATAATCATCAGATGTCATGATTTCGTCAACCAATCCTAATTCTTTTGCTTTTATACCCGCCCAGTACTCACCGGTAGCAACCTTTTCAATATCCATATCTTTGCGCTGACTGTGAACAAAATCTTTAAACAGTGTATGGATTTCTTCAATTTCTTCCTGAAACTTTTTACGGCCTTCGTCATTGTTTTCGCCAAACACAGTCAACGTCCGTTTGTATTCTCCGGCAGTATGTTGCTCAAAGTCGATATCGTTCTTCTTAAGCAGCTTGTGGAAATTAGGTAACTGCGCAAGCACCCCGATAGATCCAATATACGCAAAGCGAGACGCCAACAACTTGTCGGCAACACAGGCCATCATGTAACCGCCGCTGGCAGCGACTTTATCTACCGCAACGGTAAGTGTAAGGCCTTTGTCTTTAATACGTTGCAGCTGGGATGCTGCGAGGCCATATCCGTGCACAACACCACCACCACTTTCAAGGCGAATTAATACCTCGTCTTTTTCTTCAGCGACACAAAGAATAGCGGTGATCTCTTCACGTAACCGGTCGACCTCGTGCGCGTCCATAGACCCCTTAAAGTCGATAACAAAAAGCCTCGGACCGTCTTCCCGCTCGCTTTCTTTGGCCTTGAGTTTGGCTTTTTCTTCTTTCTTTTGCTGCTTGGCTAACTTTTTCAGTGTGCCTTTATCCAGCAACACCTGACGGGCGTAGTTGGTAATGTCTTTTAATTGATCGGTCAGAGACTGGATTTCCAGATGCCCCCGCCCCTGCTTTTGCTTATTCGCAACGCCGACAATAGTGGACACCACCAGAATAAACGCAACCAAAAGCGTGACGGCTTTCGCCAGAAACAGTCCGTATTCGTACAAAAACTCCAAATGACTCTCCTAAGACAAAAATAAAGGACCTTACTTAAGGTCCTTTATTATCACTGACAAATTAGTTTAGGCAAGTTTATCAGGCTTCACCTACTGTGACGATAGCGTCATGCTCTCAATCGCATTTGCTTCGATTTCCTCTGCTGTAAAGTACATGTCGCGTAATTGAGGTTGTTCAGAATAAAGCCGTGTTTGATCGAGGTTATGCTCACTGCCATACACTCTGGACTGCGAGTAGCTTAACAAGCCGCGTCCTACCGGTCCGTCCTCAGTAAAATTAACTACTACCATCCAGCTACTGCCATAATTGATATGGTAGCCCTGCGCTTCAGCACTCATAATGGTGCCCGGTAGCGGCTGGTAGGTATGGCGTGGCAACAAGGTACCGTTATTGCCGGGTACAATATTAAACACATTGAAACCACCCTCAATATTGTTCGCACCGCCCCACGGTAAACGCTCTCCGCTTGGCGAACCATCAGGCAGGCTTCGCTCGACAAACTGAACATCGCCTAACGTCGCGTCGGGGGCAACACCGGCGGTGTTGATTACTTGTACAGCGCGCGCAAATTGCTGCAAGGTGGTGTCATTTTGCAGCAGTCCAGACGGTGTAGTAACCGGTGACGCCACATCAAACGGCACTTCCCATTGCGGGTTCCGGTTAAACTGGAATGCAAACTCTCTGAACACGTGTGCACCTGTGCTTTCCTTATTCATGGTGCCATCCCAGTCAGCCAGAGCATCACAAGCTGCACTGATGTCGACACTTGCGCCATCCACAGTAACAGGCGTATCACCTTGTCGTTCACATGTCTGAATTAACGAGGGCAATATATTTTCTGCCAGATAACTGCGATTGCTCATCAGTAACCCTTCGACTTCCTCAGGCGTGAAGGTACCGTCACTGCCTGCGCTGTCTTCGATAAAGACCTGCCCCATTCTTGAACGCAACGATTGTTGATTCTCCGTTCTGCCATACAGTGGCGAAACGCCAGTGATAGGGTTGTCCAGATTAGTCAGCCAGAAACTGTCGTTGGAGTTCTGAACCGAATCTGTGCCTTCATATTTGGGTGCTTCTTCGTAAGGCACCGGACGATCAAAATCAAACGCTGATAGAAAGCCTGGCAGCACGGTAAAGCCTGCTGCCTGCTTGGTTTGGATAAGTAACGGATTCGTCGTCAGCTCATTGATCGCAGCATCCGTTAAGTAAGGCACCGTGGAGTCATCGATATAAAAGACTTCTCCTTCTTTCGAGGCCGCCATGGTGTTATTGAAGATAACGCCATCGTAATCTTTAAAGGCCTGCTTGAACTCGTCCATACTGGTAGCCATATTCATCGCGAGCCAATGATCAACAATATCCAGGTTCGGCAGATTGGCATCTTTGATTGCAAACGCATTGGTGTCAGTCCAATCAAAGTTGCCCGGTACTTCAATCATCGGGCCATAGTTCGTGTAATACGCCGTTTTATTCAGCATAATTGTCTGGCCTGGCCCCACTGCAACTTCTATCTGCAATGGTTTTTCGTAGATGGTACGTCTTGAACCATCGACCATATGCGTCATCGCTGAAGCGTCATCTTCATCTACGGTTAACTGATACACTACAAAGTGTTCTGCGGTAGAGAAAGTGTGAGTCCACGCCACATCATCGTTGAAACCGATATTAACCGCCCCCGGCAATCCCATCAGGGAGGCGCCGGTAACATTCATATAATCAGGAACTGTTGCCTGAAATTGCCAGAACCGCAGATTTCCCGTGTGCGGAAAGTGTGGATTGGCCAATACCATACCCATGCCGTTTGTCGTTTTATCACTGCCCAGCCCCCAGCCATTGGATCCCATTTCCTGCGGGTTCTTTTCAGGCAGCTCTACGGTTGGCTCAATCTTTAATGAAGTTGCAGCTGGTGTGCTGGCGGCCGGTACTGGCAAATAGGACTCTCCCGGCGGTGCAGCAAGAAACATGGGGCCAAGGAAGTTTGCAGCACCGGGCAGCAGTGCAACACCCAATGAATATGTCAGTAAATCGACACTGTCGATGTCTGTTACCCAAGGCTGTCCTGCACACTGCGGATCCTGTTCAGATACCGGGGTATCTGCCAGGTATTTGTTATAACCTGCGGTATAGCCCTGGAACATAGCGCGGCTGTTGGCTGACATCCGTGGTAGGTTTTCTTCGGCCAGTTCACGAATGCCAACCGTGAGGAAACCAAAGTCGTTGATCAGATTTTCGGAATCCCCACTGCCCGGATTCATATCCGGCCCAAAATACTTAGAACGCTCAGAATTGTATTTCACGATCTGGTCAGCAAGAATACACAAGTTATCCTTCGCAAATGCGTACCCTACTCCATAGGCCATACTTTCCAGGTTATCGCCTGTAACATGAGGCACACCGTAAGTGGTCCAGGTGATATTTGCGGTAAGTTCTCCGTCAGCATCGAATGCCGGAATTGGCGCTGGTGGCTCTGTCACCGGAGGTGGAGGCGGCGGTGTCGTTGGCGACACGTCACTAAATTCATTGTCATTATCGCCGCAGGCTGAGAGTGCAAAAGCGACACCGACTGCTAGAGCGGTTCTGGTGAGGGTACGAAGTCGAAAATTATTGTCCACGCGACATCCTTCCTTGTTGCTATTTTATGATGGTAGTCAACACGTTAAGACGTGTGACGCTACAACAAGGTGTAACACAGGTCAGACCTTTTAACAATTAATTAACGATAATTTATCCTGCTTAGTCGGTAAACCGCAGACATAAAAAAACCGGACAAACGTCCGGTTTTTATCTGGTGTTACCCGGTGTTAATTGGCAACGACACTTTCGTTGGTAATTGGCAGCATCATTGCTTCACTGGCAATATAGCCGGCAACTTCTCGCTGCATTTCTTCCGTTACCGCAGCGCTCGGTGCCGGATTCAGGCTTGAAGCATGCGCACCTTCAAGGAATTGCACCCATCCACTTACTGGCTCACCGGTAGGCTCAACGGTGGAAGACACTTGCTCAAGACCTGCTACACCTGCAAACCCTGCTTGTCCAGCCAGCGGTAACGCTGTCGACACAGGAATAACCTGATCTGGCAGGTTTTCACCGCCGTCTCCCACAACAGTCATCATGTGTACTGGCGTTGTAGCCGACAATGTTGTCGCATAGTTGTTAGGATCTGCAGAGTCCATCGCTGTCTGCGCCGCGAACGCGAACTCATTAAAGATGCTATTTACCGCTGCAGTTTGCTGAGCATCCAAAGCGTCAAAGAACGCAGATACTGCTGCTATCAATTGCGCTTCTGTCACATCGGTGGTCTCATACATTTGCATCAGCAATGCCTGAAACTCGGGCGAAGCCTGTGACAACAACAACCCTTTAATTAGTGGGCCGAAAGACGGAGACTCAATCAGGAACTGGGCTAAACCACCACCCGGTGATTCCAGTGATGCAGCGTTCACAGCATACATACCATCAAGTGCACCTAACTGCTCGCCCATTGTGGTATTTGCCACTGCAGCGAAGTCAGCCCCTGTTATAGCACCCAGTGATACACCCATAAAGGAAACACGAGACAAATTAAAGTCCACAGCCTGAGTACTGGTTGCATCAACCACTGCGTTAAGCCCCAGACGCAAACCGAGCAAATCAGATACGCTCTGACGCAAGTTGTCTCGCGCTGTTGGCAGGCTTGCCAGGTTCATATAGTGCGTAGCGCTAACCGTCGTGGCATTAATATCGTCAGTGCCATCACCATCCAGATCGAACCCACGGCTGCCGTGAAGCGGTTGATCTATAGCAACAGACGCAATACCTGCCAGTGCGAGCGTGCCGGTTATAGCCAGCATGTCTTCTTTCTTGCTGGTAATACCATGGGCCAGAATTACCACCGGCCAGCCTGCATCAGGCTTGGTGATGGGGAAGCCCAAACCAGTCGCTACCGCAACGTCCGGAACGGTAATCTGAACATCAAGCGTCTCGTCCCCCATGTTGCCACCCTGAGGTTGTGGAAACGGATTAAACTTGGTGATGTTTCTTGCGCTATCCAGCATTTCACCGTTTACCCGCAAGTCAGCAAGACCAAAGTTCGAACACATCTCATTATTCGGACCCGGTGTCGCGGCTGCTAACACTTCATCTGGTGCGCCGGCTAATACAATGCCGCTGTCACACGCCGCTTTCCAGAACTGGTTGACAGGCGCCAGAGGATTTTCTGCGCTGGGTACACCCAGGAAATACGGCAGTGACACAGTAGCTTCGTATCGCTGCGCTGCGCAGAAAGGACCAACCTGGCCTAAAATTCCGGTAGAAACCGCTACCGCAAAGTCATTCACTGCGCCCCAAGACGCAGACATAGAACCGGACGCCGTCGCCAGCAACCCGCCACACGTTTGCAGTGCGCTAAAGTCAGTAGCTTCAATTAGCGGGATCAATGCATCGGCTTCAGGTGGCAGACCAGCAATACCTTGTTGCACAGCGCCAGCCAGCGTCGTGTCGCTAACAAGGTTCAGGGTTTCCATCACATTCTGAGGCCCTTCAGCATCAGTCGCTACGATAACCGGCAGGGCCTCGCCTGCATTGGGATCGCCCGCAGCAGCGCGCGCCGCAAATTCACTTACCATCACCTGCTTGATCGTGTTTAGCGCTACACCCACTGATTGCGTGGTAAACGCCGACACGTAGGTGATTTCTTCACGATCGTACCCTGCCCCTAACAGCGGGTTGATATAGCTGTTCACAATTCCCTGAAGCTGCAATTGTGAATCACTCGATAAAGGCATGGTATTGATGTCCTGACGGACCAGATCCCATGTTGTCGAGCCTTCTACAGACTTACCTGAACTGTCTTTCAGACCCGTTGTCATTACCAGCATATGGCCCTGACCAGATTTAAGCGGGCGTAGTGGCACTACACTTACCGTATCACCATCAACCAGCGACAGAACAAAGTCCACGCCGTACTGAAGTTGATCGCCGAGCAGGCAGCCAGCTGAGGGGATCTCTATCGCCGCACACTCAGGCACGCTTTGGTCCAGACCCAGCGTCGCCTCATAAATATGAATACCTGCAGATAACGTGGATTCATCAAGAGTGACACCGTCAGGCGTACTCACGTCTATCGTAAACGGATGTTGCGTGGACCAGCCATCTAACACATTCAATGCATTTTGCGGATCACCGAAGTCCGTTGGATCAGCAACAGGAATATTCAGTGTGTAGTCAAAGAAGCCGTCATCACCTGGCAGCATCAATAAATCGTTAGGTACGTTGAGATTTCCAGCGGCCGGATCAAAGACAATGCGAGAAATGGGGGTTTGAACAGGCGTATCAGCCTGGATATCATCCAGTGTTTCGTTTGAGCCACCACATCCTGCTAGACCCAGTGCCAAGGCAACACTGGAACTGATAAAGAGTTTTCTCATTCTTTCTCCCTACAAAAACTTTGTTGTTATTCTACGATTAAAACCCGGACATAACTGGTTTCCCGGTCAGGCCACATCCCGTTGTTAACACAATGTCAGGATAGTTTTAAACATGTTAGACCAGTTGTATATAGCCCAATCTTATTGACTTTGCTGGAACTTTGCAAAGGTTTGTTAACTATTTGTAAGCGTCTTTTTGCAATCGCAGAAATTTTTGCCGTTGTGGTTTACTTCATGCTACCACCGGGTATCATCAGCGTAATTCGCGCTGGCACGATGTTTCGCGCACACTTTTCTACCTCTTCCACAGATATGGAACCCGACTACATGAATAACTATCAGGCTCCCCAGGATTTACTTGCAGGTAAAGTTATTTTAATTACCGGTGCCGGCGACGGCATTGGTGCTGAAGCTGCAAAAACCTTTGCCGCTCATGGTGCTGAATGTATCTTGCTGGGCAGAACTGTCAGCAAGCTGGAGAAAGTATACGATGACATTATTGCTGCCGGCGGCAAGGAGCCGTCAATCGTTCCCCTAGACCTGAAAGGTGCGACGCCAGAGCATTACAAAGGCATGGCGGACACCATCGCCGACCAGTATGGAAAACTTGATGGTGTGCTGCACAATGCTTCTATACTGGGTCACTTGAGTGTGTTTAAAGATATTCCGCCACAAGAGTGGCAGGATGTAATGCAAATAAACGTTAACGGCGCCATGTATATGACTCAGGCGTTGCTTCCGGTGCTGGAAAAATCTCCTTCTGCGTCAGTGCTGTTCACAACTTCCAGCGTTGGCCGCAAGGGCAGAAGCTACTGGGGTACGTATGCGGTATCTAAATTCGCTACGGAGGGGATGATGGAAGTGCTTGCTGATGAGTATAAAAATAAGTCGATACGCTTTAACTGTATAAATCCGGGGGCTACGCGAACTGCCATGCGTGCTAGTGCGTTTCCGGCTGAAGATCCTGAATCACTAAAAACACCCGCCGATATTATGCCGCTTTACTTGTATTTGATGGGCGACGAAAGCGCTGAGGTGAATGGCGCGTCTATGGACTGCCAGCCAAAATAAGCGAACAGAAATTCTGACACTGTAACGTGTCTCAACTGCGGTTTTGCTTAAAACAGCATGCTGCCGCTGTCGAAGGGAGTCGTCGTTTAACGAGCTACCTTTTACAAATACCAGACACAAAAAAGGCTGCATGAGCAGCCTTTTATATCGCTTTATTTTTACCTGATGTTATCAATCAGCAATTTTCGCCCAGGTATCACGCAACCCTACAGTCTGATTAAATACCGGTAGTGCATCCGTAGTATCCGGGTCGACACAAAAATAGCCGGTTCGCTCAAACTGCCATGCGCCAGCGTCAGGCACGTGTTTATGCAGACCCGCTTCTGCCCATCCTTTCTTCACCTGCAGAGAATCAGGATTAATCGCATCGACAAAATCATCCTGTGCAGCCGGATTAGGCACGTTAAACAGACGATCATAGAGTCGAAACTCAGCGGCTTGTGCGGTAGCCGCATCCACCCAGTGAATAACCCCTTTAACCTTTCGGCCATCGGCAGGATCTTTGCCCAGCGTTTCCGGATCGTAAGTGCAGTAAACGGTTGTCACATTGCCTTGTTCGTCTTTTTCAACGCGGTTTGCTTTCACTACATACGCGTTGCGCAGACGCACTTCTTTGTCCAGCACCAGACGTTTGAATTTTTTGTTGGCAGACTCGCGAAAATCTTCTGCTTCAATCCAGACTTCCCGGCTAAAGGAAATGGTGCGAGTGCCCATCGATTCATCATTAGGATGATAAGGTGCTGTCAGTTGCTCTGACTCCCCTTGTGCAAGGTTTTCAATAACCAGTTTGATTGGATCGAGTACTGCCATTGCCCGCGGCGCATTGACGTTCAGATCATCACGAATACAGGCTTCTAACATGGACATTTCGACCATGTTATCCATCTTGGTGACGCCAATCCGCTTACAGAATTCACGCACGGCCCCAGGGGTGTAGCCGCGGCGGCGTAAACCCGCAATGGTTGGCATACGAGGATCGTCCCAGCCACTAACATGCTTCTCATCGACCAGCTGTATCAGGCGACGCTTGCTCAGCACCGTATATTCAAGGTTAAGGCGAGAGAACTCATACTGACGTGGCGTACAGTCGATAGAAATATTCTCAATCACCCAGTCATAGAGGCGACGGTTATCCTGAAACTCCAGCGTACATAACGAATGTGTGATCCCCTCAATCGCATCTGAAATACAGTGAGTAAAATCATACATAGGATAAACACACCATTTGTCACCGGTTTGGTGATGGTGTGCATGCTTAACCCGATAAATTACCGGATCGCGCATACACATAAACGGCGAGGTCATATCGATTTTGGCACGCAGGCTACATTGACCTTCGCCATACTCGCCCGCTGTCATTTTCGCGAATTCACGCTGGTTGGTTTCTACATCGGTATCCCGATATGGACTGTTCTTGCCTGGCTCAGTCAGCGTTCCGCGCATCTCACGCATTTGCTCCTGCGTTGAAAAGTCGACATAAGCCAGCCCTTTATCAATCAGTTCATTGGCGAAGGCGTGTAATTGATCGAAATAATTAGAGGAGTAGCGCGCTTCACCGTTCCACTCAAAGCCCAGCCAATGTACGTCCTCTTTGATAGAGTTCACGAAGCTGATGTCTTCTTTTGCAGGGTTGGTGTCATCAAACCGCAGGTTACAGGAGCCTTTATAATCTTCTGCGATACCAAAATTCAGGCAGATAGATTTCGCGTGACCAATATGCAAAAAGCCATTGGGCTCTGGCGGGAAACGCGTTTTTATGCTCTCGTGCAGACCTGATGCCAGGTCCTTGTCGATTATTTGACGAATGAAGTTGGTCGGACGGTGTTCAGTCTCGGCCATTCGCTGTTTCCCCTTATTTTTTGTGTGAGTCGATTATGCGACGAGTATAACATCAGCCGATCTCTCGCAACCATGTTTTCTTTTCGTCACTTGGGCTTTTGTCTAAATATGCAGCAACATAGCTGAATTTACCGCATTTTATCCCGACACCAGACTAAAAACACTGACTGGGAAAAAATCTATGGTAACCTCTTTAGACATTGACGCTCCCTCGTCGTAATAGAAATTGGTGTTCATGAAAGAGAAAGCAACATCGTTTGATATCGCCCATAAAGCGGGCGTTTCACAATCAACAGTGTCTCGCGCACTCAGTAACAGCCCTCTGGTAAACAAAGAAACCCGCGAACGGGTTCAGCGCATCGCCAGGGAACTGAATTACAAAGTCGATAAAAACGCGAGCAATTTACGAAAACAGAAGAGCAGCACCATAGCCCTTCTGCTTTTCGAAGATCCCACCTCTGACGATTCGATGATCAACCCGTTTTTCCTGTCTATGTTGGGGAGTATCACCCGCGCCTGCGCCAGCGCAGGATATGATTTGCTGGTGTCTTTTCAGAATCTTGAAGATGACTGGCACGCTGAGTACGAAGACTCGAACAAAGCTGACGGCATCATATTGCTGGGCTACGGTGATTACACCACGTACCGCACAAAACTAAGTCAGCTGGAAGAACAAGGCACCCATTTCGTACGCTGGGGGGCTCACGATGAGGAACACCCCGGTATCAGTATTGGCTGCGATAATTATCAGGGGGGGTATGATATTACCCGGCACCTGCTCTCACTTGGCCGCAAACGGTTCGCTTTTGTTGGTGATGCTGGCGGGCATGCGCCAGAGTTTATGGCGCGGCATCAGGGTTATCTCGACGCCCTGAATCAAGCTGGTTTGCTTGACAATGATACGCCGCGTATCGACGCGATTTCTACAGAAGACGCTGGTGTTGAAGCCATGCAGGCACTGTTGCAAATGCAGATACCTCCTGATGCCGTCGTCTGTGCATCAGACTCTATCGCCATGGGAGTGCTCAAAGCGTTACGATATTCAGACTTACGCGTACCTGAAGATATCGCTGTGGTCGGCTACGACAATATCCCGGTATCTGCTTTTACCACACCAAGTCTTACCACCGTTCAGCAAAACACAAAACGCGCTGGGGAATTACTGGTGAACACGCTGTTAGATGCAATCAATAATAAACCTGTTAAAGATTACCTGATGCCTGCGGAATTGATAATCAGGCAATCCTGCGGCAGTGCAGAGTAAACAATGACGTCGAACAGTCTGCCCTGATAACAAATTGACACATATCTATCGCATTTCTCCGTATACAGT
The DNA here is from genome assembly GCF_047556435.1 of Alteromonas sp. H39. Lineage (GTDB taxonomy): Bacteria > Pseudomonadota > Gammaproteobacteria > Enterobacterales > Alteromonadaceae > Alteromonas. Next base: position 2,355,812 of record NZ_CP180210.1, read on the forward strand.
AATTGCCATATACATGAATCAAGGAAGAAGTATGTTCAGGCAATCAGGCACGCTCTTACTGGCCGCGTTAGTACTCAGCGCATGTAGCAGTGACGATGACGCCAGTGAGATAAGACAGTTGACTATCTTAAGTCACAAAGTAGTTTGTGAGGCTGATTCCCAGCAATTGTGTTTGTCTGCATCCGGCCAAAACGACCTTACGGCGTTTTTTCCTTTTTACGAGGACATCCGTGACTTTCAGTTTCAGTGGGGTCATCAATACACGCTGACGGTGGACGTGTCGAAAGTAGAAAACCCGCCTGCCGATGGCAGCGATCGCCAATACACTCTACTGTCTGTCGATTCTGAATCTATCGATGCTACAGGTACCCTGTACCTTTATTCTGATGTTGAGCTATTAGAAAATACCTTCACCAAAGATGGCACTGACTACGCGTTTTTAGGCCAGCCTTTTAGCTGTTTACAGCCGGATGCTTGTGACAGCCTGGTATCAATGAGCGGCTCAGGCGGTATTCTGGTTGAGCTGGTTTTTCGTTATCTGGGTGAAGGGCAAATACAGCTGGAACGCTGGCTCTGACACGTTACCCCAGCATGCGTTCGGGCTCACTTTCTCAGGCCTACAGCCTGCTTTCCCTCTTTTCACTGCTTATTATGCGGGCATTGGCAATCGTTTATGGCTTGATATAACACGGTAAATCGGTGTTATGACTCACTGGTAAAATGAAAGCGCGACACCGTCTCGTTAACGAAAACTGTGCTGACAGAAAACATGCAAATGACTATCTATCTGCCTGAACAGATCCACAGCATTTCATAAAAAAGCCACTTGCGTATCGAAGTGGCTTTTACCTGATGATATTAAAAGGTGGCGCTAAGTCAGGGCCCGATATTAGAGACTCGCACCTTTGGCTATTGCACCTGCATCTGCGCAGTCATCGCTTCAATCAGTGACGGTGCGGTAACTTCGCCCTCACGAACCCATACCTGAACCCCATTGGCGTTAACCGTTGAAGACAGGCTGTCTCCTTCAGCAACGGTGACAGACTTGCCGGATAACTGTTCCTGCCACTGTCCTTCCTGAAGAAACTGGCTGACTGACATTGTCGCAGGCTCGGCGCCTTTATTCAGCAGCACCAGCGCTGTCTGCGCAGTATTCTCATCCTGCAGTACACGATAAAACACCGCTTCATTACCCTGCAACTTGACATTCACCTGCAGCCCACGCTGTAGCGCGGGCACTTGTTTACGTACATTCGCTATCGCTTTCAGCGACTGATAAATGTCACTTTGCGGCGCGCTATCAATATTGTCCTGCCCCAGGTAATTGCGGTTACCCGCATGTTCTGCCGTGCCGCGCATAAACCCAATTTCAGAGCCCTGGTACACCACTGGTATCCCCCTGACGGTAAATAACCAGTTATGGGCATTAATGAAGCCTTCATCGATCGCATTCATTCTCGGCATATCATGGTTATCGTAGAATGTAGTCAAATCGTACGGGTTGTTGTACGGCCCGTGCGTCAGATACAGCACCTCTTCCATCTTTGCAAAATCGGATTCAGCAGGCTTTTCGAAGACACTTAGCATGGCCTTTTGCATGGGGAAGTCCAGTACGCTGATGCCACCGTTTTTCGGTAGCGTATGCTGCGCAATGAAATTAGCATCATACTGGAAGCTCTCACCAAACATGTAAAAGCCCGGATGTTGCTCTCTGATGCGATCCGACGCCTCACGCCAGAAAGCATGGGGGACGTGACGAATAGTATCGATTCTGAAAGCGTCCGCGCCCTGCTCTATCCAATACAAATAACTGTTAATCAGATAATCCCTGACATCCGGATTGGTATCATCGAGGTTAGACAATTTCACCAAATCAGGATAATCATGAAAAAATGCATGTAACGGGTTCGTGTCAGGCGAGAGATCTTCAGGATGCAGATTCTGATGATCTGCCACCAAATTACCGTCTCTATCATAAATTTCACCATACCCGGGCTGATCCTCTGGCATGGTAAAACTTGGCGTGCCGTGATTCGCGACAATGTCGAATACAGACTTCAGGCCAAACTCATTTCTCATCTTATCGGTATATTGCTTAACGGTTAACGAGTCGCTCACCCAGTGCTCGTCAGGCTCATAAAAATTGGTTGCCCAGTAGCCATGATAGCCGGTTTTACCGCCATCTTTAAACTGGCCGCCGTAAGTGATTTGTTCATCACCGGTGAAGGCCTGATCAGGGTTTGCCACCAATGGTGTTAACCATACCGCAGTAAAGCCCATGTCGCTGATATACTCAGCGTTGTTTAACACGCCCTGCAAATCGCCACCCATGTAGCCGACATTCGCATATTTTCCGTCCGGACCGTCTAACCGAAGCTGCCAGGTCGGGTGATCCCCCCCCTGCTCTTCATAATTATTGTCCGGATCGCCATCCACAAACCGGTCGGTCATTACAAAATATACCGCCTCGGCAGTAAAGGGTTCCGTGGTGCCGTAGAACTCAGGTTTCGCCTTAACAACATCGTCAGTCTGGGTGGCTGCACAACCTGTTAATGATAAAGCAATCGCCGTCGCAATCGACGTTCTGCGAATAAAACGCATTAATTCTCTCCTTCCAAAACCGGGGGTGGCAGCTGTTCAGGCTCTTTCACAAAGAACACCGCCAGTGCTCCGAGCAGCATCGATACACCAGCCACTACAATGATGTATTTCGCTTCGTTGTCGAATACCGAACTTAAAATCCAGCCTGCGGTCAGGCCGGATACAATCTGCGGCGCCGCCACCGTAAAGTTAAAAATTCCCATATACACGCCGGTCTTGTTAGGCGGAAGTGCGCCGGCCAGCATCGCGTAGGGCATCGCGAGAATTGCCGCCCAGGCAATACCAATGCCCACCATAGGCAGTAACAGGTTTACTGCACCAACAGGTACCGTCACTTCGGTAATTAACAGGTTTACGTTAACGGCGTTAAGATCCTGGAACATCAGGAAACTAACATAGCTAATGCCACCTAACGCCAGCGAGCCCGCATAAATGAGTTTACGGCCAAATTTGTCAGCCAGACGCGCCAGGAAAACAGAAAATACTGCGGCAAACACCGAATAGGCGGCGAACAGGATCCCTACCCAGTCACCCGCGGCGCCTTTCGCTGCAACAATAGTTTCAGGAACCATAGGAACGGTAGCGATATAGGCTGGATCAAACCACTTTTTATCGACATTCCAGATATGCTGAGTAATGGCTGGGGTGGTGTAAACCCACATAATGAATAACGCAAACCACGAGAAAAACTGCACGACTGCCAGTTGCTTCATGGTAGTTGGCATCTTCACACACAGGTCAATAAAGCCTTTGAAACGCTCTGACAATGGTGGCTTTTCCTCAACCTGTTCAATCTCTTCGGGCTTGACGCCCTTATAGCGGTAGTAGTCCTCAGGTGCGTATTCTTTGGTTCTGATCACTGTCCATATGACCGTGCCTAACAGTACGGTGGCGCCAATATAAAATGCCCACATAACTGATGGCGCGACTTCACCAAGTTGCGCCGTATTTTCAAGGCCGACCACATTGGTCAGTACAAACGGCAAAATCGACCCTATCACCGCACCGATATTGATAAGCAGCGACTGTACCGAGTAACCAATGTTACGCTGCTCGGCGGGTACCATGTCTGAAACCAGTGACCGGAAAGGCTGGAAACAGACGTTAAATGACGCATCCATCAACGCCACCATAATCGCCCCCATAATCATCGGGGCCATGAACGCCACAAAGATCGGTGCGTTAGGCAGCAACACCATACCGACCACAGCCGCAACGGCACCTGCGAGAATAAAGGGACGCCGGCGACCAAGACGGTTCCAAGTGCGATCCGATGCCGAACCAACAATCGGTTGAACAATCAACCCCATAATAGGCGCAACCAGCCAGAACAAAGACAGCGAATGCAGATCTGCGCCTAAATCAGAAAGGATCCGGCTAACATTTGCATTTTGCAGGGCGAAGCCAAACTGCACCCCCAAGAAGCCGAAGCTGACGTTCCATATCTGCCAGAAATTTAAACGTGGTTGTTGTGCTTGCATAGTTTTCTCTTGTTATTGTTGTCGTTTGTTCCACGGTACAACATAAGGTTAATCAATAATCCAGACACTGGGAGCATAAGCAGGCACTGTTAGCGTCTCAGGCAATGTCTGTGTGTCCCCTGAGAGCCGTGTAATATCAGAATGCCCCGCCAGCATTGCTGAGAAACGTGACAACGCTATCGATACCGGCTGTTTGTTTTTATTCAGTACCACCATTAGTTTAGTCTCGGGTGAGTCCGCATTGTGACGAAAGTAAACATATACCCCATCCTGCGGCGTGTAATGCGTGAGTCTGCCGGAAAACCATTGTGGTTGCTCGTGACGTAAGTGTAGCAATGTTTTTATGCGCTGCTGCGCCCATTTTTGCTCGTCAGTCAATCCGATACCCGCAAACGCATTCACGTTGTCACCCTCCCAGCCGCCTGGAAAATCACTGCGGATATCGCCATGATCCGAACTTCCGGTATGAGTCATCAGTATTTCTGTACCATAAAATACCTGCGGTATTCCGCGCGTGGTGAGAAGGTAAGTCATCGCCAGATCCCATAGCGCGGTTTGCTCATTTAGCTGCGTGAACACCCTGTCCATATCATGATTGTCTGCAAACACCACCAGATTATACGGGTCGCCATAAACGAAGTCGGTAGCCAGTATTTCGTACAAGCTGCGTAACCCGCCTGACCAACTTTCTTCATCCTTAAGCGCCTGTATCAGCGCGGCCTGAAGCGGAAAGTCCATCACACTGGGTAATGCACTGACATAATCATCATGTCTTCTGGACCCCGCCTGCCAGTAAGACGTGATCAGCGGATTCACCGACCACTCTTCACCCACAATATTCAAATTGGGATATTCCTGCATGAGTCTGGAAGTCCATGCCGATAGAAACGCTTTGTCTGAGTAAGAATAGGTATCTACCCGAATGCCGCTTAAGTCGGCATATTCCACCCACCATATGGCATTTTGAATAAGGTAAGTTGCAAGGTGTGGGTTGGACTGATTCAGATCCGGCATGGTAGGAACAAACCAGCCATCTGCGAACGCCGCTGCATCTTCTTTAGTGCCATGCGGGTCATGAAGCGCCTCACGGAAATGGGTAGTCTGAACAAAGTTACGCCCATGATGGATCCAGTCCTCAGACGGCGCGTCATGCATCCAGTCATGCTCACTACCAATGTGATTAAGCACCATATCCATGATGATGCCGATACCCGATTTTTTCGCTTCGGCACTGAATGTCTGATACAAGGAGTTAGAACCAAAGCGCGGATCAATCTGATAATAATCTGTGGTGGAATAGCCATGATAGGAATAGCTGTCCATGGCATTTTCCAGCAACGGCATAGTCCAGATTTGGGTAAATCCCATATCACGGAGATAAGGCAGGTTGTCCATCATCCCCTGAATATCGCCGCCATGACGCCCGCCCCGGTTATCTCTTGCCAGCGTATCCACGTACCCTTTGACACTGTCGTTATCCGGGTCGCCGTTGGCGAAGCGATCTGGTGTAATCAGGTAGATAGCATCTTCGGGACCAAAGCCCTTGCGCATCGCGGAATTTTCACGCCTTTCGTTGATGGTGTACCGAAGTACTTTTTTATCACCATTTTCAGCAGCGATATCAAAAGATAAGTGACCAGGATTGACATCACTCAAATCCACAGTGATAAACACATAGTTTTCACTGTCCAGACTTTGTGTTTCAAGGATCCGCGCTGTGGGATGAGATAACGTGATATCTGCATTGGCAATACCGGGGTCATGGACCATCAACTCCACGGTAGGTTTCGCCATATTTGCCCACCAGTTAGGAGGAGATACTTCAACTGCCTGCAGCGGCAAGCTGGCAGTAAGTAGTAAAAGTAGTAGCCCTGATTTGCGCATTTTCAGATTTCCCCTCTTACGACACCTGCACCAGAAAAGCGCGATGACGATGTCCCGGTAGCAGCCGACGAACGATAAACAATGACACTTGCCTGACATCCACCTTTCCGGCAACTGTCTGACGCAATCATGTCACTCATTGCGATAAACGCTGTTAGCGTGTATCGCGAATTTCAATTTCGCCTGAAAACTTTCCTTTTACAGGTGTTAACAGGACGTTAAGATGATAGCTGATACTACCTGCGACGCGCTTGCTAACCAACCTGCTGCATACGTATTCAGCATCAGGATCGTGTGATAACGACGGTAATTGACCATAATGTGCACACAAGAAAAAGAATAAAATGACGAGATCGCTGCTATGAAAAGACGTATTGTGATTGCCGGAGGAGGCTCTGCGGGTTGGATCGCAGCAATCTTGTTTCAGCACCATTTTACAGGCACAGACGCGGAAATAACGCTGGTAGAATCAGATAATGTCCCCGTCATTGGCGTGGGTGAAGGGTCGACACCGCACTTGCGGCAACTGTTCTCGACGTTAGGCATTGCCGAAGATGACTGGATGCCTCATTGCCATGCGACTTATAAAAATGGCATTCGCTTTGAAGGCTGGCACTCGGACCACGCCCCAGGCTATTTTCATCCCTTCCCAAGTGCCCCGGACAGGCATACTGCAAACGCCTTTCTGCAAGCTTGCGAAAGGCGACGACAGCGAAGTCCGATTGCCTGTCTTCCGGATGATTACTTTCTGGCTAACTGGCTGAGTGCGCATCATAAATCGCCCCTCCAGCATAAGGGCTCTGTGACCGTTTCACTGAATTACGCCTATCATTTCGATGCCGCCGGGTTAGCCAGATTTTTAGAAAAACATACTAAAAAGCAAGGGCTTAAGCATGTAAAGGGTACCGTAAATGCGGTTACGCGGCACCATAACGGTGATATCGACGCCTTGCTACTTGACGATGGCCAGCGGATACCGGGGGATTTCTTTATTGACTGCACCGGATTTCGCAGTCTGTTACTGCAACAGACGCTCAAGGTCGGCTTTTTATCTTATGCTGATTCGCTATTTAACGATGCCGCCGTCGCCTGCTTTTCAGCTCGCCATGAAAACCCGGTTCCGGCCACGCGTTCTGTCGCGATGGCGAATGGCTGGCGGTGGGAAATCCCCCTGACTCACCGCACCGGAAACGGCTACGTCTATTCCTCACAATTTGAAAATAAACATAACGCCGCAGCACGTCTGACTGAAGCATTGGGCGAACACGGAAACGCTGACGATCTCAGACACATTCCCATGAAAGTGGGTCGAACGGCTTCCAGCTGGGCTAAAAACTGCCTTGCTGTGGGGTTAAGTCAGGGGTTTATTGAACCGCTGGAGGCCACTGCACTCCATCTGGTTCAGGAAACAACAGAACAGTTTCTATCTGCCTGGGCAGCGGGTGGCTACACTCCCCTGTACCGCGATGAATTTAACAGCCGGATCGCCGGACGTTTTGACGGTATACGTGACTCCATTGTCGCGCACTATGTTCTGTCGAAGCGCCCCGGAAAGTACTGGGATGCGTTTCGTGCTGAGGCAAAGCGCTCAGACACATTGTCGGCACTGCTGCAGTGCTGGAACGAAGGCGGCAACCTTATTCAGTTCATACAGGATAATCAGATTGGTCATTATTATTCAGCCGTGTCCTGGTATTGCCTGTTAAGCGGGTACGATGTGTTTCCGGCAGTTACCAACGATCTACAAACAGACGCATCTCTGTCAGCGGTAACGCCACTGCTGGAAAAGTGGGGAGCGACATTCCTGTCGCACGGTAAGGCATTGCAGCGCATGGGAACAAATGATTCCATTCCCTGCTGAGACCTACAGGGGGAATAGTGCGCAGCAAATCCTATCCTGCGCGTATGAAGTCAGTACGGTCATTTAAAAAAAAACCGACACCCTCTGACGTTGCCACAGGATGGGAAGCATCATGCTCAGACTGAGTCACACTCCTCTGACTCACCTTCTTTTTTTAATCACACCGAGTATTAAACCCGTGAGGTTCCCGCCAGCGGCACAGAGCAAGCCGTGGCGGGAACAAATTCGCAATCAGAACTGAACGTTAATTGAAGACGTGCCAGTGACCTCTGCGTCTATCACCCGCAGAACATCTAGATCTTCATCCCAGCTAACACCAGCGCTTTTATCAACAGCAACAGATTGGCCTCCTACCATAACCGAGGTCGGACGGCGCGGGACACCGTGTAACACCCACTCAAGACGACGGCTGTCCGGCATGCCCTTATAGCGTCCGTCAAACGACGCATCCACAGACAATCGGTTATTATCCAGCTTATGCGTAATCGTCCCTTTGACAACCTCACCCTTTTCAATAGAGTCAACCGCTTTGCCATCGTCTTCATAGTAGATGTATTCGTATGTCTTACCCGGCTCCCCTGCCCAAACATGCATTGAGAGGCGGCTGAAGTCGGCATCCCGTGTAGTTTGTACAGCTTTTGTCATCGGCACTACAGCACCCGCTCTGACCAGTACAGGAAAGGTGGTATCCGTTACCGGGATGGTATTCACTTTACCGCCAGCCACTTCGTTACCCGTAAAAAAGTGATACCAGTTTCCTTCTGGTGTATCTACCTTCCATTCTGTGACGTCCGGTTCAGTTACCGGCGAAATCAGAAACTGCTCGCCCCAGTAGAAACTGTCCTTATTCTCAAACCAGTGACCTTCATGATGATAAAATGACAACGGCCGCACTAGCGGCATCCCCGTCAGGCTGTTTTCGATTGCCATTGAGTAGTTGTAGGGCAGCATTTTGTAACGCAAACGAATGAGTTCTGCGGCCCGGCGCTGTGTTTGTTCATCATGAAATACCGGTTCAGGCGCAATATCTTCCTGCGCATGTGGGCGGAACACCGGCTGAAACACACCGAGCTGCAGCCAGCGCTGATACAATTGGGGATCAAACTCTTCGCCACCAGCAAAGCCGCCCAGGTCGCTGTGAGTATAAGCCAGGCCAAATACACTCATTTGCAGTGCCAGTTCCACCTGTGGTTTCAGTCCTCCCCAGCTGCGGCTGACATCGCCTGTCCAGGGGATCATGCCATAGCGCTGACTGCCTGCAAAGCCACTGCGCATCAGCACAAAAGGCCGTAGTTCTGGTGACAACGACAGACTGTGCTCATATACCATTTTGGCCCACTGGTGGCCATAGGCATTATGCAGGGCGTCGGCGGTATACAGGCGCCCGTTAAACTCGTGCAGTGTATCTGACGGATGTACTTCGGGCTCACCTAAGTCGCCCCACCAGCCTGACACGCCTTGCTGATGCAACTGGGTATAAAAGCCTGAGAACCAGTCTTTACCCGCCTTACTGAATACGTCTACCAGTGCGGTGTTGCCAAAGAAAAAATCAAAGGTTTTAACCTCACCTGCCAGATTACTGGCCAGTGCGCCAGCGGCGACTGCATTCTCAAATTGTGACGAGGTGGTTAGAATAAAAGGCTCTGTAATGACAACGGTTTTAACACCGGAGTTGGCGAAATCTGCCATCATTTTTTCAGGCTCCGGAAAGGCGTTACGATCCCAGCGTAAATTGCCCATGTGTCCTTTGACATCTTTTCCGAACCAGTAAAGATCCAGTACAACCGCATCCAGCGGGATCTCTGCGTCAGCGAATTTTTTTACGACATCACGGGTTTGTGTTTCGTTGCGATAGCCAAAACGTGACGCGAAGTTACCCAGCGCCCAGCGTGGCGGTAACGGTTGCCTGCCCGTTACAGACACCACATTTGTGCTGACATCTGCCAGGTTTTCTCCCAGCGTAACGATGTAGGCGCTGCGACCGGCACGCGCTTCAAACTGCAGTACATCGCTTTCGCTATGCCCGATATCCAGCGTGCCTGCCGCGGAATTATCAAATATCACGGCATAGTTGGCAGACGACATAACCGCAGGCAGCGAATAGTACATTTGGTCAGACTCTGTGGTGTAACCATAGTGAGCCCGGTTGTACAACGGCATGCGCTGACCACGACGGTCCATACCCATTACGCGCTGTCCGCCCCCGAACAGTTTCTCACCGTGTTTGAGCGCAAACCGAAAGCCGCGCAAACTGTCGACATGAAAATAGCCACGCTCTTCATTGATCGTGGGCGTTTTCTGATAAGCAAACGCCAGCGAAAATGGTGCCAGGCGGACCTGAACACTGACGTCTTTATGCTGCACGGTCAGCTGGGTTTCAGACTTATGAATCGTCGGTTCAAGCACACGATAGTTTGCAGGTAGCGCAAACGACGGTAATTGCTGACTAGTCGCCTGGTACACCACTTCAACACTGTCATGCTCAAGCATAGACACCCGTACCTGCTGGCCGTCATCCAGAGTGAAATATACACGGGAATCGCGCACGTCGTAGGTTGCCAGTGAGGCGGCAAAAACGTTTTTGCAAAACCCAATCAGCAGCAATACGCCTATTGCATAGTGAGAAATATTAACGCGCATTGCCTGTCCCCTCATTGCGATCTCCTAGCAGATCAAGCCAGCGAAGCGCCGCTTCCACGTTAGTCTGCCAAAACGCTTCGTTGTGATCCTGTCCGGTTACAACCTCTGAATACAACGCCTCATCCGGATGTTGCTGAGCCTGGTGAAGGTTTACCATGGCAGTCATCCCATCGGTCATCTGCTTACCCTCCTTTTCACCAACAACAAAATACAGTTTGTGCGTCTCCGGCAAAGGATGCGTCTCGGTATAGGTAAAAGACTGCTTGCTAAACCAGAACGATGGGGAGAATATTGCGGCTCTGGAGAACACCTCCGGATATTTGACGATAGCGTAATGGGACATCAGTCCTCCCATCGAGCTTCCCATGATCGCTGTGTCCCGTGCCGACGGCAGCGTACGGAAATGCTTATCGATATGTGGCTTCACGTCGTTAATCAGAAAATCCAGATAGGCATCGCCTTGGGCGCTGCCAAACTCAGGGTTTGTCCACGGGCTTAACTCCCGCATGCGTGATTCACCTCCATGATCGACGGCCACGACAATGGGAACGTGTAGTCCCTGGCTGGCAAGGGTATCCAGAGTTTCATCGACACCCCACTCACCTGCATAGCTGGTGCTTTCGCTAAATACATTTTGTCCATCGTGCATGTAAACCACCGGGTAGCGCGTATCGGACTGCGCGTAGTCCGGCGGGAGATATACCCATACGCGCCGCGGTGTCTCGTCGGGGAAAGTAAAGGCTTCATTCAGTACCTGTACATTCGTTGATACTGTCTCGTCCTCTGCTGTCAGGTAAACGTCCTGCAGACTGGTGTCTTTTGCTGGCACAGTATCCGGCTTGGGTTGACAGGCCCCAAGGCATGTCACTGCAAGTATCGAGGTTGCAGCGCTATTGAAAGTCAGGTTAAAACGCATAAACTTTCGACTCCAGAGGCGCAAGACTTACCGCAACGGTTTGATTAGTCGTATTGAAGACAGCCTGATCGTTTTCTTGCAGTTGATTCGTAAACTGTGTCTCTTCGTTCAGAGACAGTAACTCTGTTGCGTCATCCCCAAAGGAAACCTCAGCGTTGACAGAGTCTGTCGAAAAGTTGCTGATGACAAGCAATCTGCTGCCATTGTGATGACGCACAAACGCTATTTGCTTTTCACTGTATTCACTTTGGTTTTCCAGACTCGCCTGATGCAACGAGAAAAACTCACCCGCCATAGCAGGATGCGTCGCTGACAGGTTCATCACCTTGATGTAAAAGTCCCTCAGCGCTTTCTCTTCAGGGGTCAACTGACCGCCGTCAAATTTACCGTCATTCATCCAGCGCTGATGCGCAGGTACGCCAGCATAATCAAAAATCGTGGTTCGTGTGGGGTCGCCGAAGCCAGTTTCTTCACTGCCGTCTTCACCCACATCCTGTCCAAAGTACAACATGGTCGGTGAGCGGCTGATAAGTGCAGACACCACCAGTGCAGGTTTGCCTTTCGCAGCGCTGCCGGCAAAATCCGGGCTGGCAATACGCTGTTCGTCATGATTTTCCAGAAAGTGCAGCATATTGGGAGCAAAATCACCATGAGATTGCTGGATTGCAATCAGGTCAGAGACCTTTCCGTGCCCCTGCATAATGGCCTTTAACGTATCGTAAAATTCGACTTTGTCGTAAAGGTAATCCATCTTTCCTTTTTTCAGGTAAGCCCGATAAAGATCCGGCTGATAAACTTCGGCCAGCAAAAATGCATCCGGATCCTTCTGCTTTATCGCACTGTTAAGAAACGACCAGAACTCCACGGGTACCATTTCAGCCATGTCATAGCGAAAACCATCTACCCCCTTATCAAGCCAGTAAAACGCAATATCTCTGAACTTGTACCAGGAGTCGGGAAGTGATTTATCCTTCCAGAAGTCGGCATGATCTTGCACACCTTTAGCTGCGAAAGGCTCAGGGAGACGAGGAAAATCGTAACTACCATCGGGTTTTACGCCGTAATTTACTTTTACCGTCTCATACCAGTCATTCTGGTCGGGCCTCGCGGCACGGGCGCCATTACCGGTCCATTTGGCAGGGAACTCATCAAACTTACCATCGGCAAGCGGGTGCTGATCGCCGCCTAATACCTGATAGCCGTTTTTCGCCTCAGGCACACTAAACTTCTCTCCCACCACATAATAAAAATTGTTATCTCTTGCATACTCAACCGATGTATCGTCAGACTCTCCGAAATCCTCAACGCCTTGGGGCGCACTGGTTGATTCATAATGACGTGCGACATGGTTAGGTACGATATCAATAATGACTTTCATTCCATGCGCGTGCGTTCTTTCGATTAACGCCTCAAACTCTTGCAACCGTTTGGCCGGATCATTAGCAAGGTCTGGATTGACGTTGTAATAGTCTTTTACAGCATACGGAGATCCGGCACGGCCCTTTATCACGTCAGGATCGTCCATCGAGATACCGTACTCGGTGTAATCTGCGACAACAGCATGATGCGGTACGCCGGTATACCAGATGTGGGTTGTGCCCAGGGCTTTTATTCCATCCAGTGCGCTATCCGAAAAATCACTGAACTTGCCTACCCCATTTTGCTCCTTTGTGCCCCACGGAACATTGTTGGTGTTGGTATTTCCGAAAAGCCGCGTAAAAACCTGATACACAACCGGTTTTACTGGTTTATCGGAAAGGGGTTGTTCATTGGAAGACGCAGACACTGTGGCGCTCTCCTGTCGTTTTTCAGGTGCCTGAGAGCAGGCAGATAGTGCAACCAGTAAGGTAGCAGACAGGAGCTGTCTGGAATAGTGCGGTGTTTTTTTCATCGGTAAGTAACATCCTGTGCATTCAGATTTACTAAGAATACAGGTTAAAAAGATGTTACTACAATTACATACGTATTCAGCAGGCTGTGGAAAGCGACATGTCACTGATTCCGGCTATCTGAATAGTCAGATAACCACGAATCAGGCTGCCCTGCGCGCCTTGTTATTCTGCGAATGCGACGCCCGATTGTGATAATGAGATAACGCGTGGCCGAATTCAGGCACCCCATCAAGTTCCAGCATGATTTTTCGCTGGAAACGTTTTAATGCGGGTGAAATTTGCTCGACAAGCTCAACAGGTGAAATTTTATAAGCCGCTCTGGTGCCGTGATAATCAACTTCGTTGCCAATGCGGTGGAAATTAATACCAATAAAACGCATGCTTCTCGCCAGCCTCGGCTCCATCATGACATACACATAATCAATATCGCGGATCAGACAGATACTGGTAGCGAAAAAATACAACGCCATAGAGATATAGGGAAAGGAGCGGCTATGATGTTGCTCAAGAAGCGATTTTTTAGGCTTCTGACCCGTAACCGGCGATAATTTGCTGTCGCTTTCACGTCGGCGAAAGCGCTTCGGAATAGCCAGACGCGAAACCTCACAAACACTGTGCCGGGGATGTAGCTTAGGATTTTCACTATCAAGGCGAATCGCGTCAGGACAATTTTTTTCCAGCGGAAGCTGTTGACCCGGATGCGCAGGCATTACCAATCTTATAGTGCCGGCGCAGTCTCCCGTTGCCTGGTGCTTGATATAGCAACTCAGTGAGTAGTCATCAAACTCGTCCGTTTCCAGACCTGACTGCTTGACGGGTTCGTAACCCAATTCCTCGCAATATATCTGATGGCGGGTTTTATAACATACCCGCCTGGTACTTTCGTCAGCGGCTATCACTAATGAAAAGTGCTCAAAGAAATGAGCAGCGATTGCATCAATAGTCTTGTTCATCTTCCGGCGGACCATCGGACGAATGACGTGCGATACTCCGGGCGCATGTTTCACTTTTTTGAATACGTTGATCAGACGGCGTTTCACCAGTACCCCAAGATTTTTGCTGTGTCGTTTACATTTTTTTGAAGCACGATCCATGTGGGTCTGAAACCAGATCTCAGACGATCTCCAAGTCGGACGTTAAACAATGCACGATCTGCTTATTGTTGTAAACCATACGTGTGGATTGAATCTCATACGTTTTACGCAATTTGAGGATCAAATCTGCCAAAAAAAATCATAACTTGTTATGAGCAGTACGATTATTCTGGTCTCGAGAGCGGCGAATAAACGCATTTGTGACGTCGTAACGACTTTTAGCCAGACGGTCATAAAGCAGCACATTTGCCGTTGCGGCAAGATTCATGCAATGGTGCGTTGGGATGTAGACAACATCATCAACGTGCTCAATAAATGCATTACTCAGGCTGCCATCTTCAGGCCCGAACACATAAAACGCATTGTCGGGATGGTGAAAGGCTGGCAGTGGCACCGCATTTTCGACCAGTTCCACAGCGACAACCCGACTCCCTTTCGGTTTGCATTCGAGTAAATCTTCCACGCCAATAGTAGGAATGATTTTATGAAACGCTTTGGTATCAGCATTAAAATCTTTGGCGTATCGATAACGCTGGCCAGTATAAAACACGGCATTGACCCCATAACAGACTGCCGCACGAAGAATGGACGCGACATTAACCGCTGATTTTGGATTGACTAAACCCAGACTGACATGTGACTTCAAAACAAACGCTTCTTTAAAACACGGTATAGATAAATGTTGCCAGTGATGACTGCTGTGTGGCAATCACCAAGGCACCCAGTAACGCCAGCACCACAATGATTGGCAACAGCCATAACTTTTTTCTTACCCGCAAAAATGCCCACAGGTCCTGCATAAATTCTAACATTAGAACGGCTCCTTGAGGTTATTCTTAGCCGGACTGGTATCCCGCGACACCCAGTACGTTGAGGTATCGCGTGAAGGGCGGCGAGTATACTGCAATTTGCCAAGCGACTTCATCAACAATCCGATTGGCACGATCAATAAAAAATACGCCATCGCCATAATAACCCGCGTATTGACGAAGTTAAGGATGCTTGCGATTGCCATCCAGCCTCGGTAAGGCCAGTAAAGTAAGCCTGCCCTGACCAGCGCAAGTGCCAGTAAGACGACAACGGCGGGAATGATCAACAACGGGACTGGCACGTCAAAAGCCCATGGCAAAAGCAGACAAAAGAGTAGCGTTAGCATTAGTGCCATACCCAGACCAAACTGTCGTAGCGCTGGCAGATCAGATTTCGACACGGTAGGTAACCAGAAATTATTCATTAATCTTTCTCAAACGTTGTTTGTTTAGCTTTTTCAACCATGTCACCACGCACTTCTTCTCTGTTAATGACATACGGCCCTATCACCAACATATCCATTTCCGTCGCCAGGAAGCAACGAATAGCATCGTCCGGGCTACACACGGGGGGTTCGCCCCGTACGTTGAAAGAAGTATTAATCACCATTGGCATACCGGTTTGCTCATAAAACGCAGTGATCAGTGCATGAAATTCCGGATGTATTGCGCTATCCACACATTGTACCCGCGCTGTATAGTCGACATGGGTGACTGCCGGAATACAAGAGCGAATACTGTTAACCTTTTCCAGGCCAGATACATTATCGGATACCGTAATCAAGAGCTCGGGCTTCACGGCATTAACTTCCAGCATGTATGGGTTACCGGGGCCGCCGTCAAAGTAAGCAGAGAAATGCTCTGAAAGCACTGCCGGCGCAAAGGGACGAAATGACTCCCGTTGTTTAATTTTTAAATTCATCATTCGCTGTAAGGTCGGGTTCCGGGGATCGCCCAGAATAGAGCGATTTCCCAAGGCTCGAGGACCATACTCCGCACGCCCCTGAAACCAGCCAACAACAAGACCTTGCGAAAGCGCTTGCGACACGATGTGATAAAGCGCATTACGTTCTGGCTGTTGCGCCACAACAGACCAGCGTTTTATTGCCGCTTCTATATCGTGCTGAGAATATTCAGGGCCGAGCATAGCGCCAGACATCTGGTCTAGTTCAGGTTTTGCGGCACTGCCATTTTCCAGATACCAACTTGCCAGCGCCGCTCCTAAAGCTCCGCCAGCATCGCCTGCCGCGGGCTGGATCCAGATATCGTCAAAAATGCCTGCCGCACGTAACTTGCCATTGGCAACGCAGTTAAGGGCCACTCCCCCCGCCAGACACAGTGCAGGAGCGCCGGTTATCTGTCTGGCATGTTTTGCAATCTTCTCAACGACCTCTTCAGTAACCTGCTGAACGGAAGCCGCGAGGTCCATACATCGCTGATCCGGGCTTTTGTCCTGAGGCCAGGGCTCTCCACCAAACAATGCATGAAATGCGCGACTGGTCATTACCGTACCGGTTTCATAATCGAAATACCGCATATCCAGCGCAAAACTGCCATCTTCCTTAACATCAATCAGGTGCTGATAAATTTTATCTACATACACAGCATTACCGTAGGGAGCCAGTCCCATTAGCTTGTACTCGCCGCTATTGACTTTGAAGCCGCAGTAGTAAGTAAACGCGGAGTAAAGCAGGCCTAGTGAATGTGGGAAGTGTATTTCGGCTAATGCCTTAAGTCTTTTTCCTTTTCCCTCCCAAAGCGATGATGTTGCCCACTCTCCCACACCATCAAGACAGACCACTGCTGCATGATCAAAAGGTGAAGGATAGTAAGCGGACGCCGCGTGACTCTGGTGATGTTCCGTGAATCGAAGTTCGGGCAACTGACTTTTATGAAGCCCGGGGGAAAGTGCCAGCAACTCTTTTCGTAACAGTTGTTTTAAATAAAGTTTTTCCTTCAGCCACACCGGCATGGCGCGAAGAAAGCCACCAAAGCCCCTGGGCGCGGTAGCCAAAAAAGTTTCCAGTAAGCGTTCGAATTTAAGTAGCGGCTTATCGTAAAATACCACCGCTTCAATGTCTTCAAGACAACAGCCTGCCTGTGACAGACAATATTGTACCGCGTTCGCAGGAAATCCTGGATCATGCTTTTTGCGGGTAAAGCGTTCTTCCTGCACCGCAGCCAGGATGTGACCGTCTTTCAGGATCGCCGCAGCGCTGTCGTGGTAATAGGCTGAAATCCCAAGTATGAGTGACATGATGGTTGTTATTATTGTGTTAACTCAATGCAATACACGCAGCATACCGTAACCCTTTTTAGAGGAACAGCATTTCGCTTATGCATACGTATCCAGCTTGCCATATATGTAGTAACTGCTTAATGTTGTCATCGTGTTTGTTAATTTTTTGTAGCCATGAAAACCAAGACCGCATCAGTATGGTTTACTCTGATAGCACTACTTCTCCCTGCAGGTTTGTTTCTGCTTATTGAAGTGGCTTTACGCATAGCCGGTTACGGCAACAGCTATCCCGTGTTTGTTCCCGCCAGTGAACCCAGTTACCTGATGCCAAACCCTGCGATGATAAAGCGCTATTTCCACAATGGCGCAACCGCACCAAAAGTAAGCCCAGACACTTATTATTTTCAGGAAAAAAAGCCCGAGAATGAGGTTAGGCTCGTTATGATGGGAGGTTCCACTGCTGCAGGTTTTCCTTATGGTCGCTTCGGTTCTCCCTCAGGGTTACTGGAGGCTCGGCTTCAGCAGGCTTACCCGGACAAAACCATTCGCGTCATTTCCGTCGCCCTGTCCAGCGTGAATTCTTACACGCTTCGCGATATCAGCGAGGACATACTGTCGATTTCTCCAGACGCTGTCCTCATTTACGCAGGACATAATGAGTACCTCGGTGTCATGGGAGTGGGTTCAGTGTATGCCAGCCGCGGGGGACATCTGGCAAATTTGTTATTTCTGAAACTGAAAAACTGGCGAACGTTTCAATTCGCGCAGTCGTTATTTGCATCAGATCCGCCTGACGCAGAACCTGACAGCGCAGACCGGACAATCATGGCAACCATCGCGCAGTCCAGTCAGATAGCGTTTGATTCGGAAATATATCATCTGGGTATCGCGCAGTTTCGCAGCAACCTTGCCGCCGTATTAACCACCTTTAGTGAGGCATACGTTCCCACATTCATCTCTACAATTGCCGCAAACGAAAGTGAGCAACGCCCTTTCCTATCAGTACCCGCCCCGGGAATTGAGGATCTTAACGCGTTTCTTAACACCCCTGATGATAAAAGGATAAAACAAAGACAGGCTGAAACCGCCGTTACGGCTTCGCCCGATTCCGCAGATGCACATTTCGCCCTTGCGACAATGCTCACAGGCACTGACGATAAACGTGCTTACCGTCATTTTGTATATGCCATGGATAACGACCAGTTGCGCTTTCGCGCACCTTCGGTATTCAATGCTGTTATTCGTGATCTCGCCCGGCAACACCAGGCAAGCGTTGTAGAGACACATCAGCTAATGCGCGCCGCCAGTGAGGGCGGTCACATTGGCTATAACCTGATGCTAGAGCACCTGCATCCTAATGAACGAGGTTATTTTCTGCTTGCTAACGCCTTTTACGACGCTTTGCAGGAAAATCATATATTGCCTGCACCTACGATCTCCGTTACTGATAGCGAGGCATGGCTTCAGCGGCCACTGACTCCGGTTGACTCCTTGCTAGGCAAATTAAAAATTGACAGTCTCACCTCAGATTATCCGTTTACTGAGACACCGGCACCGCTAATGCTGCCAGTTGCCAGGGACAAAGAAACCGCATTTGCTATAGAACGTTTCAGAGGTACAGGTTTACTCTCACAACTTCCACAGCTCATCACCTACTATCAGCAACAGGATCGCTGGCAAGATGCCGCTAATGCCGCCACGGCGCTTGCCAGCGCGCTGCCGTTTAATCCGGAAACCGCGCAACTTGCTGCACAAATTACATTGCGAGCTGGCCAACCGGGACGAGCCTGGTTTTTCGCCAGACAAGCCGTCAGCCTTCAGCCTGATGACCTCAGCTATCAACTTACACTGGCAGAGAGCCAGTTTAAGGCTGGCCACACAAAACGAGCTATTACCCAGCTACAAGAGTCTCAGTCACAATTTCCTGATAACCCCAAGCCGGCATATTTTCTGAAACAACTTGGAGTCCGGGAATGACACGCGCACTACGGCGATCTACTCTCTTGCTGATTACCCTGGCCATTCCGGTTGTATTTTTTATCTTGCTGGAGGGAGGTTTACGACTTGCAGGCTTCGGTGGCAAAGCCCCTCTGTTTATTGAAAACCCAGCTCACCCTGATTATTTGCTGCCCAGACCCGACATTCTAAGCCGTTACTTCCCGGACGGGCATGCGCCACGGGTCACCATGGAGCCGAATTTTTTCTTAAAAGAAAAGCCTGCGAATGGTCTGCGGCTGATCGTTCAGGGGGGCTCTACCGCAGCAGGGTTTCCCTATGGGCTGGGGGCCTCTCTGGCCGGCATGCTGGACAACCGTTTACGACAAACCTACCCTCAGCGGGACGTTGAAGTCATAAACACGGCAATGTCTGCCGTAAATAGCTATCTGCTAAAGGACGTAGCATCGGAAATTGCAGAACAATCCCCCGATGCGGTTCTGATTTATGCCGGGCACAACGAGTACCTGGGAATTTTCGGCGTTGGTTCACAGTTTCAGTTTGGTGGCCCGTTGCTTACCAGACTGTATTTGTCTTTGTATTCGCTGGCCACCGTTGATGCGCTTCAGTATCTTATGCTGTCATTCTCCCCGCAACCGGACGACATTCAATCCACATCCCGTACCTTTATGGCACAGGTAGCCAAAAATACCATGATCCCGTTTGATTCCGGGGCGTACCGGCAAGGACTCCGACAATTTGAAGCGAATATGCGCCAGGTTATAGATACTTACCGGCAGGCCGGTATTCCGGTATATATAAGCACCATCGCCAGCAATATTGGCGACCAGCCGCCACTGGGTTTCGGATCACCGGCGGCTGATGAAGCGCTATCGTTATACCAGCGCGGGCGCCAGGCTATGGCATCAGAAAATTACCCAGCTGCCCGTCAGTATTTGTCTAAGGCGAAGGATATTGACCCGCTGCGCTTTCGCGCACCGGATGATATTAACGCGATCATCAGAAAGCTATCCAGCCAACCCGGTGTGGTACTTGTAGATACGCTGTCAGTGATGGAGTCCAGAACCCAAAGCAACATTATTGGCAACTCGCTGATGCTGGAGCACCTGCACCCTAACCTGCCGGGTTATTTTCTGATTGCCGAGAGCTTTTATAATGCGCTACTCGATTATCCGCTGGCCGCAGAGCCTGAGTCGGTAACGACCGCAGAGGCCTGGCGAAACCGTCCGGTAACCGCTGCTGAAGAATATTATGGGTACGCACAGATACAGGCGCTAAAATCTGATTTTCCATTCCGCCCTTCCCCTGTTCCTGTGATGTTGTCTGAGCCTGCGGACTGGCAGCAACAGCTGGGCAAAGCCTACTTTGAAAAACGTCTGGACTGGTTGGAAATGATGCGGCAATTACGCACAGGTTTTGCCAAACGACAGGATCTTCACCTGGAAATGAAAGCGGCAGCCCTTATTGCCCAAGCCTTGCCTCATGATCCACTTAGTAATGAGCAGGCCGGTGACTTACTGTATAAGGCGAGGCGAGATGCCGAGGCACTATATTTTTATCAACGGGCAAAGCGTGCCGGTAGCGCGACCAGTAACCTTGATACTCGCATGGCGATGCTTAAGGATAGACTAACTAAAAAATAAAAAAATGAGAGAGGTAGGCCACTGCAACCACAGGGGAAGCAGTCAACTGCCTCTTACTTACACTGGGAACTATCATGATACGATACTCGTTGCTTGCACTTTGTACCGGAGTCGCACTTCCTTCGTTTTCTCCACTTGTTCAGTCAGCAGATAAGCCATTTGACGGGCCGTCACCGTGGATGGACATTCGCCAGCAACGTATGCAAACTCTGCTTCCTTCTGCCATGTCGCGTGCAAAAGTCAGTCACTGGCTAATTGTTTGCCGGGAAAATGACAACGACCCCATTGCTGCGCATGTCGGCTGCGAGAATGCCGGAGGTACTGCGGTAGTTGTGTTTTCGAAACAGGCTGAACGCGTAAATTCGAGAATGTTTTCTCCTGTCAGCGAATCAACGGCAGTGAAAGAGCTGGGTATTTTTGACGAAGTGATTGATGTAGAACGTACCGACTCAGCGATTGAGGTAGCCGCAGATTGGTTAAACCAGCAAGAGGTTAGCGCGCTTGCAATCAATTCTTTTAGCGGCAATCCGCAGGCCGACGGCCTGAGTCACTCCCAGTATCTGGCATTGAAGGAGACGTTAGCCCCAAAGATGGCAACCCGCCTGACTGCTGCTGAGCCGGTGATATACGAATGGCTTTCCCGGAAGCTTCCCTCAGAAGTGGATATTATGGCGAAAGCAGCCACCATAACGTCTAACTGGCAATACGAAGCCTATCAGACCGTCATTCCGGGCAAAACCACAGATAAAGATATCGCTGATTTTCTGAAAAAGAGAATTGCTGATGCGGGTGTTCAGGACGGCTGGGCGCCGGATCAGAACCCGGCAGTAAACTCGGGGCCAGACCGTGGTCACTCTCATCCTACAGACCGTATCATTCAGCCTGGCGATGTGATTCAGATTGATTTTGGAATTCGTGTTTTTGATCGATGGGTAACCGATATTCAGCGCTTTGCTTATGTACTCAAACCCGGCGAAACCAAAGCGCCGGCTAACATCCAGCATGCCTGGGACAGCGCCATTGCAGGCAGTCGCGCCGCGTTTGAGGCAATGCAGCCCGGTGTCACGGGTAATCATGTACATGAAGCCCAGCGCGTCGTCATGGAGCGGGAGGGCTCACTTCCGGTTATGTGGAGCACGGGCCATCCCGTCGGATATGTAGCCCACGACACCGGGCCGAACCTGGGTGTAAGAAGCACATCTTCCAAATACCTTGACGACGGCATGACGTTTGCGTTTGATGGCTTTTACAGCTGGTATTATCCAGGCAGTAATGAACAGCAAACCAAGACCATTTCCGTAGAAGAAATGGTGGTGATCACCGAGGATGGCGCACGGTATTTAACGCCACCACAAAGCGAGCTGATACTGATCTCAACAGAGGAGTAGCTGCGGTATAATAGAAAAATGCCACGCTATGTAGCGTGGCATTTTATCCAGCAGCACCATCCGGAGGACGCGTATTTGCTGCTCCCACAGGCCCCCATGCTTCAGCACGGGCTCCCAGCAGATGCGCGGCCCGGCTTGGCAATGCCTTCATAGGGAGCACTGTTCGACATGCAGCCTCCTGGCTAACGGCATCACTACTTTTACCCGAGCAATTCTCCGACCTGCTCTCTGACCTTGTCGGATAAAGCATGTGCCGATACTAATGCCGAAGCGGCCTCAATGTCTGGGGCAAAGTAGCGATCTTTGTCGTAAAACGCCACCGCGCTTCGTAGCAGGCTATGCGACTGCATTAATGGTTTACTGGTTGTAAGAGGGTGGCGAAAATCCACGCCCTGCGCCGCAGCCAGCCATTCAATCGCTAAGATACCGGCCACATTTTCAAAGATGTCTTTCAAACGCCGGCCGGCAAAGGTAGCCATCGATACATGATCTTCCTGGTTCGCTGACGTAGGTAACGAGTCGATTGAGGCTGGATGCGCCAGGGTTTTGTTTTCGCTGGCAAGTGCGGCGCAGGTCACCTGCGCAATCATAAACCCCGAATTAACGCCACCATTGTCTACCAGAAACGGCGGTAGCCCGCTAAGGTTTGAATCAATAAGCAGTGCCATACGCCGCTCTGAGAGCGAACCTATCTCAGAGAGTGCGATAGCAATCATATCTGCCGCCATTGCAACCGCTTCAGCATGGAAATTGCCGCCAGAAAGAATGTCCTGCGAATCGGCAAATACCAGCGGGTTGTCAGACACGCCATTCGCTTCCGTTTCCAGCGTCTGTGCAGCATATCGCAGTTGTTGCAGACAGGCACCGAGTACCTGTGGCTGACAGCGTAATGAGTAGGGATCCTGCACTTTTTCACAGCCTTCATGGGAGTGACCAATGTCGGATTCATCCAGCAACGTTCGGAAACAGGCAGCAATATCCGACTGCGCCTGATGGCCACGCACCGCGTGGATGCGCGCATCAAACGGAACCCGAGAGCCTAATGCCGCTTCAACGCTTAGCGAGCCTATTGCCAGACTGCTATAAAGGGCATTTTCTGCATAAAACAGCCCCTCTAACGCAAACGCGGTTGACGCCTGAGTGCCGTTAAGAAGTGCCAGCCCTTCTTTTGGTGCAAGTGCAACAGGTTCCAACCCAGCTTTTTTTAACCCGTCAGAAGCAGGACGGCGTTCTCCACCGATGAACACTTCGCCTTCGCCCAGCAACACAGCGCTCATGTGAGCAAGCGGAGCAAGGTCGCCAGATGCCCCGACCGAGCCTTTTTGCGGAATGGCTGGCCAAATCTGCGCGTTGTAAAGTGTGATAAGGGCCTCAATGACTTCCAGTCTGATGCCGGAGAAGCCCCGTGATAATGAGTTTATTTTCAGCAGCATAAGCAGGCGAACCGTCGATTCCTGCATAAACGCACCGATCCCGGCCGCATGGGACAGCACGATGCTGCGCTGTAATAATTCAAGTTCGTCCTCTGCAATCCGTGTGTTCGCCAGCAGACCAAATCCGGTATTGATGCCATACACGGTGCGACCCGCTTTCAGCACGTCGGTTACGGTTTGCTGTGACGCGTGGATAGCATCAAACGCATCCTCAGCCAGCGCGATAGGCTGATGCTGACGAAAACATGCGCGGCAGTCATCAAGCGATAATTGTCCAGGTTTTAAGGTGAATACCGAGGCCATCAGTTTTCCTCCTTATTTACCATGGGCAGGTCCAGGTTATGTTTTTTGGCACAATCAATGGCGAGCTGGTAGCCCGCGTCTGCATGACGCATTACGCCGGTGGCCGGATCGTTATGTAATACTCTGGCAATTCGTTTGTCAGCCTCTTCGCTACCATCACACACAATGACAACGCCAGAATGCTGACTAAATCCCATGCCTACACCGCCACCGTGATGCAGTGACACCCAGGTTGCGCCGCCAGCGGTATTGAGCATCGCGTTTAACAATGGCCAGTCTGATACGGCATCAGACCCGTCCATCATCGCTTCAGTTTCGCGGTTAGGCGATGCCACTGAACCGGAATCCAGGTGATCCCGGCCTATCACCACAGGTGCGCTTAACTCGCCATTTCTGACCATCTCGTTAAAGGCCAGCCCCAGCTTTTGTCGCTCACCCAGGCCAACCCAGCAAATGCGTGCGGGTAAGCCCTGAAATGAAATGCGTTCGCGGGCCATATCAAGCCAGTTGTGCAGATGCGGATTATCAGGGATAAGCGATTTTACTTTTTCATCAGTTTTATAGATATCCTGCGGATCGCCAGATAAGGCCGCCCAGCGAAAAGGCCCGATCCCCTGACAAAACAGCGGACGAATATAGGCAGGTACAAAGCCGGGAAAATCAAAGGCATTGTTAATGCCCTCCTCAAGTGCCATCTGGCGAATGTTGTTGCCATAATCGAGTGTAGCAGCCCCTTTTTGCTGAAATCCCAGCATGGCAGAAACCTGCAGCGCCATAGAGGCTTTAGCAGCCCTGACCACGCCCGCCTCATCACTTTCACGCATGGATTTCGCCTGTGCCAGAGTCCAGCCTTTGGGCAGATAGCCATTTAGCGGATCATGGGCACTGGTTTGGTCTGTCACCACATCGGGAATGACGCCTTGCGCCAGCATCTCCGGAAACACCTCAGCGGCATTGCCCAGCAGCCCGACGGATACCGGTTTGCCCGCTTTTTCGGCCTCTTTAATCATCGCCAAAGCTTCATCAATAGACGTGGCCTTTTTGTCTACGTAGCCGGTACGCAGACGAAAATCGATACGGGACTCATCGACTTCCACTGCAATCATCGAAAACCCCGCCATTGTCGCTGCCAGCGGCTGCGCACCGCCCATGCCGCCCAAGCCACCGGTCAGGATCCAGCGCCCTTCTGCCTTTCCATCGAAATGGGCTTTGGCCACGCTGACGAAGGTTTCATAGGTGCCCTGTACGATCCCCTGTGAACCAATATAGATCCATGAGCCAGCCGTCATCTGGCCATACATCATTAATCCTTTGCGGTCGAGCTCATTGAAATGTTCCCAGTTGGCCCAATGCGGCACCAGATTGGAGTTGGCAATAAGAACGCGGGGCGCATTTTCGTGGGTCGGGAATATGCCGACAGGCTTTCCTGACTGGACAAGTAGCGTTTCATCATCGCGCAGGCGCTTAAGCGCCTCAACGATAGCGTCGTACGCATCCCAGTCACGGGCGGCACGGCCAATTCCACCATAAACCACCAGCGACTCCGGATGTTCAGCCACTTCCGGATCCAGGTTATTCATTAACATTCTCAGCGGGGCTTCAGTAAGCCAGCTTTTCGCGTTTAACTTGCTTCCCCGCGGTGCGCTGATGCGACGGGTGTCATCATGTCTGTTCAAAACAGTTTCTCCTTATTGAGTTTGGGTAAAATCCAGATGTCCACCCAAACGGTATCGTTCTCCGGGGTGCGTGAGCGTAGCCACGCTTACAATGCCCCGGGCGCTGTAGGTTCGCCGGTTAATTTGCAGGCAGGGAGAGGACGGCGGGATCTGAAGCTTTTCTGCCGTGTCAGTATCAGGTAGCACGGCCGATACCACGTGGTCGGCCTCAGTCAATGGGGCAACCTGATTTAGATAGTAATTGGGTGTCATAGTGGTGAAGTCCTGCTTCAGGTAATCCGGCGCCCAATGCGGATTTACCCACCGGCTCTCCAGTTGCACTGGCAACGTGTTTTCGTAATGAATAAGAGAGGAAAAATACACCGGGCTGGCCTGCCTGACTCCCAGCCAGCGACTTTCAGATGACGTCGCTACCCGTTGTTCCTTGATAACTATGCGACATTTATAGTCATGCCCGCGGGCGAGAATTTCGTCTTTAATGCCTTTGATTGTCAGCATCGAACTCATTGGCCGACTGTCGGCAACAAACGTTCCTACACCCTGCGTTCTTGCGAGGATCCCTTCAGCGACCAGTTCAGACAATGCGCGACGTGCAGTCATGCGGCTCACTTCAAAGCGCAGTGCCAATTGATTTTCCGACTCCACCTGATCCCCGGGGGCCAGACGTCCGTGCTCAATATCGTCAACCAACGCAGATTTAATGGCGATAAAACGGGGTTGCATATGTCAGCTCCCAGTGATGAATTGGCAACACTGTACCTTTAACAACTTGTATATACAAGTATAGCCAAGTAGACTAAAAACACATAAGCGAACCCGGAGGGATCGATGAATAATCTGCTAATCCGTAATGCCCGGATTGCCTCAATGCAAAGAGGCAGCAAAAGCCCATTTGGCTTGCTCGAAGATACCGATATCAGAGTGGCTGACGGTATCATTCAGGAAATTGGAAGCGATCTTCGTGCAAAGCCAAACGACACCGTGCTTGAAGCCAATGGCCACTGGTGCCTTCCGGGGTTCGTAGATTGTCACACCCACCTGGTTTATGGCGGCGATCGTTCTGAAGAATTCAGACAGCGTCTTGATGGCGTCAGCTACGAAGAAATCAGCCGTCAGGGAGGAGGAATCAAAAGCACTGTCCGCGCTACCAGAAGCACGTCAGCAAAGGCCTTAACGATACAAACCTTACGACGCGCCAGGCGCTTACTAGAGGAAGGCGTTACTACGCTGGAAATTAAATCCGGGTACGGGCTGGATGAAGACACAGAGCTGAAAATGCTTGAGGTTGCCGATGTCGTTGCAGATACGCTTGATATCAGCGTGATAAAAACATTCCTGGGGGCGCATTCAATGCCACCGGATGCCGGCATGAATGCCGACGAGTATATTGATTTTGTTTGCCAGGTGATGATACCGAAAGTGGCAAAAGAAAAGCGTGCAGATGCGGTTGATGTGTTTTGCGAAACCGTTGGTTTTTCTCTGGAACAGACCCGCCGTGTTTTTGAGGCCGCGCGAGATGCCGGGCTGCCAGTAAAAGGTCATGTTGAACAATTAAGTGACAGCAAAGGCGCTGTGCTTGCCTGCGAATTTAATGCCCTCTCTGTTGAGCATATCGAATACCTGCAGGAGAGCGACGTCGCCACGCTAGCAACAGCCGGCACTGTCGCGGTACTTCTACCGGGAGCCTATTATTACTTAAAAGAAACGCAAAAGCCGCCCGTTAAGGCATTGCGTGAAGCCGGCGTAGATATGGCAGTTGCCACTGACATGAATCCAGGTACCTCGCCCATAGCCTCACTACTGACCTGCGCGAATATGGCTAGTCTGTTTTTTGGGCTCACTGTTGAAGAAGCACTTAAAGGCATTACCGTTAATGGTGCCAGAGCGTTAGGTCTTGAAGATCGTGGTGAAATTGCCCCCGGCAAACGTGCCGACCTTACCCTGTGGGATATGCCCTCCCCGGCCTCTCTGATTTATGAGTTAAATGGTTACCGCCCCCATACCGTCATTGCCGGAGGTAAGCATGTCGCATAGCGCTCTATGGACCGGCAGAACCGACTCTGAGGACGGTACCGCGGGCTTTCGCTGGCATCAGGTTGTCCGCCCATCCAGTGCGGTGCACGACATCAGTAAAGGCGATACCGTTATACTCGGGTATCCTAACGACAGTGGTGTTCTGGCCAACAAAGGTCGGGTGGGTGCTGCAGGCGGCCCCAATGTGCTTCGTCAAGCAATGGCCAACCTGCCCTGGCAGTTAACAGGCCAGCTCTGGGACAAAGGCGATAGTGACGTGGCAGACAGCCTGGACGAAACACAAAGTAATTTCGCCTCGCAGGTTTCAGAATTGCTCCAGCGAGGTACCACTGTACTTGGTTTGGGCGGCGGTCATGATATAGCCTGGGCGAGTTGGCAAGGCCTTCACCATGCAGCCCCTGCTAAGCGAATAGGTATTATCAATCTGGATGCACATCTGGATCTGCGCTGCTGCACTGAAGTGACATCGTCAGGCACACCTTTCAGACAAATTGCCGAATACAGCATTGCACGGAATATCCCTTTTCACTATTGCTGTTTAGGCGTCTCAGAAGCTTCAAATACGCAGGCGCTGTTCAGTTATGCCGAAAAGTCCGGCACAACGGTATTGCCGGACTATGCCTTTACCGAAACCGCGGCGTTGGCAAGTATTTCCCCAATGTTAGGTAACATTGATTCCCTGTACGTGACCATTTGTATGGATGCGTTCCCCGCATCCGCTGCACCAGGGGTCAGCGCGCCTGCAGCAATCGGTATTGAACCCGCTGCAGTGATCCGTTTTTTCAGGAAACTCAGTGAAGTTGTCAGAGAACACAACATAGACTGGGCACTTAGCGATATTGCAGAACTCAATCCGACTTATGATCAGAGTGGCAAGACTGCACGCCTGGCGGCCAGAATGGCATTTGAGCTCACTCTGGCGATGCAAGGCAGCCAACATCGTGTATAGATAATCTGGATCAGGCGGCCTTTTGTTTCAAAACGCCCAGAGCGCGACGGGCGGCATTCACGCCGTTTCGATAACCCAGCGCCAACTTAACCTTGTCCATCGTCAGCCGCTTTACTTTGAACGCGGCATCAGGGGCAATAACGGTGAGTTTGCAATCCTTTGGCGGGTTGCGCAGAAACGCCAGCGTCTCGTTGTAAACGTCAGGTCTGCGAACCAATGCCTGCAACAGCATGGGCTGATTACCGTACAGTTTTTCCATTAACCAGCCGGCTTTCACTGTGGGCTTACTGAAGCCGAGGGGCTGTGACAGGATCACGGTAATATCCCGCGCCCCCATCTCATACGCTTTTCGCACTGGAATTGCATCAGCAACACCACCATCGGTATAGCGACTATCTCCAATTTTGGGCTGATCACGATAGGCTGTGGGAATTGCACAAGAGGCGACCATCAATTCATCGATGTTAGCGGCTGTCACGCGAGGGTATTCGCATTCACCAGTATCCACATTGGTAACGCCTACATACAACGGAATGTCACTTTTTGGCGACGCACAACATTGGGGAAGCGATTCCTTACATTGGTGCCACAGCCAGTGAACATCGGTCATGTGCCCGCCCTTAATAAACCGCAGCGGACTGAAAAATTCTTTTTTGGTTGCGTAATCTGTGATGATTGTTTTACTTAAACCCGGTGTTCGCGTTACGTAAGTAGACAGGTTAGTTGCGCCTGCTGACACACCGATGGCAAAATCAAAGTCATAATGTTTTTTCGCCATAAACGTATCCAGTACGCCCGCAGCGAAAATACCGCGCATGGCGCCACCTTCTACAACCAGTGCTTTTTTCATGACATCTCTCCTTCTGGCCATGTACTTTTTACTTATCGTAAAACCCCAGTTAAGGGCTTATGCAACGCTGTTTACAATCTGTGCGCCCTACAACCACGCGACTCTGTGCAATTAACCGCTAATTGCTCAGTGGCAGCGCGACAGGCAGTATGTTGTCTATTGCAAAAACGTTGCAAAATCTGGTCCAACCAGACTCAGTAATGATTGCGGAATTGATTGAATAGCGATAGTGATTTTTTTCGATTAGTAACATCGGCTTTTTTATATAGAAAAGGCAATGACATCGGGCAAAAAAAAGCCGCTTACAAAGCGGCTTTTTAAGAGTAATGATGAACGCTTATTTTTCCGTCACTGTCAGAGTCGGGCTTCCACCATCAGGTCCTTCAACCTTGAACTCATAGGTACCCGCAGGGACATCTATCAGCAGGTTGTTGTTGCTGCTGGTGATTGCTTTCGGGCTATCTGGCGTAACCGCATTACTTGTTTCACCATCCGGGTTACCCAGGTTCACCGTCGACCAGTCCTCGGAAGCAACCTTAAACTCTGTAGCCCCGGCACTCAGATCAATGTCTACGGTATAAACACCGGCGCCCTGGTACATGAACGGGTTATCAATCCCCCATCCATTCATACCGCCGCGAAGGAATACCGGCGTATTACCCCAGAACTCTTCTTTAAACACACGCAGTTTTGGCTCTTCTACCGAGGTTACGTCAAAAATGAATACATAGGGCTCTTCACTTTCGATGTCAATCACCAGGTTGTTGTCACTAGGTGCCAGGAACGTGTCCTCACCCAGTATCACCACTCTGTCTGCGTCATCAGCAGAGAATGCACCTAAGTTCACTGTCGACCAGTCGTCGGTAGCAACTTTGAACTCATAGCTTCCTATTGCTAAGTCAATTGGCGCGGAATAAATGCGTCCGCCCTGATGGGTCAGTTGATTATCTGTGCCCCAGCCATTAAAGCCGCCACGCACAAACACCGGCGTTTCTGCATATAGGTCCTCATTTTCCACAGTAAGGACAGGCGCTTCTTTATCAGAGGCATCCACGGTGAATAGATACGTCGCATCTGCAGCCGGAGTAAATATCAGGTTGTTGTTGCTAACAGCCAGCACTTTCTCTTCTTGAGCAATAACGTCCTGCGGGTCGCCATCACGCGCACCGAAATTCACCCCTGAAGGATCGCCCCAGTCTTCTGCTGCCACTTTAAATTCATAAGTAGTATCCGCAGTGAGTGCTACCGCGACCTGATACACACCACCACCGGCGTATTCAAACGCATCGCTGGTACCCCAGTCGTTCATTCCACCACGCAGATACACCACCGTATCGCCGTAAGGTACAACATCCGGTGCCCCTGCCGTTGCCAGTGCTGACAAGCCGTACCCCTGTGCGCCCATTTGTGGCTTCACAAACACTGCCATGGTTAGCGCTGGCACCGTAAAGGTACCGTTGCCTTCATCATCGCCAGTGCCCTCGGTGAAAAAAGCGCCACGAACGGTCGGATCTACCGAGTTCATATGGGTCATATGAAGCTCAAACCCTGTTGCGGTGTTCACCATGATAGACTTTTCTTCATAGCCGGTGTTTACCACCACCACGATAGCGTCATTCATCGGGTCCAAATCAGCCAGCATCAGATCGGAATCAGGCGTGATACCGTCATCGATAGACATGGCAATCAGGCCTTGCTGCTGACGACGCCCCAGGTTATGGAAGCCAACACGGTCAATAATCGCCTGGCCGGTGGTCAGTCTGAACAGCGGGCTTTCCATACGAATGCTCAGGTATTCGTTGAAGACGTTTGACGCAAACTCAATGTCTGACATGGAAGCAGCACGCTCTGGCGAATAAATGAATTCACCCATTTCCTCCCAGCGCGCTTCATTGTCTTGTGCCGGCGGCAGACCTACGTTCCAGTTGTTGGTCTGGTACGTAAAGTCTACGTAGTTAAACCAGTCGCCTGAATCATAGCTGTTACGGTCCATCGACTTCGAACGCAACATATCACCGCCCATTTGCAGGAAAGGAATACCCTGCGACATCAGCGGCAGGCCAATACCAATGTTCTGTGCTCGAACACGTTCCGCCAGCGTCAGATCCATGGGTAAGGTGTAGTTAAACTGATCCCACAACGTTTCATTATCGTGTTTTGACACATAGTTGATAATGTCAGCCGGATCAGTGGCATAGCCACCTAAATTGCTGCCCGCGCTGTCAACGTCGCCGGATGTGTTCAGAATGTAGTTACTTAGCGTACCGGCCATTCCGATTTTCAGACGATCCTGGTCGCTTAACGCGGCATCACTATCCGGGTTGAATATATTGCCCTGGCGGATAGCTTCGCGAATACGGTCGTTATAAGTCCCAATTTCGGTTCCGGCCATATTCAACTGATTGGCCTGCTCATAACCACGGTCGATTTTCGTCCAGCCTTCGCCGTAGAAATAGTTGTCCGGGTCGATAGCCTGCACGGCATCGCGCAGCCGTACCATGGTGTCCACCGTTGCCTGACTCATGATGTCAAAGCGGAACGCATCGAACTTATACTGTTCGGTCCACATCAGCAGAGAATCCTGCATGAATTTTTCCATCATGACGTTGCGCGGTTCGGTATCGTCACAGCACGTTTCGCGCACAATAGCACCAGAGTCAACCTCATAACGGTGGTAGTAACCCGGGACCACTTTATCCAGTACCGATTTCGGGAATACGCCTGAGGCATTAGTGTGGTTGTATACCACGTCCAGTGCCACACGCAGTCCCATCTCATGCAGTGCCTGGTTCATTGCACGCATTTCGATAATACGCTCAACCCCTTCTGCACTTGAGGCATAACTGCCTTCTGGCGCGTTAAAGTGGTGAGGATCATAACCCCAGTTGAAGGTGTCGACGCCACGCAGATCGTTGGTCAGTTGCTGCGCTTTGGCGGCTTCTGACAATGGATCGTAGCTGTTGTAGACATCAATCAATACTGCGCCACTGCTCTCTTCATCGCACACTGCCGCATCGCGGTTCAGTACGCACAGTTCACCAACTGTGCTGTAAAGATCGATGGTGTTGGCCGGATCTTCATCAATGGTAGCAATGTCATTTGCAGGCAATACGTGGAAGTAGTTAAGACCCGCATCCACCAGTTTCTGCAAATGCATCACCGGCGCAGTACCTTCTTCAGTAAACGCCAGGTACTTACCTCGATTGGCTTCAGAGGTTGACATATCACGGGCACTGAAATCACGGATGTGACCTTCATAGATAACCGCATCTTCCGGGTTCTCAATGGTTGGCACACTATGGTCTTCCCAGCCTTCCGGTTTCAAATCATCATCATTCAGGTTCACAAAGCGTGAGAAACGGCCATTAGTAGTCAGTGAAACCGAATATGGGTCGGTCACTCGCAGTGTCTCAATGCTATTGGTTATAGGGTGATACACTGTTACCTCATAGCGGTACAGAGTACGATCCAGATCCATTGAGCCTTCATAAGACCACACACCGCTGTCTTCATTTAGCGTCATATCGTAAGACGCCGCCAGCGCTTTGTTATCGTTGTAGGACAATAAGCGAACGTTTTGCGCGGTTGGTGCCCATACTGCAGCGGTAATACCCGTGTCGGTATACACAGCTCCAAGCATGGTTTCATCAGCATCAGCTTCGCCTGTGGTATAAACCTGATCGATGGCATTCGCCATCTGGATACCGGTCGCTGCAACCAGCGTGCCTTCTGAATCATATCCGCCCAGAACCGCCTGAGTTTTCATGACGGCCTTTGCATCGGCCACTTCCCACTCACCGTACCAGGCAGACATGCCGGATAGATGCGGCGCAATTGCAGCCTGCTCGTCTGTCAGTTCAGCCATTTCCAGCTCGACAGCAGTGCCGTTCAGACCTTCTTCCAGAGACGTTTCAAGATCGGCCGCAGCGGAATAATGTAGCTTAACCGTATTCACTCCTTCCGGCGTATCCCAAAGCAGTGTATTGGCATCCAGCCAGTGTGCCGCAAGCCCTTCAATATCTACAGGCTGTGGTCCTAATGACATGATCGGATACTCAAAGACTACCGGCTCACCTGACAGCGTAAAATTCATTCGCGTGTAGGTTTCATCGTCCTGAATCAGCGAGCCTTTAAAGTTCGCACCACCCAGCTCTTTACCGGAATCTTCGGTGCCAATATGAATGATGAAGTTGTGACAGCTATCATAGTTGTCTTTCAGCTCTAACACCCAGTACGCACCATAGTTGGGGTCGATACCCGTTGGCTGACGACCGGCTGCCCAGTCTGTGTCCGGGTCTGCATAAGCATCGCACTCGTCATTGTTCCAGGTATGCAAGCGCCAGCCGTCATACGCAGGGTCGTTGGACGAATTGTCCGCATCCACCGCGGCACGGTTGTAATACAGCACAGCCTGATTGTCACCCGGGAAAAAGACCGGATCAGGCAGTGACGGATCGGCGCCAACCACACAGGCATCGTTAGTTTCATTGGGTACTGTAGGTGGGTCACACTCAATAGGAGGGGGTGCAACACAGGCAGTGCCAGTGTCATTGGGTACATTAGGGGCATCACAGGTCAGCAAGTCGCTGCTTCCGGACTCTACGTCCGAGCCGCCACAGCCTGCAAGCACCATCGTGGTCAGCATTAAGGCGAAAAGCCCACATGCCCTGTTTCTGTTACACATAGGTTGTTGCTCCAGTGTCATTCTTTTCATTGACGTCGCATTCCACGCGCTTTGTATTAATGTTGTTAGTTTCATAGCGTGTACGTCATCCCCAGGAAGTATTGCGTTCCGAAGAACTGAATCGTTCCTGTTTGTTCAGGTGAAGTGAAATAACTTTTGGTAGGCTCGTCGGTAACGTTGTTTACCTGGAAGAGCACACTCATGTTGTCATTGATTTCGTACGAGGCCTGATAATCAATAACCAGTTCATCATCGAAGTTTACCGTCTGGTCGTTAACCGCGACCTGCTCAGAGACAAACGCATCACGGTAACGGCCTGATACGCGGGTTTCGAAGCCCTCGTACTCCCAGAACAGCGTTACTGTCGCAACGTTCTCAGACAATCCAGGCAAGCGACTGGAGAACACGCCGTCACTCAAGGTTCGCTGGATTTCACTTTCGGTATACGAGTAACTGGCGCTTACACCAAGACCTGACCAGATGCCTGGCAACATGCTGTAAATTTGCGTATAGGCAACTTCCACACCACGGATATAGCCACCCTCAGCATTGTTGATTGCAGTTTCGTAGCGGCCGTTCTCTGTGGGCACAGAGACAAAGATAGGATCGCCGTTGGCATCACGTGCCAGTTCAGGCTCCTGTCCTGAGAACTCAGGTTCAAGGAATACCGGTACTTCAATTTCACTCGGTACGGTAAATCCGTTGCCCTCGAAGTCATACGGTTCAATGGCAATGTTCTCTATGAACGATTCGATATCTTTATAGAACGCCGCAACGATAAGTGCACCGTCGGTATCCTGGAAGTAGTACTCCCACGATACGTCATACTGGGTTGCGTAGAATGGATCCAGATACGGGCTGTTGCGCGCCGAGCCATTAATTTTCGCGGTCGGGTTAGACAGGGTGACTTCACCTGAGTCGCGATCCATGGTTGCCGCCACTTCTTCTACATTTGTTGAGGAGTTAGCCGCAAAACGGTTTATCGGTGCCCGCCCCATCACTTTCGCTGCAGCAACACGAAGCTGCGTGGCATCGGTAAGCTTAAAGTTCAGGTTGATTGAAGGCAGAATATCCGTAAATTCGTGAGACAAAATTGTGGGACGATAAAAGTTGTTTATCAGTCCGACTTCGTCAGTGATATTTTGCGCACCCGCAGTAGGATCGCTCACCTCAACAGATGTGCCTGTTTCAGGGTCTGTGACAAAACGCGTTGCGCGCTGGAGTGTGGTTGAACGCTGTTTGGAACGCACATAGCGCACACCAACGTTACCAGAAACAGGAATATCGCCTATCTCAGTATTGATATTTGCCATCAGGTACGCGGCATTTACGGTTTCAAATACATCCCCGCTTTCCTGTACCGACCAGGCAGTAGCAGGACCTGTACCCGGACCGTTAATCACGCCTGCAGCACCGGGGCCCCAGGTTTGTGCTGGCTGAGGAATGCCGCCTGGGAACCAGGCGTTAAGCGCACTATCCAAATCAACGGACAGATAACTTGGGAAATAGCCAAAGTCGCCCGACCAGTTAACAACGTCTACCATGTCCTGCGTCAGGCGCAGAGGGGGTTGACTGGCTGAGAAACCACCATCATTACCAAACTCGAACACGGAACGGTCGTTGCTGTAATCGCGGTCTGAATAGCGGTAACCAAACTCCCATGAGGAAAACAATGGCATATCGACGTAGTACTGGAAATCAACACGATAGGCATTTAGCTCATCTTCATTCTCGTAGGGATAGATACCATACTTACTTACCATAACCCGGTCGACATCAGAAAACGCATCCGCCTGATTAAATGCCAGATCTGGCAGGTTTAAGCCATTCAGCAGATAAGAAATCTGTACATTTTCATCAAACGTCGGGCTGGCTGCATCAGCATCTTCAGATACTAGTGACCACAACAACCCATTGCGGAAGTTACTTTCAGCTTTAGACAGTGACACGTCAAACTGTGCAGCCAGGTTATCCGTGATTTGCCAGTCAGCCTTAATGCCGTAGCTTTCTACCTGATCAAAATCCTGGTTATCATCGTTCACCAGTTCGACGCGGGTAAAGCTGTTGTCGGTACGGGTAAATGTCCCGCCGACCACGCTGTTATTCACCACAACCGGATTGGTAATGCCGGCATTAACACCACCGAGTTTCACACGGTAACCACGGGCAAATGCTTCGGAATCAAATTTGGAAACAAACGCATCCGCTTTCAGCGTAAAGTTTTCTACGGGAGCCCATTCAAATGCAGCCATGTAACCGTCGCGGGTTTCTTCACCGCCTTTGTGCTGCATCTCAAAACCTTCGCTGATGAGCTCGCATTCAGGACAGTCACTGCCGACGTTGTCCATGTCACCTTCAACGCCATCGACATCTACTTCACCGTTATAAGCCAGACCAACAAACTGGGTAGAAACGCTGGGCTGGTAAAGCCTGGCATACCCCAATGAGACACCGACGGTGTCGTCCATGAATTTTCCCTGATAGGAAAAGCTGACACGGTGACCATATTCCTCTGCATCAGGAATTTCGCTGGCACGGTCGTTATACATACCGCGGATATTTGCACTGAACTTATGTTGTTCTTCTATGGCCAACGGGCTTGCTGTCTGCAGCTCAACGGTACCAGCAACACCACCTTCAATCAGTGATGCTTTTGGTGACTTATATACCGCAGCCGAATTTATCAGCTCTGACGGATATTGATCGAATTCAATTGCCCGGCTACCACTTGTGGATACCTGTTCTCTTCCGTTAAGTGTGGAAAAAACGAAATCGCCAGCCAAACCACGGATATTGATTTCCGCTGCCTGACCGCCTGTCCGCACTGCCGAGATACCGGGCAGTCGTGTTAACGCGTCCGCCATGGACACATCTGGCAACCCGCCTAAGTCATCCGCAGAGATTTGCTCAGAGACGGTGTCGCCAAAACGTTTTTGGTTAAGTGACTGTATAAGGCTGGTACTAAAGCCTCGGACTTCAATACGCTCAATGACCTCTTCATCAGGAGTATTCTCCTCTGATTCAGCCTCCTGGGCATATATAGGCTGCGAGACATACGCAAGCCCACTTGCCATCAAGGCAGCCATGATGGTGCTGGGTCTGAATGTTTTCATGGGTGTCCCATTCCTTTTTTTATAGTTGGCCGTTTCTGTTACCGCTAAGTGAACGGCCTATTATGGTTCAACTATGAATACTAGCGCTTAGTATGAAAAAGGAGCAATCCACTGCATACGTATTCAATAACATTGTGAAACATTTTATTTACACAAAAACTTTTTCTGACTGCTTTCTTAACCAAATGTCACAAAGTGGTCAATATGTCATACAAAATGAAGGGCTGCGTCGCGAACAACAGATTAGGTCGATTACAAAATTTTCACATCGCTTAGACGCGTACTGCATGCTTGGTGAATAAATCGCGAATAAAGATAGCGGGACGCGTTAATAATCTCGTTAAAATAACGCTGGCTAAACGACGTTTGCGGAGTAAGTTCAATAGAAAAGCCAATCGGCATATGTGACATGTCGGAAAAACACATCGAAGCATCACCAATCAAGGTGATGTAGAAATGATAAAAAAAACCGCAGCAGATCTGCGACCTGCGCGGTTTTAAACCCTAATTATCCAGGGGAGCAGTGCTTCCTGCACTGCCCTATTTGGGGTTCTAGAACGAGTAGTTGAAACCCAACAGGTAGTTAGCACCATAATGTTGATATAACGTAACCTGTCTTGAATCTGCACCTGAAGACTGGATATCATCTTCATCGGTGATGTTCTGTGCCTGCAGTGTTACGCGCAGACCTTCTAAGTACTCAATGCCTGATTCGCTAAAGTCATAACCAATCTGTGCATCGACAAAGGTACCGCCCTTGTTAGTTGAATCAGACAATGCCAGACTCTGACCGCGGGTTTCACTTAAATAATCGGTACGTTTTGTTGCGGCGATACGGAACTCAAAGCCAGCGTTTTCATAGAAAACCGTCATGCTGTAGTTCTCATCAGACAGACCTGGAATGCGTGTTTCTGTTGTACCGGGCGCGGCGTCTGCGTAACCGTCAAGGAAGGTAGCGCTGGCAAACAAGCCAAAACCTTCCAGCGAGTCATGCAGTAACTCACCAGGCAAGCTACCCTGCACTTCCCATCCACGAACAAAGCCTTCGTAGCCATCTTGTGGACGTGAGTTTTCGCCGACGAACAGCACAGGAGCCTGGTTGCCAGTCTCATTTGAGCTCTGGTGAATTGCTGGAATGTAGAATTCAGTAAAGTCCTGCTCTACTGCATTACTGCGATGCCAGTTTTTCAGATCTTTGTAGAAGAAAGAAACGGCGACATAACCAGTTTCAGAGAAGTAGTTCTCGTAAGCCAGGTCAAACTGATTGGCTTCATAAGGCTTCAGCTCAGGGTTACCTGATGATGCGCCCCACGGGCTGTTGTCAGGGTCGTCACTCAGGATCTGGCTGTCGTTAAACGAGAACGTCACCTGACTGTTCGGACGCATGTCATCCATACGCGGACGCGTCAGCACTTTGCTCAAACCAAGGCGCACAAACTGTCCTTCTGCGAACTCCGCACTTAGGTTCAGCGTAGGCAGTACGTCGGTGTAATCCGTTCCACCCGATACCGGCAGAGCTTCAACATAGCCTAAACTGTCAGAAGTGGTAGCGAAGCCCGTAGACTGTTGATCAGCATTGACGATTTGCAAGCCGACGTTACCACGGATATAAATGCCTTCATATTCCGTATCGATGTTCAGCTTGCCGTAAAGCGTCGTGAGTTGCTCTTCAACTTCATAGGTATCACCTAAGCGATCTGCCTGTACCAACTGTGCATCCAGTTCGCTGTAATAGCCGCTGTTATAAAGACCTAGTGAATCATAAGCAAGTACGCCATTGATCCCCACAAAGTCCATCGGCACTACACCCAGCACATCCGGAATGGCGCCATCTCCGGGATACTCTGGTGCGGTCAGGTAAGCACCGTTATTTACTTTGGATTTAGTACGATCTGAATACACGATACCAAATTCAACGGCTGAGACGATGCCCCAGTCCACAAAGCCTTCAGTATCCAGACGGAAGGTAGACAGTTCTTCTTCGAAAATTGGCTTGTTAACAAAGCCGTCTTGCTGATCAGAGAAGTACACGGCTTCTCCGTCTTCATTGAGAATAGTCGGACCCCATGCCTGCGGGCCTGCAAGACGGATCAGGCTTGGATCGGTCAAATCAACAGGTGCAATCGATGGGTGATCAGAAAACATCACGCCATTTGCTGTCATTTCCCAAGAGCGAGCTGCTAATGGACGGCCTTCTGTGCCTGCACGACCCACACCTGAATAACTTTCTACGTCAGTAATGGTCTTATCGACTTTTCCTGAGGAGATATCCGCATTGATGGTCCAGTTATCGTTTAACAGATATTCGGCGTTTAATGCCAGCGTGGTTAACTCAGCTTCCTGTTGACGGACATCGTTACGTATTACGCTGTAAAATCCATCATAATAACCGGCTGTGGCCAGTCCATCTTGTACCTCAGTAACAGTATAAGCGCTGCCAAAACCGAATTCCGGACCGCCTTCCTCAAGGCCTCGACGTGCATCGTCTTCCAGGAAGTCGATGTATAAACCGTCAAACTGAAGAGTCAGATTGTCAGACGGCGCCCACTGAATTACGGTGGCTATGGAGTCTCGCTCCATCATCGCTGAGCGAGCGAAACTGTCGTGTCCAGCCTGGACCACTGTGCCTTCTGGCACATCTACGTCGGCACGCGCAGCGGCATCTGGAGAAACACCCGCATAACCCCAGATACGAGACTGTTGCTCCTGACGCGGTGATTCCATAGTGGCAATAGTCAGTGCTACACCGAGGGTATCGTCAGCAAACTGGTCCACATAGTTGAACGACAGGCGATGGCCGTTATCGTCAAAATCAGGATTCAGTGCATCTTCTTTGTTTTGCTCGTAAGTACCGTTAATGGTCATCGTGCTTTCAGCCGTTAATGGCTTAACCGTTTGCAGGTCGATAGACCCACCGATACTTTGAGTTGTCATTCCGGCTTCAGGTGTTTTGTAAACCAGAATGTTAGAAATGATTTCTGTAGGGTAAAGGTCAAACTCAACACCACGATTGTCGCCCATACCAAGCAGTTCACGGCCATTCAGTGTAGTGCCAACGTAGTTTTCGTTAAAACCACGAACAGAAATACCACTGGTACGGCCATTACGACGTTCACCGGCAAGACCCGGCAGACGCGCCAGCGACTCTGCAATACTGGTATCTGGAAGCTTACCAATATCTTCAGCTGACAGCGCTTCTACGATAGATGTATTATCCATTTTGATGGCCTGGGCGCGCTGCAGTGAGCCGCGAATACCAGAAACCTGGATAACTTCTACCATGCTCTCGTCAACTTGATCAGTCTCTGTGTCCTGCGCCATTGCTGGCATTGTGCCAAAAGCCATACCGCTTGAAATTAGCGCCGCTTTGATGAGGTTCGGTTTGAATTGTGTCATATGGAGGGTGTCCCATTCAGTTAGTTAGATTGTCTTTGTTATTGGTGTTATGACAATTCGATGACATTCAATTAGTCGGGAGCATCCTATCTTCAAGCGCATAATTGCTCAATTGTCTGCATACGTATTCATTAAAATTGATATACACGGCGTTAACATCTCAGGATGCTATTAACATTTTTTTCAACCAGTAAAACATAGTTATCGTGCTGTTTTTAAAGGCGTTCTCAATGATTTAGCCGCCTTTCACACATGTTCCTGTCACATCAGGCACTTATGACATTTACAATCCGTGATAAGCACAGCCTGATAACTAACAACCGCGCTACTTATCAGTAACCCGTTATTTTTTATCTGAGACTCGATGTGAGTACTGATTATAGAACGCAGCAGAAAAAGAAGTGGGCGCTTTCACAAGAATTTTATTTATTAGTGATGCCATCAGCATTGTGGCAAGCCGGGTTAACACTTTAATGGCAGGTTACGTTCTGCAAGCCGACGCAATTCGGTGGGTGATTCTGGTGGGAATACAGACACAAAAAAGCCGGGGGAAACCCGGCTTTCTGACTTACTCCGGGAGACATCCCGGATCATTTTTTGGTTTACCAGCCAGTCGCTTCGCGAAGCGCTTTGCCGATATCAGCCAGTGAGCGTACCGTCTTCACGCCAGCCGCTTCCAGTGCAGCAAATTTCTCATCTGCTGTACCTTTACCGCCTGCGATGATTGCACCGGCATGACCCATACGCTTACCCGGAGGCGCAGTTACACCTGCGATGTAAGAAACCACAGGCTTGGTGACGTTTTCTTTAATGAACGCCGCCGCCTCTTCTTCCGCTGTACCGCCAATTTCACCGATCATCACGATCGCTTCAGTTTGCGGATCATCCTGGAACAGTTTCAGGATATCAATGAAGTTTGAACCCGGGATTGGGTCGCCGCCGATACCTACACACGTAGACTGACCGAAGCCTTCGTCAGTGGTTTGCTTAACCGCTTCATATGTCAGCGTACCAGAGCGAGATACAATACCCACTTTGCCTGGCTTGTGGATGTGACCAGGCATAATACCAATCTTAGTCTCTCCTGGCGTGATAACACCCGGACAGTTAGGACCGATCATACGTGCGCCTTTCGCATCA
This sequence comes from Alteromonas sp. H39, assembly GCF_047556435.1. Classification (GTDB taxonomy): domain Bacteria; phylum Pseudomonadota; class Gammaproteobacteria; order Enterobacterales; family Alteromonadaceae; genus Alteromonas. The sequence goes on from NZ_CP180210.1 coordinate 2,397,794, forward strand.
ACGTACTCTTTCACATACAGCATATCCAGCGTAGGAATACCTTCAGTGATACAGACAACCAGCTCGATACCCGCGTCTACTGCTTCAACGATAGAGTCTTTGCAGAACGGAGCAGGAACGTAAATCACAGACGCTGTCGCACCCGTTGCTTCAACCGCTTCACGAACGGTATTGAAAACTGGCAGACCTAAGTGCTCAGTGCCGCCTTTACCTGGCGTGACACCGCCAACCATCTGCGTACCGTAAGCAATTGCCTGTTCAGAGTGGAATGTTCCCTGACCACCAGTGAAACCCTGGCAGATAACTTTGGTGTCTTTATTGATTAATACTGACATTATTTGCCCTCCGCAGCGGCAACAACTTTCTGTGCTGCATCGGTAAGCGATTCAGCAGCAATGATATCAAGGCCAGAGTTGGCCAGAACGTCACGACCCAGTTCCGCATTGGTACCTTCAAGACGAACCACTACCGGTACATTCACGCCTACTTCTTTCACGGCGCCAATGATACCTTCAGCAATCATGTCACAACGTACGATACCACCGAAGATGTTAACCAGTACGGCTTTTACCGCATCGTCAGACAAAATGATTTTAAATGCTTCAGCAACACGCTCTTTGGTCGCGCCGCCACCAACATCCAGGAAGTTGGCAGGCTTTCCGCCGTGCAGGTTTACGATGTCCATGGTACCCATGGCCAGACCTGCACCGTTAACCATACAGCCAACGTTACCGTCTAGTGCTACATAGTTCAGTTCCCACTGTGCGGCATGCGCTTCACGAGAGTCTTCCTGAGAAGGATCGTGCATGTCTTTTACTTTAGGCTGACGATACAGCGCGTTGCTGTCGATGCCCACTTTTGCATCAAGACAGTGCAGGTTGCCATCGGTCTTTATTACCAGCGGGTTAATTTCGATAAGCGCAACGTCCAGCTCTTCAAACATTTTCGCCAGACCCAGGAAGATTTGTACGAACTGTTTGATTTGAACGCCCGACAGACCCAGTTTGAACGCCATCTCACGTGCCTGATAAGGCTGTGGACCAACGATTGGGTCAATCTCTGCTTTCAGAATTTTCTCTGGCGTTTCTTCCGCCACAGTTTCAATTTCAACGCCGCCTTCAGTCGACGCCATGAAAACAACACGACGAGTAGTACGGTCTACAACCGCACCTAAATACAGTTCATTGTCGATGTCTGTGCACGACTCAACAAGGATCTTGCTGACTGGCTGACCGTTTTCGTCAGTTTGGAAGGTCACCAGATTTTTGCCCAGCCATTTTTCGGCAAACTCACGGATGTCGCTCTTGTTCTTAACAAGCTTAACGCCACCGGCTTTACCACGGCCACCCGCGTGGACCTGACATTTTACAACCCACTCGTCGCCGCCAATGCGGTCAGCCGCTTCTACTGCGCCTTGAGGAGTGTCTGCTGCGTATCCTTCAGAAACAGGTAAGCCGTATTCTTTGAATAGCTGCTTACCTTGGTATTCATGCAAATTCATGGTGTTTCTATCCGATTTTTAGTAAGACAAAAGTCGCTTTCGCGACTTGATTAACTTGACTGGCACTGTAGGGTCAACGCCAGCGTTGCGCCAGAGCGAGCGCCCAGTGTATACGGTACGCTCCTCTGCACACAATTCCCTGAGACGAAAGTCTTACACGTCCAAAAGCAGACGTGTTGGATCTTCCAACATCTCTTTAACTGTTACCAGGAAACCCACTGACTCTTTACCATCGACGATACGGTGGTCATAAGACAGTGCCAGGTACATCATTGGCAGAATTTCAACCTTACCGTTCACCGCCATAGGACGATCCTGGATCTTATGCATTCCCAGAATTGCACTTTGCGGCGGGTTGATGATTGGCGTCGACATCAGTGAGCCAAATACACCCCCATTGGTAATTGTGAAATTTCCGCCCTGCAAATCTGCCATCGACAACTTACCGTCGCGGCCCTTGATTGCAAGTTCTTTAATTCCCTTCTCGACATCAGCCATGCCCAGCGTGTCTGTATCTTTCAATACAGGCGTAACCAGACCACGAGGCGTAGATACCGCGATAGAGATATCAAAATAGTTGTGGTAGCAAATGTCATCTCCATCAATTGAGGCATTCACTTCCGGGAAGCGTTTAAGCGCTTCAGTCACGGCTTTCACGTAAAAAGACATAAAGCCAAGACGGATGCCGTGACGCTTCTCAAAACCATCCTGATACTGCTTACGAAGATCCATGATAGGTTTCATGTTCACTTCGTTGAACGTTGTCAGCATGGCGGTAGAGTTTTTCGCTTCCAGCAGACGATTCGCTATGGTTTTGCGAAGACGTGTCATAGGAACACGCTTCTCTGTGCGGTTACCTGAAGGCAGATCAGATGCGTCAGACGGCGTGGAAGTCGAAGATGACGATGATTTCTGTTCGCTGTTGCCGCCTTTCAGGTACTGCTCAACATCTTCTTTGGTAATGCGGCCGTTTTTACCGGTACCTTTTACCTTGGATGCATCAACGCCTTTTTCCGCCAACAAACGACGAACAGAAGGGCTTAACGCATCACTGCCACCGTCGTCGTCTTCAGACTCTTCGGACTTCGCCGGAGCAGATTTGGAAGACCCACTGCCTGCAACAAATTTCGCAATCACTTCTTCAGCGGTAACTGTTGCACCTTCTTCTGCCAGGATCTCGCTAAGAGAGCCATCAGCAGGCGCTACCACTTCCAGTACCACTTTATCAGTTTCAATATCAACCAGGTTCTGGTCACGGCTCACCGACTCACCCACACTCACGTGCCACGTGGCGATGGTCGCATCCGCAACTGACTCAGGCAATACTGGAACTTTTACTTCAGTTTCTTCGCCAGAAGCAGCCTCGTCCTTATCTGAAGAGGCTTCAGTTTTCTCTTTTGAGTCGGTTTTTTCTGCTTTATCAGCTTTGTCAGCACCAGACTTGTCGCCGCTGTCAGATTTGGCAGCACCGCCCTCACCTTTTTCCAGTTTCGCAATGACTTGCTCGCCCAGAACCGTCGCACCCTCTTCATCAAGGATTTCAGCCATAACGCCATCTGCTGGAGCCACAACTTCCAGAACGACCTTGTCTGTTTCAATGTCAACCAGGTTCTGATCGCGTTTTACTGTGTCACCGGCCTTGACGTGCCAGGTTGCAATGGTGGCATCGGCAACTGACTCAGGTAGGACCGGAACTTTTATCTCAATTGTCATCATTGTTCCTTATTTAATAGTGAGTGCGTTTTCAACCAGGGTTTTCTGTTGCTGGTTGTGAACGGAAACATAACCGACTGCAGGTGACGCTGACGCTTCACGACCTGCATATGTTAGCTTGGCACCTTCCGGAATTGCCTGCCAGAAGTGGTGCTGGCTGCAATACCAGGCGCCCTGGTTCTGAGGCTCTTCCTGGCACCAAACCCAATCTTTTACGTGGCTGTATTCTGCCACAATTTTCGCGCATTCTTCCTGCGGGAAAGGATACAGCTGCTCGAGGCGAATGATTGCTACATCCGTTTGCTCGTTTTTGCGGCGCTGATCCAGAAGATCGTAATAGACCTTACCGGAGCACATGACAACCCGTTTCACGTTTTCAGGATTAATCTCATCGATTTCCCCGATGACGTTTTTGAACTGACCTTCCGCCAACTCTTCCAGTGACGATGTTGCCATTGGATGACGCAGCAACGACTTAGGTGACATCACAATCAACGGTTTACGCATCGGACGAATAGCCTGACGACGCAGCATGTTGAATACCTGTGCTGGTGTAGAAGGTACACATACCTGCCAGTTGTGGTCAGCACACATTTGCAGGAAACGCTCAAGTCTTGCAGAGCTGTGCTCTGGTCCCTGGCCTTCATACCCATGCGGAAGAAGTACAGTCAGTCCGCATAAACGGCCCCACTTTGCTTCGCCCGAGCTCAGAAACTGGTCAAACACAACCTGTGCACCGTTGGCAAAATCACCAAACTGCGCTTCCCATATTGTCAGGCAGCCAGGCTCCGCAGTTGCGTAGCCATACTCAAATGCCATCACTGCTTCTTCTGACAATACAGAGTCATAAATTTCTATATCGCCTTGCCCTTCGCGAACGTGCTGCAACGGCATGTAAGTGGAGGCATCTTTTTGATTGTGAAGAACGGCATGACGGTGGAAGAAAGTACCACGCCCCGAGTCCTGTCCGGTAATACGAATATCCGTACCGATATCAACGATGTTGGCGTACGCCAGCGTTTCTGCCATTCCCCAGTCCAGCTTTTTCTCGCCGGCTATCATTGCCTTACGGTCCTGATAAAGTTTGTTCACTCGGGAGTGTAGTTTGTGATCTTCCGGGTAAGATGTGATGGCTTCGCCAAGCTCTTTAAGCTTTTCGACACTGATCGAACCGTCATAAGGGGTATCCCAGTCATGCCCCAGGTATGGTGTCCAGTCTACCGAGTGCTCGGTCATCGGACGCCATTCCTCAACCACACACGCGCCATGATCTAACGCCGCGCGATATTCTTCGAGATAACGGTCAGCATCACGCTGTTCGATAACGCCTTCTGCAATCAGTTGGTCGGCATAAATAATCCGCGGTACCGGATGCTTTTTAACTTTTTGATACATCAGAGGCTGAGTCGCATTTGGCTCATCCGCTTCGTTGTGACCATGACGTCGGTAACAAACCAGGTCAATCACTACGTCTTTTTTGAACTTGTTGCGATATTCAAGCGCCAGTTGGGTGACAAACGCTACCGCTTCCGGATCGTCTGAATTGACGTGGAATATGGGTGCCTGAACCATTTTTGCAATGTCGGTGCAGTACTGCGTAGAACGCGTATCTTCGATTTTCGACGTGGTAAAGCCAACTTGGTTATTTACCACAATGCGAACCGTACCTCCCACAGCGAAGCCGCGGGTTTCCGACATATTAAAGGTTTCCTGAACCACACCCTGACCCGCAATTGCTGAGTCACCATGAATAGTAACCGGAAGCACCTTACTGGTGTCATTGTTGCGGCGCACCAAACGCGCTCGTACTGAGCCCATCACCACAGGATTTACGATTTCCAGGTGAGAGGGGTTAAACGCCAGCGCCAGATGCACATTGCCGCCCGGTGTCGCGAAATCTGATGAGAATCCGGCGTGATATTTTACATCACCTGCGCCCAGAGAGTCGTCATGTTTGCCGGAGAACTCATCAAATAAAACAGATGGATTCTTACCAAGAACATTAACCAGTACATTCAGGCGGCCACGGTGAGCCATACCAATAACGCACTCTTTCGTTCCGCCAGCACCGGCTTTACTGATTAAGCCTTTGAGCATGGGGATCAACGCATCGCCACCTTCCAGTGAGAAACGTTTTGCACCCGGGAACTTTGACCCCAGATATTTTTCCATCCCGTCAGCCGCAGTCAGCCCTTTCAGAATACTCAGCTTTTCATCTTTGCTGATTTCCGGCTTCGCCTGTACGGATTCAATTTTTTGCTGCAACCAACGTTTCTGTTCGGTATCGGTGATGTGCATGTACTCAGCACCGATAGAACCACAATACGTTCTGTTCAACGACTTGAACAGGTCACCTAACGTCATTGACTCTTTACCAATGGCGTAAGAACCGACATTAAACGTTGAGTCGAAATCTTCTTCTGAAAGCGAATGATGCGACAATTCGAGATCGCGCACTCTGGCCTGTTTCCAAAGGCCGAGTGGGTCCAGATTGGCATGCTGATGGCCGCGGAAGCGGTACGCATTAATCAACTGAAGAACTTTAACCTGCTTCTGGTCGGAAACATTACCCGCCGAGACCTGTGTTGGGGCCATACGGGCAGTCGGACCTAAAGAAGCTAGTTTACGGAACTGATCTTTAATCGAGGTGTGATTATTCTCCAGCTCCACACCTTCGACTTTAGGAAGGCTATCGAAGACCTGGCGCCAATTTTCAGAGACGCTCTGAGGGTCGTCAAGGTACGCTTCGTACAACTCTTCGACATAGGCCGCGTTCGCACCAGCCATGTGTGACGAGTCCCACCACGCTTTCATCACGCTTTCTTGCATTATTGTGCCTTGCTACGTTTCGTAAAAAACAAATGATACCGGCATATTATGAAGGCTAAATACGCGTTAACCAACCTTAATCCCGATATATACAAAAAAATAGCCACCCCGAACGGATGGCCATTTAGAGCATTGCTATCTGTAACCCGTAAGTTGACAGAAATATAGTACTAAACAGCCCGTTGTAAAAGCATCGACTTGATTTGGCCGATAGCTTTCGTCGGGTTAAGTCCCTTAGGACATACGCTAACGCAGTTCATTATCCCGTGGCAGCGGAATACGCTGAAAGCATCATCCAGGTCGTTCAGACGTTCTTCGGTCGCGGTATCGCGGCTGTCAATAAGGAAGCGATAGGCGTGAAGAAGACCTGCGGGCCCAATAAACTTGTCCGGATTCCACCAGAACGACGGACACGATGTTGAACAACATGCACACAGAATGCATTCATATAAACCATCAAGCTTAGCACGCTCTTCAGGCGACTGCAGGTGCTCACGCGCAGGCGGCACCTGCGAGTCGTTAATCAGGAATGGTTTAACCTTCTCATACTGCGTATAGAACTGGGTCATGTCGACGACGAGGTCGCGCACAACGGGCAATCCAGGTAACGGGCGAACAACCACTTTGCCCTTGCCTAAACTGGATAGTGGCGTAATACAAGCCAGGCCGTTTTTGCCGTTCATATTAACACCGTCGGAGCCACACACACCTTCGCGGCAAGAGCGGCGAAGTGATAAGGTAGGATCCTGTTCTTTCAACGCCAGCAGCGCATCAAGAACCATCATATCGCGACCTTCTTCCACTTCCAGCGTGTAATCTTGCATGTACGGCGCGTCATCAACCTCAGGGTTGTAACGATAAATTGAGAATTCTAATTTCATGATCGTTGCCTCTCTTAATATGAACGCGCTTTGGGTGGGAATGCTTCCCGCAACTTCGGCGCCATATTGACTTCACGTTTGACCATAGACTCAGACTCCGGACGATAAACTGAGTGGCATAGCCAATTCTCATCATCACGGTCCGGGTAATCGAAGCGGCTGTGAGCGCCACGACTTTCCGTTCTGAAGTTTGCTGCAACTGCCGTGCTGTACGCGGTTTCCATCAGGTTATCCAGTTCCAGACACTCAATACGCTGCGTGTTGAAATCTGAACTCTTATCATCCAGGCGCGCATGCTTAAGACGCTCACGGATTTCGCGAAGTTGCTCAAGGCCTTCAGCCATGGCATCACCTTCACGGAATACAGAGAAGTTAAGCTGCATACATTCCTGCATGTCTTTTTTAATTTGAACCGGGTCTTCGCCCTTGCCTTTTTCTGAATTTTCCCAGCGATTGAAGCGTGACATGGCCGCGTCAAGATCGGATTCAGAAGCGTCACGGGACGGTGCCATTTCGGCGAGTGTTTCACCCAGGTGAAGGCCAGTAGCGCGACCGAATACCACAAGGTCAAGCAATGAGTTACCACCCAGGCGGTTAGCGCCGTGAACAGATACGCAGGCAATTTCACCACAGGCGAACAGACCGTTTACTACCTGGTCTTTGCCATTCTCATCAATTTTCAGACACTGACCATGGACGTTCGTGGGAATCCCCCCCATCATATAGTGACAGGTTGGGATAACCGGAATGGGCTCTTTAACCGGGTCGACGTGTGCAAAGGTACGAGAAAGCTCAAGAATACCTGGCAGACGCGACTCAAGCACTTCTTTACCCAGATGATCCAGCTTAAGTTTAATATGCGTACCCCATGGGCCATCACAACCACGGCCTTCACGAATCTCTGTCATCATGGAACGTGCAACAACGTCACGTCCGGCAAGATCTTTCGCATTCGGCGCATAACGCTCCATAAAGCGTTCGCCATCTTTATTTAACAGATAACCACCTTCACCGCGACACCCTTCGGTAACCAATGTACCTGCGCCGGCGATACCGGTTGGGTGGAACTGCCACATTTCCATATCCTGTACGGAAACCCCGGCACGTAGTGCCATTCCTACACCGTCACCGGTGTTGATGTGGGCGTTGGTAGTTGACGCATAAATGCGTCCGGCGCCACCAGTTGCCAAAACAACTGCGCGAGATTTGAAGTAAACCACTTCGCCGGTTTCGATGTCGATAGCGGTACAGCCAACGACGTCACCGTCCTGGTTTTTCACCAGATCCAGTGCATACCATTCGCTGAACACTTTTGTTTTGTTTTTAACATTTTGCTGATAAAGCAGGTGAAGCAGCGCGTGACCGGTACGGTCGGCTGCAGCAGCAGTACGTGCCGCCTGTTCGCCACCGAAGTTCTTAGACTGGCCACCGAAAGGACGCTGATAAACCTTACCATTTTCAAAACGTGAGAACGGCAGTCCCATATTTTCCATCTCAATGATGGCTTCAGGGCCGGTTTTACACATATATTCAATAGCGTCCTGGTCGCCAATATAATCGGATCCCTTAACGGTATCGTACATGTGCCATTCCCAGTTATCTTCATGGGAATTACCCAATGCTACCGTGATTCCGCCCTGGGCAGATACGGTGTGAGAACGGGTAGGAAACACTTTTGATAGTAATGCGCAGGATTTGCCAGATTGTGAAATCTGAAGTGCAGCACGCATACCTGCACCGCCGGCGCCGATAACGACGGCATCAAACTCGTGAACGGGTAAACTCATATTACACTCCCCACAATACAAACAGGCCAACTGCAACGTAGGCAAATGCGATGAGATTCAGCACATATTGCACAACGCCACGAACAGCAGCCGATTTAACGTAATCCGTTAACACCTGCCAAAGGCCAATACGAACGTGAATCATGATGGCAACCAGTGCTGCCAGCGTGAACACTTTCATCGCGATACCAGAAAACAGATCTTGCCACACTGCAAACGTAATGTTGTCAGTGGTGATAAAGAACCACGCCATGAATAGCGAAAATGCAGTGATAATAACTGCGGTTGCACGTAATGAAACGTAGTCTTGTACGCCGTTACGCTTGATGCTTGCCTGATTCGTTACCATAATGCAACTCCCAATACGATTGTCAGTACAATCCACAGCCCGATAACGATTTTCGCGCTTAAATTACCTGACTCAAGCTCTTCCCAATAACCCATATCCATGATGCCATGGCGAATGCCGCCCAACATGTGATAGGTCAGCGCTGACGCTGTGCCGATTGCGACCAATTTTCCAATGATACCGTCCATCATAGATTGCACGCTTGCAAAGCCATCTGCTGATGACAAAGAAACCGCCCAAGCCCAGATAACAAATAGCAATGCAAAAAACATTGCTACACCAGTAATCCGATGAAGAATTGACGAAATAGCAGAAGGAGGAAATTTAATAGTATTGAGTTCTAAATTTACTGGTCTTTGCTTTTTCACAATGTATGCCTGTTTGATCCGTAGGGATAATGAACCACTCACTATTTTTATGTCCTGTGTGAGTCGATTCGTTTATTACCTGTTAATTGCCTCATCCACTGAGTTGTTAACAATTTGTGAATTAATTATTACCTGATTTACAGAATAAATATTCCGGATTTCAAGTAGCGCTGAGTATATCCAGCACATAGTATAATTACAATTTTTTGTGCCTTATTAGGACTTTAGTCTTAGACTATAGACATAAGTAGGCCAGCGTCCAAATAACGCGCTAAAATTGATCGAAAGTTGATAACGCTGCAGTATAAAACGGCGCATTAGTTTATCAGTCCCTTACGTACATAACTATCGAAAAGATTGATAAATTACGCTCATTTAATGTGAGTGGCCAAACACCACCCAGTTTTTGATTAAATTAAGTGCGACTTAACAAAAAGTGAGATAATTCACCGGCTAACCACCCCGTGAACAAGCTCAATCGCATGAATAATTTTTAGATTTGTGGCACATTACACAGGTTGAATTGTGGTGAGTATCACCGTTAACAATCTGGAATATTTATCATCCATATATGCATTTAAATTGACTTGTTAGTGCATAATAAAGTACAAATACGCCACTTTTCCCAACGAGTCGGGGAATTTTCCCTGATTTCGCTGCAAACAGAACCATTCTGAGGAGAGCATTTTATGGCAGATCAGAAAGCCATTCTTAAAGCGGGCGACAAGGAAATTGAACTTCCTATTTTGTCCCCAACAGAAGGTCAAGACGTAATTGACGTGCGTCCATTAGGCGCTAACGGTTACTTCACCTATGACCCAGGATTTATGGCGACAGGATCTTGCGAATCAGCAATCACCTATATCGATGGCGCTAATGGTGTACTTTTACACCGCGGTTTCCCGATTGAGGAACTGGCCAGAGACGCGGACTACCTGGAAGTGTGCCACATGCTATTGCACGGTGACGCACCTTCAAAAGAAGAGTACGAAGAGTTTAAGTCGACGATTACCCGTCACACCATGGTGCATGAACAAATCAACATGTTTTTCCATGGTTTCAGAAATGACGCTCACCCAATGGCAATGCTTTGCGGCACTGTTGGCGCGATGTCTTCGTTTTATCACAGTGATTTGGATGTTTCTAATGCAGACGAGCGCGTACGCAGTGCACACCGTCTGATTGCTAAGATGCCAACGCTGGTCGCAATGTGCTACAAGTACAATATTGGTCAGCCGTTTGTGTATCCACGCAACGATCTGAGCTACGCTGCCAACTTCCTGAATATGATGTTCTCAGTCCCTGCTGAAGAATATCAAATCAGTCCGGCTGTAGAACGGGCGATGGACCGTATCTTTACGCTTCACGCCGATCATGAGCAAAACGCTTCTACCTCAACGGTTCGTCTTGCAGGCTCTTCTGGTGCAAACCCTTATGCGTGTATTGCCGCTGGTGTTGCCTCATTATGGGGCCCTGCACATGGTGGTGCGAATGAAGCTTGTCTGAACATGCTGGAAGAAATCGGCAGCGTAGATCGCATTCCCGAGTTCATTGAGCGTGCAAAAGATAAGAACGACCCGTTCCGACTGATGGGCTTTGGTCACCGTGTTTATAAAAACTATGACCCGCGCGCAACCGTAATGCGTGAAAGCTGCCATGAAGTTCTGAAAGAGCTGAATGTTCAGGATCCACTGCTGGACGTGGCAATGGAACTGGAGCGCATCGCGCTGGAAGACCCGTACTTTGCTGAGAAGAAACTGTTCCCGAACGTAGATTTCTACTCTGGTATCGTATTAAAAGCCATTGGTATCCCAACCAATATGTTTACGTGTATCTTCGCCCTGTCTCGAACTGTAGGCTGGATTTCACACTGGCATGAAATGATGAGCGATCCAAAACAAAAAATTGGTCGTCCTCGTCAGCTATACACTGGCCACAGCAAGCGTAAATATAATCCGATTAGATAAATCATCGTATCAGTAATTACGTAACAAAATAGCGCCTGTCGGCGCTATTTTTTTAAGGAGAACTTCATGCCCTACTCTGCAGTTTTTTTGGGTATTGCTGGCCTGATCCCATTTATCGCCATGCCACTTTTGGTGATAACCGATAGCCTATCCTTGAGTGAAGGGGCCAGGTATTTTACCCAGTATTCGGCAGTATTGCTGTCGTTTTTTGGCGGGGTTCACTGGTTGGATGCACTTCAGCATAACCGAACCAATCATCAGCTTTATGTCGCCATGCTTCCTACTATTATTGGCTGGCTTTGCCTGGTCTTCAGTGGTGATGTCAAGGTGCTGGGGGTGTTATCGGTATCTTATATCGCGATACTTTTCTACGATAAATTTACGCTAACCCTCCCTCAAAAGATTGTTATAGCTTACACCACGGTAAGAATGGCACTTACGACCGTAGTGGTGATTTGTCATGCAGTGATGATTGTCTTACTGACCTGAACCGAAAATTCCATACAGCAAGGTAATTTTGTGAGGCGCGATCTAGCATCGCAGACGCCAAAGCCCTCATGATTTTATATCGTCAGTGCCAACCAATAAAAAAAGCGCCTGAAGGCGCTTTTTTTATTGCAAATAGGCAAGTCACTACTCGTCTCTGATCACGCCGAGCAATTCCGCTGTTTTTTCTTCCATCAGAGGAATATCACCTTTTGATTCCACGTTCAGCCGAATCACCGGCTCAGTGTTGGATTTTCTCAGGTTGAAGCGCCAGTCCCCAAACTCCAGCCCCAGGCCGTCGGTCTTATCGATAACCTGCGCATCTGCTTCATACTTATCAAGCACGCGTTGAAGCGCGGCATCAGCATCTTTTAACTTACTGTTAATTTCACCGGAAGAGGGAAATGCGGCTATGCGCTCTTTCACCATCGACGCCAGCGACTGTTGCTTGGTACAAATCAGTTCAGCAATCAATAACCACGGGATCATACCGGAATCACAATAAGCGAAATCACGAAAATAGTGGTGCGCGCTCATTTCTCCGCCGTAAACCGCATCTTCCTTGCGCATACGCTCTTTTATGAAAGCGTGGCCAGTTTTGCACTTAATGGGTTTGCCACCGGCGCTGTTGACGATATCTTCGGTATTCCAGTAAACGCGTGGATCGTAAATGATTTTTGCGTCACTGTCTTTTTCAAGAAAAGCTTCTGCCAGCAGACCAACAATATAGTAACCTTCTATAAAGTTGCCTTCGGCATCAAATAGGAAACAACGATCAAAGTCGCCGTCCCATGCTATACCAAAATCGGCCGCATTTTCTTTTACAGCCAACGCAGTATCTGCACGATTTTCAGGCAATAACGGGTTCGGGATCCCATTCGGGAACGTACCATCGGGCTGATGATGCACTTTAACAAAGGTAACCGGCACGTTGTTCTTTCTAAAAGCAGAATCAATCGCGTCCAGCGCCTTGCCTGCCGCACCGTTGCCGACATTAGCGACGATGGTCAGCGGCGTAAAGTTATCAAGGTTGACGTAAGAGAGAATATGCTCGATATACGCATCCATACAGCTACTGCTTTTATAGCTGCCAGTGTCCTGTAAACGCACTTCCTGAATATGCGATTTGCCGTCAAAAAAAGCCTGAGGGTCGATATCAGCGTGATTAGTATAGAAACCAAGCCGCTCATTAATCTTTGCGTCATCGAGGGATTCAGCACGTGACTTGATTGCATTGAGGCCGGTGTCGCCACTGATCGGGACCGATTGCGCCTTAACCAGCTTCATGCCGTTATAGTTAATCGGATTATGACTGGCAGTCACTTCGATACCGCCATCAACGCCAAGGTGCTTAGTAGCGAAATAAATCTCTTCCGTGCCAGCCATGCCGATATCAATGACCTCAGCGCCACCATCAATTATCCCGGCAGAGAGTGCCAGCTTCAGCGGTGCCGATGTCAAACGTACATCACCACCGACCACTACCGTCTTTGCGCCAAGTTCCTCAGCAAATGCGTAACCAATTCGATAGGCGACCTCCTCATTCAACTGGGAGTTCAGCTCGCCACGAATATCGTAAGCTTTGAAACAGGTAATAGGTGTTCCCATTATCGTAATTACTCCCGGCGGTTACTTGGCTGTACGGCCATAGCGGTCAGAAAAGCGCACAATGTCGTCTTCTCCAAGGTAGGCGCCCGACTGAACTTCGATGAGCTCCAGCGGGATCTTGCCGGGGTTTTCCAGCGCATGCACGTCACCGATAGGGATATAGACCGACTCGTTCTCTGTGACCAACTGTGTCTTTTCACCAATTGTTACATTGGCTGTACCTGACACCACGATCCAGTGTTCGGCACGGTGATGATGCATCTGTACAGAGAGTTTTTCGCCGGGCTTAACGGTGATCCGCTTAACCTGGAAGCGCTTGCCGTTATCGATGGAGTCGTAACTGCCCCACGGGCGGAAGACTTCCCGGTGAAATTCGAACTCAGGCCGCTTTTCCGCTTTTAATGTGCCGACGACCTTCTTGATATCCTGCACTTTGTCTTTGTGGGCAACCATGACTGCATCTTTGGTCTCAACCACAACGACATCATCAAGGCCAATCACCGAAATCAGGCGCTCTTCTGCATTAATGTAGCTGTTGTGTACCCCTTCAAGAATAGCATCACCCACCACCACATTACCGTTCTCATCTTTGTTTTCGGCGGTATCCCACAGCGATGTCCAGCTGCCTACATCAGACCAGCCTGCATCCAGTGGTACCATCGCAGCCGCTTGCGTTTTTTCCATGACGGCATAATCGATAGAGTCATCCGGGCAGGTCGCAAAAATGTCAGCATCGACGCGGATAAAATCAAGATCATGCGATTCAGAATCAATGGCTTTTTTGCACACATTGAGAATATCTGGGTTGAACTTACTTAGCTCTTCCAGGTATCGGCTGGCCTTGAACATGAACATGCCGCTGTTCCAGAAGTACTTACCGGAATCGACATAAGTCTTCGCTGTTTCCATGTCAGGCTTTTCAACAAATTCTTTTACCGCAAAGCCGCCGTCCAGTTCATCACCAGACTGGATATAGCCGTATCCGGTATGCGGCTCAGTGGGCACAATACCAAAGGTAACTAAATTGCCAGCTTCTGCCAGAGCCTGGGCTTTCTCAATCGCACCGTGAAACTCAGGTAATTGTTTGATCAGGTGATCGGCTGCCAATACAAGAAGCACCGGGTCCTGACCATCTTTAGTGGCATGTAAAGCCGCCAGCGCAATCGCCGGCGCGGTGTTGCGCCCTACAGGTTCAAGCATTATCCCGCCGTGATCGGTACCTAGCTGTCGTAATTGTTCAGCAACCAGAAACCGGTGCGCTTCATTGCAGATTAATACCGGTTTTTCCGCACCGGTGCCATTAAGACGCGACAGCGTTTCCTGCAGCATGGTTTGTTCTGATGTCAGGGATAGAAATTGCTTTGGGAGCGCGGCACGAGACTTTGGCCAAAGACGACTTCCTGAGCCGCCCGCAAGGATAACTGGTTTCATTATCTGTCCTGTAAAGTGTGGCTTTCGCCTGATAGTTCCTGAGTACGATGGTAATCAAGGCGGACGCCCCAATCAATGGCTATATTCCAGTTAATTAAAAAAAAACATAATTTGGAATAAAAAAGCCCCTCGCTATAAGCTTAAGGGGCTTTGGATAAGGATACTAGCGTTATTTTTCAGGTAAAGTTGCCACTTTGGTAATCCATCAGCGCCTGACGAATCTCTTGTTCTGTGTTCATGACGAACGGGCCATATTGCACCACGGGCTCGCGGATGGGCTCACCAGCGACTAAAATCGCCTTGCCGACACCCGAAATCTCGACACTACCGGTATCGGATAGTACCGCTAATTCGCCGGACTCTATGGTTTCTCCACACAGGTTAAGTTTGCCATCGTAACAGTAAACAAAGCCATTGTGCCCGTCTTCCACTTTAACAGTCTGGGTGTCTTGCGTTGTTAAGTGAAAGTCGAAGAACAAAGGAGCGACTGCTTGTGTCGAGACCGGACCGCTCACGTCATTGATGGTTCCCGCAAGTACTTTGACACTGTTGCCATTTCCGAGATCAACGGTGGGTACGGATGCCGGCTGAATGTCTTGGTAACCCGGCGCAGAGAGCTTTTCACTGGCAGGCAAGTTAACCCACAATTGAAACCCCTGCAGTAAGCCTGACTCCTGCTCTGGCATCTCCTCATGAATAATCCCGCGCCCTGCATTCATCCACTGGATACCGCCAGATTCAATCACGCCTTCATTGCCCACCGAATCTTTATGCCGCATCTTTCCGGTTAACATGTAAGTGACGGTCTGAAATCCGCGATGCGGATGCGGCGGAAACCCTTCAATATAGTCGCTGGCTTCTTCAGAGCCAAAAAAGTCGAGCATCAGGAAAGGATCGAGCCGTGGTAGGGCTGGTTGACCAATAATTCGGGTAAGTTTAACTCCTGCCCCATCCTGCGTGGCAATGCCTCTTACTCGCTGGGTAATTCGTCTGACATTCATTGTGCTTCTACTCCACCTTTGCGGACAAATCCTGACTGGGTCCTACCGGCACAACCTGAGTAGGATTGATCATAGTATGACTGTAGTAATAATGACGTTTAATGTGATCAAAATTCACTGTCTCAGCAATACCGGGGTGCTGATACAATGACTTCATATACGCAAACATGGCCGGATAGTCTGCAATTTGTCTGATATTGCATTTAAAGTGACCATGATATACCGGATCAAAACGGATAAGCGTGGTGAACAGTCGCCAGTCTGCTTCTGTCAGGGTATCACCCACCAGATAGCGTTGCTGTTTTAGTCTCTCTTCTACCGTGTCCAACGCTTTGAAAAGGGTATATACCGCTTCTTCATATGCATCTTGTGTTGTTGCGAATCCAGACTTATAAACGCCGTTATTAATGTCGTGATATACCATCTCGTTTACCGTGTCGATCTCGGTTCGCAGCGACTTAGGATAATAGTCATCGTGATTGTCGGTGATGTCATTAAATGCCGAGTTAAACATACGAATGATTTCCGACGACTCATTACTCACAATACATTTTTTCTGCTTATCCCATAGTACGGGCACAGTAACCCGCGTAGTCACATCCGGCGTATCCATTAGATAGATTTCGCGAAGAAAGTCTTTGTTATACAGCGTATCGCCTGTGGCGCCGGGATAATCCTCAAACGTCCAGCCTTCACCCAGCATATCCGGACAGACTACCGACACGCTGATATGCGACTCCAGCGCCTTGAGCTTACGAAATATCAATGCCCGGTGTGCCCATGGACATGCCAGAGAAACATAAAGATGATAACGACCACTTTGCGGCGGAAATTCAGCGCCGGTCTCCGTTGATATTGTGTTTCTGAAGGATGACGACTCGCGTTTAAACTTACCGTCGTTGCTATCCGTATCGTACCACTTGTCCTGCCATTTACCGTCTACCAATAATCCCATGACTCTCTCCTGTATTGACCTGATTGCAGATGTCACGCGTTACTTCTGCCTCGCAGTACGTACTCTTTCAACAGTGTTACGTCTCGCGATGAAAATCGGCTGAAAAATACCTGTTGATGACACGCTAAATCTGCCTGACCTTTATTTGACCATACAGAGTCTAGAACGTATTCACGTTATATTTGGATTGAGTGTTCTATTAAATAGAATAAACCAGTGTGGTCAGGAAAACGCCCTGTCGAGAATAGCTCTGGCGATAGGCAACGCACTGGTCGCAGCCGGTGATGGGGCATTTCCCACATGCAGAATGCGTGCGGAGGAAACAAAACGGAAATCCTGGACCAGCTCGCCGTCGTGGGTCACAGCCTGTGCACGGATGCCAGCCCGAAATGGAGAAAAATCGTGCTCCGTTACTGCCGGGCAATACCGCTGTATCAATGACGCATAATGTCGCTTACTCAAGGTGGTGGCCAACTCTGAAACAACACTTTCCCGGTATTTCCATAGTAGCTTCCACAACCCCGGAGATTTACCCAGTTGCCAGAGTTCGGCAAGAGAAGTCTGGTGATTATTGTAAGCTTCTTTTCCCGGCGCCAGCACCGCGTTAGGCCCGACTGTCGTGTAGCCACCGATCATTCGCGTAAGATGGAGGCCAAGAAACGGCATCGCCGGATCCGGCACCGGATAAATTAACCGTGACGTGATATTGTCAAAGCGCGAGTGTAGCTTAAAGTACTCCCCCTTAAATGGCAGTATGCTAAATTCACAGTCCAGGCCTTGTAAGTGGATCAGTGTATCCGCATAAACGCCGGCGCAAACTATCAGCTTATCTGCACGAAACTGCTTTAGTTCATCACCACGGCGACACGTCACTGTAGTAAACGCGTCCCCTTCCTCAATGCCGCATACTGCATGCTGGTAGCGAATTTCCAGTGCACCAGTCGAGCACGCTTTCTCCAGCATGCACGATGTGATAGCAGAATAATCAGTGATCCCGGTATGTGAGACATAAATCGCCTCCTCTCCCCTAATATGTGGCTCCATCTTGCTCAGGCCACTGGCGCTCACACGCTCAGGAGAAAGGTCATTTTGCTGACAACGTTCGAAAATGGTATTGAGGTTGTCAATCTCTTGCTCAGATGTGGCGACGACGAGCTTCCCGCATTGCTCTACAGGTAAATCATGCTCGCTGCAAAAGCGCAGCGTATCCTCCAGCCCTTGTCGACAGTATTTTGCTTTAAGCGAGCCAGGTGGATAGTAGACACCCGCATGGATCACACCGGAGTTTCTGCCCGTCTGATGAGTAGCCGGTTCCGCGCCCTTATCCATCAGCATCACTCTGGCAGCCGGATGCTTTTTGCAGTAGGTGTAAGCGACAGCTGCACCGATAATGCCCGCACCAACAATAATTAGATCGTATGTGTTCTCAGCCACTTCTGTCACCCGCTTTCACGCATCGCAACACTTGAAAATTACTGGTAGTCTGCCATTATGCGCGCGGTTAAGAAACCGATGGATACAGATTCTGTATTTACAATAATTGTGCAGGCAGCCATCTTGCAGGCCAGCACTCATTATCACCTGACAGGCACTATGAATTCAGACGAAAAAACCCGTTTTGGGGGTATCACGCGGCTATATGGCCAACCAGCAACGGATGCGTTAACTCACAGTCACGTCTGCGTTGCCGGGATCGGCGGCGTTGGCTCCTGGACGGCAGAAGCGCTTGCCCGCTCTGGTATCGGTAATATTACGCTGATCGATCTGGATGACATCTGCACCACAAATACCAACCGCCAAATTCACGCACTGACCGACACGATTGGCAATGCCAAAGTAGACGTTATGAAATCGCGGATCCGGTTAATTAACCCGCAGTGTAACGTTAACGCTATCGAAGACTTTGTCACCGAAGAGACTGTCTCAGACTATCTGACGTCTGAAATGGACGTGGTTATTGATGCCACTGACAGCATTAAGGCAAAAGCGGCGATGATCCATCACTGTAAACGACGGAAAATCCCCATCATTACCGTCGGTGGCGCAGGCGGGCAAATTGACCCCACCCAGGTAACCCGTGGCGATCTGGCAAAGACAACTCAGGACCCGCTTGCCGCCAAACTTCGAAGCGAACTTCGTCGCTTTTATGGTTTTAGCAAAAACCCAAAGCGTCGGTTTGGTGTCGAGTGCATCTACTCCACCGAGCAGCTTCGCTATCCGCAACCTGACGGCTCAGTTTGCTTTAACAAATCTGCAATGGACGGAGGAACCCGCCTTGATTGTGCTGGCGGTTTTGGTGCCGTCGTCACGGTAACGGCGACTTTTGGCATGTTTGCCGCGGCAAGCGCGATAAACCGTATCACGGGTCAGAAATAGACATCGACACAGAACTACCGCAGAATAGTGTCAGATGGGCGGGCAATGCTGACATCGTGTAACACTTGCCCGGATAAAAACGACAAAATAACACCATTCCACGAGCTGGTTAGAAATACGGAGCAATGGATGAAGCAACAAGAATTAGAACAACTCATGGCAGATTGTGCCCGCGATGCTGTTGCCACAGCCCAGGAAGAGTTTCAGGTAGAACTGGATTACACAGGCGAGAGTATCGCAGCGGTCGATGATGTATTGTTAAGCTTTGTAGACCGTTATCACGATAAAGCACTGGAAGACGAAGCGGTATTTACGCTGTGCAACGTCTTTGGCGCCTATACCGGCGAAACGTTTCGCAGGCTTGTCGGCGGCAGTTGGCGTTACGATCAGTCGAACCCGAAAGCCCCTTATGTCCTGCTGGATGTTGGCGAGCTGTCTTATGCCTTTGCAGGAATTTGCTACGAGCGTCTGGTAAACGACAGTCAGGTAAGCGTAAAAGCGTATTTTGACCAGGCATTATCGCAGCACGTGCAATGAAAGCGACTTGGGATCAGCACTAACCTGATCCCATTGTTCAGGCTTTTAACAACCAGTCAGAAATCATCCATCGTAAATGACGGCTTTTCATAACAGCATAGCCACTGACAACGCAAATCAACAGCCGGGCGGCAATGACAAATTGAAACTGCCAATGGTGAGACGACAAATACCAGAGCTGCAGTGCTATCTGGCACAGCAATGAAAATACCAGCAGCGGTACCACCCAGTAACTCCAACGCAGGTGCTCCCGCTTCCACAACCGCTCCCGTTGCGATGCCAGAATAAGAGAAAGCAGCGCGGGTAATGCGCACAATAAAGAGATTGCCAGTTCAATACGGCTGGGGTAAAACAGTGATAATAAAAAGCTGGTTTTATCCCGCATCGTAAGAGAAAACACCAGAATTAACCAGTCAGCAAGGCAGAAAACAAAGACAATAGCCAGCCAGCGCGGCGGTTTGATCCTTCCGGCTTCATCGTAGCAATGCAGAGGGAGTTTTAACGGTGTAGTTTTCATGCGGTGAAAGGTATCAGAGTTTATCTCCCGGCGCTAAAAATTCTTGCCTCGTCAGCCGACGGCTAAACTTTGCGCAGTATCTCGCCCCGGTAATAGAAACACAGCATACATGACCGTCATCTGTTTATACTCACAATGATGCCAGCGACACGAGAGTACTATTCTAAGCGCTCGGCTTTGCGTTTGTCGGTTTTGGCAAAACAATCCGCTTGTGACGTGCCCAAGAGATCGAAATATAACCTGCACGCTATGCTGATCTCATGGCAACATTGCTGTATAATCCGCGTCCGCTTTTGAGCTCACAGGCCGAACAGGTATTATCAGCATGACCGTAGAAACTTATACCCCCAACAGAACCACCACCCTGGAGACCCCGGTGAAAACGCTGGAAGCCAATCGCTCCTCGTCCACTGCCCAGGGAAACCGTATTGGTTTCGTCAGTCTTGGCTGCCCTAAAAACCTGGTGGATTCCGAGCGTATTCTTACTCAGCTTCGAACCGAAGGCTACGATGTCGTGCCGACTTATAATGATGCAGACCTGGTGATTGTGAATACCTGTGGGTTTATTGATTCTGCCGTGCAGGAATCCTTAGACACTATTGGGGAAGCGCTGAAAGAAAACGGCAAAGTGATTGTTACCGGGTGTCTTGGCGTAAAAGAAGACGAGATACGTGAGGTTCATCCCAATGTTCTGGCAATTACCGGGCCGCACGCTTACGAGTCGGTGGTGGAGCAGGTGCATGACCACATGCCGAAACCTGAACATAATCCATTTCATAATCTGGTACCTGACCATGGCGTAAAACTAACGCCGCGCCATTATGCCTATCTGAAAATTTCTGAAGGCTGTAATCACCGCTGTACCTTCTGCATTATTCCGTCTATGCGCGGTGATCTGGTAAGCCGACCAGTGGGCTCGGTGCTGGATGAAGCCAAGCGGCTAAAAGCAGCCGGAGTGAGCGAACTTCTGGTAATATCTCAGGATACCAGTGCCTACGGCGTAGACCTGAAACACCGCACTGGTTTTTGGGACGGAATGCCGGTTAAAACACATATGCAGCAGCTATCTGCGAAATTGGGTGAGCTGGATATGTGGGTACGCCTGCATTATGTATATCCCTACCCGCACGTTGATGAGCTTATCAGCCTGATGAACGACGGTAAGGTGTTGCCGTATCTGGATATCCCACTTCAGCATGCCAATAAACGTATTTTACGCCTGATGAAGCGCCCTGGCAGTGCAGAACGCACGCTGGAAAGAATTAAAAAATGGCGCGAGGAATGCCCGGAACTGGTGCTGCGTTCCACTTTCATCGTCGGCTTTCCAGGTGAAACTGAGGAAGAGTTCGAAGAGTTACTCGCGTTTCTGAAAGAAGCCCAGCTCGACCGGGTCGGTTGTTTTACCTATTCCCCGGTGGAAGGGGCCAGAGCGAACGACTTGCCTGACCCGGTACCTGAAGAGGTCAAACAAGAGCGTCTGGCCCGCTTTATGGCCGTGCAAAGTGAAATTAGTGCACAGCGATTGCAAGACCGTATCGGTAATGAATACCAGATAGTGATCGATTCAGTGGACAGTGAAGGCGCGGTGGGACGCTCTTACGCAGAAGCCCCGGAAGTCGATGGCGTTATTCACCTCAATGGGGTTTACGATGTGCAGCCAGGCCAGCGCGTGTGGGCCGAAATTATCCATGCAGATGAACATGACCTGTGGGCCGTGCTTTCTGACGATCAGGACGAGTAAGCCTTTGTGTCATCGGGGCAAGAGAGAGATATCCTCACTTTCTCTCGCCTCATCAATGCTTGAGAAGCAACAGTCAGTTAACGATGTATTGCGCGCTGAAACTGACTGACAGTGGTTTTAGTGTCTCTGGCGCCCGCTTTTGCCGCGCCACCGATGAGCCATATTTTATTGTCTAACACCACAGATCCCAGACCGTGGCGCGGTACCGGCATCGTACTCACACTGCTCCAGGTACGCTTGCGTGGTGAGTAACGCCAAACGTCATGGTATACGCCACCGCCGTCAGTAAAATACTCTCCACCAAACACGTAAATGTCTCCCTGATAGGCTTGGCAGGTCAACCCTCCCTGCGCCTTCGGGAGTGGCGCCAACGTCTTCCACTTCCGGGTTTCTGTCGAAAATACTTCATGAATGGCAAGATTACCGCCTTCGACAGTACGCCCGCCAATAACATGCCACTGTGCATCAAGAACCACCGAGCAGGCACTGTTACGAGGAGTAGGCAGTACCGGCGCTGTTGACCAGATCCCGGTATCCGGGTTCAGAACACCGTGCCAGTTGGTGTCCTTACTGTCCAGCCATTGTCCGTTTTTCTGCTTAGTGGCACTGCGTCCACCAGCTACATGAATACCATCGCTCAAGTGCGCGTAGACGGTTTCACTCAGCGTGACTGGCATCGGCTCTTTTAACTGCCAGGACTCAGAGTCCTGATCTAAAAACATGACGGTACTGGTGTTCGTCCACTGGCCAGTATCGCTCTCAATAAAACCGCCCAAAGACCACACACCCTTATCTGTTCCCACCAGTAAAGCGTGATGGCGACGCTCTGGCAATGCTGGTGCTGGCTGCCAATGTGCTGCGCCAGGAGATAACCGCCAGACTCTGTCATCAATCTCCAGCAAATTGCCTTTTCCAGCACGCAGGCCTCCGGCAACAATAATCTGCTGTTGACTTACTGTCGGATAAATTTCCTGGACCGGCACAGGAAGTGAAGGTGCCAATGACCATCGATAATCACTTGCAGCCGCAGCACTGATGGTCAACAGTATGGCGGCAACTAACGCTGACTTCACCACGGCAATGACTCACCGTTTGCGTGAACAAACGAGCCGGTTGTTTTCATAGATAATTCATCAATACGCGCTACCAGCCTTTGCGCGGCGGTATCTGCATCAATATCGCCATTACCATTCACCATTTCAGTCTGTACAAACCCCGGATGGAAAAGGCCCACGGCGATCCCCTTTGGTGCAAGATCGTGCGCCAGAGATACTCCTGCTGCATTCAGGGCAGCTTTTGACATTCGATAACCATAATATCCGCCCGACCCGTTATCTGCCATTGAGCCCATGCGGCTGGTTATCATGGCAACTTTGGCATTTTCTGACAGCGAGCTCATCAGTGTCTGTGTAACCAGTAACGGACCTAAAGCATTGACTCTGAACTGGTAATCAATCGTGTTAGGGTCCCAGTCCTGCAAAGACTCTCTTCCCAATACACCGGCGTTATTTATCAGTAAATCAATCTTTACTGGGGAAAGGGGAGCAAGCGCTTCGGTTAATGTATCAGGACGTGACACATCTACCCCGTTAATCACATTGGCTCCCGACCCATTCAGGTCATCGCAGCTATTCCGACACGTCGAATACACAGTATCACCCCGGGCGATGTAGGCTTTCACCAGGGCGAGCCCGATTCCCCTGTTGCCTCCGGTAATGACTACGTTCATGCGTGCTCCTAACTCTATTGTTTTAATGACAAAAGATGATATCAGACACCTGCTAATGTCTGGTTCAGTGTAACTAAATCGTCTGGTGTATCAATTCCTACCGGAGGAGGCTTTACTGCGATGTCACAGTGAATAACATCGCCATACCAAATGGCCCGCAATTGCTCAAGCGACTCAATCTGCTCCAGTGCGGATGGTGCATAACCAACATATTGTTGCACGTAGCCTGCACGGTAGGCATATAAACCAATATGACGAAGATATAATGACGGATCAGCCTCTTTATTCCCTGACATCATTTTCTCTCTGTCGAAAGGGATCGCGCTGCGAGAGAAATAAATAGCATTGCCTGAGGCATTGGTGAGTACTTTAACGGTATTAGGGTTGAATACCTCCGCGATATCATGAACGCGGGTTGCCAGTGTTGCCATCAGCGTTTCAGGACGCTCAGTAAGATTACGTGCAACCTGACGGATATTCTCAGCCGGAACAAAAGGCTCATCGCCCTGCACGTTCACGACCACCGTATCTGCGGCAATTCTTCGCTGCGAGATAACCTCGGCGATACGTTCGGTACCGGACTGGTGATGCTGCGCAGTCATACAGACGTCACTAAACGTTGAGGCCACCTCCGCGATGCGATCATCGTCAGTGGCCACTATTATATGGTCTGCTCCGGCCTCCGCTGCCCTATCCACCACATGTTGAATCATCGGCTTGCCCTGAATATCCGCTAATGGCTTACCCGGAAATCGGGTAGACCCATAGCGCGCGGGAATGACAACGGTGAACGGCATTAGGTCTCTCCTATCGTGTGGCATCAACATCTTCCAGTGACATTGGCGTCGCTTTCTCTTCAATCAGCACGGGGATCCCCTCTTTCACGGGGTATCGAAGCCGGTCAAACCGGCACACCAGTGCAGTGTTTTCACTATCAAATACCAGCTTTCCTTTGCATACCGGACACGCAACAACATCCAGTAATCGTTTGTCAAAGGCCATAATTTATCCTTTCTTAAAGTACCCTGCACGGGCCAGTCGCTCGTGCAATAATTGATAAAAGCTTTCTGCAAGTTTAGCGTCTACTGGCAAGTACCAGCAATTGTCATGCGCGAACTCATGCACTTTCACAGCATCTTTTTCGGTCATGATAACCTCACCATCTGGAATATCAGTATGAGAAAAATGATGGTGATCATCGAATGACTGACAGGAAGAAAGGGAAATTCCCATTGATCTCAGCTGTGAAAAAAAACGCTCAGGATCGCCAATTCCCGCAAACGCATGTGGATGCGAAAACGCATTTGCTGAGCAGGTAATTTCCGGAGAACAGACGTTGCGAAAATTACATGGCACCAGTGACATCGTAAACTCCGGGGGCACTCGTTGAAGCGCATCCAGGCGAGTCGATTTAGTATTATGAATGATGGCATCTACGGTTTTTAGGCGCCATACCCCTTCTCGTAGCGGCCCCATCGGCAGTAACCAGCCGTTGCCGGCCTTGCGGCCATCCATGACAACCAACTCCATGTCACGCGCCAGCGCATAATGTTGTAAGCCATCATCACAGACAATTACGTCGCAGTGGTGCTCGTCCACGAGAAATGTCGCACCACGGCTGCGAACCGGATCGACTACCACCGGCACGCCGGAGCGAATACTGAGTAAACGGGGCTCGTCACCCACTTCGCTGGCAGGATCGCTAGCCGTCACCTCCCGTGGGTAATAGGGAGATGTGGCGCCATAGCCGCGGCTTAGGATGCCGACGTTAAGTCCCAGTGAGGTCAAATGTTCAGTGAGTGCAAGTACAACGGGAGTTTTACCATTGCCGCCAACCGAAATGTTACCAACAACAATCACGAATGCGTTAACGCTGTGCTGCTTTTTGATTCCGCTGCGAAACAACAAGCGCCGGATCCCCGACACCAGCCAAAACAAAAAGGTAAGTGGAAGCAACATCCACTGAAGTGGATGTCCCTGATACCACATTTTTTGGATCATGCTCACTTAGTCACCAAATTGCAGAGCGTGCAACTGGGCGTAATGCCCTTTTTTATCAAGCAGTTCCTGATGTTTCCCCATTTCCAGAATACGTCCCTGCTCTACGACAATAATGATATCGGCATTTTCTATGGTAGAAAGGCGATGGGCAACCACTACACTGGTGCAGCGCTGCTGTAATGTTTCTAATGCATCCTGGATCAGACGTTCCGATTCAGTATCCAGCGCGGAGGTTGCTTCATCAAGAATAAGAATGGGCGCATCGCACAATATGGCCCGGGCAATCGCTATGCGTTGACGCTGACCGCCGGAAAGCATCAGACCGTTCTCGCCGATGATTGTGTCGAGTCCATCCGGTAATTGCGCCAGAAACTCGGCC
Organism: Alteromonas sp. H39; assembly: GCF_047556435.1. Lineage (GTDB taxonomy): Bacteria > Pseudomonadota > Gammaproteobacteria > Enterobacterales > Alteromonadaceae > Alteromonas. Next base: position 2,423,950 of record NZ_CP180210.1, read on the forward strand.
ACGTGCGCAACACTGGCCGCATCCTCAATTTGCTGGCGGGTCACTTTGTGCTGCGAACCGTACGCGATGTTGTTTGCAATCGTATCGTTAAACAACACGACATGCTGTGATACCAGCGCAAACTGCTCACGCAGACATTTAAGGTCGATATCATTAAGTGGAATGTCATCCAACGTTATCTGCCCTTCCTGCGGCGAATAAAAGCGCGTTAGCAATGATGAAATTGTAGATTTACCGCTGCCAGAGCGCCCTACCAGCGCAATCGACTGACCTGGCTTCGCTTCAAAAGACACATGGTGTAATGCAGGGGATTGTTTCCCCGGGTACGTAAACGTCACGTCATTAAATGCCAGATGTCCTTTCGCACGTTCCAGTTTGATAGTACCGCTGTCGTCTTCATCGTGACGGTCCAGTACCTCGAAAATACTGGTACAGGCTGCCATCCCTTTTTGAAACTCATTATTGATGGTAGTGAGTTGTTTCAACGGTTTTAACAGCATGACCATGCAAAAAACCACATTGATAAACACCCCTGCGGTGAGTTGCTTAAGCATATCCGGCTGGCTGGCGATAAACAGCACCACAGCCAGTGCAACAGACGCGATCACCTGAATAGATGACACACTGAGAATTTGCGTCACCGCCAGCTTCATGGTTTGTTGGCGGTTGGTATTATTTTTCTTTTCAAAACGCTTTTGTTCAATCTCCTGCCCACCAAACATCAATACGACTTTGTGGCCCTTTACCGCCTGTTCTACGGCGGAAGTCAGATTTCCCATCGCCTGCTGAATATTGCGACTGACTACCCTGAAGCGCTTACTGACATAGGACACAATTACTGCCACAACCGGCCCTATCAATAAAAAGATCAGTGACAACTGCCAGGAATACCAGAACATGACTGCCAGTAAGCCGATAACCAGGGCGCCCTCGCGCACCAGCGTAAGCAGCGCCTTTCCTGCAGCATTGGCAACCTGCTCAGTGTCATAGGTGACTTTACTGATCAGGCCGCCAACCGCTTGGTTGTCATGAAAAGACACCGGCAGATGAATATATTTATCAAACAGTTGCTGACGCATCCGCATCACGACTTTTGAACCTATCCAGGTAAGCGTATAGGTTCCCATGAAATTGAAAATTCCCCGCAACAGAAAAAGCGGAACAATGGCGTAGGCCGCCAGTCGCAGATAGTCATGGTCGTTATTTCCCAATGATTCATCAATCATTGGCTGTAATTGCGCGAACACGAAGGTATCTACGGAGGAATAGCCAATCATACCTATTATGGCAACGGCGAAAGGCAACTTATACTCCCGCAGATAGCGAAGGAACCGGCGAACCTGAGACGCGGAATACTCAGTTTGCTGCATGTAATCTAATCACACCTTTTGTTGAAACCAGCATATTGTACAGTGTCAGACGCAATTCCCCTAATCCACTCATTTATAGAAGAAAAGTCGCTCACGAATGTAAGTTCCACAGGCACCATTTCGGCACTATAGACCGGGCCGTTACATCCAACACAACGTTACGCTTTAATGGAACTGAAAAGGAATTTTTCAATTGCTGTGGTCACCCTTTGGGCTAAGAATCGCTTCATGATACCAGGCTGGGGCCAGATCCTGCCGGTATCGCTGTATCAGCGGTGGTGTCCCGGATGTGAATGCGACTCTGATATATCCGCTGGTAGCTGTATTCACCTGCCTGGCTCCTGTCTCCTGGTACCGTGCCTTCACGACATCACTGGGAAATTGCCAGCGATTCAAATAGCCGGTAGTGAATATCACAGTGTCAGGTTGCGTTGCCTTAACCCATGCCTTGGTAGATGAAGTCTGACTGCCATGATGTGGGGCAATCAGTAGGGTCGTGGCATGTATCTCCTGCTGTGCAAGAAGCCGATACTCCGTTGTGCGCTCGATATCTCCCGGGAGTAACACACTGTGGTCACCGTCTTTCACGGTGACTACGCAAGAGCTGGCGTTATCGTTGGTCTGGTTACCTGGCATTGGCCAGTGATAATAAAAGGTAAGCGACTGCCATTGAAACTGAGTGCCCTGCTGACATCCTGACACCGGCGTATGCCAGAAGGTGTGCTGGTGTGTTAACGCATGTCGGCGAAGTACGTTAACCCCCCCGGCATGATCATTGTCGGAATGACTGACAATCACGCCATCAACATGACGAATATTAAGGCGCGTGAGTGCCGGCAGGACTGCATTTTCCATGGCAAATGCATTTTCATTGAAGGCTGGGCCGGTGTCGATAAGAATGGCACGATCGCCCCGGGTTACAGCAAGCGCCGTTCCCTGCCCCACATCAAATACATGTAAGAACCAGCGATCGCTACGATGGGGAACCCAGACCATCAATACCGGCAACAAACATAACATCACACAGCGCTTTCTGTAGGGTACAGCAGGCATCACCAACAGCAGCATCGCTATCATTAACATGAGAAGCGGGCCAGGTGGCAGATCTCTTTGCAAAACGCCACCTGGCTGAGCTGCAACATGCTCAAGTACGACGGCAACTGCGTTTAATAGCGCCACGCTATAGCTGATGACATCACTGGCGCAGGCAGGCAACAGCATGGCTGCTCCTAGCGATAACAACAGCCAGGGTAAGGATAAGGTTATCAGCGGTATCAGCACAAGATTCACCGGCAGCGATAGCAGGCTGATCAGTGAAAACCAGCTAACCGTTATTGGTATTAACAGCAGTGACAGTCCGACCTGCATGATGATACCTGCCTGCCACCAGCTTACCGCTGCCAACCGGTAGCGCCACAATAAAAACCATATGCTGTAGACGGCAGCCAGGCTGAGGACAAATCCGGCGGAGAGCACCTGTAATGGAAACAGTATAAAACAGACTGTCGTCATCACCAGAGCGATATGGCGTGCAGACCAGGAGGCGGCGCTGGTAGTGAGCGTGAAACAAATGGCCAGCAGTACCCAGGCTCTGACAGCAGGCAGCGCCGCCCCGGTGAGACTGACGTAACCGGCAGCAGCCAGGCACACCATCACAGCGATAGGGCGACGCACGTTACGAAACGGCGATAAAGAACCGCTCCACCGACTCCACACCACTACCCCGATTTTTGCCAGCAACACCAGCGCTGTCGCGATAATCCCCACATGCATACCCGATACGCTGAAAAGATGCGCCGTGCCGGTTTTTTGCAATATATCCCAGTCTTTTGTAGATAACCCGCTTCGATCTCCCAGCAATAATGCCAGCAGCCATTTCGGGTCGGAGCCTGCATGAAGAATAATAAATCGTTTGATTTGCTGGCGAACCGACGCCGACGGTTGATGCCAATAATGCCACGCTCTGACGTAGCCTGTGGCAACAATATTTTTACTGACCAGCAAACGTTGATAATCAAATCCGCCTGGATTAGCAAGCCCGGCAGCGGGCTTTAAGCGCGCAGTAAAGCTAACACCCTGTCCGGCTGTACGACAGGTATTGGGTTCATACTCATATACGCGGATGCGGCGGGAAATAAAGTAAGCTTCATTATCAACAGAGTCGACCGATATAGTCAGTTGTTGCTTATCAGAATCACAATCTACCTCAACAATATCGCCTTTTACCGTGACATCTTGATGAATATTGTTTACCGGTAGTTGCCAAACAACATACCAATGCCCTACACTCGCCATCCAGAGAATGCCTATTGAAACACCCTGTATGACTTTTCCTGTTCCCGTCAGCACGCCAGAATACGAACTTTTTCTGCGGATACGGGGTAGAAATGGGTATCGCAGACGGTACAGGGATTGAAATGCCAGCAGCAAAACGCACCAGCAAACTAGCGCAGGCAAGTTTGGCAGTGACTGCCAAAGCATTGATGACGCGGCCCCCAGGCAAAATCCTGTTAGCCGGAGTGTAAAATTGTGATGCATTCCATTGTGGGCCTTAGCAGACGATCGTATACGTGTTATGCCTAAAAAATTTATAAAGCGATTTTTGCCTGATCATCAGACAATTAAGAAACAGCGCGCGCTTCGCATTTTTGGTTCGGTACTTCACGAGCCTAACCTGTGGCACTTAAACCGCCGCTCAGCGTCTGGTGCATTCGGCATCGGGCTTTTTTTCGCCTTCTGGCCGGTGCCTTTTCAAATGTGGCTGTCAGCAGGCATGGCAATTCCTTTTCGGGCAAACTTACCGCTATCCGTTGCCACAGTATGGATCACCAATCCTTTTACGATGCCGCCAATATTCTATGCGGCCTACAAAGTCGGAACGACTGTACTGGGAACCAGCCCGCAGCATTTTGAATTTCAGTTCAGCTGGCAATGGGTGATCGAGAGCCTTACCACCATCGGCCCGGCTTTTCTGGTCGGATGTGGGATTTGCTCAGTACTGGCAGGATTATTTGGTTACTTCGGATTAAACTGGATGTGGCGCTTTCAGGTGAGAAAGGCCTGGGAACGCCGGTGTGAAAGACGCAGACAAAAAAGAGCGCAATAGCCCTTTTTATTATTTTGGATCTGCGCGAAGCGTTGTCTTCTTTTACAACGCCGTCGACGCAGCATTTATACAGTGAAGAAGGTTATCTTTAGATTATCCGGTGTACAGGTTATATTTCTTCAGATAAGCCAGTAACGCATCTTCATCCCAGACATCGACACCTAATCCCTGCGCCTTCGTAAGTTTGGAACCGGCCTTATCGCCCGCAACCAGAAAGTCAGTATTCGCCGACACTGAACCTGCAACCTTGGCGCCCAATTGCTGTAACAGCGCTTTGGCGTCATTGCGTCCCATCGATGTCAGCGCGCCTGTTAACACGCATGTTTTTCCTTCAAGAGGCTGCTCAGCAGACTCATCCACTTCGATGGCTGGCCAGTTTACCCCCTCATTTAACAATGCCTCGATGATCTCGGTATTATGACTTTCATGGAAAAAGTGATAGATATGCTGCGCGACCACCTCGCCGACATCATTTACCGCTTTCAATTGTTCGACATCAGCGGATATCAATGCTTCTAAGGTTTTAAAATGCATCGCGAGGTTCGCTGCGGTGGCCTCACCGACTTCACGGATCCCCAGCGCATACAGAAAACGAGCAAATGTCGTTTGTTTAGATGCTTCCAGTGACGTCAGCAGGTTTGATGCGGACTTTTCGGCCATCCTCTCCAGTCCAACGAGTTCGGATAAAGATAGACGAAAAAAATCAGCGGGACTTTTTACCAGGTCAGCATCCACCAGTTGTTCTACCAGTTTGTCGCCCAGCCCATCAATATCAAGCGCTTTACGCGACGCGAAATGCTTCAGAGCCTGCTTGCGTTGTGCACCGCATATCAGGCCTCCTGTACAGCGCGCCACCGCTTCATCTTCAAGCTTTTCCACGTGAGAGCCACAAACCGGGCAAGAAGATGGGAACTCAATATCACTAACATCATCAGGTCTGCGACTTTCAATAACTGACACAACTTGCGGGATCACATCACCAGCGCGGCGAATTACCACATAGTCACCCACTTTCACACCCAAACGCTGGATTTCATCCTGATTATGCAAGGTGGCATTGGACACCGTAACACCACCTACGAACACCGGTTCCAATCGTGCAACTGGTGTAATGGCGCCGGTACGACCAACCTGAAACTCCACCTCTGTCAGGCGCGTGATTTCTTCCTGCGCGGGAAATTTATGTGCAATTGCCCAGCGCGGTGCTCTGGCAACAAATCCAAGCTGCTGCTGTCGCTCGATGCTGTCCACTTTAAACACCACACCATCGATGTCATAAGGCAATGCATCCCGCGTTTGTAATATACGCTGGTAGTATTTCAAACACCCCTGCGCCCCCTGAGCGGTATCAATTTCCGGACAAAGCGGTAACCCCCACTGTTTAATCATCGCCAGTCGTTCGCTGTGGAGCACAGGCAAGGTAAATGAGTTAGGCGTGACGACACCCAGTGAGTACGCGTAAAACATGAGAGGCCGTTTAGCCGTAATTCGCGAGTCCAGTTGTCGAAGGCTTCCGGCCGCAGCATTTCTTGGGTTGGCAAAAACCTTTCCACCCTGCTTACGCTGCATGTCATTCAACTTTTCAAAACCGGACTTAGACATAAACACTTCGCCGCGCACTTCTACTCTGGCCGGGATATCGTTCCCACGTAACTGCAATGGCACGTTAGCGATGGTGCGCACGTTAGTAGTGATATTCTCACCAACCTGACCATCACCTCGAGTTGCTGCGCGCACCAGTACACCGTCTTCATATAAAATGCTTACCGCCAGACCATCCAGTTTGGGTTCGCAACTAAACTGCAGTGTAGAAGCATCTTTTAGTCGATCGCCGATACGCTTTTCAAACGCAAACATTGCGTCTTCATCAAAGGCATTATCCAGAGACAACATCGGTACTTCGTGAGCCACCTGCTCAAAAGCCTGTAATGGCGCACCACCCACTTTTTGTGTTGGGGACGCCGCTGTCATTAGTTCTGGATGCGCGCTTTCGATAGATTTCAACTCTTCCATCAGCCGATCATATTCAGAATCAGGAACGGTAGGGGCATCCTCTACGTAGTATTGAAAGTTGTAGTCGTTGATCTGCTCTCGCAACGCCGCGGCGCGTTCGCGAACCGCGTCAGTCAGTGTGCTCATATATTACTCGTGTGATCTGGCGCAGTGAAAACTGCGCCGGTTGTCGCTAGTGGCGTGAAATCATCCGCTGACGTTCAAACTCGCGGATTTTCTCGATGTATTGTTGCAGACCTTGCTTGGTCAGAACACTGCGTCTGCCATCGAGTACCTGTGCATGAAACTCATCGGCAATTTTACGCGCCGCATTGTGCATCATGTTAAATACCTGATGCGGGTCACCTTCAATGGGTAAAATCATAAATAACGAAACGCCCTGAGTGGTAAACGTCTCAAGGTTATCAATATCAAAAATCCCGGGCTTAAACATATTGGCAAGGCTGAACAGTACGGGCCCTTTTCCGTTCGAATTCACATGGCGGTGGAATATGTCCTGATCACCAAATTTAAAGCCCAACGTCAGCAGCATCGGCAATAACGCTGCACCACTGATAGGCTCATCTTCAGGGGCCCTGACATTCAACACCAGCACTTCCTGTTCGCTGGCAGGCGCTGCCGCTTTCTCCGTCTGCTTGCCGGGCTCAGACTCAGAGGCTGATGCGGTTGAGGATGTATCACTGGTCGGCCTCACCGTTTCTTCAAAGTCGATGCGCATTTGATCGTCGCCGAAACTGGGCTCCTGGCGCTTCTTACCTTGTGGACGGGATTTCTTTCTGCCGACCAGGCGCCTTGCCTGTTCGGAAAAACTGCTGACGTTAGACGCATCTGCAGGCGCTTCGTTTTGCGATGGCTGAGGATCGAGACTGAAATCATCAACCTCATCAGACACTGCACTGTGGTCAGGGGTAGCACTGTTTTCACTTTCCACTTCCGGTGTTTCTTCTTTATCACGAAGCAGAAAGCCAGGCGGCTCAGGAATATCAATATCATTCTCGCCGGCAGGCCGGTTAGATTGCATATGCGGTTTTGGGTTGGTTACAACAGACCCATACAATTTCTCAGCCGCTTCAGGGCGTGATGTGTGCTGACTACGGTTTGCCTTATCAGAATTACTCGGTGCCGGCTGTTCTTCGTTTTCAGATGCGCCGCTATCCGGACGCTTAGCGACCGGCTCATCTACACCTTCCTCAATGCCATCATCGTTTACGGGCGCACCTTCAGCACCTGCGGGTGGCTGAGCATGTTTTTGCTCACCAGAAATAACGCGCACTTTACCCAGCCCCAAATCATCATAGTCTGGATCTGGCGCTACATCTGGCGAGCTCCGGCTGGACTCGCGGTGATGCCCAACGTCGTCTTCGTTCCAGGCAATATCATCCGCATCAAGCTCATCGTCTTCATCCGACCACTCTCCCGGCTCTATCCGGGACCGGGGGGAATCATTGCTTTTACTGCCCTTTCTGATTTTCCAGATACCATGCGCAAGTACTGCGAGAATGAAAAAAGTACCTACTACCAGCAATGACAGACGTAATTCATCTTCCATTAATTTAGTCGCCCTTTGTTATGCTTCTGCGAAGGCAATTGCCTCGTCAACATCCACCGCTACCATCCTGGATACACCAGGTTCAGCCATAGTTACCCCGGTGAGATGACTAGCCATCTCCATCGCAATCTTATTGTGGGTGATATAAATAAACTGCACGGTTTGGGACATTTCCGAAACCAGATTACAGAACCGTCCGACGTTGGCATCGTCAAGCGGCGCATCCACCTCATCCAGCAAACAAAACGGTGCTGGATTCAACCTGAATATTGCAAACACCAATGATAAAGCGGTTAATGCTTTTTCTCCACCGCTTAAAAGATGAATTGTACTGTTTTTCTTGCCCGGCGGCCGCGCCATAATGGTCACTCCGGTTTCCAGCAAGTCATCATCGGTCAATGCCAGATAGGCAGAGCCGCCACCGAATACTTTTGGAAACAATTGCTTGAGATCCTCGTTCACCTGCTCAAAGGTATTAGAAAAGCGGGTACGGGTTTCCTTATCAATTTTCCGGATAGCGCTTTGCAGGGTTTCCAGTGCCTCGACCAGATCGTCATGTTGCGAGTCCAGATGCGATTTGCGTTGTGACTGCGTCTCGTATTCTTCCACTGCGGCAAGGTTAACTGCACCGAGACGCGATACAGCAGCGGTCGTTTTCTCCAGTTCTGCCTGCCAGACCTGCTCGTCCGCATCCTCAGGCAGTGACGCGAGAATGGGTTTTAATGCCTGACCAGTTTCCTGAAGTTGCTCCAGCACAGATGTTGCTCTGACACGGTAACCTTCAATTTCCAGCCTGATACTTTCGATGGCTGACTGACGTTGCTGAATTTGTTGCGTAAGCCCCTGTTGGCCCTGCTCAGCTTCTTTCAGGAGTTGCTCTACATCGTCCAGGCTTAACTGCAATTCACGGCGTTTGTCTTCTTTTTCCGCTTTTTCTTCAAGCAAACCCTGTAGCTGAGCCTGCTGAGTTTCTATAGGCTGCGAAAGCTTTTCTTTCTCTTCGGTGAGTGCATTGAGGCGTGCCTGATAATCCAGCAGCTGTGAATTATTGCGTACTACCTGCTGTGCGTACATTTCTAACTGACTTTCACTTTGCTGAAGTTTAAGTGCAAATGTGTGGCTGTCCTGGGTTAGCGTTTCTGTCAATGTACGGGCTGCAGACAGTGCTTCTTCAAGCCTCTCTCGCGTTTGCTGCACATCCTGAATGTGTGTTTCATGATCAAGAATAGAGGTTTCCAGCTCCTCGAGCTTTTCAGACAGCGCCTCTAGTTGCTGCTCTTCAGATTCCAGCAGTTGCTCCTGCTTGAATAAATCCTCTGAGAGTTTCTGTGCACGTGACGCGTTTTGCTGAAGTTGCATGTCAACAACTTCCAACTGATGCTGTATCTGCTGCGACTGCGACCGAGCCTGTTCAAGCTCCTGCTTTGCGGTTTCCACCTGCGCTGACTGAGCATCATACTGTTCTTGCTGATGCATTGTGCGATTGCTGGCTACTTCGATGTCCTTTTGCAGTGTTGCCTGCATATTTTCCAGCTCCTCAAGCTGTGCTGCACGGTATAAAGCGCCTTCGCTCTGCGACACTGTGCCACTGACGAGCCAGTCACCGGCCATCCAGGGGCCGTCCTTTACAATCACGCTCTGGTGATTTGCCAGCTTTGGCACCATTGCCAGCGCGTCATCGATGGTATCTGATACAAAGATATCGTTAAAAACGGCAGGACATGAGCCTGTCTGGATGTAAGATGCAAGGGTACCTGGTGCTGCATCAATGCTTTGCATCTGCGTAATGAAAACAGGTTTCCCACGGGGCAGCGAACTCCCGGCATGACTTAACGTGGCCAGCGAATGTGCCGCAGTCAGCATGGGATGCTGCCAGTGCGCAAGTACGCGTTCAAACGTAGACTCCATACCAGACATCACATGCAGTGACTGCCAGAGTGGAAGCAGACCCGCCATTATGTCTTCCTGCGTACGCGACGCATCTTCCTGCAGCGCTTCTAACGCGGCAATCTTAGACACCACCTGCTGTGCTACATTCTCCTGCTCTCGTAACGCAGACTGTTCCGCTGCCAGAGAAAGACCGGTTTCTCGCAGAGTTTGCTGACGGGCAGAAAGTGTGGCTTCTGCTTCCAGCGCCATCGCCCGGGATTGCTCAAGTGATTCTAAGAGCACGTCCCGCTGCTCTTTGATGCTGTCATCAATCAGCGATGCCCGCTCTTCTTTTAACTCTGTCACCCGCTGAGAGGTGCGCAGCTGCATGCTCATCGTTGACTGTATTTGTCCGTGGCACGACTGCACCTGCTGTTTTAGCTCGTGATAGCGCTGTTCATGTTCCCGGCTTTCACTGTTAAAGGTACGCAAGGCCTGCTCGGCGTCTTCTCTGCTCTGCTGCGCTTGTTCAAGGCGCGCTTGCGCCATTTCTCTCTCTGGCTCAAGGTGATTTCGCTGAGACTCTGCCAGCGCCTTTGCCTCTTTCGCCTCATTCAGAGACGACGTCAGCGCCGCTTTACGGTCTTGCAGTTCACGCAATTCCGCATCAATTTGTTGACTGCGTTGCTGACTGTGTAATGTATTCTGTTCAATCCGGGTAATGGCTGTGGTAGCGGTAAACAGCGCCTGCTGCAGACTGTCAATCTCCTGCTTGAGATCATCACGTTGCTGGCGATAAGTTTCCATTCCCGCCTCGTCACCACGCTGGCGGGCGATAAGCGCGTCGAGCTCACTTTGCTGGTGATGCTGGTCTTTTTCCAGCCGCTCTATGTGATGGCTGTGCTTTAACCAGCGGATAGCGGCAAGTTCGGATTTTAAGGATCTTTCACTGGATTTAAGCGTTTTGTAACGTGTTGCCGCCGCAGCCTGGCGCTGCAGTTTTTCAAGCTGCTGGCCCAGTTCCTGACGTACATCCTCAAGCCTGTCCAGATTGTCGACAGTGTGTCGAATGCGGTTCTCGGTTTCCCGCCGCCGCTCTTTGTATCGTGAAATACCCGCTGCTTCTTCGATAAACACCCGCAGTTCCTGCGGTTTAGACTCAATAAGCCGAGAAATCATACCCTGTTCAATAATGGCGTAACTTCTTGGTCCAAGACCAGTCCCCAGAAACAGATCGGTCACATCCCGGCGTCGACATTTCACGCCATTAAGAAAGTACGTTGAGGTTGCGTCACGGGTAACCAGACGTTTTACCGCCAGCTCGTTATATCTGGCATATTCGCCACCAATACGCCCTGAGCTGTTATCAAATACCAATTCCACACTGCACTGACCTACCGGCTTTCTGGCTGAAGAGCCATTAAAAATGACGTCAGTCATAGCGTCGCCACGCAGGTTTTTTGCCGAGCTCTCACCCAGAACCCAGCGTACTGCATCAATGACATTAGATTTGCCACACCCGTTCGGCCCCACGACTGCCGTCATATCGCCCGGAAAGGGTATCGAGGTAGGATCAACAAAAGACTTAAAGCCCGCAAGCTTTATCTTCTTCAGCCGCACGGATGTACTCCCTGTGTGCGCAAACACAGAGCATAAGTTGTCAGGACGCAGCCGGACATATTTTGGATGGAGAGAAAGTACGCAGAGCGCAGCATGATTCGCGCATGTCGTTATTTATTATTGTTGTCCGACTCTACCAAAACTAACACGCTGTAACAATTGGCATTTATCGCACGTGGGCAAATGCTTTATAGTATCAACCATACTGTGTTCCGGTGTCTGACATTCCTGTGATAAGGCATTCCATCAATACCATTCTCAGAGGTCGTCAGAAGAATATAACTGTCCGTCAGGTCGTCTAGCAGAGTGCCTGTCATGCCATTGGACCAGCACAGAAGCAAAAAATGAAGCGCAGCGACGTGTATTCGTATGCGTACCAGGTAAACAAAACAGGAGAATCGATGATTTCACGAAGTGGATTCAGCTACTTTAGCCAGGGATTCAGTCTCATCAGAACCAAAGGATTGAAACGATTTGTATTCGTACCTCTGGCAATCAATCTGATACTGTTTGCCACCGCGTTTTATTTTCTCTATGGTCAGATTGAAACCGGTATCACTTATTTGCTGGCCATGATCCCGGAATGGCTTGGCTGGTTGAAAGAGGCGCTGGTGTTTTTCCTGTGGCCACTGGCAATAATCTCAGTGCTGCTTATATTCGCGCTGATTTTTGGAACGCTGGCTAACTGGATAGCCGCACCATTTAATGGCGTACTGGCCGAGAAGGCAGAGCGTCACCTTACCGGTAAACCTTTGGGTGATGAAGGCGTATTGTCGTTATTAAAGGATATTCCCAGAACGCTGGGTCGTGAGCTGTCGAAGTTAACCTGGTACTTACCAAGAGCTATCGGCTTTTTCCTTATCTTTTTGTTTGTGCCGGTAGTTGGGCAGATAATCTGGTTTCTGTTTTCAGCCTGGATGATGGCAATTCAGTACTGTGATTATCCGTATGACAACCACAAAGTCGCTTTCACCAGAATGCGGCTCCACCTGAGTCAACACAAAGGGAAAGCCCTGTCTTTTGGCATAATGGTGAATATTTTTTCACTGATACCTATCGTCAACTTTATTGTAATGCCGGTTGCAATTTGCGGCGCGACTGCCATGTGGGTTGCCGAACTGCGTGATGAAATGCTTCGTGCTGATGCGAAGAGAACCGAAGGTTAATATTACTGGCAAATCGCAATGGGTTTGCCAGTAATAAATAACTAAGGAGTCACTCGGGAATCGCCTTCCCCCGCCCCCTCGTCAGAAACGTTTCGGTAAGCTTCATAGCGCTTAAGCCATTCATCCGCGCTGGCGGTTTGCTTGCCCTGATGAAATGATTGAAATAAGTTCAGATACACTGGTCGGTGGGAGCTTACATCTTCCAGTTGCGCTTTCCATAGGCGCAGATAGGACGCGGGGATCACACCGCTGTCGTGATGCTCAAGAAACGTAACCTGACGCGACGGTTTATACGCATTGACGCCGATACTTTCACAGGTTTTGGCATGCCAGACGCCGGCACTACCGAGTTCCTGCCATTGCGCGACCCGAGAAACCGGCTGATAAGTTAAGGTACCGTCGAAGACCAGATTAGGAATATCTTCTCGCCCACAATATCGTTTTGCTGCTGAGGTTGTCAGCGGGTACTCGTCAGCGAAACCGGAAAAATGCGCCAGTTCATGCACAAAAACAGAGTATGCGTCTGAAATATCAAGGTACATCACGCCATTGTGCGTATTGGCTGTTCCCTGATTTGCGACGATAACGGCATGGGTGAAATCACGCGTTTTTGCAGCTGAAGATAAGGGTCTGATGTCGCACCCCAGCCGTCCACTGCGTTTCCAGTTCTCATCACACTTGAGTTGATCGTTCTGTAGCCAGACTGGCGGTTGCATACAAATGGGCAGAGGGTCGAGCCGTTTATCAAGCTGAAAACGACGGTATAGCGCATCGGCCCGTTGCAGAGTGGAAAGCGAAGTGGCGAAAATCTGAATTCGTTGCAAACAGCGCTTATTCTGTGGCCACTGCCGCGGGGTAATCTGGCTGAAAGTGCGGGGGTGATAGCGCGCTATCATACTGGTGAGCGAAGCGGCCATTTCATGCCCTTGCTCTGCCGCCTTCTCAAGATAGCGTTTTCCCGCCGCGTGCTCTCCACTTTCCCACAGCAATCTGCCGTACTTAAATGCACTTTGCGCGTCGAGATCAGCCGTTTTTTCTAACCAGGGCCTCGCGTTCTCTGGCTGTTGTTGTAACAAATACCAGTCGGCAAGTGCGGCCTGCGCTGGCACATAGTCCTGTCGTGCAGATTTTAGCAGCCAGGTCTCCCGTAGCTCAGGGTCTTCTACCGACATGGCATAAGCCAGCTGCGCGTCGGGTACATTCCCCATAGCTGCCAGTCGCATTAATCTGCTGGAATCGACATCTGGCGGGGCACGCTCGTACAAAACCCAGGCTGCATCGGCATTGCCAATTTTCACCAACCGATGTAACCAGTACGTACTGTCATTATCGGCGGCATAGGTCACCAGGCCCTGCTCCGCAAGTTCGCTTTTTTGAACCGTCGCTGACCAAAGCAACGCCGCTGGATTGCTTGCCTGCGCCGCATTCCTCAGCAACTGAGGAACATGGAAACCAGTATCACCGCTAAGTAAAAACAGTGCAATCACTGCCAGAACTAAACCTCGCATACGATGATTTAGTCCAGGTCGCGATCAGCATTTCTGAGCCTTCCCAGCTCCAGTCTTGCGTAGCGATGCTCGACATAGTCAAACACGTTTGTGCTCAGAGCAAGTTTGAAATAATTAGACGCAATGCCCCGGTTTCCTTGTTGGCTGTGGTATTTGCCAAGATAAAAGTACGCCTCACAAAGCCTGTCGGTCAGCGCTTTTTGACTGGTTACCCCATCAATCAGTGAATTCAGTACGTCATTCTCTGTTTTCAGGCCAAGAAATAAGTCAACCAGCATGGTAGCCCAATGGTCGTTATCCAGTTCTGGCCTGACTGATACCAGGTAAGCATTTCCTTTTTCCGGGCTAATATCGCTATACGCAAAATAAGCCCAAAGCACACGAAAAGGATCAGAGATGTCTTTTTCCTGGAACGTATCCAGATCTTTAACGGCTAAATCCGCCCTACCACCGTAATATAACGCAATACCGCGGTTCAAAAAGGCGAAATCATAATCAGGATCGATATCCAGCGTAGAATCAAATGCTTCATAAGCCTGAATAAATTCCTGCTGTTGAATATAATGAATGCCAATAGAATTATACGCCGGGGCCAGGTCAGGTTTCAGACTCAACGCCTGGGTATAATCGAACTGCGCGAGGCCCCCAAGCCCAACGCTGTCATACAGCATCCCTCTTTGAAAATGCAGTTCTGCTTTATCTTCCTCTGCCAGCTCCGCATTGGCGAGTATCTGATTGTAGCGTGCAATGGCAACCTGAGAGCGAGGATTTATTGGTGCAGGCTCTGCCAGAAGCAGGTTCCCCATCTGGGTTTGTTCTTGGTTGGTTGGCGTTTGCGCACATCCACCAAGAATCGCGACGGACAGTGAAAAAAAGAGAGGACGTACAAGTTTATGCATGTTAAAAATGGATTCACCTATGAGAAAAACCAGTTCCCGCTTGAATACGACTTCGGGCGATGAATGCCGCCAACGATGGCGCATTTGGCGTGTAATGTAAAGCGCCACGACGACAATTACGAGATCAAAAATGAAAAAGAATGTAATGACAACGCTGATTGAAAAAGCCACTGAAGCGCAAGCAAATGCACACGCTCCCTATTCTGGCTTTCAGGTTGGTGCTGCGGTGTTATCTTCCAGCGGCAATATTTATGCAGGCTGTAACGTGGAAAATGCAGCCTATCCTCTGGGGCAGTGCGCAGAAGCAACCGCTATCGGCATAATGGTAGCAGCTGGGGAAAAAGCCCTGGATAGCGTGGTGATTATGTCTCCGAATGACGAGTTTTGTTTCCCATGCGGCGGATGCAGACAGAAAATCGCTGAGTTTGCCGCTGACGCAGTGCCGGTTATTATGGCCACCCAAAGCGGTGAAAGCTTTGCTACCACGGTGGGAGAATTACTGCCTCATGCCTTTCGCTACAGTCAGCCTGAGAAAAAAGCAGGCTGATTATACAGCACAGCCATTAATGCTTTCTCATTAGTAGCCTGACGTTATCGTCACATCAACGTGGCAGCCAACGCTGCCACGAACTTCTCAGCCGGGGTACAAATACCACCAGCTAATGACTACTGTGGCGAGTTATGACTTCTGACTCTCTGCAAGTTTAGCTAACTGCTCATCAGTTGCCGGAAGCTGATGCTTTTCTTTCCACTGTGCATAAGGCATTTTATACACTACCTCTCGTGCAGCCTCATAATCGACGTCTTCGCCCTGTTCCTTCGCAGCCGACGCATACCATTTAGCCAGACAATTACGACAAAAATCCGCCAGGATCATCAAATCAATATTCTGCACGTCTTTGTTCGCATCCAGGTGTTCCACCAGGCGACGGAAAACAGCAGCTTCTACTTCTGTTTGTGTTTGTTTATCCATTTCCATCCTCAAAAATCAAAAAAGGGAGCACAGGCTCCCTTTTTAAACGGTTAGTGATACAGGTCAGATTACCTGAAACACAACTTACTCGGCGTCGTCAGACTTAGGCGCCGGTTTTTCAAGCAGTTCCTTGATGCTCAGACGAACGCGATTCTGACGGTCGATTTCCATCACTTTCACGTCAACCATCTGACCTTCAGACAGGTAGTCTGCCACTTTATTCACTCGCTCATGAGCGATTTGTGAAATGTGAACCAGACCTTCTTTCCCTGGCAGAACTTCAACGAACGCGCCGAAATCAACGATACGGGTAACTTTACCGTTGTAAGTCTTACCCACTTCGATTTCAGCGGTAACATCTTCAATTTTGCTGATAGCAATATCGGCTTTCGCACGCTCAGTCGCAAAAATCTTGATGGTACCGTCGTCTTCGATCTCGATGTTAGTATCTGACTCTTCGGTGATTTGACGAATCATCGCGCCACCTTTACCGATAACATCACGGATCTTGTCCTGATCGATCTTCATGGTATAGATGCGTGGCGCGAATTCGCTCAGCTCTTCACGGTGACCGCCAATCGCTTCATCCATAACAGACAGGATGTGAAGACGGGCTTCTTTCGCCTGCTTCAGTGCAATCTGCATGATTTCTTTGGTGATACCTTCGATTTTGATATCCATCTGCAGTGCAGTGATACCGTCAGTCGTACCGGCTACTTTAAAATCCATATCGCCCAGGTGATCTTCGTCACCCAGAATGTCAGACAGAACCACAAAGTTGTCGTCGCTTTTCACCAGACCCATTGCGATACCCGCAACTGAGGCTTTAATAGGTACACCGGCATCCATCAGGGCCAGAGAGGTACCACATACAGACGCCATTGACGACGACCCGTTAGATTCAGTGATTTCAGAAACCACACGTACTACGTACGGGAATTCTTCTTCACTTGGCATAACTGCCTGAATACCACGCTTAGCCAGACGACCGTGACCAATTTCACGACGCTTAGGCGAACCAATCATGCCGGTCTCACCCACACAGTAAGGAGGGAAGTTATAGTGCAGCATGAAACGGCTGTCACGCTTACCGGCCAGCTCGTCAATCATCTGTGCATCACGCTCTGTACCCAGAGTGGCAGCAACCAGTGCCTGCGTTTCACCACGGGTGAACAGCGCTGAACCGTGAGTACGTGGCAGAACGCCAGTCGCAACGTTTAGCGCACGGATCATCGCCGGGTCTCGGCCATCGATACGTGGCTCGCCTGCCAGAATGCGTGAACGCACTACGTCACTTTCCAGTTCATGTAACAGATCCAGTACTTCTTTCTGATCCTGCTCTTCGTTTTCAGCCATGATGTCGGCAAGCGCTTTCTCAGTAACCGCAGTTACGGCGTCTTTACGCTCCATCTTGTCAGAAATCTGATATGCCGCAGTCATACCTGACTCAGCAAGTGCTTTGATCTTGCTCTTAAGGTCAGTGTTTTCTGCTTCTGGCTGCCAGTCCCACTTAGGTGTATTGACTTCAGCAGCAAATTCGTTAACTGCGCTAACCACAGTCTGCATTTGCTCGTGGCCATACATAACGGCGCCAAGCATCGTATCTTCAGACAGCACGTTGGCTTCTGATTCCACCATCAGTACTGCGCTTTCTGTTCCTGCAACAACCAGGTCCAGCTCGCTGGTTTCCTGCTCAGAGGTACGGGTGTTCAGCAGGTATTCACCGTCAGTGTAACCCACGCGCGCAGCGCCGATTGGACCGTTAAACGGAATACCAGAGATTGCCAGCGCGGCAGAGGTACCAATCATAGAAATGATATCGGTTGGAATTTCAGGGTTTGCAGATACCACCGTGATCACAACCTGAACTTCATTCTTGAACCCTTCCGGGAACAGTGGGCGGATAGGACGGTCAATCAGACGGGCAGTTAAGGTTTCGCCTTCTGAAGGACGGCCTTCACGCTTGAAGAAGCCACCCGGAATTTTCCCGGCAGCGTATGTTTTTTCCTGGTAGTTAACAGTCAGCGGGAAGAAATCCTGATCAGGTTTTGCTTCTTTCTTACCAACTACGGTTACCAGAACGGCGGTATCGTCCATGCTGGCCATTACTGCAGCCGTTGCCTGACGGGCGATTACGCCTGTTTCCAGAGTGACAGTATGTTGTCCATACTGAAATGATTTTGTAATAGGAGTCACTATTTGTCCTTTAATTTCAATCTTTATTTATCGCTTTTAAACGCGGCGCATAGTATAGCTATGAAAACCGGCGAATACCATTATCAAATTTTTACTCTTGTGGATTTTCATGAATTCCTATTCCAGCGCCAGCACAGTATTTGCGCAAAATCGTAATGGCACAAAACTGTACCGGTAAAGAGTCGTCGGCGACATGAGTCTGACCTGTGTTTTGCGCCATCAATCATAATTTTTCTTTAATAATGTACATTTTTTCATCTATTTGAAACAAAAATAGGTATGCTAGAAGAACACCTACCCCATATTGGGAGTGTTTTATGTTAGTACTTCGATTAAATAAGGCTGGCATGCCGCAGGAATGGGTATCTCCGGAACAGGCGGCGAGACTGTATTGTCAGGAAAAAGTGTTGTTTGAGCTTGGCTCAGATCACATGGTCATGCACGGCGGATGGAACCAAACTGGTGAACAAAGTACGCTGCGACTGGCGTCTATCATTGCCTGCGATGGTAAAGTTACGGACGTCAGTGGCAAAATCGCACTGACAAACCGTTACCTGTTTCGCAGAGACAACTATCTGTGTTTGTATTGCGGTCACACGTTCCCCGCGTCTCAACTGACACGAGATCATATTCTTCCGCGTTCCCGTGGGGGGCGTGATAACTGGACCAATGTGGCAACCGCATGCAGTCGGTGCAATCACGCGAAAGGCGCAAAAACACCGGAAGAAGCCGGCATGGCATTACTAGCCGTGCCGTTTACGCCGAATGTTTACGAGCGCTTTTACCTGATGAACCGACGTATCCTCGCTGATCAGATGAGCTTTCTGAAAAGCCATTTTACAAAGCGTCGGGACTGGGTAGTCAGCATGACTTGAAAATCACGAGAGCAACTTACCAGTAGCGCTTCGCTACTTACGCCGATGATTCATCCAGTTGCCGTATCTGGTCTTCGTCCTCTTTTATGGCTTTAAACCACAAACTCATCCAGTCAGAACTTATTTTTGACTGCAACTCCTGCGCCTCTGTCGTCGGGCAAAAAATCGAAACCGACACCACCACTTTCGCCAACTCGTTTGTCTCAAGCAGAATATCAGGATCAATTTGGATGAACTCCTGCTCCAGGTGCCGCTCTATCAAACCTTTGTAGCGCTCGGCAACATCCCGGAAGTATTCGCAATGAGCCTGGGCTCTCGCAGAAAACGCAGGTAAAATCCGGTATGGGTTCACCGCCGGCTCATTAACAATCTTAAAACTGTGAAGCTTGTAACGGCGCAGGAAATTAAGGTTACGAACGGTTTGGGTTACCAGTTGGCTGTTTGGTACATAAACATGCTTACCGGTATAATTGAAAGTGTCGGGATCGACTTCCAGAAGCGCCGTCTTTGCCCAATCCATTTCTACCACTTCACCCACAATATTGTTCATCTGGATCCAATCGCCAACACGGAATGGGCGTGCGCCGAGGTAATAGATAAACCCCATAAAACATTGTATGAACTCGCGGGTTGCCAGCACAATCGCCACCATAAAGGCTGCAATGGAAATTGCCAGAGTCTGAATCTCCGACGACCAAATCATCATTAACGCAATGATGATAAACGCATTGCCCAACTGCTCGAGAATGTTTATCTGATTACGTCTGTCATGACCCTTTTTCGAGCTTTGTTTGCGTATGACTTTGAGCACGAGTCGTTTAAACACATGCAGCAATACGACCACCAGAACGGAGGTCAGTAACTTGTAATCAAGCATGAAGGCGGAAACCTCTAGCCATAATGCGTTGATGTCATACTTCATTAACGCGTGCGCTCCTTATGTCCCGAAATAAAAAAACTCCGGTCTGAGACCGGAGTTTTTCCATTATGAATCAAAGTGCTCTGGCGAACAATGCCAACTGCTACTCGCGAATCTGACCTTCGCCATTCACCAGATACTTTTCGGTTGTCAGCGACTCAAGTCCCATCGGACCGTAAGCGTGCAGCTTGGTAGTGGCAATACCGATTTCCGCCCCCAGACCCAGCTGGCTGCCGTCTGAGAAACGCGATGACGCGTTCACCATGACTACCGAAGCATCTACTGTGCGCTGGAACCGTTCTGCTGCAGCCTTGTCTTTCGTAGAAATCACTTCGGTGTGGTTACTGCCGAATGTCGCAATATGATCCAGCGCCATATCAATATCATCAACCACTCGGATCGCGATTTCGAGCCCAAGATACTCTTCACCGTACTGATCATCCGCTATCACATCGGCGCCGTCAAAATACTGGGCACCTGCCTCATTCACGTGAACTTTAACGTCTTTCTCTTTAAACGCTTTTGCCACACGTGGCAGGAAATCACCAGCGACTGCTTTGTGAACTAACAGTCCCTCAAGTGCGTTACACACGCCTGTACGCTGCGTTTTACCGTTAAGCAGAAGTTCCATCGCATTATCCAGGTCTGCTTCTTTATCGACATACAGATGGCATACGCCTTTAAAGTGCTGAATGACAGGAACCTTAGCATTGTCAGTAACATAATTGATAAGCCCTTCCCCACCACGAGGAATAATTACATCAATATAGTCACGCTGCTCCATTAACTCCTGCATCAACGCACGGTCAGGATCCGGTACAACCGTTATCAGCGCGCGTGGTAAATCGTGCTTCTCTAGTACGTCCTGCAACAGATTGGCAATTGCCAGACTGGTATCCAGTGCTTCTTTACCACCACGCAGAATAACTGCGTTACCAGACTTAAAGCAAAGCGCACCAGCATCTGCTGTTACATTCGGACGCGCTTCGTAAATCATACACACCACGCCCAGCGGGATACGCATTTTCTGAATGTCGATGCCATTCGGACGTTTACCCATTGACCGTGTCTGACCAACAGGATCGTCCAGATCAATAATTGTCTCAATACCCTTTGCCATATCTTCAATACGGCTCTCGTTGAGAATCAACCTGTCGACCATTGCCGCGTCCAGATTATTCTCTTTCGCGCGGTCAACTTCCCTGACGTTAACATTCACAATTTTTTGTGTATTACTGCGAATGGCCTCTGCCATATCTTTTAAAACCGCATTTTTCTTGGCTTCATCAAGCACTGCCAGCGTTTTGGCTGCGGTTTTTGCTTCTCGTGCTAATTTCGTAATGATGCTCATTCTTTCTCCAAATTTGCTATATGCTGTTCTGAAATAATCGGTCCGGTTTTTTCTTCAAACTCGGTGGCGAACTCTTCACTGTCCTGCTTGGCAATGAAGTTCAGCAAACAACTGCTGTAATTCGACTTCGCTTTCACCAGCTTGGTACCGTCATCCTTTCTCACAAGGATCGTATCGCCGACAGAAAACTCGCCTTTGACACCAATTATTTCACTACTCGTTAATTGCTCAGCGTCACTTACCAGTGACACGTCAAAATCACTTTGTACAATGACTTCACCCTGTGCATTAGATGTGTGACGCATCCAGTGCACGTTTTCCTGCATGGGCTTGTCATAAGGCTGGAAGTGTGTTCCCGGGTTCTGACCTTCCAGCAACATGTTAAACGACAGTTCAGTAAAACCGTTGATAATGAACGTGTCGATACCATGTGATACGGCTTTTTCTGCCGCTTCGATCTTCGTTCTCATGCCGCCGGTTCCGACACCGTCTGCTGCAGCACCGCCTGCCATGGCGTAAATACTCTCATCGATGTTCTCTACCCACTTAAGCAATTCCGCATCATCGTGTTCATGCGGGTTTTTATTATACAACCCATCAATGTCGGAGCAGATTATCAGAGCGTCAGCTTCTGCTGCCGATGCCACCATTGCAGATAAATTATCGTTGTCGCCCACCTTGAGCTTATCGGTTGTCACCGTATCGTTTTCGTTAACAATAGGCAGTATGCCGTGGTCAAGTAAGCTATCAATCGTCTCGCGGACGCTGACGTAACGTTCACGGTCACGCAGATCACCATGTGTTAATAGAATTTGCGCAGAAGGAAAATCAAACAACCTGTCCCAGGTCGCCATCATTTCTGTCTGACCTGCAGCAGCCATCGCTTTCTTCACCGCAATATTTGTTTTCTCTTCTTCGGTAAACAAGTGGGCGCCAGCAGCGACTGAACCGGAAGATACCAGTACAACCTGAGTTCCATTGGCACGACACTTGACGATAAATTGCGCAATGCTCAGCAAATAGTGGCTGCTACACCCCTGTTTGTTTGGTGCAATTAGCGCACTTCCTACTTTTATAACTACCCGTTTCCAGTTGGGAAAACTCATATCTCTATATCACCTTACGCTTGTTGATTCGCTAATTGCTGGCCTGCTTCTTCGAACGTCTGACGTACCTCATCTGAAGGTGAGGACGTAATAGCAGAGACCAGCCACAATGTTGCTGAACTGACAATGAAACCCGGTACGATCTCATACATGACACTACTTAAGGTCGCGCCGTTCTCCAGCACCGGTGCATATATCCAAAATAATACCGTTACAGCACCACTAATAATTCCTGCTAACGCTGCAGTGTGCGTTAAATTCTTCTTATACAGACAAAACAGCACTAATGGACCAAAAGCCGCTCCAAAACCTGCCCAGGCATTACTGACTAAGGACAAAATTGTGTTTGAAGAATCCATAGCCAGCACCAAAGCAATTACTGCCACACCGGCAACGCCAGCGCGTCCAATTTTTACTGTTGTCTTTTCGTCTACCTCTTTTTTCGAGATAACGCGATAAATATCTTCCGTTAGTGAGCTTGCTGAAACCAGCAATTGCGAGGAAATTGTGCTCATAATTGCTGCCAAAATCGCTGCCATCAAAAATCCACTAATCAACGGGTGGAACAACAGTTGAGAAAACAAAATAAATATCGTTTCCGGGTCGTTTACCTGTAATCCAAACTGATTTGCATATGCAATACCCACAAACCCGGTACCTAATGCACCAATAATGGTTACCGTCATCCATGACATACCAATATTCCTTGCAGTACCGATTGCGTTAACAGAGCGTATCGCCATGAATCGAACAATAATATGCGGCTGTCCAAAGTAACCAAGCCCCCAGGCCAGGCTGGAGAGCAAACCAACCGCCGTTAACGCTTCCCATGACTCAAAGAATCCCGGCACAGATTCCAGTGCCGCTGCATTCATTTGCGACAAGCTGTCAAATTCAGTATAGGCCACAATTGGCACAAGGATCAGTGCAACGAACATAATGCATCCCTGTACGAAGTCAGTCATGCTCACAGCAAGGAATCCGCCCAGTAATGTGTACGACACAACCACACCCAGTGTGATAACCAGCCCCCACTGATAATCGACGGAAAATGCGCTTTCAAACAGCTTGCCGCCTGCTACCAGCCCCGCTGACGTATACAGCGTAAAAAACATAACAATGATGGCTGCAGATACCATGCGAACTGACGCACTGGATTTTCCAAAACGCTTTGCAAAGAACTCCGGAACCGTCAGCGAGTCATCAGCGACCTCGGTGTATACCCTAAGCTTGGGCGCTACAAGTAAGTAGTTCGCGAGCGCACCTGCTAAAAGACCTATCGCGATGTACATTGCGTCAAACCCAGTGACAAACATTGCACCGGGCAGCCCCATCAGCATCCACCCGCTCATATCTGATGCGCCGGCAGATAAGGCCGTGACTTGGGGACTCACCTGCCTGCCACCCAGAATATAACCGGAAATATCACTGGTAGACTGGCGGTATGCGAATAATCCGATTCCCAGCATCGCCAGAAAATACAGCGCCAACGAAATATATCCTTCTATTTGCATGTCACTTATGCACCTCTTATTACTAAATTTGGCGTAAACGAATCAAAAATCCGATGAACGCTAATCATTAGAGCTCTAATTATATAAGGTTAGTGACGCGCTTTTCAAGCTCGATATTTAAACAACCCTTGCAAATAGCGGTTTGCGACGTATTTTTACCCAAACACTCAACAAACGACAGAATAGTAAAATAGAAATATTAAGCTATTGAATAATAAGAGAAAGATAACGTTTCACAGAGACTGTGAAACAAAGTTTCAAACCGCGAGAGGTGTATTTAAAGTAATGTTACAGTCATTTTTATTCAATATAATCCTGCTTTTATATTGAGCATTAATTAGCGTCAATAACCTTTGAAAGTACCTTTTCAATGGCACTTATAGCGTTATCGTCGATAATTTCACCGGGAATACAGCCTCTCGTCTCATCAAGCAGGTACTGACGCTTTTCCGCGTTTTCAACGCTCTCATACAATTTCGGATGAAGGTAATATTGACGGCAAACTGAGGGCGTATTGCCTAACATTTGTGCGACATGTTTGGTCAGTGTTGTGGACCATTTTCGCTGCCGTTGTTTCTGAAGTATAGCTTCCAGCTCTGGCAAGCTGAGGATGGCGTATCGACTGGCTGTCCAGGTTCTGAAATCTTTAGCACTGAATTGTGGATCGAGATTTTCATGGATAAAGGCATTGACGTCGTCACTGTCGATATCATGCCACTGCCCTTTTTCATCAGTATAACGAAAAAGGGCATATCCGCGTGCTTCGGCGCTTTGCGACACCAGTTCAGCCAATCGGGGATCTTCTACCGTCACATTGCGCGCTTTGTGATGTTTACCAATGAAGGAAAGGTGCACGCCCTGCTCGTCATGCACAAAGTGCTTCCGTCGGAGCGTGGTTAATCCAAAGGTATTATTCATTCGGGTGTACTGTCGATTACCTGCTCTGAGGCCTGTGTGGTCAAGTAAAAGACAAATAAGTGCAAGGCTGCGATGTGGAGTCCAGTCAGACTGCTCTACCCAATCCCAGCATCGTTTTCTGAATTGCGGTAAGGCGTTACCAAATTCTGCTAAGCGTTCAAATTTTTCCTGCTGTCGCTTTTTGTGCCACCGATCATGGTAGATGTATTGTTTTCTATTTTTGGCATCGTAGCCAACGGCCTGTAAATCTGCCGTAGCTGACCTGGCGATTCGAACATTGTCCCAGTTCGGAGGAATAACAAGATTATCGATTCGCTTTAGCAGCCGCTGACCAGTAACTTTTCTGCCTGAACCATAGAAATAAGCGAATCCGCGTCCGACTCTTTTTCGCTCTATATCCAGCTCTACTGCAACCATTGCTGATTAACGATCAGGCTGCCATTGCTTGGCAACTTGCGCGAGATATTGGCCGTGTCGATAAGCCTGGCACATAACATCGTCAAGAACCGGCGCGTTTCCCATTGCCGCAGTATTTTTCTTAGTGGCCTGCCCGGCTCCGACATTGTCGATGCCCGATGACAGCCAAATCATATTCTGGCTGTTACAAAAGAAAGAAAAATCGATCATGGCCCTCAGTGACACGGCTGCCGACTGTGCGCCCTGACTAAAGCCCGCCGCCAGTTTATCCCGCCATAAGCCCGCTTTGTTTCTGAGAAGCGCGGCTCCGTTAAACGCATCGACAATTTTATCCAGTGACTGGCTGGATGCAGCCTCGAACACAAAGCCGCTGTACTTTTCAAGCTCATCAATATTGGTGATCACGTCCTGAGAGCTATAAAGTGTGGTTTCAACGCCCTGACTGGCGATTCCGTTTAACAACTGATTCGTCGTATCATCCGTATCAGTGTCCAGCTGATGACAGATTACAGCAAGTGATGCTGACATATCGTTCCTCCTTCTGGTCAACCGCATGGGCAATTGTTTACCCGTCTCCGGCCGAAACATGTCGAAACTAAACCTGCAATACCCGGGCCATATTTACCCTTGAAGAACACATAATTTTTCTTTTAAAAACAACCCTCTATTTTCGTATAGCAAACTGCAGCAAGTGGAGTGCTGGATGATCAGGTAAAATTTTCATTTTTACTATAAATACTTCCTGTCAATCCCTGTTTTCGCGTTCAGGTTTACGCTACATACATAGGCTTCCTCCACATATTCATAGACTTACCTATTCAGGAACGATTTTTGTATTTGTGATAAGGACTTTTGTAACAAGATTGTTGACGGTGCACTGCACTGCGGTGTGTATGCACTACGATGCACTCGTGGAGACAATGGACCGATCTCCTTCGCATGATAAAGCGTAGCGTCTTTATAATGTTTAGAACTATCGTCAACGGTGAAGAACGGGTTCGATTTTGGTCTCATATTCAAGCGAAAATGCTGAGGAGGAGCAATGAATACCGTAACGGATCATGAAAACTTTCGCGCAGAACTTATTTCTGCAAAGCATACACAGGTCGCCGCTATTTTTGACTCCGAGAAGGAGGCTAAGCGCTCTGCCAATGAACTAACTAAAAATACTGCGATAAAAGCGGGCCAGATAACGCTGGTTGACCCCAACGACAATAAACTGAGTCGGAAACTTGAGGGGCCCAGCAAGCCAATTGGTAAATCCATGTGGCACTCTCACCTGGCCCTCGGCGGCGCAGGGCTTGTCGTTGGTCTTCTCGCGGCCCTTCTGCTGACTCAGTTTGGTCCTGCTCTCACACAGCAGAACCCACTGTTTACCTATATTGCGTTGATCAGTCCAGGGCTTTTCATCGGATTATTCGTCGCGGGTTTGATCGGGCTTCGCCCCGACAGAACGGAAATAATCAACACCGTTCGTCATGCCGTGAAAGAGCAAAAATACGCACTTATTGTAAATCTTAAGGAGAGTCAGTCGGCTAATGCCGTTACTGATGCGCTTAACAAAAACAGTAGTAAGGTAGTGGAAGCGATAAAGTAGCTATCATGTCAGACCGATATAACGAGACGGGCAACATCTATTCGGTGTTGCCCGTTTTATTTTCGCACGAGTTTCGCACTAGTCATTTGGCAGAAGTGAAGCAAAGCGCAGAAGCAAATGAGACTGCAATACTACCTGCTCCTTCTGCGCCATTGTCCTTACCAGTTAATTTCTTTTTTATCTCTGAAAAATTTGCCATTCGGTTTGTCATCTTCCAGCATGCCAAGCCAAACAATGGTTTCTGCCCCCTTTTCCGGCGTACGAGGTGCGTCAGAACCTCCCATCCGGGTGTGCACCCAGCCAGGACAAACACTGTTAACCGTGACATTGCTGTCATCACCCAATGCACCAGCGACATTTTTAGTCAGTGCATTTAATGCCGCTTTGCTAACGGCATACGCAAGTGGCCCTTCCATTCCCTCATGAAACGAGCCCCAACCTGAAGAAACATTGATGATCCGTCCAAATCCCCGCTCCTTCATTCCTGGCAACGCTTGCTGAATAAGTGTCAGCGGAGCGTTCACGTTAACCTGCATTGTGCTGTTAAAATCATCCAGTGACAACGAAGACAAGTCACTGTCCTCCATGACACCGGCATTGTTTACGAGAATGTCGATACCGCCAAAAACCGCTTCAGCACGGACGAATGGATCGATGATGGACTGTTCGTTATTCAAACTGATTTCGATAACATGAACATCTCCACCAACAATGTCTTCTTTGACTTCGTTTCCGGCGTCTTCATCTCTGCACCCCAGAAGCACTTTACACCCGGCTTTCGCAAAGCCTCTTACCACTTCCAGACCAATCCCCCGGTTGCCTCCGGTTACAAATACGGTTTTTGTCATTACGAATCTCCCTGTTTTGCTGCTGAAGTTTTAGGTGTGTCTGACCACACTGATTCTGCCCGCTTGCTTAACCAGACAGCGAATGGAAATACGACTGCCCAAATGGGGCTCAATATAAGCATGGTTGTTGTCATGCCCATCTCAAACTCAACGGCGCCGAGTCTCGCCCCCGCCGCATAACTTAGCGGACCAAATATCGCACCGCCTATCACTGATACCCAAAAATGCTTTCTGAAATAATTCAGGCTGTGCCTCAAGGTGCCTGCGAAACCTGCCCAGAGCGCCAGTAGCCACCACGGTATCACCAAACCATATTCTGGCGACGTGAAGAAAAATACGCCGCCCAGCGTCAATGCGCCATCTACCACGAGACCAACGATTACCATCCCGAGTATTAAAATGCCATCACAGCGAGGTGCGTCACTAAAAATAAAAAAAGAGAATAAAAGTAGTCCAACTAACCAGAGATATTCGTACTGGAAAAGGATTGCGAGCAACCAGATGGCCTGAAACCAGACGAAATTAATAATGTGTCTGCGAGTTTCTGAAGTCATGTATAACGCTCATTATGATGGTGACTAGGATCCTTTCCTTGTTACTGACAAGTTGTCTCAGAAGTTCAGTCATTTGGATAAATGATGATAAGGAGGTTGCGGAATGAAAATGGTGAAATGGTACGTACTCGGCGCAATAATTGCCGGCTTACTCACCTGGTTTGTTCCTGTCTGGTTATTGAAAATTCTGTTTGGCTGGACCTGCTTTTCACTTATTGCTGTGAGCAGTGCCTACCTTCTGAACTACCCTGAGTTATTCAGAAAAAGGGAAGATGGCTCTATTCCCGTTTATATACGATGGGTATTCGTTCCGTTTTTATTGGGAACCGGCGCCTATAACAGTTGGGCAAGGAAAACCGATAAGGTGCCCGCAATACAGAAAATTGACGAGCAACTTTATCTGGCCTGTCGTCTTTCCGGAAGTGATATTGAAACACTGACAGAATATGGCGTTGATGCCATTCTTGATGTTACCGCAGAGTTCGACGGTCTCGACTGGACTGCATACCAGTGGGATTGCGAATATCTCAACATTCCTGTGCTCGACCATACCAGCCCAAGCCCGGAGCAACTTAACACCGCAATCAACTGGATTGATCAACAACTTAAAAATAATCATAAAGTGGTGGTTCACTGTGCACTTGGCAGAGGACGTTCGGTTTTGGTGATGGCGGCTTATTTACTGGCGCGAGACGAGACGCTTTCCGTCGTCGATGCGCTTAACCGTATTCAGTCTGTACGGGAGACAGCCCGGCTCAACAAACACCAGCTTAGTTCATTAAGAAAAGTGAAACAGGGTGGCAGGTTAAGACTGACAGACAGCCTGGCTCTGATTGCTAATCCGGTGGCAGGCGGTGGAAAATGGAAAGAAGAAAAGAACGATATTCTTTCTCAACTTAATCCACATTTTCGGGTGACCGTCTATGAAACAACGGAATCAGTAAGTGCGGAACAACTGGCGTCAAAAGCAGTGAATCAAGGCGCTGATATTGTCGTAGCATGCGGTGGTGACGGCACAATAACGGAAGTTGCCCGCGCGTTGGAAGGCACTAAAGCAACGCTGGGACTTATTCCCCTTGGCACAGCCAATGCGCTGAGTCAGGTTTTGCATGGCTACTCCAGTAAGCTGATGCCAGTGAGTACTGCCTGCGACATTATCGTTGACGGCCACAGCACCGCCATTGATACCGCCATCTGCAACGACAAGCTGATGCTGTTGGTGGCGGCACTGGGTTTTGAACAGCAAATGATTTCCAGTGCTGACAGGGATGAGAAAAATGCCGGCGGACAATTTGCCTATCTGCGTGGGTTATGGGATGCGATCAGCAAAAATGAAGCGCAGGAATTTGAAGTGCAGTTTGAAGATGATGACCCCGTTACGTTGCACTCGCCGAGTCTGGTCATTGCCAATGCCGCCCCTCTTACCACTGCGCTGGCTCAGGGTGGAGACATACCCAGTGTGACCGACGGTAAACTTGATATCACCTGGCTTGAGCCACAGGAATCGTCTGAAACTCAGTTTCTGTCGCTGGCAGAG
This sequence comes from Alteromonas sp. H39, assembly GCF_047556435.1. GTDB lineage: Bacteria > Pseudomonadota > Gammaproteobacteria > Enterobacterales > Alteromonadaceae > Alteromonas. The sequence continues at coordinate 2,453,855 of NZ_CP180210.1, forward strand.
CTGGTATTTTTGTCAAGTGACGCGAAGAAATCATCCGACCGTATCCGCCACAAACAGGCAAAGTCTATTCGTATTACACTGCCCCGAGAAATGGAGTATGCGCTTGATGGAGAAATTCACTGTGCTGATTCGTTAACCATAAATACAGTACCCAAAAACCTCAATGTCTTTATCAGTAAGGACAGTGATGCTGTTGACAATTAGTGATCGCTAAATCGCTACGGCAGGTAGTAAATGCCGGGTTGCAACGTTTTAGGTTGCAGGACAAAAGCATCACAACAACAGGTGTTCGAAATTATGTCTAATGAGTCGCAGTACGACACGCTTATTTCCTGGCTGGAAACTAACTATCCACATGAACCCGAATATCTACAGGCTGTTCGGGAAATCGTCAAAGATATATTGCCGGTTTATCATGTGCATGATGAGTATAAGCAGCATAACGTCGTCACTCGTCTCTGTGTACCCGAACGTATTATCCAGTTTTCAGTGTTCTGGGAAAACGACAATCATGAGATTGAAGTTCACCAGGGGTGGCGAGTACAGCATTGTGGTCTGATTGGTCCTTATAAGGGCGGGCTGCGCTTTCACCCTACAGTAAACACCTCTATCCTAAAATTTCTGGCCTTCGAGCAGACATTCAAAAACGCCCTTACCGGACTGCCGATGGGAGGCGCCAAGGGCGGCAGTAACTTCAACCCGAAGGGACGCTCAGATGCTGAAATAATGCGTTTCTGTCAGGCATTTATGATGGAACTTCACCGTCATATCGGTCCAAACACCGATGTGCCAGCCGGAGACATCAATGTGGGAAACCGGGAAATCGGTTATCTGTATGGTACGTATCGCCGGCTGGAAAACCGGTTCGAAGGTGCTATCACCGGTAAACACCTGGCGTTTGGCGGCAGCCATGTACGCACAGAGGCAACCGGCTTTGGACTGATTTACATGTTGAAGTGCGTACTGGATACCCACGAAGACTCGATGGCAGCGAAACGAATTGTAATATCCGGAGCAGGGAATGTGGCGTTACATGCAGCGTTAAAGGCCACCGAGCTGGAAGGCAAGGTGTTGACGCTCTCAAACAGCCGTGGTTTTTATTTCAACGAAGATGGTCTTAGCCAAGACATGATTCAATGGGCGATTGCCAATAAGGCCCAGGAAAAAAATGTGCTGTCAGCACTCGCCGACAAATTTGGCGGCGAATGGATTAAGGACAAAGCCCCGTGGGATGTGAAAGCTGACATCGCCCTGCCCTGTGCAACTCAAAATGAACTTCATGGTGAACATGCAAAAGCGTTACTGGACAATGGCTGCCAGTATGTACTTGAGGGCGCTAACATGCCATGCACTGATGAAGCTCAGCGCGCCTTTGCTGAGGCACAAATACCCTATGTTCCGGGTAAAGCGTCAAACGCGGGAGGCGTCGCATTATCGGGACTGGAAATGTCACAAAATGCCTATTTCCGCCGAACGCCATTTGACAAGCTGGATCAATCATTAAAGGACATCATGCAGTCAATTCATGAACAATGCGTTGAAGAAGGCCAGGACTCAGGTTGGATTAATTATAGTCGGGGAGCCAATATTGCGGCTTTCAGACGGCTGGCAACAGCAATGGTGGCCCAAGGTGTATAGCGGCAAAATATGCTGCCAGCTTGTAATTGCTGCACGGTGGTCAGATGAGCATTACGTTACAAAGAATTAATATACCTAAATAACAAAGGGTTACATTCCAGACATAATGGAACGTTTCTCGCAATAAAGTAAGTACGCATTCTTTTTATTGTTGAACGGAGAAAGTCATGAAAATTTTCGAAGCTCTACGCCAGGATCATGAAAAACAGCGTTTACTACTGAAAATATTATCTGAAACCAGTGGGGACACGCCGGCAAGACGCGAATACTATCAGGAACTAAAGGAGCAGCTTGAGAGCCATGCTGTCGCCGAGGAACGGCATTTCTACTCCCCGCTGATGAAGCAGGATCCGGCCGTCGAGTTGTCACGTCACGGCATTGCAGAACATCACGAAATTGATGAGCTGATTGAAAAGCTGGATGAAACCGACATGAGCTCGCCAGCCTGGCTGCATCATCTTAAAGCGTTACGTGAAAAAGTCGAACATCATCTTGCTGATGAAGAACAGGAGTTTTTTCAGGTAGCAGGTAAGTTGCTAAACGAGCAGGAAAAGCAAAAGCTTGCGGGTGATTACCGCAATGAAATGAAAGACGAGCTGCATTCATAGTTCCGATAAAATGCCTGCGATGATATCGCAGGCATGACTATTTTTTCGTATAAGGGAGGAGCCATCATGTTGACATGGGCAGTTATCTTTCTTATTGCGGCCATCGTGCTGGCAATATTCGGCTTCGGCGGTGCCGCGGGTACGGCAACAGCGATAGCCCAGTTTTTATTTTACATTTTCGCTATTCTGCTGGCGATTTCACTGGTATTTTCATTTTTCAGTTCTATTCGCCGTAAAAGGTAGACACATTCGTTGAATCTGACATCACTCTCCGACAGGCTAAAGCCTTATTGGGAATCGCTGAGCACCAGCTATTGGTTTATCCCTGTCTGTATGATGGTGGCGTCTGGAATCATCTGCGGTGCCTGCCTGGTAATTGTTCAGCGAGCAAACCTGCCTGATACCGTACTGCATTTTGTTCCACTGGTCACGCAAACCGGTGCACTTCAACTATTAGCAACGCTTGCCACGGCAATCATTACCGCTACAAGTATTGCGTTTTCAATGACACTCGTTGCGTTGACACTGGCATCTTCACAGTTTGGCCCCAGACTGATACGCACATTTATGAACGATCGGGGGACACAGGTAGTATTAGGAACGCTGGTCTCCACTTTTCTGTTTTGTATGATATCGCTGCATCACATCAGCGCCATTCAGGAAAATCAGGACGCAATTTCACTACTCTGCGCTGTATCAGTGGTCCTCGGGGTCGTCGATGTCGTAGTGATAATCTACTTTATCCATCACGTTTCTACTTCTATCCAGGCAGACCATGTCATTCGACGCTGTTTTGAGGAGCTGTGCAGAGATATTGCAGCGCTGCTACCAAAGCCTGAATCTCCGGCATCTCTGCGCGCTATCGCTAAAGCGCTGATAACCCCGGCAGAAGAACTGACTGTTATCAGAGCGCCACGGGAAGGTTACATTCAGAACATTAACTATGATGTACTTACAACACTAAGCACAGATATTGTTGCTGGTGTCGAAGTGCTGGGCAGAAGTGGCGATCACGTCTTTCCTGACGCAGAAGTTCTTATCGTCCACAGCCACTGCCCCCTTCCTGATAATGTACAAAAACAGTTTGAACAATACATTATTATTGGTAACAGTCGAACACCGATACAGGATCCTGAGTTTGCAGTAGGACAACTGGTTGAAATAGCATTACGCGCGCTTTCACCCGGGATCAATGATCCCTTTACCGCAATCACCTGTCTGGACAGGCTGACGTCAGCTTGCATTCTGATGTCTCGCAGAGAGTTTCCCCATGAGTGTGTGATAAATGAAAACACGGATAAATGGCTAAAGCGACGCACTTTCACGTTTGAGGGGGTGGTAGATAAATCTTTCGATCAGATTCGCCAGGCTGGCAAAAAACACGTTGCTATCGGATTACACATATTGTTGTGTCTGGATGTGCTTAACGGACAGACAAAAGGCCGGTATCATCACATTTTACTTGGCCACGCCATTGCAACCAAAGACTTGCTTAAATCAGAACCCATCGTGAAAAAAGACGATGCCGCCATCGACATCGCCTTTAATCGCTTAAAAGATCCTAGCGGCGGGCAATAATCCAGACCGCATGTACGATGCCTGGAATATAACCTAAAAGCGTCAACAGGATATTAATCCAAAAATGTGCACCGATACCGACCTGTAAAAACACGCCAAGTGGCGGCAGTAAAATTGACAAAATTATACGAATAATATCCATAGTCACGTCCTTTTCTTACTCAAAAATGTACTTCACATTTTATTGTTGCAAGTAGTTTGCCATTGTCGACGATGTTCATTTGTACAGCATTTGAGATCGCATTGGCGCTAGCTCTGCAAGAATACGGTTTTGGTGCCTGTGACTGACGCCGGCCTTATTCATTGCGTTAATTAATAAATCGACTGTACGGTTAAAGTCGGTTTCCGTGATATTCATACCGCCGTGAACCTGTTCCATAGTGTCACCACTGTAACTACATGGTCCATCCGTCACCATACACAGCTGCTCAATCAGCTTTGTACGAAACCTGTCAATATCACTTCCTTCAAAGTAAGCAAGGATAGTGGGATCATATTCAATTTCGTAAATAAAATTATCTACGATTTCCGCTACCTTGGCTTCACCACCAATATCATTGTAAAGCGAGTCTGACGTAGATGCACAAGATGCTATCGCTACGCTAATAAAACCTATGAATAACATCCGGCGAATTACCACAGCTGACCTCCTACTGACAGATACAGTCCATTTTGATCGGGCGCACCGGCAATACTGCCGAGCTCAGCCCACGCCAACGTGACGTTGAACGACTTGGACGGTATATAGGTAATAAATGCATCCCACCAGTCTTCTTCGCCCAACCCCAGATTATCGGGTTTCTGGCGATACTCAACACCAGCAGCCAGGTGTCGGCTAAAGAGCACCCCAACACTTCCCTCAAACATTACGTCATAATCGTTGTCGCTTTGCGAGCCAAACCCAAGCAGGCCAAGTTGATTTGCTTTTGTCGCCCTGGCGGTGACATTCCATACCAGGTTGTAGCCCGCCGCGGCGCCTAAGTGCACTTTTGTGGCCGCAAGGTAGTAATCAGTTCCGTTTTCATCTGCCCCCCCCAGCGCATACGCTATCGCACTGTCCTGTAGCCGCTTGTGCTGCAGTCCAGCACTGAGTTGTGGAAAGTCAGAATACACAACATCGCCATACAGGCGAACTTTCATGCCATAAACATTTTGCTGGATTTCTCCGCCAAGCGTCGTGAGGTCAAAGGTATGACGGGCAACAGATAACTCTACTCTGTCGTACAGTGAGAGATTTGCACCCAGTGCCGTGAGACGATAATCGTCCAGGTTAACCCGTGTAACAAAGGCGCTTGCTGACGTCTCTTCCTGACTGTCATAGCCTGACAACGTCGCCCAGGGGACGATCCCACCACCTCCAGCGCCTTCTACTTGGTTCAGGCCGGCAGTCCCAATAAGTTTGCCGTCACCGCCAAAACAAGCATGACTGCAAAGAAGTCCGGTTGCCAGTGTGGCTGCCACTCTTTTCATACTACCTCTCTTTGTTATTCTGATAGGGCGTGTTTCTGAGCCAGTCAAACAATTGCTCAGCCGGTTGCGGTCTGCTGATGTGATAGCCCTGAGCAATGTCGCATCCCCATTCCTGAAGCATAACCATAGAGACCTCGTCTTCTACCCCTTCAGCAACGACATCAAGCTCAAAAATATGTGCAAGGCTAAGCACAGTATGGACTATCTGCTGATCGTTCTCATCTGTTGCAAGGTTAAGAATAAAACTCTTATCAATCTTTATTGTGGTAACGGGCAGATTCTTAAGATAAGCCAGTGATGAGTAGCCAGTACCAAAGTCGTCAATGGCGAAGCGAAATCCGGAAGCTTTAAGCTTGCGCATGTTTTCAATCGCCAGAACAGCATCTTCAACTAAGTCGCTCTCCGTAATTTCCAGCTCCAAATCCTGTGGAGTCAGATTCGCGTCTTTCAGCATCAGTATCAGACGCTCCAGTAGTGCCGTATTCTGTATGTCATGTGAAGATAAATTCATGGCAATACTAAAGGTATACCCCTGAGCACGAAAGCGTGACAAATCGCTGATGGTCTGGCCCATTACCCAGGTCGTAACCTGCTCAATCAGGCCAGCCTGCTCTGCTATACCAATAAATTCATCCGGAGGAACAAAACCGAGGGCATCACTGTTCCAACGCACCAGTGCTTCCATGCTGGTCACCGTCATGGAGTCCAATGCTACTTTGGGCTGATAGACCATCGACAATTCAGAGCGATCTGACTGCAGTGAGCGTTTGAGTTCTGTGATGATGGCGAGGCGGCGCAGATAATGTTTTTCCAGATCATCATCATACTGTACCAGCCAGCTTCCGCTGCGAGTGGCTTCATCGTTGACAATGTTAATTTTACGAAACAAGTCCTCAGCCGACTCTGCATCAGCCGGACATTGTAGTAATACCAGCGACACTTTAACAGGAATCGCAACGAGACCGACCTCGACTGACTGTTCGAGAATATGTCGCAGTGTCTCAAGCTGCAACTCATCAAGAGCGGTTTCTGAAATATAAAGGATCTCGCCACCGGCGAGGCGTGCGGCCATACCTGGCCAACGGGAAAGCCGTTGTGCGGTTACCTGCAGCACTTTGTCACCATTGACGTAGCCATACAGGTCATTAATAGTGCGAAAGCCGTTTACGCTAATGCCTATGACCTGAAAAGATTCGCGGCTTTGCAATCGGGCGGCAATATGTTCTTCTACATAGTTGCGGTTATGTAACCCTGTCAGCATGTCATGCTGGGCCTGAAAGCGAATGCGTTCTTCCCGGCTTTTCAGGTTACTCTGCATACTGGAAAAAGCATGTGACAGGTCTGCAATTTCCTTTAAGTTCCCTGTGTCTGGCAACGTCTGTTCGTAGTTCCCATCGGCAATACTATCGACCGCTTCGACGAGTCGCGATACCGGGCGGCTTACCCTATGAGACAATAACATAACCACCATCAAAGATACTGCACTCGCAATCACACTGATGATGACAATACTGAACAGCAGGTTGGCAAAACCCTGATACTGCTTCGTGACATCAAGGGCAATTGTAATTTCAACGGGAAGACCGGATAACCCCATATCCGACATATCTACCTGTCGACTGACATAGCTCTCCTTGCCTCCGGTAAGAAAATCCAGCCAATTTAGTCTTTCAGATCCGGTTTTCAAGATATATTGCGCTGCTGCGGGTTCGACACTCGAAGCAATAGCCAGGCGTTCCGACGTCACATCTGTGGTTGAATGTACTATCACTTCGGCTTGCATAATATTACTAAGACTGGACAGATAGTGGTCATTTATCTCGTATCCGAACATCGTGTAAGCTATTGTGATAGGCATTTTTACCGGAGAGGCAACGACGTGATAAAGGCTGTCAGAAATGATTAAAAACCCACTTTCATAATTTTCCGCATCAACTAGCAGTGCCCTTCCCGCTTCGGGGATCTGTTCACCAATTAGTTGTTCTTTGGGTGATGACGCGACGACCTCACCGTTCAATCCCAGATACGCAGCCCAGTCTGCGTCTGTTCTGAGTATAAGCGAATCGAGATAACTTTCGGTCGTGGCGACATCATCATTCGCCTGGCCACGGATTACGGCAGAGATGACACTGTATTGTCTGCTCGACAGATAACCTATCTGGCCAATTTTGCTAGCCTGCGCTTCCAACCTGTATTTAAAGATTTCTTTTGCTACATCAATTTCTTTGTCCAGACTGTCCTGAACCAGCGACGCGGTGCCATTCCACACGCTTACCAGGATCAGGCTGGCGGTAATCACTATACCCCCTAGCAGGATCCGAAACAGGCTATGACGTAACGATATTTGCAACGTTTAGCCCCCGAACTTTCGTTTGCCGAATGTTTTTGGCTCGGGCTTTTGTGGCACCGTTAAGGGCAATGTTACGGAATCAGTATCTTGATTCAGTTCGACGACTTTTCGACGAGTTTGGGTCAAATCTAAACCCGGATGCCAAAGTGTGACACTCGAAACGTCTTCAGGAATATAAAGCATACCGTCCTTACCAGACTGACTGTATTCAGAGCCGTCATTGACATAGATATAGCCTATCATCTGGTCATGTATGTTGCAGCCAAGAACAACAATACCCGGCGTCGCAAACGTCACCGGATCACTGGGCTCACCACTATAAAGTTTTATTTCAAAGGTTTTCGCTGCAGAGAAACTGTAAACATGGTGACGAATGTTATCACTGTTAGGAAATGAGACCTGTTGCCCCTGTTCAATGACTTTGACGTGCGGTACGAATTGCCTGTCAACCTGATCCACAATCGCCACAGTAGTAGAAGACGTTGCAGCATCGTCCTCAGCCGGCCATGTCGCAATGACATCAGATAATGCCGAACCGTTCTGATCTGTGATCCGCAACGATTTTCCGCTTACACCGGTTACTTGCGCGGCAATCACGAATACCAAAAACTTTACTACTCTACAGGTTTTGATAACACACCTCGTTGGGCATTTCATTAATCACGTTTACTGCAATTTACGCGAGATTCAAAGGTATAACAACCTGGGGAAGGTGTAACCGCAGCGATATTCTCGCCTTCCCCGCCGTAATTCGAAGAGACAATACGATGCAAGCGCAACGCGTTGGTCCTAGGCAGCAATATGACGAATATCAGACGGGAAAATCTGAAAGAAAATGTTAACCACTGAGGGAAAAAGGGTGACGAGGGCTAATAACAAAAAAGCCAGCTAAGCTGGCTTTTTTGTTATTTTGGTGCGGAAAGCGGGACTTGAACCCGCACGAGCATAGCTCACTACCCCCTCAAGATAGCGTGTCTACCAATTCCACCACTTCCGCAAATTTCTTAGTTTGGTACGTCTGAGTTATTTTCTGCATCATCGGTTGCAGGTACATCAGACGCTGGCGCATTGCCCTGGCTTACAGGTACATCCGCATCGCCAGGAACTTGTTGCTCTGATACCGGCACATCCATGAACTCAAAATCATCGGCTGCCTTTTCACGGTTTGCCGTGATATTACCCAGCGTCAAGCTGATTCCAAAGAACAGAGTAGCTAATATTCCCGTTGTGCGAGTCATAAAGTTACCTGAACCCGATGAACCGAATACGGTATTCGAACCGCCAGCACCGAATGAAGCGCCCATGTCTGCGCCTTTACCCTGCTGGATCAGTACAAAGCCGATCAACAATAGTGCGACAATCAGATAAGCGACTAATAGCACTTCGTATAACATAATTACCTCAAATCTTTGCCGATTGGCAAATTGCAATAAAATCGTCTGTCTTCAGACTCGCGCCACCGATCAGGCCGCCATCTACGTCAGGCTGTCCAAACAGCTCTTGCGCGTTCGCGGGCTTCACACTGCCGCCGTATAAAATTCTCATTCCCGACGCCATCTCTGCGTCAGTATCAGCAAGTTCACTACGAATGAACGCATGAACATCCTGCGCTTGCTCGGGACTCGCTGTTTTGCCCGTGCCGATAGCCCAAATGGGTTCGTAGGCAATAACACTTCGACTAAGTTCATCTGCGCTAAGCTTGCTGGTAAGTGCACGTAGCTGCTCTCTGATGAACCCCTGTACTGCATCGTCACCTGCCTCTCTGACCTCAAGAGGCTCGCCAACACAGATTATTGGGGTTAATTGTCCGGAAACAACCTTCGCGGCTTTTTCAGCGACCCACTCACTAGACTCACCGTGGTCTTCACGACGTTCTGAATGGCCAACTATGATATATTTACAACCGACTTCTTTCAGCATTTCCACAGAAAGGTCACCGGTGTGCGCGCCATTATCAAGTGCGCTCACGTCCTGAGCGCCGATGGCAAAATTCACATCACCGAATGCGGCGAGATAAACAGCTGGAGGACACACGACGATATCCACGCCTTCGGCGTTAGTTGCATCCAATGTGTTGATGAAATCTGCAACAAGCGCCTTGTCACCATTCATCTTCCAGTTACCCGCTACCAGCGGCTTTCTTTTCATAGTCGTCACTTCGCAGACCTTAGCCCTGTCTTAAAGCGGGCGTGATATTAACGATTCCGGAAACAATATACAAGAACTAAACGTAAAATACGTCCACCAATCAATTAATTGGCGACTTTACGTACAGCCTCTGCAATAAATTCTGCCCATTTTTCAGAGGCTTTGACATCATCTGATTCAACCATCACCCGGATCAATGGCTCTGTACCACTTTTTCTTAGCAACACACGCCCCCGTTTCCCCAATGAAGATTCAGCTTCCGTTACCGCAAGCTGCACAGCCTGGGCATTAAGCGGATCATTAGCGGGTTCGGCAAACCTGACGTTCACCAGAGTCTGTGGGTATTTTTCAAATCCGCTGCTAAGCTCATGGAGATCCATATTACTTCGAAGCATCGCGGCAATCACCTGAAGACCCGCAACAATCCCATCACCTGTAGATGCCATGTTGAGATTCAGGACATGGCCTGAATTTTCACCGCCAATTGACCAGCCCTTCTGCTGAAGTAATTCCATGACGTAACGATCACCCACATTACTGCGTGCAAACGGGACGCCCAGTTTTGACAACGCGTTCTCTAATCCAAGGTTACTCATCAGTGTGCCGACGACCCCACCCTGCATTTTGCCATTTTTCAGTGCGTCTCTGGCAATGATGTACAGGATCTGATCACCATCTATCACGTTGCCCAGGTTATCTACCATCATAATACGGTCGCCGTCGCCATCCAAGGCAAATCCAAGGTCTGCATTATGCTCCAGAACAGCTTCAACCGTGGCTTTCATCGACGTAGCACCGACTTTTTCGTTGATATTTAAGCCATTCGGCTTGGTGCCAATTTCAATAACCTCTGCCCCAAGCTCAGACAGAACGTTAGGGGCAATGTGGTAAGTTGCACCGTGTGCGCAATCTACCACCACTTTAAGGCCAGTCAGCGACAACTCTGAAGGGAACGTGCCTTTACAAAATTCTATGTAACGCCCTGCAGCATCCTCAATCCGGCTGGCCTTCCCTAACTTATCGGACGCCACGCACGTCATCGGTTGTTCCAGCATATCTTCAATGGCCAGCTCAATGTCATCATCAAGTTTGAAACCATCTGCCGAGAAAAATTTAATTCCGTTATCGTAATAAGGGTTGTGCGAGGCGCTAATGACAATTCCGGCTTCAGAACGGAATGTTTTGGTAAGGTAAGCGATAGCTGGCGTTGGCATAGGTCCAAGCAGACCAATATTGATGCCCGCAGCAGAAAGACCGGCCTCTAATGACGATTCAAGCATGTAGCCAGAAATGCGGGTATCCTTACCAATGAGCACCTTATTTGTGCCACGCCCGGCTAGTACCTTACCGGCGGCCCAACCGAGCTTGATGACGAATTCCGGGTTTATTGCACTTTCGCCAACCTTGCCACGAATGCCGTCAGTACCAAAATATTTACGCTGCCCCATACTGTCACTTCCTGATTATTATTGTAACGCTTTTAATTTATTAACTATGGCAACGGCGTCAGCCGTTTCCTGCACATCGTGTACGCGTATTATCTGTGCGCCCATTTGTGCGGCAATTGTAGCGAGTGCAATGCTTCCAGCCAAGCGTTCGTTGACCGGCCGGTTAAGCAATTGCCCTATCATTGACTTTCTTGACATGCCCACCAGGACCGGATATCCCAAATTAAGGACGTTGGGCAACCCGTTTAATAGCTGATAATTATGCTCAAGTGCTTTGCCAAAACCGTAACCGGGATCAAGAATCAGCTTATCAGTGGAAATACCCGCTTTTTTACACGCTTCAATACGTTGCTGTAAAAACGCAATTACGTCTTGGGTTACATCATCATACTCTGGGGTTTGCTGCATAGTTCTGGGTTGCCCCTGCATATGCATGAGGCAAACGGGAACAGCCGCGTTTGATGCCACCTCGATCGCTCCCGGCTCCTGCAATGCTCTAACGTCGTTAATCAATTCAGCACCTGCGGCAACGGCTTCCTGCATCACCTTCGCCTTGCTGGTATCTACCGAAATAATTACGTTGGTTTCTCTGCTGATAGCCTCAATGGCCGGGATTACGCGATCAAGTTCCTCTTGCACGCCTACTTCAGGGGCGCCTGGTCTCGTCGACTCCCCACCGATATCGATAAAGGTCGCGCCTTGCGCAACCATCGCTAACGCATGTCTGATAGCAAGGTCGATCTGCTGGTGCTTGCCACCATCTGAAAAACTGTCTGGCGTAACATTTAAAATGCCCATGATATGGGGCTGGTCAAATGAAAGGGTTCGGGAAGGAAATTGCATATTACTAATATATCTCACAAATCATAAGCAGCTCAGCCCTGTCAGTTCCGTGCTGATGCTCGAAGAATAAATGATTAAGTATAAAAAAAGCGCCATGAAACTGGCGCTTTTTACATAATCATCTTAATTAGCCAGGAAGATCGCCGGGCTTGCCAACAGAAGGCTTATCCACCCCATCATCGGTGATTTCGCCTTCACGAGCTGGCTTGCCGCCGCTAGGCTTGTCGCCGCCTGATGGCGTACGGTCATCCCAGTCAGCCGGCGGGCGAACGTCTCGACGAGCCATCAAATCGTCAATTTGCTTGGCATCAATCGTTTCGTACTTCATCAGGGCGTCTTTCATTGAATGAAGAATGTCGATGTTTTCTTCAAGAATCTTTTTCGCTCTGTCGTAGTTAGAATCTATCAGCGCTTTAATTTCGCTATCAATAGCGCGGGCAGTATCATCCGACATGTGCGATGCTTTCGACATGCTCTTGCCAAGGAATACTTCTCCCTCATCTTCCGCATACAGCATCGGCCCCATCTTGCTCGAGAGACCCCACTGGGTCACCATCTTGCGAGCAATATCAGTCGCTCGCTCGATATCGTTAGATGCCCCGGTTGTCACTTTGTCATCGCCGTAGATAATTTGCTCTGCGATACGGCCACCAAACAAACTTGAAAGCATACTCTCAAGGTGCTGTTTAGAATGGCTCACCCGATCTTGCTCAGGCAGATACATCGTCACACCCAACGCACGTCCACGCGGAATAATTGACACCTTATAAACCGGATCATGTTCTGGGACTAACCGGCCTACAATAGCATGGCCAGCTTCGTGATACGCTGTCATCTCTTTCTCGGACTCAGACATCACCATGGATTTACGCTCAGAGCCCATCATGATCTTGTCTTTTGCCTTATCGAACTCTTCCATCGATACAACACGCTTGTTACCCCGAGCGGCAAACAGTGCAGCTTCATTAACCAGGTTTGCCAAATCGGCTCCTGAGAAACCCGGTGTGCCTCGTGCAATAACTGACGGGTCGACATTATCTGCAACAGGAACTTTGCGTACGTGTACTTTTAGTATCTGCTCACGCCCGCGAATATCCGGAAGACCTACTACGACCTGACGGTCGAAACGACCAGGACGCAGCAGCGCAGGGTCGAGTACATCAGGACGGTTTGTCGCCGCAATGACAATAATACCTTCATGACCTTCAAAGCCGTCCATTTCAACCAGCATCTGGTTTAGTGTCTGCTCACGTTCGTCATGACCACCGCCAAGACCAGCACCACGTTGACGACCTACTGCATCGATCTCATCGATAAATATAATACAAGGAGCCGCTTTTTTGGCTTGTTCGAACATGTCACGGACACGAGATGCACCTACACCGACGAACATTTCTACGAAGTCAGAACCGGAGATAGTGAAAAACGGCACTTTGGCCTCACCGGCAATCGCTTTTGCCAGTAACGTTTTACCCGTTCCCGGTGGACCTACCATCAGCACACCTTTCGGGATCTTACCGCCGAGCTTCTGGAACTTGGAAGGGTCGCGCAAAAAGTCGACCAACTCAGCAACATCTTCTTTCGCTTCATCACAACCAGCAACGTCAGCAAACGTCGTCTTGATTTGATCTTCGCCAAGCAGACGCGCTTTGCTCTTGCCGAACGACATAGCACCACGGCCGCCACCGCCCTGCATTTGCCGCATGAAGAAAATCCATACCGCAATAAGCAGAAGCATTGGGAACCAGGAAATGAAGATAGACGTCAGGATTGACGGTTCTTCCGGCGGCTCACCAAGCATACGAACTTCATTTTTCGCCAGGTCAGAAATCAGCTTATCGTCGAAATAAGGAATGTAGGTAACGAAATTCTCACCGGAACGTTTCGTACCGCGAATTTCCCGTGAGTCGCCGTCGATGCGTACTTCACGAATGTTGCCCTGATTTACCTCTTTCAGGAAGGTGGTGTAATCCGTTTGGGCACGCGTCGACTCACCCGGAGAAAAACTCTGGAAAACCGACATCAACACCACGGCGATGACCAACCATAAGATTAAATTTTTTGCCATATCGCTCAATGCTACTAACCTCTAAATAAAGTCGATTTCCATCCTGTTAACCAAGCAATTTCCTTACCAGAAATCCCCGGAAAAAGACGGTTATCGACACGAAATTCGCTAACCCAAAGGGTACTACATTTTATATCCGCTAGCCACCAGATACGCTTCTGAGTGACGCGCCGACAATGATTCTGTGAACGCTAATTGCTGATACGTTTACTGCAAATTGTTGTATCAAGTGGTCGCCGGTACGACAGAGCGCTTACCTTACGCCTTATGACGAGGTGCGACCCGTTTAGTCACAAGATACCGCCCGTTTAGACCGACCTGATTTACGTCTTGCTTGTGCCAGGCAGTCGCCAAGCGTTTTCACACTGTCCTGCTACCAGGCTTTTTTTTTACCCCACATAAAGTGCCAGCATGTCCGTCAACAATTCACTGCGTTTATTCATGCTACCAATTGAGACAACATTATCATTACGGCGTTCCCCGCTTTTCTGTTCAACGATGTGAGTAAATCTGATCACGCAACCCTGTCCTGCAATATCGATATCTACAATGTGCCAATTAGCATGCTGATCACAACCATTCTACTATTATCCGATGAATGCTCACTTGCGGCACCGTGCCTGACCTGACAACAGGGATAACTGTTCCCACCTGCAGGGCTCTTATTGTTCGCGGCATGCACTTTTTTGTTTTTCCGCAACATTGTGATTAGGATTGTGAAGTAGATGGCGTTAGAATACGTCATTTCAAGTCGTAATGAACAGATTAATTGTAAGAATTCTATTAATGAAACTATCAAATAAACAAAAACAGTTTCTCAAAGGCCTGGCACATCCACTTAAACCCGTGGTGCAGTTAGGTAATAACGGACTGACAGAAGGCGTTGTTGCTGAAATCGATAACGCATTATCCCATCACGAACTCATCAAAGTGAAAGTGCCCACCGATGACCGCGAAGAAAAAGCGCTGATTATGGATGCCATCGTTCGCGAAACCGAATCGGTCAAACTTCAGGTTATTGGTCACACGCTGGTAATTTACCGTCCTTCAGACGATCGTAAAATTCAGTTGCCAAAATAAATCATTCATTTATGCCGACCCTCGTCGGCATCGTGGAGTTTGCTCTCAACTGTCAGTAATATTGCGGTTTTACGTAATAACAACAAGACAGGAAATGTTATGGAATTGTCAGGCTCTACTGCCATTGTTACCGGAGGCTGTTCTGGCCTTGGGCATGCCACCGCCATCGCGTTGCGCGAAGCTGGGTTAAACGTTGCGCTATTCGACTTAAACGATGAACTGGGTGCGCAGCGCGTCGAAGAACTGGGTTCAGAAAACACAGCGTTTTTCAAAGTCGATGTTCGTGATGAAGCGCAGGTGCAAGCTGCAATCGACGGAGCCAAAAAGGCGTTTGGTGACATCCATCTATGTGTTAATTGTGCGGGCATCGCGCCAGCTAAGCGCTTACTTGATAAAGAAGGCAATGCTGCGCCGCTTGATGGATTCCAGAAAACCATTGATATCAATCTGGTCGGAAGTTTTAACGTCTCTCGATTGGCTGCCCAGGCGATGGCGTCTCAACCCGCCCATGGCGAGGCTGGTGAACGCGGACTTATTATTAATACTGCTTCTGTTGCCGGATATGAAGGTCAGATTGGCCAAACCGCTTACGCAGCCAGTAAAGGTGGCATTATTGGGTTAACCTTGCCCATGGCTCGGGATTTAGCACCACTGGGTATTCGTGTAAATACCATCGCACCAGGCGTAATGGGAACGCCCATGTTGCTTGCCATGCCGGAGAAAGTACAGGATGCTTTAGTGGCGAATGTACAATTCCCAAAACGTCTTGGTCAGCCTGAAGAGTTCGCTAAACTGGTAAAACACATGTTCGACAATGCGTACCTCAATGGAGAAACCATCCGTTTGGACGGTGCACTTCGTATGCCTCCAAAATGAATTGACACGTATATAAAAGGCCGCTTAGTTAAGCGGCTTTTTTGTCAGCACACGGATGGCTTTCCCACCACAGCAAAAAATAACTCATAACGCGTATCATTCCCCAGCATCGCCGACGGAATGAATCGGGCTGTCACCGTTTTTCAGCGCTAATCGCTGTCACCACCGGACACGATAAGCGCGATGTTATAAAGACGATTCACGGCATGATAATTAATGGTATTTTTCGGATACCGCCCGCGACTGGAGAGCGTTCCCGCTTCCTGCTGCATGACTATCGATAAGGCATCATCAACGGTTTCCACTTCATAAATATGAAACTGCCCCTTTTTGACTGCACTGATCACCGCTTTGTCCAATACCAGATTCACAGCATTGGATTTTGGTATTACCACGCCCTGCGTGCCGGTAAGTCCGCGGTGCTGGCATAAATCAAAAAAGCCTTCGATTTTTTCATTAACTCCGCCTACCGCCTGAACTTCCCCATATTGATTGATCGAGCCTGTCACCGCCAGCGTTTGTAACGCCGGAATTTCCGTCAGTGCGGAGATAAGTGCGACCAGCTCTCCCAGCGACGCACTGTCGCCGTCGATATGTCCGTATGACTGTTCCAGAGCAATGTTTGCCGACAGCGTCAGGGGAAAATGCTGAGCGTATTTGTGTCCAAGGTAACCGGTCAGCAACATTACACCTTTGGAGTGAATTGGCTGGCCCAGTTCAACCTCACGTTCGATATCTACAACACCGCTGGCCCCCGCAAATACCGTGGAGGTAATGCGCGCAGGCGTGCCGAAGGCGGTACCGCCAATTTCCAGAACGGTTAGCCCGTTTACTTTCCCTATCGCTTTACCTTCAGTTGCAATTAAAACATGACCTTCCTTGATGTCGTTCAACAGGCTTTGGCTTACGCGACCGGTGCGGCGCTTTTTAGCATTCAGCGCCGTCTCGATATGCCCCAAATCCAGTTTTGAAGTACTGTCCTTCAGGCAAAAATAGTGAGATTCATTAATTAATTCAATAACTTCCGCAAAATGCGCCGAGAGTTTCTGCTGGTGTTCTGCCATACGCAATGCATATTCAACCAAGCGACACATTGCCGGACTGGATACCGATGTCAGCCCCAGCGAATAAATGTGCTTTCTGGCTCTGCCAACGAAATCGTATATCGACTGACGCGTCACCGGGATCTCTAAATCAAAGTCGACCAATACACGAAACAGCTCATCGAACTCATCGTCGTAATCCTGAAGCGTGTAATACAAATCACGGGAGCCCAGTAAAATAATTTTTACATTCAGGTCAATAGACTGTGGTGTTAGCGTAATGGCATTTACCATCCCGACATCTTGTTGTGGGATATCCATTTTTAACTTGCCAAACTTAATCGCCAGCTTCAGCGACTCCCACACATAGGGCTGATCAATGAGTTGGTCCACATCCAGTAACAGGTAACCACCGTTTGCCTTATGCAATGCGCCGGGACGTATCATGCGGTAATTGGTGTAAACGCTGCCATGGATATTGGTGTATTCCATCTTCCCAAATAAATTCTGGTAACTGGGGTGCGGTTCATAAATAACCGGTGCGCCATCGTCAAGTGCGCGGCTGACAAGCACATTGGGAAGGTATTGCTCTTCCAGAAAACTCCGTCGATCAATCTCCTCGCCTTTCTCCTCTTTTCGCTCTTCCAGATGAAGAGACACAATTGTATCAACTAAGTGTGAGCGAATTTGTTTCAGGTATTTAAGAACGCCGAGGTCGGAGACGTATTTATGCTCAAGGCTCTTCAGCAGGGGTTTAATGCCATGTTCTGCGGTTTGCTTATCAAGAGCACGCAAACGCTCAGAATTTTCTCTTTTCCAGGCCGGGAGCCCGAGCAAACTCTCGCTTAACCGGTTTTCCAGCTCATCAATGAGATCATAGTAATATTGACGACGTTCATCATTCAATGATGCAAACTCTGAATCATTGATGGGCTTGCCATCCACCACTGGAGAAAAACTGATGCTGCCTCCTTCCTCATAAAGGGCGACACCGTTTGCCTGTGCGTAACGCTCTAATGCATCAATGGCCTGATCGTATCTCTGTTCAAATTCGCGGGAGATGGCTGAGCGCCGCCGCTGATAACCCGGATGGTCAAACGCGGCAGGGAATGTCGCCAGTAAATCGTCAATCAGGCCCTGCATATCTTTGAGAAAGGCTTTTCCGCCCCCAGGATGCATTTTCAGCACCACGGGCTCACGCTCATCTTCCACATTATTGAGAAAACACCAGTCTTCCGGGGTAGGTAACGAGGCCACCTGACGCTCGATATAATCTTTTACCAACGTGAAGCGTCCGGTGGCAGGCTCCCCCATTACATATAAGTTGTAGCCTTTAGCTTCTATACCCAGACCAAAGGTGAGCGCCTCTCGGGCACGTTCCTGGCCGATAAACGTCGAGTTTAAGGCCTCATCATCGCTAAGTGCCGCGTTAATGATCCTGCGGTTCAGAGAGGGCGATAAAGCTGAAGCTGATAATGGCGTAAATTGCGGAGCGCCTGGCATAATTCGTTTTTTTCTCGTTTTCTGTTAATTGTGTGCATCGGCTAGGAAGACCGACGACCGTCCATGGTAAACGGTTTTCAAATCATAATGTCTGTCGTTAACGCTGCACCATCACTGGAAGTGATACCAGTGACACGAATACGTTCACATAAGTCAGATTATCACTGCTGTTAAGTGAAACTTGATTCGCAAGTCCTGTCAAACGCTTATGCTTGTAATTGCCTAATCTGCGTACTAGTCTCGATATTTATTTTTCCGGTAGCTTCAGAATTATGAACTCTTTTCTGAATGGCAGTTTGCGGGTTTGCGCGTTCTGTCTGGTAATCTCCCCTGTACAGGCGGAAGTAACACACGCCTCTGCGAGCGGTTTTATTATCGAAAATAGCCAGGTCACGTCAGCTGACCCACAGTCAACCTGGCGGGCACTGGTAAGCGATGTCGATAAGTGGTGGCCGAAAGATCACAGTTGGTGGCAAGGCACCTTCACTATCGATACATCTGCCGGAGGGTGTTTTTGCGAACGTGCAGGCGATAACAGCGCTGAACATATGCGCATTTCTCTTGTGAACTCCCCTACTACCCTGATAATGACAGGGGGATTGGGGCCACTACAGGGAATGGGTGTGAATGGCGCCCTGACATGGAAACTTATCCCCGAAGGCAGCGGTACCCGCGTTACACTAACCTATAAGGTACATGGCTACGCGCCGCCAGATGGATTCGTTGACTTTGCTCCTGTAGTCGATCAGGTGCAGTCGCTCCAGCTAGGGGGGCTGATTACCTACTTATCCAAAAGCAATGATGAATAATTCGCCAGTGAACAGACTTTTTCTGAACAAATAGTCGCAAGCTATTGAGCGCTCTGGTTGCGGTGGGGTATTCTATACGGCTAAATACAAGATCACTTGCATGCAGTAAGACGGCAATGGCAATTGTGCCCCGCGTGCATCAGCTTTTTACTCACTCACATTTTGCGGAAGCCCGATTTTCATGGCCGAAAAACAGTATAACCCCAAAGAAATAGAACAACAGGTTCAGCAGTATTGGGAAGATAATCAGTCTTTTAAAGCCGTCGAACAGCCAGAAAAAGAGTCATTTTACTGTCTCTCAATGTTCCCCTACCCAAGTGGTCGATTACACATGGGCCATGTGCGTAACTACACCATTGGTGATGTTATCAGCCGTTTTCAGCGTATGCAGGGTAAAAATGTACTGCAACCCATGGGGTGGGACGCATTCGGCTTGCCGGCTGAAAATGCTGCTATAAACAACAACACCGCGCCGGCCAAATGGACTTACGCCAATATCGAGTATATGAAGTCTCAGCTTAAATCTCTGGGATTTGGCTATGACTGGGATCGCGAGGTTACTACCTGTAAATCCGATTACTACCGCTGGGAGCAGTGGTTCTTTACCCGCCTTTATGAGAAAGGCCTGGTATATAAAAAGAACGCGACGGTTAACTGGGACCCGGTGGATCAGACCGTGCTGGCAAATGAACAGGTCATAGATGGTCGCGGCTGGCGCTCTGGTGCGCTGGTTGAGCAGAAAGAAATTCCCCAGTGGTTTATCAAAATTACGGCTTATGCCGAAGAATTACTGCAAGATTTAGAGCAACTGGAAGACTGGCCTGATCAGGTCCGTGCCATGCAGGCGAACTGGATTGGACGCTCTGAAGGCGTGGAAATAACCTTTGATCTGGCAGAGGCGGCGGGTGACGTTGCCAACATGACGGTGTACACCACCCGTCCGGATACGCTATACGGCGTGACATATGTGGCCGTTGCTGCTCAGCACCCAATTGCCGAATTTGCTGCCCAACAAAATCCTGAACTCGCGGCGTTTATCGATGACTGTAAAAATACCAAGGTAGCTGAAGCTGAGCTCGCTACCATGGAGAAAAAGGGCTGTGCAACCGGCCTTTATGCGGTACATCCGTTAACCGGCGAGCAAGTGCCAGTTTGGGTAGCCAATTTCGTGTTAATGGATTATGGCTCTGGTGCCGTTATGGCAGTGCCTGGCCACGACCAACGTGACTGGGAGTTTGCGACTAAATATGGGCTGACGATCCAGCAAGTAGTTGCGCCATCAGATGATGCTCAGGAAGACTGTGACCTCACCGCTTCCGCTTACACTGAAAAAGGTGTTCTGGTTAACTCCTCAGAGTTTGACGGCCTGGCCTTTGAAGCGGCCTTTGATCAGATCGCAGCCAAGCTGGAAAGTATCGGACGCGGTACGCGCAAGGTAAATTACCGGTTGCGTGATTGGGGAGTAAGTCGTCAACGTTACTGGGGCGCGCCCATTCCGATGCTGAAACTGGAGAATGGTGAATCCGTTCCTGTGCCGGAGGCTGAGTTACCTGTTGTACTGCCAGAAGATGTCGAAATGAATGGCGTCACCTCACCAATCAAAGCAGATCCTGAGTGGGCAAAAACCACTTACAACGGTCAGAATGCGCTGCGTGAAACCGATACCTTTGATACGTTTATGGAGTCATCCTGGTATTATGCGCGTTATGCCTGTGCACAAAATCAGGAAGCTATGCTCGACCCTGCACAAGCGAACTACTGGCTACCGGTGGATCAGTATATCGGAGGCATTGAGCATGCAATCCTGCACCTGTTGTATTCCCGTTTCTTCCACAAGCTTCTTCGTGATGAAGGCTTAGTGGAATCTGACGAACCTTACAAGCGCTTGTTATGTCAGGGCATGGTACTGGCAGACTCTTACTATCGTGAAGATTCGACCGGCAAAAAAACCTGGTACTCCCCTGCTGACGTAGAAACGGAAAAAGACGACAAAGGCCGCATCACTAAAGCGTGGCTTAAAGCTGATGGTCAGCCGGTAGAACACGGCGGCATGACCAAAATGTCGAAATCAAAAAATAATGGTATCGATCCACAGCAGGTTATTGAGCAGTACGGCGCAGATACAGTGCGTCTGTTTACCATGTTTGCTGCGCCACCGGAACAAACTCTGGAATGGGTAGATTCTGGCGTAGAAGGCGCTAACCGCTTCCTTCGCCGAGTGTGGAAGCTGACTCAGGAGCATATTGAAAAAGGGGCACCAGAGGCGCTCGACGTATCATCTCTCACGAAAGAGCAGCAAACACTGCGTCGTGAAGTGCATAAAACCATTGACAAAGTGTCTGATGATCTTGGCCGCAGACAAACCTTCAACACCGCCGTGGCAGCAGTCATGGAGCTGTTAAATCATCTGCAAAAAGCGCCTCAGGAATCGGCTCAGGATGTGGCACTGATGCGAGAAGCGATTGAAAGTGTATTGCTTATCCTTAACCCTATTACTCCGCACTTAAGCCATGAGCTTTGGAAAGCACTAGGCCATGATGAAGATATCGAGCATGTCGCGTGGCCGCAAGCGGATAAAGCGGCGCTGGTTGAAGACGAAAAGCTTATTATCGTTCAGGTGAATGGAAAGCTGCGCGCCAAGATTACGGTTGCAGCGGATGCTTCGAAAGAAGAAGTAGAAAACATCGCCAGAACACAGCCTAATGTCGAGCAATTCACCGAAGGCAAAACAATCCGCAAGGTTATCGTTGTGCCCGGTAAACTTGTCAATATTGTTGCTAATTAATGAACCGCTTATTGCTTATTCCCTTATTCTGCAGCCTGCTAATTGCAGGTTGCGGATTTCAGCTACGGGGAAGTCAGGCCCTGCCTGAAACCGTAAATCAGGTTGCAGTGAGCTCCGTGCGTGCTCACTCTCCCCTTGCCAGGACTTTGCTCGCTCGTCTTGATGTCTACGATATCAACGGTATTCGGGAGAGCGAATTACAAAACACTGATAACACGGTACTGGTGCGTATTTTGCCAGAGTCACTGGAGCGCCGGTTGTTATCTGTTTACCCCACGGGCCAGGTCGCAGAATACGAACTGATTTACGGCGTAAAGTATGTGGTGCAATTTCCGGATGCTGAAGCCGTCAGCGTTTACTTTGAAGTACTCAGGGATTATCAGGATGATCCGGATCAGGTACTGGCCAAATCCCGCGAGCTTGAACTGGTACTTCAGGAAATGCGCGAGGAAGCGGCAGACAGAATCATCCGGCGACTTCCCAGTCAGGCACCGCGGACCATGACGGTGGTTGAATAGCGCCATGCAGGTGTACCCAAACCGTTTCGCTCAGGAATTACAGTCAGGGTTAAAGCCCTGCTACCTCATCTTTGGTGACGAGCCACAGCAGAAATTCGATATGATCCAGCGCATTCGCGATCGAGCCCGCGAGGCCGGCTTTGATGAGCGAACGGTGCTGGTCGCTGACAAAGAGTTCAGCTGGAATCAACTTCTTGATGCTACTCAGGCGATGTCCTTGTTTTCAGATAAAAAACTGATTGAACTGGAGTTGCCAACGGGTAAACCCGGTACAGAAGGCAGCAAAGTATTACAGGAAGTTGCCAGCGGTCTCAGCAGCGATACGCTGCTGCTGGTGCACGGCCCGCGCATTGGCAAAGATGTTCAGAAGGGAAAATGGTTCAAAGTTCTGGATGCGATTGGTGTTCACAGTCTGTGTTATCCGCTGGAAGGTAAACAACTTCATAGCTGGATCCAGGAACAGCTTACGCATCATCAGTTACGTGTGTCACCAGCGGGCATTCGTCTTATCGCGGAGTTTTGTGAAGGCAACCTGCTGGCAGCAAAGCAGGAAATTGATAAATTATCGTTGCTCTACCCTGCCGCCAGCATTGATGAGTCACAACTGGAAGCCGCGATGGTAGATCAATCGCGCTTTAATGTTTTCCAACTCATCGATGTGATGCTAAACGGTGAGCAACAACGCTGCGTAAAAATGCTTTATCGCCTCGAAAGCGAAGGGATTGAACCTAACATCCTGATATGGGCACTGATCCGTGAATGGCAAACCCTGTGGACGTTAAAGCAGCAACAGCAAAACGGTGAGACCGTGCAGTGGCAACGCCACGGTATATGGCGCAATCGTCAGGGATTTTACCAGGCTGCACTGTCCCGACTGACCTTGGAAAACCTCAGCCATATTCGCGAGCAATTGCAGCTGGCCGATTTTCAGTTCAAGCAGCAAACCATTGCCAGACCGTTTATAAAATTATGCCACCTGTGCATGTTATTTCTCGGCGTGCCGCTAACGCATTTACCTTTACTTGTCGGTCATGATGCATAAACAACCTGTGGCACTACTTGGCGGCACGTTTAATCCGCCGCACAAAGGCCATATTGGCCCCGCACTGGAAGCCATAAAAGACATTGGCGTTAGCCGTCTTGGGCTAATGCCGTGCAAACTCCCTCCGCATAAGTCTGTAAACGGCGTTGAGGAAAACCACCGCATAGAGATGGTTCAGGCCGTGTGCCGGCAATCAGCGTCGCTGTATGCTGAACTTATTGAACTTTCGCTACCGTCGCCATCCTATACCGTGCAAACCCTCCGCGAATTGCGCCGCCAGCAACCTGATTCGACAGTTTATTTTTTGATTGGATACGATTCGCTGTATAATCTGCCGTCCTGGCATGCATGGCAACAGCTTACAGAATACTGTCACCTCGTTGTGATGAGGCGCGCAGATGATGACGTTTCACTGTCTGCTGAGTTGACTGCGTTCGTTAACGCGCGCAGAGAATATGTGCCCGACAACATGGCGGATAAACCCGGTGGCAGTATTTATTTTGCCGATACAACGCTGCACCCGGTTTCGTCAACTGCGTTACGCGAAGCGATGGCAGGTACAACAAGTAACGAGATACCGGCTTTGGCAAAAGAATGGCTTGAGCCACAGGTCATCGACTATATTTATAAACATCATCTTTATCAAATAACCGAGTAACACGAGGAGAACTTTTGGAGAGTCTACAACTCAAACAGTTCGTGATTGACAAAATCGACGATATGAAAGGGCGCGACGTCGTAGCGCTTGATGTAAAAGGAAAATCAACGATTACCGATACCATGGTAATCTGTTCAGGAAACTCAAAGCGCCATGTGATATCCATTGCCGAAAATGTCATGGTAAAAGCGAAACAGGAAGGTCATCCTGCAAGCAATGTCGAAGGTAAAGAGTCCGGTGAGTGGGTTCTGGTTGATTTAGGGGATGTTATTGTGCATGTTATGCAGGATGAGACCCGCGATTTCTACCAGTTGGAAAAGCTCTGGTCTTAAGCCCCCCTTCTCTCTTTTTGTTAACGTCTCAATAGCAGAACAGGACGGTTGTACCTTGCGAATCCAAATCGTAGCAGTAGGAACCAAAATGCCCGCCTGGGTCGCTCAGGGAACTGACGAATTTATTCGCCGGTTTCCTTCCGATTTACCTGTGGCATTTACCGAAATTGTGGCGGGAAAACGTGGCAAAAACGCCGATATTCCCCGGATCTTGCAAAAAGAGGGAGAGCAAATGCTGGCCGCTGTTCCTAAAGGCAACCGCATTGTCACTCTGGAGGTCACTGGTAAATCTTGGGATACCCCGACGCTCGCAACGCAACTGGAAAGCTGGAAAATGGATGGCAGAGACGTCAGTTTGCTGATTGGTGGCCCCGAGGGCCTGGCACCTGACTGCATTGCAGCATCAGAGCAGAAATGGTCACTTTCCGCTCTCACCCTCCCTCACCCGTTAGTCAGAATCATCGTGGCAGAGAGCTTGTACCGTGCATGGTCTGTAACTCAGAACCACCCATATCACCGGGAATAACTCATGCCAGCAAAACGCCAGTTAATCAGAGATCACAGCGCCGAGGCCAACCTTTTTGCCCGCCGAGCAACGATTGCGTTTCTGATTGTTGTAGTCATGCTTGGCGTTGTCCTTAGCAACCTCTACGTGCTGCAGGTAAAGCAACATGATGATTATCAGACCCGCTCGAACGGAAACCGGATTAAAGTTCTGCCGATTGCGCCGAATCGTGGCCTTATTTATGATCGAAACGGCGTTTTGCTGGCGGAAAACCGCCCCGTATTCAGCCTGGAAGTAATACCCGAGCAAATTGATAACCTGGATGAGACCATGGAGGCGCTGACCACGCTGATGTCCATCACAGAGGAAGAAAAAGAGTCGTTTTATTCCACACTTCGCGGGCAACGTCGCTTTAAGCCCGTTGCGCTTCGCACACAATTAACCGAAGAAGAAGTGGCGCTGTTCTCTGCGCAGCAGCATCGCTTTCCGGGTGTGTCTATAGAAGCCAGATTATCCCGCCATTATCCGTTCAAGGAAGCGCTTACCCATGTGCTTGGCTACGTGGCAAAAATCAATAAAAAAGATTTGCAAAAGCTGGTCGAGGCTGGCCAGGAAGCCAATTATGCCGCCACTCACGATATCGGCAAACTGGGGATCGAAAAGTACCATGAAGATCTGCTTCACGGCAGCGTTGGCTATCAGCAGGTGGAGGTAAACAACCAGGGCAGAATTATTCGGGTGTTAAGTACGGATCCACCGGTGCCGGGTAAAGATCTGGTACTCAATATTGATATTGAAATGCAACTTGCCGCACAGGAAGCACTTGACGGCGACCGTGGCACCATTGTGGTAACGTCAACCGATACCGGCGGTGTGCTGGCCATGTATTCAAGCCCCAGTTACGATCCCAACCTGTTTGTACATGGCATCAGCAGAAAAAATTACGCCGCACTGCTCAATTCGCCGGATCGTCCGCTGATAAACCGCGCCACGCAGGGACAATACTCGCCGGCATCAACCATTAAGCCTCACCTGGCCCTGCTCGGTCTTGAGCAGGATGTTATCGATATTGATACGACGATAAATGATACCGGCAGGTATCGGCTCCCGAATGTCAGCCATGTATGGCGTGACTGGAAGCGCTGGGGACACGGCAAAGTGAATGTCAGCAAGGCAATAGAGGTGTCCTGCGATACCTTTTATTATGATCTGGCTTATCAGTTAGGTATCGATAAAATCAGTGAAGCCATGTTTGAATTCGGATTCGGTGAATTCACCGGCATTGATCTGTATGAAGAGTCTGACGCCAACATGCCTAGCCGGGGCTGGAAAAAAGCCAGGTTCAATCAACCCTGGTACATTGGTGACACTATCCCCGTTGGTATCGGGCAAAGTTTCTGGACGGCGACGCCGATTCAGCTAAGTCACTCTGTCAATACGCTCGTAAACCGTGGTGAACGCTACGTACCACAACTACTTCGTGGTTTCCGTTACGAGCAGGGGCAGGTAGAGCTGGAGCCGCTCAAATCCCTGCGTCCGCTGCAAATCTCTGAACCCAAAAACTGGGATATTGTATTAGATGCTATGCACGACGTGGTTCATGGCGAAGAAGGCACAGCTCGTCACGCCTTCAAAGACACTGCCTATGAATCGGCGGGGAAAACCGGTACGGCACAGCTGTTTTCCATTGGACAAAATGAGAAATACGAAGAGGATGAAGTCGATGAGCGCCTGAGGGACAATGCGTTGTACGTGGGCTTTGCGCCCTTTGACGATCCTGAAATATCAATTACCGTTGTGGTAGAAAACGCCGGTGGAGGTAGCTCACATGCTGCGCCAGTCGCCCGCCAGATGATGGACTTTTATTTTCGTGACCGCGAATTTATTCAACCGGCTCCTGTACTTGATGACACACCTTCCACAGCAGATGTGAGCGAATGAAAAAGAATACGTTAAAAGCTAATCAGAGTAGCTTTCTACAGCGCATCCACATCGATGGCGTTTTGTTCCTGGGGCTGCTTGCACTGATGGCGGTGGGGCTGATCACGCTTTATTCTGCCTCCGGGCAGGATCCGGGCCAGATGGAACGCCAGTACACTCGCCTGGGTGTCGCGATTATTGTCATGGTGGGTATGGCTCAGATTCCGCCAATGGCTTACCGCCGCTTGTCTATCTACGCCTATGTCGTCGGCTTGCTAATGCTGATAGCAGTACTGGTATTCGGTGATATCGGTAAAGGGGCGCAGCGCTGGCTCGATCTGGGTTTCATCCGCTTTCAGCCATCAGAGCTTATGAAGCTGGCGGTTCCCATGATGGTGGCGTGGTATATCAGCAAATTTACGTTACCGCCGAAAATTCTGCAGATAGGAACCGGCTTTGCGCTGGTGGTGGTGCCAACTATCTTAATCGCTAAGCAACCAGACCTCGGAACATCACTCCTGATCGCAAGTTCGGGAGTGTTTGCGATTTTCCTTGCTGGCATGAGCTGGAAGCTAATCGGCCTGGTGGCTGTGGCTATCGGCGCTTTTGCGCCTATTATGTGGTTTTTCCTTATGCAGGAATACCAGAAACAACGGGTAACGACATTCCTGAACCCGGAGAGTGATCCGCTTGGTGCCGGCTACCACATCATCCAGTCAAAAATTGCGATTGGGTCGGGCGGCGTTGACGGCAAAGGCTGGTTGCAGGGAACACAGTCACAACTTGAATTTCTCCCCGAACGGCATACCGACTTCATTTTTGCGGTATTCAGTGAAGAATTTGGCTTATTGGGCGTGCTGGGTTTGCTGGCTATCTACTTATTTATCATACTGCGAGGACTGATCATCGCCGCGCGGGCGCAGGATGCATACAGCAAACTGTTGGCCGGAAGCATTACCCTGACGTTTTTTGTGTATGTCTTTGTTAATATGGGCATGGTGTCAGGCTTACTGCCGGTAGTCGGTGTCCCCCTGCCCCTCATCAGCTACGGTGGCACCTCCATGGTGACATTAATGGCAGGATTTGGCATTCTGATGGCAATTGGTACGCAGAAACGGTTTTTATCACGGCAATGATCAGATTAACTCTCTTCGTTTCGCTTCTTTTCCTGGCGCTGACCGGTTGTCAGACCGCGCCACAAGGCCGGTATAAGCAACGTCACGATTCGGCTCCCGCCCATGTTCATGCGCCTCCGGCTATGATCGATGCCGTGCCAAAGTACGAGCCCTACCGCGAATATAACAGCCGTCCTTATGAAGTGCTGGGTAAACGTTATTTCCCACTACAGGATGGTAAAGGCTTCGAGCAAACCGGGCATGCCTCCTGGTATGGCCAGAAATTTCACGGCCACCTTACATCTAATGGCGAAACCTACAATATGTTTGCCATGACAGCCGCACACAAAACGCTGCCACTCCCATCCTTTGTGAGAGTGACGAATCTGGAAAATGGCAAACACGCTATAGTCAGAGTTAATGACCGCGGCCCGTTCCACGATAACCGTATTATCGACTTGTCTTATGCCGCGGCGATGAAACTGGACTACCATCAACATGGTACGACGCGGGTAAAACTGGAAGTTATCCATTTTGATGAAAATAATAATGTGACAGTCGGTAAAAACCCTACGGTATCCTACGAAGAGTATGCCGGTTTAATACCTGCCAAGGAAACCAATCAGGCTGACGCAACTTCAACGGCCACCTTTATTCAGGTAGCAGCGCTCTCGGATATCGAACGGGCGAAATCCATATCCCAGGTTTTGTCCTCACTTTATCAGGTGCCGGCACAAATTCCTTTGGTCGATAATATTTATAAACTTAGGCTGGGACCGCTAAGTGACCGTTTTCAGGTAAAAATGCTGCTTGATGAACTAAAAACGAATGGATATCCCGGCGCGTATACTGTCGAAGAAGCGTTGTAACTCCTGTTACGACTCTGGGTCGCTGAATATGGCGTTAATTTACTCACGGCAGGGTTCCCGGTTGAATGCGTTAATGAAAGCCGGAATTGTGGCAGCAATATGGCGTTTGGCTGACTTATCCGGGTCATCAACGTCAAATGCTCGCGTTCTGCTGCCATTCAGTTAAACTTTTTGGGTTTCGCCTAGTCCAAAGTCGGGGGTTACGTTAGAATTCCCGCTCATCACTAACCTTTAGTATTACGGTAGAACAGTAAAATAATCATGTACAAAAAATTAAACTGCGCTAAAAAGACTGCCTTCTCCCACGTCGTTGCCACGCTTTCTGTACTGCTGGCAATATTCACATTTACCGCTTCAGCGGCTGTAGTGACGCCTCCACCTCCTGGTGTTGCAGCCAAAGGCTTCGTGCTGATGGACTACCAGACCGGTCAGTTAATTGCCGAACAAAATGCCGATATGCAATTAGCGCCAGCCAGCCTGACAAAAATCATGACTATTTATGTGATTGGTAAAGAGCTTCAGGCTGGAAATATCTCATTAAATGACGATGTGACCATTTCGGAAAATGCCTGGGCGAAGAAGTTTCCAGATTCATCGAAAATGTTTATCGAGGTGGGAACGAAAGTTAAAGTTTCGGACTTACTGCGAGGGATTGTCGTACAGTCAGGCAATGATGCCTGTGTGGCCATGGCAGAGCATATTGCGGGTTCTGAAAGTGCATTTGCCAGCATGATGAATGCCCATGCGCAATCGCTGGGTATGACAGCCAGCCACTTTGTGAACAGCCACGGTCTGCATGACCCGGACCATTACACATCGCCCCGCGACATGGCCATCCTTTCTCAGGCGCTAATTGAAGAAACGCCTGACATGTACAAAATTTACAGTGAAAAAGAATTTACCTACAACGGGATTAAGCAATATAACCGCAACAGTTTATTATGGGATAAGAGCCTCAACGTAGATGGTATCAAAACCGGTCATACTTCTGATGCCGGATACAGCCTGATCACCTCTGCCGAACAAGGTGATATGCGTTTAATTTCTGTGGTTATGGGCACCGACAGCGAGCGCGCCCGCAAAGTCGAAAATAAAAAGCTGCTGCGATATGGCTTCCGTTTTTACGAAACGGTTACCCCTTACAAAGCCGGTGAAAGCTTTGTAGCGCACCGTATATATATGGGCGACAGAGAAACCGTAGACCTTGGAATTAATCAATCTACCCCCATTACCATTCCGCGTGGTCAGGCTAAGAACCTCGAAGCCAATTTTGAACTGGATCAGAAACTCGAAGCGCCACTTGCCAAAGGCCAGGTGGTGGGTACGCTTTACATTCAGCTTGAGGGTGAAGATGTAGCAACCTACCCGCTGGTGACACTACAGGAAGTTCAGGAAGGTGGTTTCTTTGCCCGTATTTGGGACTGGCTGTTGTTACAGCTGGGTTTCGAGGGTTAACACTCCCCCGCTTACCATTCGCAGAGCGCCGCGGTCATGTGTTCATTTGTTAGTACAATTTTGAATACATAAGCGATACAGGCTCTGGTTCAGGGACGGCCAGATTTGATATAATCCGGCCGTTTTTGTTTTTATGTTTCTACCAAGGATATCTGATGGATACCCGTTTTGATGAATTGTTGGAATTTCCAACACACCAGACTTTTAAAGTAATGGGTGTAGCCCATGAGGATTTACCTGATCAGGTCGTCGCTTGTTTACAAGAACATGCACCAGGTGACTACTCGCCAGCCGTGAAGCCCAGCAGCAAAGGAAATTATCACTCAGTTTCTGTCAGCGTTCGCGTTACCAGCAAAGAACATATGGAAACCATTTATGAAGAGCTGGCAAAGATTGAACTGGTCAGGGTTGTCCTGTAAGTGACAGCAGTTGATGATGTGCTGATCATTCGCCAGCTTGGCAGGCAGGGCTATGAACCTGTCTGGCAAAAGATGCAGGCCATGACGGATACCCGTGACGAGACCGTGACAGATGAAATCTGGCTGGTAGAGCATGATCCGGTTTTTACGCAGGGACAGGCAGGTAAGGCAGAACATATTCTAATGCCGGGTGATATCCCGGTGGTGCAGGTAGACCGCGGTGGACAAGTCACCTACCACGGACCGGGCCAACAAGTTGTGTACCTGATGCTGGATATTAAGCGCCGAAAGCTGGGCGTGCGCCATTTGGTGACCGCGATGGAAAATGCCGTTATCGCCTTACTTGCAGACAGCGGCATAGAAGCCTACGCCAAAAAAGATGCGCCTGGCGTCTACGTCGATGAAAAAAAAGTCTGCTCACTGGGCCTACGCATTCGACGTGGCTGCTCATTTCATGGACTGGCGCTAAATGTTAATATGGATCTTGAACCATTTCAGCGAATAAACCCCTGTGGATACGCGGGTATGGAAATGATTGATACCGCCGGGCTAGGTGCCGTTGATTCACTGGCCGACGCAGGCCCTGCTCTGGTTAATAAGCTCCTTGATGAGCTTGCTATCCGGAACACATTACATAAAGAAGGTTTTGATGAGTAACGCACGACCTAAAGCCGGAGTTAAACTCCGCGATGACGAAAAAGTTAAGCATATTCCGGTCACCATTGTCCCTACAGAAAAAGAGGAAATGCTGCGTAAACCGGAATGGATTAAAATTAAGTTGCCGCGCACAACTGACCGTATCGATCACATCAAAAAAACGTTGCGCAAAAATAAACTGCACTCAGTTTGTGAAGAGGCTAGCTGCCCTAACCTCGCAGAATGTTTTAATCATGGTACGGCTACCTTTATGATCCTCGGCGATGTGTGTACCCGTCGCTGTCCGTTCTGTGACGTTGCTCACGGTAAGCCATTGCCGCCAAGTGCAGAAGAGCCGCTTAAGCTGGCTACCACAATCGCCGAAATGAAATTACGGTATGTGGTCATTACTTCTGTTGATCGCGACGATCTTCGCGATGGCGGTGCGCAGCACTTTGTTGACTGTATTAATGCAATCCGTGAGCACAGTCCGGACACCACGATCGAAGTGCTGGTTCCGGATTTTCGCGGCAGAATGGACCGCGCGCTGGAAATCTTCAAGCAAGGCGTTCCGGATGTGTTTAATCACAACCTGGAGACCATTCCGCGGTTGTATCGCGAATGTCGTCCTGGTGCTAACTATCAGTGGTCGCTGGACTTACTGAAGAAGTTTAAAGCGCAGCATCCCGACATTCGCACCAAATCCGGACTGATGATGGGTATGGGCGAAGAAAATCAGGAAATTGAAGGCGTGTTGCGTGACTTGCGCGAGCATGGCGTTGATATGCTGACATTAGGACAGTATCTCCAACCCAGTCGGCATCACTATCCGGTAAAACGCTATGTCCACCCTAAAGAGTTCGATGCGCTGGGTGAATACGCGAAATCTATCGGCTTTAGCCATGCAGCCTGCGGCCCGATGGTGCGCTCGAGTTACCACGCTGACCAGCAGGCCGCCGGCCAGGAAGTGAAGTAACAATACACCAGAACGTCAATAAAAAATCCCGCTCAGGCGGGATTTTTTTATAGCGATAGAGTCGTAATGTAATCCAAGATATCAAAAATACATTCCCACATCACAGCGCTCACGTTAGCTCATTAGATTGGGTTCATTTTACTGTCATATTCATACACACGGTTTCGCCCATATTGCTTGGACTGATACAACGCCAGATCGCACGCTGAGGATAAGTTTTCAAAGTTGTAACCTGCCTGCGAGGTGTCAGCTACACCAAAGCTGGCAGTCAACGTGAACCGGTGACCGGTAGGCTGCGAAGAAATATTTTCTATCGCGGCGCGGCACGCTTCGGCAACATTAAGGCCCTGCTCCGCGTTACAGTTCGTTATTACAATGCCAAACTCTTCACCGCCGAGGCGCCCCAGTGTCATCGTGTCGTCACAAGCGTCGCACAATGCTCGGACAACTTCTCTGAGCACCCAATCACCAATCTGATGGCCGTAGGTGTCATTGATTTGCTTAAAGTGATCAAGATCCAGCAATGCCATACTTACCACGTTATTTTGGTGCTGTGCTCGGCTAAGCAACCTTTTCGCACGCTCCTCAAAATAGCCGCGGTTGAAGATGCCTGTGAGCGAATCTTTGCGAGCCAGCTCGCGAAGTTTGATCTGTACCCGCCGACTCCGATAAGACCAGAATATCAGCCCCGCCAGAAGCAGAGAAACCAGCGATAATGCAAGGTAGAGTTTTTCTTCACGCGCCTCTGCCAACTTATTTTCTTTATCCAGCAGTGCCATGGCGGACTCCGCTTCCGCTATTTTAAATCTGGCTTCCTGGCGTGCCAGAGACTGTGCGATCTCTCTGGAATGAAACTCTTTTTTCAATGCCAGCTTATCTTCCAAATAGCCAACTGCAGCCTCAAAGTTACCCGTGGCTTTTTCTGCTTTCACCAGGACTTCCAGTGAATCAATCAAACCGGATTCATACTTACCACCGGTATCGATAGACAGTGCCTCAGAGGCCAGCGCTTTTGCTTTATCCCAGTCCTCTTCCAGTAATGCTAACTTGGCTTTCCCAACCGTAAAAGAGGATTTCAGATGCGTAAAGTCCAGACCAATATCGTCGATAAGAGCAGCAGTATCGCGGGCAACTTCTTTGGCTTTATAGACGTCCTCAATTTTTACCAGATGAAGCAGAAACGTATTGTGATTGATGGCATGGAATAGTTTATGTTGCGCAGCTTTACAGACTGCAATAGCGTTTTCTAACGCAGGCTGATTGAGACTGCCATCGTTTTTCTCTTCCTCAATTTGCATTTTATGCGTGACGGCATAACACCGGTCCGACGGAGAAATATTGTCGGAATTAAGCAATGTAGAAATGTAATACATGGCCATGTCAAACTGATCAACGCGCTGATAAAAAACAATCAGTCCCAGAATCGTATTTATCCGGTCCTGTTCCGTCATACCGTCCAGCCGGTCTTCAAGTTTTTCAGCCAAGGTGAAGCTTTGTGCCCATTCTCCGGAATATGCGGACAGACTCAGCATTGTCACCATCAGTCTGTCTTCAACGTGGCTGCCAATCGCATCATCCAACAAATCATCGAAACGAGCCAGTGACTCAGGAAGGCCATGGCTAAAGGCAAAAAAGTAGGAGTCAAGATAGCGATAATGCAGCTTTTCTTCATCGCTGAGCCTCTCGTATTCCACTGTGGATAGACGCGCTTTGGCAGTGCTTGGATCAGACATTCGCATTGCGTCAATCTCATCCAATGTCGCATTTTCTGCGCTTGACGGGAAACTGAACAGGCAACTCAGCGTTGCCGCTACCAATACAACGTTCTTAAGCAATTGACGGCTTCTCTGGTTCATCATCTGGCTCAGGAACCGGTTCGTTCGGATCGTGCGGCTCACTGATCGTCATAGACGCATTTATTTCTGCTGCAGCGTCTTTTAACGACGCAATCTGACGGCGTTGTTCATCGGTAAGTGATATTTCGTCAGCTGATGATGCCTCTTGCCCCAGCTTGTCTAATAATTCCAGTGTATTGCTGGTCATTTTTGTTCTCCTTGGAAAGCGCTGTACGAATGCTGCACTGACGCAACAGCTTGCTGGTTCAGCGCAATAATTTCTTCTTTTATATTCCTGGCTTCTTTCATTTTTACTGCAGGCGGAACCACCAGCGTTGTTACCGGCGTCAAATCAGCCCCAGGTAAGTCGCCCAGCCTTATCCAGTCAATCCTTACTCTGTCGGTGATCAATGTCGGACACTCATAAAGCGCGACGCGGTGTGTAAGCGGATAGTGCTCGCTAAGAATGCGAATCAGTACCTTCCTCTCCTCTGCTGAACTCAGGCGTTTGGAAATACTGATATCGCCAGCCAGCGCAATTTGCCAAAGAACAAGGTAGGCTGAGGGATCCAGCCGACGCTCATAAAAAACAACCTGACTCGCTTCATAATGCTGACACCCGTAATCACCGGGATCAATTCCCATGTCAGCATACAAGCAGTCTTCCGCAGAAATACCCGGCTCCATTCTGGCTCGAAAACCTTCCGCGCGTGACTGTTTTACCGCCTGGTGCGGCACCCGGGCAAAAACACCAGGATGCCCGTAGAAAGCACCAACTACCTGCTTTTCTTTGCGAACTTCCTGCATAATCGCATCCAGCATTTCGCGATAGGTAATTCGCCTGTCTTTGTTTTCAGCATACAGCCCCTGTAAAGATCTGACATCCTTATTCATCTGCGCTATCCATGCTTCCATGATTGGATGACAGCTGGTAAATACAACGTCTGCATTTTCAATTAGCTTTCGACAACGCTGAGTAATGTGCGCACCCAGCGTCATACCGGGTCCCACACATACTAATGATCCTTGTTTATCTGACTTCGCCACGTAAATCTTTTGTCGTTATTTTTTACTAGTATGCCGAAAAAAAGAGAGCGAGTAACTACTAAATCGTTAGTATTCATAGGATTCCTGACAAATGCGCTCACAGCGCATTATTCAGCAACAGCAATAAAAAAGGCAACAGGCGCAAGCAATCCGTTGTGTCTCTTGTCCTGATGAAAAAGCCTAATTCCCAAGAATGAAGTTGCTCGACACGCATTCCATAAATGGCTGTTAGCGCTCTTGGGGGCACTCCATGCTGCCAGGCCCCTTCGCGCATATCATTCTCACTCAGACTGAATAAGGTGGAGATGCGTCTGTCTACCGTCCATATATTGCACCCGCTCACCGTCAAAGAAAGCCTGTTCTTCGAGCATAATACGAATATCACCTCCCCAGTCAGGTACCGGGACAGCGGCATTTAATTCAATGGAGTACGCAGTATTTTTTTGCATCGGATAGTCACCATCCACCGGAACACCTGACTGAGAATCCCACATTCCAATGGTCGTGCCTGCTGCATGTCCGTGCGTGCCAATCGGATGCGTATAGATAGTAGGTACTATGCCTTCCTCTATTGCTTGCTTTCTTGACATCGCCAGAATGTCATTCCCCGTTCTGCCAAGCTTGAAGTGACTCATGAGGATATCCTGAAGACGATTACCCGACTCCAGCGCATCGCGCAGCGATGCAGGCGCCTGCGTCTCTCCCGGCTTTAACACATAAGCATGTTGCTGCTGATCAGAGTTCAGTCCCAGGTACGTGAGTCCAAAATCGACATGCAGTAAATCGCCCGGCCTGATTACGGTGCTTGCGCTTTTACTACTGAAATCGTTTTCCTTTGAGGCGTTCGGGCGCTGCAAAGACACGCTGGGGTGAAACCAGTTGTCCATCTTGAGTGCCTGCGACTGTTCTTTTAGCCACCATTCAATGTCTTTTGTCGTTGTTGTGCCAGGTGTGACGACCTCGTTAGAAAAAGCACGGGCAATTAACTCGTGCCCTTTTGCTACCAGTGTCGGATAAATTTCCATTTCCTTCGGTGTACGGGTTTCCAGCCAGGCAACGGATAAATACTCTGCACTAACCAGCCGCGAGCGCAGTGAAGTATCCAACGCTGCCGTTAAGAGTGTATATTCAGTGTGTGTAAGACCATCTGCCAATCCAAAGTGTAACGACTGATTGATACCAATTTTTTCAGGGTTTCTTTGTTTAATTAACCCTGCCAGCGCTTCGTATTGATCGGGCTGCTCTTCCGGATCCCACGCTTTTTCAAACACCTCTCCGACATTATATCTGGCTACAGCCAGATATTCGGTGCGGTTACGGACTTCGTCATCAAAAATAACTAACATGGTGCGGCGGCGTGCTGACTCCCACGCTGAAGGCAACATAGTTTTTAAAACCGGATCCTCGTTGTATTCCCGGGCAATCAATATCCACATATCAATGCCCTGTCGACGCATCAGTGCCGGTAACATGGTAGTCAATCTGTCGTTTACAATGGTATCTCTGAGCTGTGCTCGCTCTCTAAGCGACAACACGTCATTCTGTTCGCCGACAGCAGGCAAACTGCTCACCAATATCAGTCCGAATAATGTTGTAGCCAGCGTCATGTTTTTCAGCAGTTTCATAGAATTCATCTCGTTTTTGTCATTGTTATATCAACTCACACCACTCTCACGCTTACAGATACGCATAAGTTTCAGCAATATCCGGTTCAGGGTGAATGTTCATAAAGATATTGTTTTCATGCTGTTCTCGCTTATGCAAGGGTTTTTACGCGAATGGATGACATCACGCGACGGCCTGATACAATGGCGCCAAAAAGTACGGCAGATAACCATGCGCAAACACATCTACATAGCCTATACCGGTGGCACAATTGGGATGAAACCCTCTGCTCAGGGCTATGTGCCTGCCGCAGGCTTCCTGAACGATACACTGGCATCAATGCCTGAGTTTCACCGTCCGGAAATGCCAGCCTTTACCCTTCGTGAATATAGCAATCTGATCGACTCTTCAGACATGGATCCAACCCATTGGCAACAAATTGCTGATGACATTGCTGAAAATTATGACACCTACGATGGTTTTATCATTTTGCACGGCACCGATACCATGGCATACACCGCCTCGGCGCTTAGCTTTATGCTGGAAGACCTGAGTAAACCCGTCATCGTCACCGGGTCTCAGATACCGCTTGCCGAATTACGTTCAGACGGACAAGTCAATCTCTTGAACGCGTTGTATATAGCGGCCAATTACCCCATAGCTGAAGTGGGTCTGTTTTTTAATAACCGTCTCCTACGTGGTAATCGAAGCCGGAAAGTCGATGCCGATGGGTTCAATGCGTTTGAATCCCCAAACTTTCCGCCGTTGTTGGAAGCTGGCATTAACATACGCCTGAAAGCTGGAGAACTGGCGAAACCCTCAACCAAGCCACTGTCTGTTTCAGGTGTAAAAGCACAGCCAATCGGACTTGTCAGCCTTTATCCGGGCATCTCGCCGGCGGTATTGAAAAATACCCTGCAGCAACCGGTTAATGCCCTAATCCTGCTCAGTTATGGGGTGGGAAATGCGCCTCAGACCCCTGCACTTCTGGAGCAGTTAGACTACGCACGCGAACGGGAAATCCCCGTATTAAATTGCACCCAGTGCCTGCGCGGCAGAGTTAATATGGGCGGTTATGCCACTGGCCACGGCCTGCTTGAAGCGGGCGTTCTTTCCGGCAGTGATATGACGCCGGAAGCGGCACTGGCAAAACTGCATTACCTTCTTAGTAAACCCTTGTCCTTCGCGCAAAGAAAGCAATTACTGGTTGCTAATTTGCGCGGTGAATTAAGTGAGTAAATCATGACAACGACCCACACCGGCACTATTCGTAAGATGCGTGTATCGGCAAAACAACAGAATCAGGTTTTTTATCAACTGCCGGTTGCGGATGATGTGATAGCAATGAATGACTTAATTGGTGAAAAGATTGCAGTCAGTCATACCGGCAATATTTACTGTGTTCACTGCAACAACAAAACCAAAAAAAGTTTTAACCAGGGATATTGTTATCGCTGCCTTATAACGCTTGCCCAATGCGATAGCTGTATTATCAAACCTGAGCAGTGTCATTATCATGAGGGCACGTGCCGTGAACCTGAATGGGGAGAGGCACATTGCCTTACCGATCACTTTGTTTATCTTGCCAATACCGGTACGCTGAAAGTGGGCATTACAAGGCATGTAACCGATACCGTATCTTCGCGCTGGATGGATCAGGGGGCAACACAGGCTCTGGTGATTCTTCGGGTCAAAGATCGCTTAACTAGCGGTGAGGTAGAAACGCTGTGCAAGCAGCATATTGCTGACAAAACAAACTGGCGTACGATGCTCAAAGGAGAGCCAGACAGCGCAGACCTCATGGCAAAGCGTGATGAAATCTTGCATGCTATCAAAGACGATCTTGACGCTCTCAGGCAGGAAAAAGGGCTGCAGGCCATCTCTGAGGTAAATGCCGAGCCTTTGTCTATCCATTACCCGGTGGCGCAATATCCGGATAAGATAAAATCTATCAATCTGGACAAAAACCCCGAGTTTGAGGGAATACTAAAGGGAATTAAGGGCCAGTATTGGTTACTGGACGGCGATCGTGTGATTAACATGAGAAAGTACGCAGGATACGAGTTAAGCATCTCCTGTTAATGCAGCATTAAACGTGCAAGAAACACACATTCATGGCAAACTAAATTTACGCTGTTAGCAGGTACTGGGTAAAGTAGAAGTGGAATCAGCACGCGAGCTTACCGCACTGGGAAAATCGGTCAGGATGTTAAGCGCCTCTGTGTGGAGCCAGGGCCTGGTAGTCTGCCTACTCTGGCTGCTGGTCTTTCAGCTAGGGCGTCTTGGTGAACTTGAGGCGCATGCCAGTGTATGGTTTCCCGCTGCAGGACTAACTTATGCCGCCCTGCTACTGGCAGGTGCTGCTGCGCTACTTCCCCTGACGGTTGCTGCCGTAGCAATCACCTTCTGGACGACAAACTTCTATCAACTGGAATTGTCCTTCACGCAAACCCTGATCGCTGGGCTCGCTTTTTCGATTGCTCACCTGCTTCCGTATTACCTCGGCTGCGCTGCGATTCGCTTTATAGCCAACCAATTTAAAGGGCGGCTCCCGGTTATTATTTTAAGCTTTTTGCTCAGCGCCCTGGTTTGCTCCGTACTGGCAACCATTGCGGTTATGGTCGCACTAAGCAGTACTGGTATGATGCCTGCCAGTGATATCCGTCATACCTGGTTCCCATTCTGGATTGGTGACTTAGCTGGTGTGGTTGTTATGACGCCGGTATTTCTCTCCGCGCTGCGATACGTGTACCCTGACTCACGCTTCTCACTGAAGATTTATTTGTACAGCGATACTGCCAAATACAGTGGTAGTGTGGTTTGGAAACTACTGGTTAATCTGGTGATCATATTGAGCTCTACCCTCCTCGCCTATGGTTTAGGGACTCAGGAGAGCGCCTTTGCCATTTTCTTTCTGGCGATT
Source organism: Alteromonas sp. H39 (assembly GCF_047556435.1). Lineage (GTDB taxonomy): Bacteria > Pseudomonadota > Gammaproteobacteria > Enterobacterales > Alteromonadaceae > Alteromonas. The sequence continues at coordinate 2,493,957 of NZ_CP180210.1, forward strand.
GCCCATATGTGGATTGCTTGTACGGAGAGCCCCTTTATTAACGCTATCAGCCTGGCTACCAGCAGCTTCTTAATTGCTTTTATGGTCGCCGCACTTGGGCTTGACGAATTTATCATGGTCTACCAGTTCGCAATTATTGTGATTGCCAGTAATGCGTTATTCGGCGTTGCACTTCCGAAATTAGTGGCGGACAATTTCGAATTAAAAAGGCGCATCAGCACGGATGCACTGACCTCTGCGGCTTCACGTGAACACCTGCATCATCACGCCGATCGCGTTTTTATGCAGGCGCAACAGTATGACTTTCCGGTATCCCTGATAATCATAGACGTCGATGAATTTAAACAGATTAACGATACATATGGCCACCAGGCCGGAGATGATGCGCTCAAGCAGCTTTGTCTGGCAGCGAATCAGCAGCTGAGGCCGACTGACATGCTCGCGCGATTTGGTGGTGATGAGTTTGTGGTATTGCTACCAGATACAGCAGATGAGGAAGCCGCACAGATCAGTGAGCGACTTCACAAGAAAATTAAGCAGCTTGATCTGGGCTTTGCACTGACAACCAGCCTGGGAGTGGCTACGCGTCAAGCTGATGAAAGTTTTGCTGACGTATTCCGGCGAGCTGACAGTGCGTTATACCGCTCTAAAAAACAAGGGCGCGACAGAGTCACCAAGGCTTAACCGGCGCCGTAATCACATTGTGCGAGCCAGTGTCTAGCAAACCAGTTATCGCTCGTCAATTTTAAGTTCCGATAAACTCAGGCCGCTTCTTCTCCTTCAAGTTCCCTGGCCAAATCATCAAGCCTGGACAGCGTTGCATCAAACTCCCCTAATGCATAGCGGTATCTGACAGCGACAAAACGATCGCTACGCCCATACTTTACTTTTAATTCTTCTGCATCAAAATGCTTCACTGTATTAAGAAACCGATATGCCTGGCTCTCTGACGGAAACACATATTCAACACTATTTTCCATATCAGCTTACCCTCTCCCGCCAGCGATAAGAGTATCCACGCACTGATTAATTCTTGGAATTAGCGACAGCTCTTGCTGGCTCACTTGGCCATGAGACAACCACTGCGCAAACAAATCATCTTGCTCCCAGGATTCTCCGCGCTCCAGCTTTGCTGTAAGCAAGGCAAGTTGCACTGTCTTACGAAGCTCGGTATCTGCCTGCGGTGAAGGTAAATCGAGGATAACCTCAAGTGCAGTTGTTAACCACTGTCGGTCTCGCGTTGCTGCCTCTGAACTACGCAAGGCATCCTGCCAGGGTTTGTCCAGCTCACCGATCACCTCATCACTCAGCATGGATGGTGGTTTTTCTGTTAACTCACTTATAGCATCAGATAGCAGCTGATAACGCTTACGGCTGCGATTTTTAACGAGTTTTTGTTGCTCACTCTGCAACGCCTTACGCAATCCACTAAGGGTTTTCTCAGCCTGCCCCTTTGCACTTCGAGGTAATGTCTCTGCGGCTGCTTGCAGTTCGTCAAGTGCCTGTGAACCGTGACCGAGGCTATCTGCACGCAGTTGCCGACGCACGTCATCAGCCTGAGTTAAAAAGGCATTTAGTTCTGCATCGTCGTCATGTCGTTGCTGTGCTCTGGCGGTTTTGAGCTTTGCAAATACGTTATCGTTAGCGTCTTTGAAAGCCTGCCATAAACGTGTTTCATAACGTCGGCCAGCATGTTCTATTGTTTTCCACTGTTTTTGCAGCGCTTGTGCCTGCTCGGCAGCGTCAAACACATCGTCACTGGCAGACAACACTCGCGCTTTTTCTACCAGTTCCTGCTTTTTCTGGCGATTCTCCTGATGCCAGTTGGCAATGGCGTCTTGTGCCGACTTCAATGCCGTCTCAAATGCCAGTTTCAGCCGCTCATACGTTTTTTGATCAACCTGCCCGCTCTGTCGCCATTGTTGTTTTAACTTGTCCAACTCCTGATTCAAACTGGCAGGGGCTGTAGTGACATCCAGATTTTCTGCAGCTCTAACCAACCCGGCACGTTCTGCCGTCGCCTGTTCACGCTGCTCTTCAAGCTGCGCATAATGTTCTCTACAGGGTACAAATGCCTGCTCTAATAAGGTATCGAATGTAACCTGCTCTTCCTGATCGTCGGCACCAGGCACATTCAGACTTTGCCACTGCTTTCTGAGATAGCGAATAGCTTCGGCTCTCTGTGCAATATTATCAGGTTCAGATACAGCTAATGCTCTTGCTTCCTCAATGAGTGCAGGCCGACGTGGCGCGGCCAGATAGCTTTGCCAGCCTTCAAGACGCTCAACATCCTGCCTTACCTGCTCAAAACGCCGTGATAGCGTAGCCTGCTCTTTGTCTGAGAGCTGTTGATACTGCTCATCCAGTTTCTGGAAGCGCCCCATCGCTGCGCGAAAGCGACCTTTATCAATTAAATTGATCACTGCATTTATATGTTTACGGCACTGCTTAATACGCTGATCGACCTGCGCTCGTTCTTCATTCTCCTGCGCTTTCACCAAGCGCTGACTCTCACGCCAGCGTGCTTTCCAGTCGGCAGGGACATGGATGAGATGGCTGCTTAACTCGCGCCATTTTGCAGACAGCGCCTTAAAGGTATCCGTTGTGTTGCCATCAGCGCTTTCAGAACACATTTTTTCAAGTTCTTCAAGTATCGACATTGCTTTACACGCTAATTGCTGCTGCGCTGAAAATGCGTCGAGTTTATCAGTGAGTTCTTTTTGAGCCGAAAGCAACCGCTTAATATTTGGGGTGTCGCCAATACGTTGCTGCAACGCTTCCGCTTTCTCTTCCAGCACCCTGACGTCATGGCTAACGCGCTCTACATCTTTTAACGTAGCTTCACACAACCGGTTTTCGTATAACGTATTTACCGAAGAGGTTGCGGTCTTCAGCAACGCCTGGGCTTCAGAGATTTGCTGCTGTTCAGCAATGGCGGCCTGTTGGGCCTCCCACTGCGGGCGGATATTTTCAAGATGCCTGTCAACCTGGTGACTGATGCGCTGATATTTTTCTTTAAATGACTGCTGAAGAACCTCAGTCAGGCATTGATGTTCGCGCCAGCCTCGCTCATACTCATCGCGTAAACTGGTGCTCGCCTCCTTGATGAGCGCAAAATCGGACTTGTCCGTTAATGCCTGTAGTTTGGAGAGGATGAGCGTCAGTGACTTCTCAAGTTGTACCGGCTTTTCTTGGGCTTCACGCAAAGACGCAAGCCGCCGATTGACCACTTCAAGGCACGCAGAGTCTTCAAATTTACGGCTAAGTCGCTGTAGTAAATCCGTATCCTGTGTGTCTTGTAGCAGGCGTTCTGTTAACTCAGGATCGCGAGCGTTGAGCAACAGGCGCTGGGTAAAAGCAGGTCTGGCCATTCGGTCAGCCAAGCTAACCGTAAACGCTACATCATGAAGCAAATCTGGTCGCGCCTCTACGGTACGAACAATCAATTCGCTACCGGCAGACTCCAGCAGATAAGCTTTACGTGCGGTATCAGTCAGAGTCGTCTGATCATCACTGAACAGCGCATGCTCCACATGTTGCATAGCGACACGTTTAATTCTATCAACAGCAGCGATTTGCGACATTTTTTGCCACAGTGCAAACGAGTCCAGTTTCTCCAGGGCCGCAAGGCTCACGTCCGGATCCGCGTCGTTAAATGCCAGCTCGTGCAGGACAGATTTCTCTTCTGGCTTTTCGGTGTTAAGTGCTTTAATAGCCTCTTTACGTTTCACCGGCTCCGGACTTTTGTAAGCCGGAGTAAATAGTCGACTAAATATCATCCTGTTTAAACCGCGCTATTGTATGCTCCGCATGCTGGGAGTCTGCCAGTTCTTTTTTAAAGTCCTGTTTACGCTTATGCACTATCTCACCGTCAGCGTTAATTGTCATATGCTCCGTAGAGCGCTCAATTTTCGCCTGATACAACATGACAGCATGCATCGTGTTCGCCTTTTGCTCTTCGCTTAAAGACGTACCATCAGGCCACTTTCCTGTCTCAACAGCCTGGCGAAGACGTGCATATACCTCAGGAGTCATTGCTGCAAGTATTGCTTCTAAATTCATGATTTAAATCGTTTAATGATCAGTATTCTTACACGGTTAACTACATACCAGACGAAGCCAATAATCGACGCCAGAATTGCAATGTTGTGTTGCATATCGCCGGGCCGTGCGCCGCCCCAGTACATAAAACCAAACCCAGCAACAAAAATCAGCATCGCGATCAATGACTGATTTTGAATACTTTGTAGTTTCTGGAATCTCACCAGGCTTTGTTTTCGCTCAATATCTTCAGAGGAAGCATTACCAATAGCAAAGCCACAATGTGGGCAGGCATCGGCTTTATCTGAAGTCTTTTTATTACACGAGGGACAAGTCGTTAATGCCATGTAGTGCTCCTGTCTTTTGCAGTTCAAACATAATCACCAGGGCAGCGATGGTATTTGTTAACAAACAGCAAAGTTTACTGTTTGGATCACGTACGGGGTAAAGAAAAAGCGTGACGACGCAAACCTAACGGCTACCACATTTGCATCGACACGCAGTTTATCAGCTAACGGTTATTTTTGTACGCGTTTCCAGTAGTCATTCACCGTTTCTTTCATTTCCCGGCTCAGCATAACAATGCCGAAGAGGTTTGGTAATGTCATTACGACAATAGCAACAGCAGAAAGTGCCCACACCAGGGTCGTATCGGAAAAGGCTGCCCACACAAAACCTGCGACGTAAATAACCCGGTATGGCATCACGGAACGTGGCCCTAACAAATAGGTCATTGCACGGTCACCGTAGTAAGACCAGGCGATGGCGGTTGAAAAGGCAAATAACATCAAACCAACCGACACAATATACTGCCCAAAGTCACCAAAGAAACCACGAGTGAATGCGATGGTCGTTAATGCTGCAGAGTGGACCAGCGATTTGCCGCTGACTTCCAGATTATCTTTTACCGGTTTACCATCTTTGATTTCCAGTGTGCCGGTAAATAAATCTTCCGACCCTACGGAATAGGTCACATCTTCGGCAACCGAACGTGCATTTAACAAGGTAAAGCCACTGCTGACAGCCGTGCCGTTTACCACGGTGATAGAGCCGCTGTAAGGCTGAACGACGTTTCCTTCGATGTCATTCAGATACCCGTACAGTTTGTTGACGTCGGCCTGATCACTGTCGTCATACTGACCGGCAACAAAGTACATGTCTGAACGGTCAAATGTGTTCTCATGTTTCTCTTTCCACACGCCGGAAGACAGGATCACCAAACCAGTAATGGTACAGATGATAATCGTATCAATGAACGGCTCAAGTAAGGACACCATGCCTTCTGAAGCCGGCTCTTTGGTTTTCGCCGCAGCATGCGCAATAGGCGCAGACCCCTGACCCGCTTCGTTAGAAAACAAGCCCCGGTTTACCCCACGGTTAAACGCATACGCCAGTGAGGCCCCCAAGAAGCCGCCCGCTGCAGCAGAACCTGTGAAAGCGTCACTGACTACCGCGACAAACGACGGGCCGATGTTTTCCAGATTAGCAAAAATAACAGCCATTGCGCCGATAAGGTAGATGACCGCCATCAACGGCACCACTTTCGCAGTAAAGGCTGCAATGCGCTGAATACCACCGAGGATAACCAGCGCCAGCAAAATGCCTAATACGCTTCCTACCACCCAGGGTTCAAAGCCAAATGTGGCCTCAATACTTTGTGCAATACCATTACTTTGTGGCAGGTTTCCGGTACCAAACGAGCTGATTACGGTAGCAATCGCAAAAGCCACTGCCAGCCACTTCATATTCAGACGACGGTCCATGTAGTACATGGGTCCGCCCGCCATCGTCCCATCTTCCGTTTTTACACGATATTTGTGGGACAACGTAACTTCCACAAACTTGGTTGTCATACCAAGAAACGCAGTAGCCCACATCCAGAACAGCGCTGCAGGCCCGCCCAAAAAGATGGCAAACGCTACGCCACTAATGTTACCTGTGCCTACTGTACCTGAGAGTGCAGTGGTAAGTGCACGGAAATGGGTAGTATCGCCCGGATCAGTGTCATTATCGAACTTACCGGTCACCACCATCCATGCATGTTTGAAAAAACGGATTTGCGGAAACTTGAGATAAATTGTGAAAAATAAACCCACGCCGAGCAGCACGAACGGAAACCAGTCCGCGCCCCCCAGCAGGCCATCCAGCCCCACCAGAAAATTATATAACCCTTCCAACCTGAGTTCCCCTTATTCTATTTTTGTTATGTATGAGTGTTTATCGTAAATCGTCAACCACCGCTCTCACGGCAACCAGCAAGTCTTCGCCAAATTGCTGGCAACGTTGAACGGACCAGCCAAATACGTTGTCTGGCAGGTTATCATTATCTTTAAATGGCATTTCCACGGTGTAAGCCAGGCACGCAAACTTCTGGCCAACCGCGTTCGACGCCACTGTCAGATTCGCTTCCCCTGGCTTGTCTTTTTCATAGCCAAAGGTATCCTGAAACTCTGGTGTTGCGGTTAACAGCGCCGTTTTAAATTTGTTCTCGAGCGACTCCATACGAGCATCATAAGCCGGGATCCCCTCGCTACCTGCGACAAAATTGTATGGCAACGCTTCATCGCCATGCAGGTCCAGATACATATCAACACCGGTTTCTGCCATGGCGTTCATCACATACAGAACCTCAGGACTTTTCAGAGCGGTTGGCTCTGCCCATTCGCGGTTGAGGTTTGTACCGACTGCGTTTGTGCGCAGGTGGCCGCGAGCAGAACCGTCAGGGTTCATGTTCGGAACAATGTAAAACACCGCTTTATCCAGCAGTTGGCGTCCTACGCCATCCTGTTCATCAAGAAGACGGGATATGATTCCTTCGGCACACCACTCTGCCATAGATTCGCCGGGATGCTGTCGGGCTGTGATCCAGACTTTCTTTTTCTCCGGCTCTTCTTCCCCAATCACCAGCATCGACATATCACGACCGTCCAGTGTCAGGCCGAGAAAGCGATGTTCACACAACAGTGACATCTGCGCACTGTGGATTAAATCGAGGTGACGTTCATAGCTGTAAGGGATGAAATACGCTAAGTACACGCTCGGCTGTTCCAGCGTGAGTGAAAATGACAGGTTATCGCCATCAAACTCACTGGGCACCCTAAACCAGTTCTCACGGTCGTATGAGGCCAACACATTATACCCTTTCCAGCCATCAGGGTACGCTGACTTTGCCAGCTCGGCTATGGTGATGCGGTGTGTTTCAAAGGTGTCACCAATCAGACGAAAGTGAAACCATTGGTAAAAATCAGATTGATTGTCTTTGGGAATGGTAAGAACGATATCGGAGGCATCGTCAGCCTTAACAACGTGGATATTCCCACTGTCAAATTGACTAGAGATATGCATATTCTGTCGGGTCCTTATTATTTTGGGCTAATTTAGCACAGACACCCCGGAAAATACCATTGTATGCCCGGTAGTTGGTGACGCTTTATACTGAAATGTGTTTACACCCCGACATGGCGCCGATTGGTCACCGGTATTCGTTACCCGTATTTTTCCAATGTCCTGCCGCAACGACAGCGGATGTTAGTCTGCCAGCCAGGTTCTGACTTTGAGTCCGGCTGCAGAACTGTAACCCATCGTCCTGTCAACGACAGCGTAATCTTCGTTTAACAGATAATAGGTAGGAAACCCGGTAATCTTGTATTTCGACTGGAGTTCGGTACTGCCTAGATACACCGGCGCGTCGATACCGACATCGTCCACAAACGCCCTGACCTGCTCGGCAGATTCGTAATCAAGCGCAATTCGAAGCACGTGAAAGCGAGAGCTGTCTACGTATTCCAGATTACCAATACTTGCTTTACAAATATGACACCAGGGTGCAAAAAAGTAGACCACCGTAGGCTTTTGTCCATCGGGTTTCATGATGTACTTTTCACCATCAAGGCTTACAAGTACCGTATTTTCCTCAGCAACAGACTCCCCCTCGCTGAGTAAATTACGATTCTGCCATGCAGAGATGGCGATAAAGATAAGTAGCAAAATACTGCCATCTCTAATCCATCGCGCCCAGCGAGGTGACTTTCTGGCAACAAAATGTGGCTCTTTCACAGATACCCTGGCTCGTTATAGTTATTGATGATTGATCGCACATAAGGCGATTTCGCAGCGCCATACTGCGCACCTGCGGCTTTCGGTATATTTGTCAGCAACGAATATGCAAAAAACAACGGCAGCATTCCCTATCCTGCAAAATACGCGTTTACCCGACACAGCTTTTCTCATAAGTTGTGTTAAGCGTTGGAAGGCAACGTCTCTCCCTTGTCGCACGCACCACGCATTACACCGGCAGTTGGCAATTGCTGTCCGTCTCGCTGCATAACCTGTTAGTCAGGTTGCAGCTGTCACAAGATATAAAAAAACCGGCGAAGGGTCTACCTCGCCGGCTTGTTATTATCACGATGCCATTGCTACACAGGTAATGTAGGGAAGCTAAGTCCAGCCATATCGCGGATACAGCGCATTACCTGACAACTATAACCAAATTCATTGTCATACCACACATACAGCGTCAGACGGTTGTCTGACACGATTGTGGCTTGTGAATCGACAACCGATGCCGCGCGCGAGCCAACCAGGTCGGTGGATACGATTTCTTTGCTCGCCGTGTAGTCTATCTGATGCTGCAGATTCGAGAACAGCGCAGTATCTCGCAAGAATTCGTTCACTGCGACTTTATCGGTGTCTTTTTTCAGATTCAGGTTCAGTATCGCCAGAGACACGTTCGGCGTGGGTACGCGGATAGCGTTACCCGTTAACTTGCCAGCAAGCTGCGGGTACGCCTTAGCCACGGCTTTCGCTGCACCGGTTTCAGTGATAACCATATTCAGCGGTGCGCTGCGGCCGCGTCGCTCTGCTTTGTGATAGTTATCAATCAGGTTTTGATCATTGGTGTACGAGTGAACGGTTTCAACGTGCCCGTTTTCAATACCGTATTCTTCATCTAACGCCTTCAATACCGGCGTGATAGCATTGGTGGTACAGCTGGCGGCTGACAAAATCGTATCTTCCGGTAAAATATCGTTATTATTCACACCGTGAACGATATTTTTGATGTCGCCTTTACCAGGCGCAGTCAGGATCGCTTTCGCTGTACCTTTGGCTTTCAGGTGTAATCCCAGACCATCACGGTCGCGCCAGATACCCGTATTATCCACAACAATGGCATTGTTGATTCCATACTGCGTGTAATCCACTTCATCCGGGCTGTTAGCGTAAATAACCTGAATATAAGAGCCATTTGCTTTTAATGCATTTCGCTCAAGATCCACAGTAATACTGCCATTGAACGGGCCGTGCACCGAATCACGACGCAACAGGCTTGCACGTTTTTCCAGATCGCCATCGCGACCACCACGAACCACAATAGCGCGCAGTCGTAGCTTGTTATTCTTGCCCTGACGCTCGATTAATAACCGAGCTAACAATCGGCCAATCCGACCAAAACCATACAGCACCACATCCTGAGGTTGTTGATCGTCGTCTTTATCAACCACATCTGTGAGTTTTTCATGCAGATACGCATGCAAATCTTCCTGATCAACGGCAGCACCGTAATTAAAATCAAACGCCAGTTTTCCGATATCAATCTGTGAAGGGGCTAGTTTCATCGAACTTAACGCGTGCAGGATTGGGTAGCTCTCACGTAAACGTAGCTTGATACCCTCATGAAGGCGAACCTTACGGTGAGCCTTAATCACGTCAATAGCGCTGGCATTAAGAAGTGGGCGGCCATAGACAGAAATTTCAACGGCGTGATTTCGATAAAGCTTGCCAATCAGCGGCAACATCATTTCCGCGTATTCCTGACGCTCCTGCCAACTGCTTTGTAGTTCCTGTTCAAACTGTTGATTCATGCTTTTGCCTTCATCAGATAAAATTGTGGGACTAAGCACGTCAAGACGGGATATTATAGGGTACACTGAAGTGAAATTATTCGTCTGACGGCGACGAACGCTATTTTAATTAAACGTTGAGGGAACACCAAATTGTTGAAAATTTTCAAAAAAGCCAAAGGAAGTGGTAATTTTGGTGGTTTGTTTAGTAATTTTTCCACAATCTCAGCCAGCGTCATTTTACTACTGTGTGTCACTGGCCTTAGCGCCTGTTCTGATATGTTTGAACCGACAATATCGGAAATTTGTCAGGAACAGGGAGCTTTTTGTACCGACCTCAACCAAGATCATCAATGCCGCTACGAAAAAGCAGAGATTATTCGTGATCGCTACTATCACCAGAATGAGGCAACTGACGGCCATAAATACAACTTGCTGTTGAAATTTGAGGATTACCTGTCCTGTATTGAAAAAGCCGCGCATATTGAGCACAAAAAATTTCGGGATAAAGAAGCCACACGCCTGAAAGGGGTATTAACCGCGAGAAAGGAAATCGATCGTTTGTCCAGAGAGACCCGTCAGTCTTCTGACCCTTACCTTTCTTATTATCAGTGGTCTCGCTATGGTCATGAGGACGCACTGCAGCGCTTCATGCATTATAGCCGCACCGGTCAGGTTACAGATCCTGAGTTGCTGATTAACCTGGCTTCCATACAGGTAAAAGACGATCTCGATGCGACTGTAAATACGCTATACAAAGCACTATCGCTTTATCAGAACAGTGAAGATGTCGATGAAGAAATTTATGCCACGTTAGTCACCATCGGTATGGAAAAAGAAAATTACCGTATGGCTTATGTGTGGTCAGGCGTGCTTGCTAACTACAATGACAACGTGAACACGTCCCAGCAACAAGCTATCGCACAACAATTCGAACTGCCTGTGAAAGTATTAAATGAGGTAACTGACGATATTACATCGGCGCTCGACAGCGGTGAGTTTGATGCACAGTCTCTGGGACTTTATCGTCTCTGACACAACAATTTTGAAAGCAACTTTCAGTAAAAACAGGCGAAGTTTTTCGTGATACCCAGTATTTGTGGCCAGAATATTACGCTGACTTCACAAAGCTGGTTGTTTTTTATCCATTAGTTCAGTTTGCGAAAACAAATCCATACTGCCTTCCTGGCAATTCGCTGCATAAATAAAACCGTGAGCCTCCAGCCATTCACATGCCGGCTCAAAGGCAGCAAATAAGCACACAGTAATTCCAAGATCCTGATAAATTCTGAAAAGGTGAGACTGAGTATTAATAAGTGGATTATCCGACAAATTTACAATGGCGACTGCCCGTAAGCCGACCTGACTGGCACGAACAATCTCTGGTTTCAATAATTCTGACACGCCTTCCGACATCTCAAGCCCCTGATGCAGAACAATCAAATCCCCCCACTTCGTGGTTCTGAGCCTGTCAACATTACTTCTGTATACATTAACGAACTCCCCTACTTCGCGGGTCGTCCAGTGTCCGGCAGCATGGGTAAGCATCACTCCATTGGCAGGCACAGTATGAAACCGGGTAATTTTAATCATCACGATTGTCTGAAAAAGTAACTACAAACTAAACATACTTCAGGTGTGCAGGAATGCAAGACGTTGTGAGAAATTTTGTGCGCAAAGCACTTCATAATCGGCGCAACGGTATGGCGACTGATATGGCGGACAACGTGAAATAAATGCCTTATACCCCGGCAACCGCGCGCCAGCAATCAGCGGGCAGAACATTGATAGTAGTGCAGGGAAATGGAAGAGTTCGGTAAAGGCGCGACGAGGATCTATAACCCTCAGGGCCAGCTTGATGAAAACTGCTACGTGAGGCCCGCTAGCCGGGCACCACATCATTGCTGTCCGACTTGAAGGTCATTGACAGTGAATTCACACAGTATCGCTGCCCAGTCGGCTCAGGACCGTCAGGAAACACATGACCTAAATGCGCATCACAGGATTTACAAAATATCTCTACGCGGCGCATGCCATGCGTCAAATCTTCCCGGTACCCAACATTTTCATCATCAAGTTGCTTAAAAAACGATGGCCACCCGCAGCCAGCATCAAACTTTGTATCTGAGGGGAAAAGCGGTGCACCGCAGCATTTACACACATAGGTGCCACTGCGACTCTCATCGAGCAAAACACCGGTAAAAGGCCTCTCCGTAGCAGCTTCACGAGTCACACGGTACTCTTCATCTGATAAGATTTCACGCCACTTTTCACTCATTTTCAGGCTTCCTCAGCTACTGCAAACTACTTCTTGATAGCCACCTGAGGTCTGGCTGGATCACTCCAGTTCAGGTGATACTTTTTACCTGCAGGTTTATCGACACGTTGATACGTATGTGCACCAAAGTAATCACGCTGCCCCTGCAACAGGTTGGCAGGTAACACTGCGGTGCGGTAGCTATCATAATAGCTCAGTGCGGACATCATCGCCGGACACGGTACGCCTGCCAGTGTCGCTTTGGCAATCGACTCGCGCCAGTCGGACTGGAATTGCGCAATCTGGTCAGAGAAAAACGGGTCCATTAACAAATTAGACAGCTCCTCGTTATTCTCATAGGCTTTCGCGATGGACTGCAGGAATACAGCGCGAATAATACACCCCGCCCGCCAGATTTTGGCAATTTCACCAAAGTCCAGCGACCAGCCATGCTCTTTGGCTGCAATTGCCATTAGCTGGAAGCCCTGTGCATAGGCGCAGATTTTTGAACAATATAGTGCCTGCTCCAGCTTATTCACCACAGAGAGTTTCTCTTCATCGGATAGCGATAACGCTTCCGGGCCTGACAGCGTCTGGCTGGCTGCCATCCGTTCGTCTTTTAACGATGACAGGCTTCGGGCAAATACCGCAGAGGTAATCGTTTGGGCAGGGCTGCCAACCTGAAGCGCACTAACCGCGGTCCACAAGCCCGTCCCCTTCTGGCCTGCTTTATCCAGAATTACGTCCACCAGCGGCACGTTAGTTTCCGGATCCATCTGTTCAAGCACTTCCGCACTGATTTCCATCAGGTAGCTGTTAAGCTTGCCCTCATTCCACTGACGAAATACTGCAGCAATCTCGGCGGCTGACATATGCAGTGCTTCGCGCATCATATGATAGGTTTCGCAGATTAACTGCATGTCGGCATATTCAATACCGTTGTGCACCATTTTGACATAGTGACCGGCACCTACCGGACCAATATAGGTGGCGCAGGATTCACCTTCGGTTACCGGCTTACCGGGCGTAAATGACTCAATTGGCTTACCGGTTTCAGGATCCACTTTAGCGGCTATAGCAGTAAGTACCGGCTCAAGACGAGTCCAGGCATACGGATTACCGGATGGCATAAGAGACGGGCCGAAACGCGCGCCAACTTCACCACCAGACACCGCAGTAGAGAAAAAGATAAATTTACCTTTGTAGTGCTCTTCGCGGGTTACGGAATCAGTCCACAGGCTATTGCCGGTATCGACAACAATGTCGTCGGCATGTATGCCGGCATCAATCAGGTGATTACAAACGTGGTCTACCGGATCTCCGGCAGGTACTGAAAGGATAATTAAATGTGGTGTCTTAAGCTTACTGAGTAATTCGGTGTAGGAACTACACCCTTCAACACGGGGGGCAGCGTCACTGTGACGCTCATCTGCATCTTTTTGCAGAATCGCATCTACTTTGTGTTGGTCCAGATCAAAACAGGCAACGCGATAGCCGTGATCTGCCAGGTTCATTGTCAGGTTGCTTCCCATTACTCCCAAACCAATAAAACCAATGTCACAAAGCGTGTCCGCCTGTGCTGTTACACCATCATTTTGCATAGGATAATCCTCACGTTTCAGATGGGTGCGCATCATACCATCCGCTGGAGATATGAACAGACTTCCCGACCGTGTTTTTGAAGAATTCGATAAACTTGCTGTAAACAACATCGCTGGTAACAGCGCCACCTTGCCTGATGGCTGATTTTCCGTCAGCGTGCCTGTTGATTGTAACTGAACAATGCCATACTGCGTCCCGCCTGCAAAAATACTCGCTGTATACAAATTGCGGGTTGCTCACCCACCGACCCATATCGGGTATCCAGGTGCAACGTCCAGCCACCGCGCACGGAAAGCGCCGGCAAATTAAATCTGACATCGTTATCACTGGCATTGACGCACAAAAACCAATGTTCCTGATCATGTTCACCGTCGTTACAGCCCCGTATTTCGACACCGAAGGCTTTGTTATGCGCGGCCTGCCAATCCTCGGATGCTTTGTCGGTACCATCGGGTTTGTACCAGTTAATCGCTGCGACGTTGTAACCGTTGTAAAAACGGTCATCCTCAAGGTTCATACGGCTAAGCAGCTCACTGCTTTGTCGTAATGTAATTACATGCCGGCAAAAAGTAAGAAAATCCTGCTTACGCTTGTTGAGGTTCCAGTCGTACCAGTTAAGCGCATTGTCCTGACAATATGCATTGTTGTTTCCCTGTTGCGTTTTGCTAAGCTCATCGCCACCTAAAATATGCGGCGTCCCCTGAGAAAATAGCAGGGTCGCGAACAGGTTTCGTTTTTGCCGTTCACGCAGCGACAGGATATTCTGCTCTTGAGTTTCCCCTTCATGCCCGTAATTTGCAGAGAGGTTATGGCCGTGTCCATCGCGATTATCTTCTCCGTTCGCCTGATTATGGCGCTCTGAATAGCTCACCAGGTCGTGCAGGGTAAAGCCGTCGTGATAGGTCACATGATTGACTGAGGTGTTAATGTGACGCTGGCCCTTATGAAAGATGTCTTTTGAGCCCATCAAGCGGGTTGCAAAGTCAGCAGCGAGACCTTCATCGCCACGCCAGAATGCACGTACGGTGTCCCGGTACTGATCATTCACTTCCAGCCAGGAGGTCGGAAAGTTACCCACCTGGTAGCCGCCCGGCCCGATATCCCAGGGCTCGGCAATCAGGACGACATCTTTTAACACCGGATCTTGTGAGATAGCCCGTAATAATCCCGCGTTTTTGCGATACTGCTGGGGATCCCGTCCCAGGCAGACGGCAAGATCAAAACGAAAACCGTCTACACCAATCACTTGCACCCAGTGACGTAACGCATCCATGACCAGCGCCGTCATATTCGCCTGTGCGGTATGAATCGTATTGCCACATCCAGAGTGGTTAGAATATACCAGCTCGCCGTCAGCGGACTGCTCAAGTAAATAGGATTGATATGGGCTGAACCCTTTGAAAGACAGAATCGGCCCCCCTTTCCCGCCTTCCGCAGTATGATTGAAGACAACATCAACAATCACCTCCAGCCCTGCTCTGTGATAGCAATCTACCATGTGCCTGATTTCAGCAAGCGCGTCGCGGATCCCATAGCGGGGTTCTGGCGCAAAAAAGTTTACCGGATTATAACCCCAGTAATTTGTCAGGCCCTTTTCGGTGATATAAGGCTCAGGCATGAAGCTGGCCAAAGGCATGAACTGGACAGTGGTAACGCCAAGTGCCACCAGATGGTTAAGCACTTCCGGATGACAGGCACCAAGGTATTTCCCCTGCTCTGATTCTGGTACATCTGGATGCAGCTTTGTGAGCCCTTTCACGTGTGTTTCGTAAATAACTCGCTTATGCGGGGCTATTGAGGGTCTGAGTGCAGAGGGAGCCGAGTAGCGATGCGCATCTACCACAACACTTTTCGCCACCATAAAATGCGAGTCATTGGCGTATTGCCTGGCGTTCCAGTGCATGGGGCGGCTGAGCTTCTTCGCGTAAGGGTCAATAAGCAGCTTGTCGGTAGGTGCGCTATGAAGTTGTCCATCTCCCCTGTCAACACGATATCCGTATAATTGACCGTGTGTTATGTCAGGTACGAATCCATGCCATACATCGCCGCTTTTACCAGGCAACAGAACTTCACTTAATGGCTCTTCCGTATCATTATGGTAAAGACAAAGCAGCACAGCCCGGGCATCCGGACTGTACACCGCAAAGTTACACCCTTTCTCGGTTACCGTAGCACCTAATGGTACAGGTTGCCCCGTGGTAACCACTGAAAGCGCTGATGTGTCGACTTTTGCGTCCACACTTACTCCTGTTCAAAGGTTATAAACAGCGTGGCCAGAGGTGGAAGAGATACTTCGATAGAGTGCGGCTGATGGTTCCATGGCTGGTCATCTGCATGCATCACGCTGTTAATGGGATATTCACTACCCCAAAATACCTGACTGTCGGTATTCAATGCAACTTTATAATCGCCTGCATCCTGAACGCCTAACCTGAACTGCGGACGCGGAACGGGCGTGAAGTTGCTGATGATATACACCTTTTGCTTTCTGTCTGCAGAAAAACGCACGAACGACAGCACGCTTTGTCCGGCATTTTCATGATCTACCCAGGCAAACCCCTCGGGTTGGTTATCCAGCTCATGAAGTGCCGGTAACGCTCGATAGGTCTGATTTAGTGTGCGGTACAGGTGTTGGATCCCCTTGTGCTTATCAAATTCCAGTAGCCCCCAATCAAGGCCAGTATCATGATTCCACTCGCAGCTCTGTCCCAGCTCGTTGCCCATAAAATTTAGCTTTTTACCCGGATGCCCGTACATAAATGCCGCATAACAGCGCATGTTAGCCGCCTGCTGCCATTCGTCACCCGGCATTTTGCCAATCAGGCTGCCTTTGCCATGCACCACTTCATCATGAGAAATTGGCAACACGAAGTTTTCATCGAACGCGTAAACCATGGAGAACGTAATATCACCATGATGATAGCGGCGATAGGCGGGATCCTTACTGATGAAATGCAAAGAATCATGCATCCAGCCCATGTTCCACTTGAATCCAAAGCCAAGTCCGCCGTCGAAAACGGGCCGCGAGACTTTTGGAAACGATGTCGACTCTTCGGCGATGGTCATTGCGTGGGGGAAGTGCTTATATACTTCCTCGTTCATCCAGCGTAATAAACTGATGGCTTCATAGTTTTCATTGCCGCCATCAACATTCGGGATCCATTCGCCGTCATTTCGAGAATAGTCCAGATACAACATAGAGGCCACGGCATCGACGCGCAGACCATCGATGTGAAATTTGTCCAGCCAGTAAAGTGCGTTAGCAACCAGGAACTGTCGCACCGCCCCTTTCCCAAAATCGTAAATACAGGAATTCCAATCCGGATGCCAGCCACGGCGAGGATCCTCATACTCGTAGACATGACTACCGTCAAACCTTGCCAGACCGTGACCGTCTTCAGGAAAATGCGCAGGCACCCAATCAATAATGACACCAATACCAGCCTGATGAGCAGTATCGACAAAGTACTTAAAGTCGTCAGGCGTGCCAAAGCGGCTGGTTGGCGCAAACAGGCCGACCGGCTGATACCCCCACGATCCATCGAATGGAAATTCAGAGACAGGTAACAGCTCCAGGTGGGTATAGCCCATTTCTTTGACATAACTGATCAAATCATCTGCCAGTTCCCGGTAACTGAGGTAGCGCGCTGAGCTTTCCTCCCCCGGACGTTTCCAGGACCCTAGGTGCACCTCATAGATACACATTGCAGAACGGTATTTGTCTTTTTTGCGCGCTTCCATCCAGTCATTATCATTCCACTGATAGTTGTCGTGGTAATAAACTCTTGATGCATGCGAGGGATATTGTTCAGCGTGAAAGCCAACCGGGTCAGCTTTGTGTGGCAAATCATTGCCCGCACTGTCTTTAATTTGGTACTTATACCTCTCACCTTGCTGCAATCCGGGGATAACCAGCACCCAATAACCCAGTTCCGTTTTCTGCATGGGGTGACTGCGCCCGTCCCAGCCATTGAAATCACCAATTAGTGATACCGCGCTGGCGTTGGGTGCATACACTGCAAACCGAATAGCATGCACCTCGCCTTTGCCATCAGAGATGGTTATTGGCTGTGCCCCCGCCTGTCGGTATAAATTCGCTGGCTGGTGATCAATAAAATGGACCGCATGGTAGGCGTCCTGAGTAAACTGGTACGGATCCAGAACTTTATAGGTGTCGTTGCCTCTTGTTACATGCAGTGTATAGCGTTCGTCATCTTTCAGTGGCACCGCAGCACTGAATAAGTCGCTGTCATTCTGGCGAACCAGTGATATCGGTTTTTTGCGACTTCCAACGATTGCGGCCTTTACCTCTGTCGCGCCGGGTAGCCAGGCTGTCACCACCTTATTTTTTCCCTGCTGTTGAGGGCCAAGAATTGAGAACGGGTGGGGACATTTTGCCCATGCAAGTTGCTGCTCAATCTGCATGTATAACTCCTATAAAAAGCCCGTGGGATCACGGGCTTTACGTTTCTGTATATAGCGTAGGTCAGTCAATAGGAAAAATTAACCGGTACTGGCCTTTTTTCTCGCCTGCGACAGTGATCCTGCTAGTTCGACAATATCACGGTTGGCGAAAATCGCCTCAAGATTTTGGCTGAGTTTTCGACGCCAGTTCGGATACTCATTGAACGTGCCAGGTACATTCACCGGCTTATCCATCTGCAACCAGTCTTCTAACTGCAGACTCAGTAAGGCACTGGAGCCCCCTGCCATATGCACCTGCATGCCGTAATTCAGCGCCTGCGTCATACCGGTATAATTCACATCGTGACCCACGCTGTCATCAACAGAATGATGGCCATGCAAGGTATTTAGAATTTCCTGCTTGTTTTCATGGCGGTCTTGGTACAACGTACTCAGAATCTCCTCTGTAGGATACAGTCCGAGTTCTTTGCCCAACTCAAGGTCCAGACAATGCCAGTAGCCAATCAACGTCGGCATATCGTGTGTAGTCAGCGTCGACATGGACTGTTCAGGGTAATGGGATGGCGAGAAGAAACCGCCGTCCTCAGCCTGCTCAAAAAAGAATACGCGATAGGAGTACACGCCATTATCAGCCAGTTTTGCACGAATTTCTTCAGGAACAGTACCCAGGTCTTCACCAATTACCAGACTTTGATGTCGATGGCTTTCCAGAGCCAGTATGCCCAGCAGATCATCTACCGGATAATAGACATATCCGCCGTCTCGGGCATGGTCCCCTTTCACCACCCACCACAATCTGAGCAGCGCCATAACGTGGTCAATACGCAATGCCCCTGACGAGGCCATATTGGCAGAAAACAAGTCGATAATTGGCTGATACTGCTGCTCGTACAGCTTTTTCGGATCCATCGGCGGCAGCCCCCAGTTTTGACCGAGTGGCCCCAGAATATCTGGTGGCGCGCCAACGCTGGCGCCAGTGCAATACAAATCTTTATTACCCCAGATCTCGGCGCTGCCCTCGCTAACACCCACGGCAAGGTCACGGTAAACTCCAATCGTCATCCCGGCTTGTTCAGCCGCGTCACTGGCCAGTTTCATTTGTTCGGCAGCCATCCACTGCAGGAACAGATAAAACTTAATCAGTTTCTTATTCGCTTTCTTAAACTTGCCGACTTCTGGGTCCTGATAATTTTTCAGGTTTTCAGGAAATACCGGCCAACCCCAGAATTCTTTTCCGCTCTCTTTGAGTGACGCTTGCAGGGCATCATACACAGCCAGCATATCAAGGCTTTCTCCCCCCTCTTCGACAAAGGCTTTAAATGCGCGGTTCTGCTTCGTATTTTTAGTAAGGTACTTGTCGTTGTATATATCGAATACGGCTCTGAGCGCCTCTAGCTTTAACGCTGACACACCGTCGTAATCGACATAGTCAACGTTACGAACATGTTCTAACTGTGCGTTAAACGACTCGCTGTTAACAATACTCTGTACTGACGGCTCTTCGTAACCTTCAATTTTGGTCACATCGATATACAGGTAGTTTAGCCAGCGGCGGGATGAGGGCCCATAAGGTGAGCAAGCATCCGGATTCGCCGGATACAGCGCGTGAATTGGGTTCAAACCAATAAAATCCGCCCCCACATCCGACGCTTTATGAATAAGGCGAGTCAGGTCAGAAAAGTCGCCAATGCCCCAGTTCGCTTCACTACGTACGCAATATAGCTGGACACTCAACCCCCAAATCTTTTTACCCTGTTTAATCTCTTCAGGTGTATAGCAACGCTCGGGAGCAACGATGAGTCGCATCGTCGCGAGTTCATCGCCGTCTGCTTCCAGTCGCAATGTGTGGTATCCCAGTGGCAGCGCATGGGGAAACGCGATGACATACTCCTGAAACTCGACATCGTCTACCTGCGCTGCCTGCGTCAGTTCTTCATCTACTGGTGTGAACGTGTGGCTGAACTGTTCATTGGAATCCGTTGTCACAATAAATGCGTAATCATCATTAACCAGGTCAATTGGCAGTCGAACTGTTAACTGAATGTTATCGTTCTCACGATTTACCTGTACCGGGTTCAACGGGGATAACCAGACTTTTCTGGCTTCTTCAGAAAGCTGTTGCTGGATGACTTCTTCACTGGAGGTATCGTAGCCCAGTGTGTTAAGCAGCTTCACTTTGCTCGACTCTGCGATGGTAGCGGGTTTGCCCCAGGCATCGACGTATTGGCTCTCAATGCCCCGCATTTCTACCAATGTCTGCAGAACGTTTTTCGTCATAGTGTTGTTATTCCTGTTTTAAAGTTGTCGCTCATGGAACCCAACGGGGTCTGATGGCCAACGTACAAATTTTTAACATTATTGTTGAAGTTGGCGCGTAACGAAACTGAATACGTTTGCATTAGAATATGTTTGTAATTTTGCAACATTATTTGCTTTTTCTTTTGCCAATTATGCCATTCTGATCCATACTTTACGTAATTTATTTTCATTTTTTACAAAACAATCGAGGTACGTCATGACAATACGCATCGGTATCAATGGCTTCGGTCGCATCGGCCGTCTGGTAATGCGTGCGGCAGAAACACGCAACGATATTGAAGTGGTTGCAATCAACGACCTGCTGGATACGGATTACATCGCCTACTTATTGAAGTATGACTCTACTCACGGTTTATTCGATGGTGAAATAAAAGTAGATAACGATCAGCTGATTGTAAATGGTAAGAAGATCCGTATTACATCTGAGAAAAATCCGGCCGACCTGAAATGGTCAGAGGTCGATGTGGATGTGGTCGTTGAATCTACCGGTTTATTCCTGACAAAAGAAACGGCAGCCAAACACCTGGAAGCCGGAGCCAAAAAAGTGGTGATGTCAGCACCATCCAAAGACGACACGCCAATGTTTGTTATGGGTGTAAACCACGACAGCTACAATGGTGAAACTATCGTTTCGAATGCGTCATGTACTACTAACTGTCTGGCACCTCTGGCTAAAGTACTGAATGACAAGTTTGGTATCAAAGATGGCCTGATGACAACGGTACACGCCACGACAGCAACACAGAAAACCGTAGACGGCCCATCAATGAAAGACTGGCGTGGTGGCCGTGGCGCAGGACAAAATATTATTCCATCATCAACTGGGGCTGCAAAAGCGGTAGGTAAAGTAATTCCTGCACTTAACGGCAAGCTGACCGGCATGGCGTTTCGCGTACCAACCCCTAACGTGTCTGTCGTCGATTTAACCGTTAACCTGGAAAAACCGACGTCGTATGATGATATCTGTGCAGCGATGAAAGCCGCATCTGAAGGTGAATTAAAAGGCATTATGGCCTACACCGAAGACGCGGTAGTATCGAATGACTTTATCGGCAATGCTAATACGTCTATTTTTGATGCTACTGCCGGTATTGCACTGACCGATACCTTCGTGAAACTGGTATCCTGGTACGATAACGAGTGGGGTTATTCCAATAAGGTACTGGACCTGGTAGCTCACATTTCTGAATAAGCTGATACAGCTCAGCATAAACTTAGCTAAATACTTAAAAAGGTGCGATTTTTTTATCGCACCTTTTTTTATTTCAGTGCACAATTAGCACCACATTGCGCTGATGAATTTAATTCTCCGCCACACAGAGCGAAACTGTCATTTGCTCCGTATTTGTCATTAAAATCGTATTTTGCAGGGAGTAGCTATGACCATCGCGAGCAGCGTTACCGTGAATGAATCACAGGGAATAACGTTTCTGGATATTGATAACCCGTTGGCGTCCGGACGCATCAGTTTGTTTGGGGGGCATGTACTTTCCTATATCCCTAAACACGACGGGAAAGAGCGGCTTTGGCTAAGTCCCCATGCCTTCTTAAATGGAGAAAGACCTATTCGCGGCGGTATTCCTGTTTGCTGGCCGTGGTTCAGTGACGACCATGGTAAAGAGAAGGGCGAGTTGCCTTCTCACGGTTTTTTGCGCTCGCAAGTATGGCAACTCAAATCCTCAGAAGATACTGATGATGGCACGCGCGTTGTACTCACCCCCTCTTTCACCCGGGGAGACGGGTTCGAGTATGATTGTAAAGTCAGTCTAATAGTGGTGTTCGGCAAATGCCTTTCGGTTTCTCTAGAGACGAGGAATACAGGCATTGTCCCGTTCACATTTAATCAGGCACTTCACTCCTATTTTGCAGTACCTGATATCAACAAGGTCAGCCTCGAAGGCGTCACCGGGAAATACAAAGATAAGCTGCAAAACTGGGCTGTACTGGACACTCCCTCACCTTATACTTTTTCTGGCGAAACAGATCGTATCCATGTAGAGCCCATAAATACCATCACGCTGAACAGTGAAAAACGCCCTGTCACCGAGGTGCAATCACAAGGCCACGACTCAGTGGTGATCTGGAATCCTTGGCGTGGTGCCGCCACCATGTCTGACATGGATGCCTTCGGATATACACATATGCTATGTGTAGAAACCGCATGTACGAAAGGGGTCACAATCGAGCCTGGCAATAGCCATACAATGACGCAGACGGTAATTGGTTTGCCTCACTAGTTTCTTACCGCCATCGTTATGTTGTAAAGCACACCGTTAATAAGCCGCTTAACATGGCCCCTCTTACAATATTACGGCATAACATGCACAAAAAAGCCCGGTAACATTGTCCGGGCTTTTTTTAGACTCGTCGCGCCTTGCGCTAAGACGCAAGGCACGCTTCTGCCTATCAGGCTGAGGCCCCATCAACGGCATCTTTAGCTAGCTGCGTAATTCTGTCCCAGTCGCCTTCATTAATGGCATCATCCGGCGCAACCCATGAACCACCAACGCATTTCACGTTCGGCAACGCCAGATATTCTTTATAGTTTGCCGGACCAATGCCACCAGTCGGACAGAATGTCACATCCGGAAACGGACCCGAAATCGATTTAATGGCTTTAACGCCACCTGACGCTTCTGCAGGGAAAAACTTCATGTGGGTATAACCCGCATCTTTCCCTTTCATCAGATCAGAGGTGGAAGAAATTCCCGGAATAAGAGGAATATCTCCGTCCATACCCGCTTTCAGCAAATCGGCAGTCATGCCCGGGCTGATCGCAAATTTAGCGCCCGCCTCAGTTACCGCTTTAAGTTGCTGGGCGTTTGTTACCGTGCCAGCGCCAATTAATGCATCGGGTACTTCTTTTGCAATTTTACTTATGACATCAATAGCGACCGGTGTGCGAAGCGTGACTTCCAACACTTTAATGCCGCCAGCCATAAGGGCTTTCGCCAGCGGTACCGCTTTCTCGACGTCGTTGATAACCAGTACCGGCACGACGGGTCCCGCAGCAAAGATCTCGGCTGGAGATATTTTCCAATTTGTTGTCATAATTCAGCTCGCAATATGTTGTTGTAAATACGCTGATGCGCCCAGAAGGCCATGATCCGGCTCAGCGATTAAATAAGTGGGAATGTCTTTGACGTAATGTTTCATCTGCCCTTTCGCTTCGAACCGGGCACGGAAATCACTACGTTGCAGGAACGACGTAAAACGATTGGCGATACCGCCGCCGATAAATACGCCACCAGTCGTTGCCATGTTCAGCGCCAGATTTCCGGCAAAACTCCCCATGATCCTGCAAAACTGAGTTAACGTAGCGGCGCAAATGTCACAGCTACCGTCTACCGCTTTTTCAGTAACCTGAGCAGGCTCTGTCAATTCAGCGGCAATCCCGTTATGTGCAGCCAGCGCACGATATATGTTCAACAGACCTCTGCCAGACATCACTTCTTCAGCTGACGCGCGGCCAAACTGTTTCTGCAAATAACGCCAGATTACGATGTCAGTTTCATCGACTGGAGCGAAGTCAGTATGACCGCCCTCGCCGTCCAGCGTCTGCCAGCCTGAGGTTGTCATTGTGATATGCTCGACGCCAAGGCCGGTGCCAGGGCCGAACACAGCAATATTGCCATTGGCTTTGGCATTGCCCTCACCAATCTGAACGACCTGATCACCGCTTAGCACCGGAAGTGAATGTGCCACGGCGGTGAAGTCGTTAATCACGTACAGATCGTCCAGCTTGAGTTGCTGACGAAGCGCCTGCTGGGAGAATGCCCAGCTGTGATTCGTCATCACTACCTGGTCGCCCAACACAGGGCACGCGATAGCGATACATCCCTGAGTAAATGTGTATGCCGGCATATCCTTAAAATACTGCAAAATTGCCAAATCAATACTGGCAAAGTCATTGCACATGTATTTTTTTATGTCGCTCACACCGTCGCTGGTGACGCGTGCAAGGCGGATATTCGTTCCGCCTACATCAGCAACGAACTGTGCACTCATAGCTTCTGCTCCTGCTCTACAAACAACGAGCAAGCGCCTTCTTCAGCACCTGTCAGCACGGCACGCATGCCAGCAAACATTTCACGCCCCATACCTATTTGATGATGAGCGATATCCGCAGCACGCGGTTCACGCGCGTTCAGGGTTTCTTCGTCAACCAACAGCGTCAGTGCACCTGTCTTGGTATCCAGCTCGATCATGTCACCGTTTTCGACCTTGCAGAGTAATCCTCCCTTGAAGGCTTCAGGGGTAACGTGAATGGCTGCGGGCACTTTACCTGACGCGCCAGACATACGGCCATCGGTTACCAGGGCAACTTTAAAGCCGCGATCCTGCAGCACGCCCAGTGGTGGTGTCAGACGATGCAGCTCTGGCATACCAATAGCTGAAGGTCCCTGGAAGCGAACGACTACAATACAATCTTTATCCAGCTCACCAGATTTGAATGCGGCATCAAGTTCGAACTGGTCTTCAAAAACGACAGCCGGGGCTTTAATGTGGCAATGCGGTGTGCGCAGCGCCGAGGTTTTGATTACGGCACGGCCAAGGTTGCCCTGCAATACACTCAGACCACCATCTGGCTTAAACGGTGTGTCGACTGTTGCCAGCACCTCTTTGTCCAGCGATTCTTTCGGTCCGTCACGCCACTCCAGCTCGCCGTCATTAAGGAACGGCTCTTTGGTGTAGTTATCCAGGCCTTTACCGCAAATGGTAGTAACATCATTATGCAGCAATCCGGCATCCAGAAGCTGCTTCATCAGCAGCGCCATACCGCCAGCGGCAGTGAAATGGTTAATATCGGCGGAACCGTTAGGATAAATGCGCGTTAGCAGCGGCACGGCGTTGGAAATTTCAGAGAAATCGTCCCAGTTAATGATATAGCCCGCAGAGCGCGCAACGGCAATCAGGTGCATGGTGTGGTTTGTTGAACCACCGGTCGCCAGCAGACCAACCAGGCCGTTTACCAGCGCTTTAGCATCAACGATGTGACCGATAGGCGTGTAATTCTCGCCAAGGTCTGTGAGTCGTGTAGCCTGTACCGCAGCGGCTTTGGTTAACGCGTCACGCAGAGGCGTACCCGGGTTAACAAACGACGAGCCGGGCAAGTGCAGCCCCATCATTTCCACAACCAACTGGTTAGAGTTTGCTGTGCCGTAGAAGGTACAGGTACCTGCTGAGTGATACGATTGCGACTCTGCTTCAAGTAGCTCTTCACGCCCTACTTTGCCCTCGGCATACGCCTGACGCACGCGGGCCTTCTCTTTGTTGGGCAAACCAGATGGCATTGGACCTGCCGGAACAAAAACGGTTGGCAGATGACCAAAGCTTAACGCGCCCATTAATAATCCGGGCACGATTTTGTCGCAAATACCCAGCATCAATGCCGAGTCAAACATGTTGTGAGATAACGCAACAGCTGACGCCATGGCGATAACGTCACGGCTCATCAGACTCAGATCCATGCCTTTCTGACCTTGCGTCACACCGTCACACATTGCCGGCACGCCGCCCGCGAACTGTGCGACACTGCCGACTTCTTTCACGGCTTCTTTGATCAGTGCAGGATACGTTTCATAGGGCTGATGCGCGGACAACATGTCGTTATATGCCGATACAATACCGACATTGGCCTTTGTCATTGAACGTAAATCAGATTTCTCTTCTGTGCCACAGGCTGCAAAGCCGTGTGCCAGATTGCCGCAGGATAAGACCCCGCGGTGAGGCCCTTCGCGGCGGGCATTTTCAATTTTGTCCAGGTACGCTTTACGCGTCTCTTTGCTGCGTTCTATGATGCGCTGAGTGATTTCAGCTAATTGCGAGTTCATATTTATCTCCTATGGCGCCCACATCAGGGTAACCGGTGCACGGTTAATAACAGCGGTGATGGGTTTTTGCGCTTCGGTGGAATTATCCAGGGCTTCAGTCAGCACCTCCTTCTTACGTTCGCCAGTCAAGTGCAGAAAAATATTGCGACTGTTCAGTAACGTGGGGAGTGTCATTGAAATACGCTGGTGCGGTGCAGTGGTTGGCGTGACGGCGATACAGGTTCTGCCACTATTCATGTCGAGTCCATCCTGCACCTGTTCGGAACACGGGAACAATGAAGCGGTGTGTCCGTCCTCCCCCATTCCCAGGATCAGTGCATCGAATGGCTGTGCCATACTGGCAATATTAGACTCGGCTTCGTTAATGCCTTCATTAGCATCTGCATGATCGGTTTTTAACTCAACGAAATGCGCTGCTGCCGCCTTGTTTTGAAGCAGATTCTGCTTTACCAGTTGGGTGTTGCTGGCATCGTCGTCTTCGTTTACCCAACGCTCATCAGCCAACGTGACATCCACTTTACTCCAGTCCAGCTCAGCATTGCTCAGAAGCTTGAACAGGGCCAGAGGCGTACGTCCGCCACTGACGACCAGAGAAGCCCGTCCACGGGTTTGAATACCAGTTTTCAATATCGATGTCAGGGTCGATGCGAAAGCTTCCGTCAGTGCATCGGGTGTATCGTAAGATTCAATCGTTAATGCCATTATTTCTTTTTCACCTGTTTGCTTTCATACCAGCTACGGTTAGCTCGTGCCAGCAGACCAATCGAATCTACCGGCCCCCATGTACCTGCCTGGTATGGCTCTGGCGGTTCATTCGTGTTTTTCCAGGCCTCAAGAATTGAATCAACCCAGTTCCAGGCCTGTTCAATTTCATCACGACGGACAAACAACGCCTGATTGCCCAGCATCACTTCCAGAAGCAGCTTTTCGTACGCATCAGGGATCCGTTCATCACCAAAGGCTTCAGATAAACTCAGGTTTAGCTTGGACTTTTGTAAATCCATCGAGCCGGAGCTGGTTAGCCCAGGCACTTTGTTCATAACGGTTATTTCGACGCCTTCATCCGGCTGCAATCGAATCACCAGTTTATTCGGTGGCAGGTTCTTAAAGCTGTCGCCAAACAAATTGTGCGGCTGACGCTTGAAGTAAATGACAACCTCACTGACTTTGGTTGGCATACGTTTACCGGTTCTCAGGTAAAATGGAACACCCGCCCAGCGCCAGTTATCAATTTCGGCTTTAATCGCAACAAACGTCTCCGTTTTACTCTGCGTATTGGCATCTTCTTCCTCAAGATACCCAGGCACTTCCTCGCCTTTCACGAAACCAGAGGTATACTGTCCACGGACGGTCACATCATTAACGTTAGAGGCATTGATTGGACGCAGTGCTTTGAGCACTTTGAGCTTCTCATCACGAATATTGTCAGCATCAAGGGTTGTAGGTGGCTCCATTGCAACCAGAGACAAAATCTGTAGCAAGTGATTTTGTACCATGTCGCGCATTTGACCGGCATCGTCAAAATACCCCCAGCGACCTTCAATACCTACCGATTCAGCAACGCTGATCTGAACATGGTCGATGCAGTTGTGATCCCAGTTCGTCGCAAAAATAGAGTTAGCGAAGCGCAGCGCTACCAGATTAAGCACCGTTTCTTTGCCCAGGTAATGGTCGATACGATAAATCTGTTTCTCGTCAAAGAACTCAGCAACCTGGTTGTTGATGATTTTCGAGGACTCCAAATCGTGACCGATTGGTTTCTCCAGCACGACACGTACGCTCGAATCAATAATTTTGCAACCATGCAGGCCCCGGCAAATGTCCCCGTAAATTGAAGGAGGCGTCGCCAGATAGCACACCATGGTGCGGCTTGGGTCTACGTGCTCGTCGAACTGCTTATAACTGTCGACGTCTTTCATATCAACGCAGACATAATCCAAACGGGCTTTCAGTCGTGACCAGGTTTCTTCGCAAAGATCGGAACCGCCAAACTTGATGATGTTGGCTTTCACTTCGTCAACGTATTCATCCACCGTCATTTCCTGACGTGCGACACCGATAATCATCGTGTCGGGGTGTATGAGCTCCGCTTTTTCGAGTTGGTAAAGAGACGGCAACAGCTTGCGCCGTGAGAGATCCCCCATCGTGCCAAACAGCACAAAATCACAGGGTTCGTAGGAGTTATCCACTACCATATTCGTCGACCTTCTTAATAATAACAGTAACGTGGTTTTTAATCGTTCCAGGCAACGGCTACTGATTGGTTGTTAGCACATAGTTAACACCAAATGTAGTAAAATTACAACTTTGCCATTTTTCTTATTTATTTTGATGATTTTTGAGTGCTGACCGGGAAAAAACGAAATTAAAAATGTCAAAAAATTACATTTTTCTTGTCACCACTGTCACTTTCAGTAGACTATCTACCGAACAACGCGCACATAATACTCTACTAAACGCTATATCCGTATGAATATATTAGAAAAAATCACTCAAAATAAAGCTGTATTCAGTAAGTCAGAGCGCAAAGTAGCAGAAGTCATTCTGTCAAATCCGCAAACTGCCATCCATTCGAGTATAGCAACACTGGCAAAAATGTCGGATGTAAGCGAGCCCACCGTGAACCGGTTTTGTCGTCGTCTGGACACCAAAGGCTATCCCGACTTCAAACTGCACCTTGCGCAAAGCCTTGCAAATGGTACGCCTTATGTAAACCGCCACGTCGATGAGCAGGACGGCCCCGAAGAATATACGAATAAAATATTTGAATCGACCATGGCGTCGCTGGAAGTCGCAAGACAATCCATAGATGTTAACACCGTGAACCGGGTTGTCGACTTGCTTACTCAGGCACAGAAAATTTCCTTCTTTGGCCTCGGCGCTTCTGCCTCTGTTGCGCATGATGCACTGAATAAATTTTTTCGTTTCAATGTGCCGGTAGTTTATTTCGAAGATATTCTGATGCAGCGCATGAGCTGCATGAATTGCTCTGATGGTGATGTGGTAGTTTTGATTTCTCACACCGGCCGCACCAAAAGCCTGGTAGAAATCGCTCAGATTGCGCGCATGAATGATGCGACCGTAGTAGGTATTACTTCCGCCGACAGCCCTCTGGCTCAGGAGTGCAGCTACGTGCTGTCACTTGAAGTTCCTGAAGATACGGATATGTACATGCCAATGGCGAGCCGGATCGCGCAACTAACGCTAATTGACGTACTGGCTACGGGCTTTACGCTTCGCCGGGGTAATAAGTTCCGCGAAAATTTAAAGCGGGTGAAAGATACACTCCGCGGCTCGCGCTATGAAAAGCGCAACGAATAGCACAATGAAATTGTGAAAAAACGTCACCCTGGTGGCGTTTTTTTATACCTGCAAACTCAGCGCATAACGCCTATACTGGTAAGCGCAGTTAACATTTTATTCCCAAACATTCACATTTCTGTCAGATTCTACTAGTATTTTGTAATAAAATTACGAAAAGAGATTACAGCATGAGACAGACATGCAAAAATAATATCTCTGATTCAATCACCTAAACGACCAAGAGACTGCGAATTATTATGACCAGAAGAACGAAAATCCTTGCCACGTTAGGCCCAGCCACGGACTCGCTGGAAAAAATCCAGGCAATAATAAAGGCCGGTGCCAACGTGGTACGTATGAACTTCTCTCACGGCCAGGCTGAAGATCACATTGAACGCGCTAAGCGTGTGCGCGAAGCGGCCAAGAACTTAGGAAAGTACGTTGCGATTCTGGGCGATCTACAGGGACCGAAAATCCGGGTTGCCAGATTCAAAGACGGTTCAGTGATACTCAAGGAAGGCGCCAGTTTTATTCTTGACGCTGAAATGGGCAAAGAAGATGGTAATGCAGATGCGGTAGGTATTGATTATAAAGCCCTTCCGGATGATGTCGACGCTGGTGATATTCTGCTGCTTGACGACGGCCGTATTCAGCTTGAAGTAACCGCGGTAAAAGGCCGTCAGGTACATACCAAAGTGACTGTTCCCGGTAAGTTATCAAATAACAAAGGGATCAATCGTCAGGGTGGCGGCCTTTCAGCGGAAGCGTTAACAGAAAAAGACAAAGAAGACATAAAGACCGCAGCCAAAATTGGCGTTGACTACCTGGCGGTATCCTTTCCCCGCAGTGGCGCAGACTTAAATTATGCCCGCGAACTGGCACAGGCGGCAGGTTGTGACGCCATGATTTGCGCTAAGGTCGAACGTGCAGAGGCAGTGGCAACAGACGAAGCCATCGACGATATCATTAGTGCGTCCGACGCTGTCATGGTAGCTCGCGGCGATCTGGGGGTAGAAATTGGCGATGCCGAGTTGGTTGGCGTTCAGAAGAAACTGATTTCCCGTTCTCGTCAGCTTAATAAAGTTGTGATTACAGCAACCCAGATGATGGAGTCGATGATTGACAGTCCGATGCCGACCCGGGCGGAAGTGATGGACGTAGCTAACGCCGTACTGGATGGTACCGATGCGGTAATGCTAAGTGCAGAAACGGCGGCAGGTAATTACCCGGTAGAAACGGTAATGGCAATGGCGCGGGTATGCGAAGGAGCCGAAACGCACCCTAGCATCAAACTCTCCAAGCATCGCATGGACGATATTTTTTCCTCAGTCAGCGAGACGGTGGCCCTTTCCGCTGTTTACGCAGCCAACCACCTGCCCAGCATCCGCGCGATTGTTGGTCTGACAGAAAGTGGCAATACACCGAAACTGATGTCCCGTATTACTACGTCACTTCCTATCATTGCGTTATCGCGCCATGAACATACCTTAAACTCTATGGCGCTGTTTCGTGGTGTGAAACCGGTGTACTTCGACTCGCGCAACAGCGAACCGGGCCAGTTAAAACACGACGTAATGAATGCATTGAAAGCGCATGGGCTGGTGAAATCCGGCGACAGCGTCATTATGACGTACGGCGATGAAATGGAAAAAGTAGGTGCAACAAACGCACTGAAAATTGTGAATGTCGATTAGTTAGACTGGTATCACTAAAAAGGCGCCTGACGGCGCCTTTTTCTTTGTCTACGCGGTGTTGGCTTATAGCGGGAAACCACATGAAAAGAAAAATCTTCACTTGGCAACGTGTCAGGTTCCCCTCCCCTATGACCAGTGCTCGAAAAACGCATTGGAGTCACGTTTCGGCTTGCTCGCCCCCTCAATAGCCGGCGTTCCTAAATAAAGAAAACCAACGATTTCATCCTCTTCTGCCACATTCAGCGCGTCCCGCACCGTATCGCACTGTGCATAACTGCCGGTGCGCCATATGCCATTAAACCCTTGTGCCACTGCTGCCATTTGCATTGCCATCACAGCGCAGGATGCAGAAGCAATTTGCTCAACTCTGGGAACTTTTTCGTGCTCTGTATACTTGGCAATGGCCACAATGATCATCGGCGCTCGCTGGGTTAGCTGTGGCGCACGCTCAATCTCTTTTTCGGACTTATCATTATCGATAGCTGACTGCTCAAAAATAGCGCCCAGTTTCAACAGCCCCTTGTCCTGACAAACGATAAATCGCCACGGCGTCAGGCAGGCATGATCAGGCGCGCGAAGCGCAGCCTGCATAATGTTCTCTAATGCTTCACCGTCTGGTGCAGGGGCTTTCAGGCGCGGCTGGGAAGCCCGGTTTAATAACAATGACAACGCATCCACAAACAATCTCCTTGTCCTGCAGGTTTGGTAATAATGTGGTTTATCCTACGCACAGGTGCTCAAAAAGACCAGAACCAACAAGGCAAATTTACTCTGTTTTTTTTGCCAGAAAGCGAGCTAAAACGTCGTCTGCACTAACAAAACGCCCACCGCCGTAAAACAGCAGTACCGCCAGCATAATGAAATAGGTTGCAGCAAATTCTACACCGTTGTTCAGGATCACAAATTTACCTGAGCTGGTCAGCCACTGTATATCACCATGCTTTTCCAGCAGAGCATTTGCCGCAGCCAGTTTCTCGGGCGCCGCGAGTACCGACCCATCGAAGTAAACCGTGCCATCGGCAAACCAGCTGGAGGCATCGGCGATAGCCAGCCACCCGTGCTGGGCATGCACCGTGACCATGGCAACCAGCATTGTTATCATCAGGGGCACGGTAACGAGGCGAGTTCCCAGCCCAATCAACAACAATA